>NZ_JAZQFM010000001.1:0-7523 GCF_045539575.1 Methanobrevibacter sp.
TATTAAACATGACATTTAATTATTCAGTCAAAATTTTTCCAAAATAGGATTTAACGTGATACCATGCAGCAAAAGACACTAAATACAAAAACACGTAACCTGATACTGATACTATTTTTAATCGGAGTATTCATGGGGTCCCTTGATACGGGAATAATAGGCCCTGTACTGCCGTCAATCGAGCAGAACTTTAACCTTACAAGCCGTGAGTCAAGCTGGATATTCACACTCTTCGTGATATTTTTCATGATAGGCTCACCGGTTATGGCTAAATTTTCAGACTTTTACGGAAGAAAAAAGATTTTCATCATGGATGTTTTCCTATTCGGAATCGGGTCATGTCTTATTGCATTTTCACCTAATATAGAAGCCATATTTTTAGGAAGAATCATTCAGGGATTCGGTTGCGGAGGAATATTTCCTGTCGGAGGGGCATTCATAGGCGATGAGTTTCCACTTGAAGAGCGGGGAAAGGCACTTGGAATACTCGGAAGCGTTTTTGGAATTTCAGCAATCGGCGGTCCATTGGTTGGAGCCGCACTGATTCCGTTCGGATGGCACTGGTGCTTTACCATCAACATTCCCATAAGCATATTCATCATAATTTTTGCATACTGCATTCTCCCGGATGCCCAGAACCAAAGAAAGCTTAAAATAGACTATTTGGGAATAATTATCCTAAGCCTGATTTCAGTATTTCTGGCATACGGATTGAACCAGATCGATTCAAGCAACTTCATTAAGAGCCTGATGTCAATGAATGTGGCTCCGTTTCTGGTTATATTCATCATCCTAATTCCAATATTTTTGAAGGTTGAAAAAAAAGCGCAGGATTCCATTGTTGCCATACATATGCTGCAAAACAGGGAAATTAGAATTGCATGCGTTGAAACATTATGCTACGGCATAATATACTCTTCAGCCATTTTCATCCCGTCACTGGTTATACTTTCAATGGGCCTGAATGAACAGTACGCCAGTCTGATGCTGATTCCTATTTTGGGAGCGAATGCCGTTGCAGCACCAGTATTGGGGAAAATTTTGGATTCGACAGGTTCACGCAAACTCATGATGGCGGGAACAATAATACTGGCCATAGGGCTTGTTGTGATTTCAATCTATCCTGAAAACTTCATCCTGTTCATAATCGCAGGACTTCTGGTTGGAGTCGGCCTTGTTACAATCATAGGCGCCCCTCTAAGATACATTGTCTTAAGCGAGGCAAGACCTACGGAAAGAGGAGCCGGACAGGCTATTGTAAATATGCTTTCAAGTGCGGGCCAGCTTATAGGCGGAGCCCTTATCGGAGGTATAATCGCATCGTTTCAGGGAATAATCGGCTATAAAATCAGCCTTATTTTAGCGGCCGTTGTGGCATTCATAGCATTTATCTTTACATTCAAATTGAAAAACCGTGACGAACAGATTGAAACAATGAAAATGAACCAGTGAAAAGATTAAAAAAAAAGTGATGGATTAATGGTTCAGCTATTCTTCAGCGGTCATATGGCATGTGCTTGTCTTTTTCCAATAGCAGTTGTTGCATTTGGAACACAGGGACGCCCCTTCACCGTTCTTTTTCCATTCACTTAAAAATGTGGGATTATATACGAACGGCCTTTGCATGGACACAAAGCTGATTTCGCTTTTATTGATCAAATCGTTGATGCCTCCCATATCTGAGAGTCCGCCACCCAAAATGACCGGAACATCAACCTCCCCTGAAATCCTGTCGGTGATGTCAAAGAGAATGTTTTTCTCCTTGCAGTCTTTTGAAAAGAACTGTGGTGATGACGGTTTTGTCAGCTGAAGGCTGTCTGCACCGTATTTTTCAAGCAGCCTTGCAATTTCCAGACTTTCCTCCTCATCGCGAGGATTCACATTGAACCTGCAGTTTACATGAAGAGGGGTGATTTTCTTAATGGCCTGAATCAATTCGATTATCATCCTTAAGCGATTGGCAAGAGATCCCCCATATTTATCGGACCTTGTGTTTTCCTTGGCGTCAATCACTTTTGAGAGAAAATAATTGTTTCCGATATTGAGCTGTATTCCGTCAAATCCTGCAAACGACAGGCTGCGTGCGGCAATGATGTAATCTGATTGAATCTGCCTGATGTCCTCCAGTGTCAAATCGTTAACGCCGATCATCTGTTTTCCGTTTACATTGCAGTTGGCAAAGGCTACCTGGGCAAATACTGGAACATCTGACTCGTGGCATATGTCTGTGAGGTACTTGAAGTCCTTCATGAACAGCGGATAATTGATGCTGTGTGAATAGTCGCTGAACTTATCGTGGGGATAGAGTGATATCAGTTCAGTTATTATAAGTCCGACATTGTTTTTTGAAAGCCTTTCATACCTTAAAAAGACCTCAGGTTTCAGATATCCGTGCTGCCTGTTTTGTGATTCCCAAAGTCCAGTCCTTATTATGCGGTTTTTGAGCTTAAACTCTCCAAAGTCGCATTCATCAAAAATGTCTTTCATAAGTTTATCTTTTAATCTATTCCTATTAATTTTTTCCGACAAAACTGTTGATATAATTTTGAAAAATACTCAAAACCCGTATGTAACACAGCTTTAGTTAAGTTTCATATATTTCAAAGTCCAATATTAAACACAATGAGTGAAAAATACATTAGAAAAAACAAGAAGTCATGCTCAATCGTCAAAGGCTCACACACTTTTGCAAGGTTGAACAGTCTGGAGGATGCAATGCTTATCAGGGATCTTCTGGTAAGTATCGGCTGGAACCTGGATGACATTCCTCAAATCATTGAAAAGGATGGAAATTATCTGATCCTCAGCGTCTATGATGAAAAAATATGCCTTCTTGCAAAATACAGGCAAAAGCCTGATGAGGATACCGTTGAAAAGCTGGTTAAAAAGCACAGAAGGAATCCTAACAACTCCAGATACGGCCTCAACATCTCAAGAATCATGAACACATACATAATCACCAAGCAGATTGCAGGCGAAGGACATATATTTGGAATGTATGACAATCTCAAAGATGCGGAATTTGTTAGAAATTTCCTTATGGACCATCATTGGAACGTGAACGAATTTGGCGAAATCGAATATGATGAGGACACAGATACATACAAGGCAGTTCTTGTAATAGACGAGTGTGTCTATGTGCTTGATTCATTTGACAGTGCAGATATTGATTTGGATGAAGTTTACGGAGAATTTTTGACAAGGATATCAAAGCATAAATACGGGCTTGCCAATTATCCGCACCTTGACAGGCTTAAAAATAAAATCGGTGAGCTGGAAGATGAGCTGAACGTCAAAGCCGCTGATGACGTTTGGATATTCGGCGAGGGAATTGAAGAGGAGGATGCACTTACAGACATCATTTTTACATTGGCGCCATTTGAAAAAAGCGTTTATGACGCAATCGACTCCATGGCAACAGCTGACGAAATCAAGCATAAACTGATCAGATTCAAAACAAAAAACTTTGAAGAAAAAATCAGCAGAAATTTGGATGGGCTGATTGAGAAAGGTTTAATCAAAAAAGTGGGGGACTATTATATAAAATGTTAGACGTGGTTGAGCTCAAAAATAAGGTGTTGAATAATTACATTGTCACTCGAGAAGATGCATTGGAACTTGTAAATGCTGATTTAAATGAACTCGCAAAACAAGCAAATGAAATCAGGAAGCATTTTTGCGGAAATAGTTTTGATGCATGTACAATCATCAATGTAAAAAGCGGAAAGTGTAGCGAAAACTGCATATTCTGTGCCCAGTCAATTCATCACGACACCGACATTGACATATATCCATTGATAGATGCAGATGAATTGAAGCGAAAAACACTGATGCTTTATGATTCAGGACTTAAAAGAATTTCATATGTCGCATCAGGAAAATCAGTAAGTGATAACGAGTTTATTGAATTATTCAATCTCATTAAGGAATTAACTGATGAATATGGTGACATCAATCTTTGCGTATCACTGGGCATCCTTGATGATAAACAGATTAGAATGCTTAAAAAAGCGGGCGTTGACAGGATTCACAACAATCTTGAAAGCTCCGAAGACTATTTTACCGAAATCTGCACAACTCATTCCTACTCAGACAAGCTGAAAACATTGGACATGATTGACTGTGAAAATGTAATGGTGTGCAGCGGCGGAATCTTCGGTTTGGGCGAAACATTTGAAGACAGAATTGACCTTGCCATTGAACTGAGGCAGAGAAGCGTTAAGTCAATACCGATCAATGTCCTGAATCCTATTAATGGAACACCTGTTGAGAACAATGAGATTCTTTCAAACGATGAGGTTTCAAGAATAATTGCAATATTCAGATTCATCAATCCCGATTCATACATTCGTCTGGCCGGCGGAAGATTGCTTTTGGGTGACAACGGCAGAAAGGCATTCCAGTCCGGTGCCAATGCAGCCATTTTAGGTGACATGCTGACCACCGACGGATTGAAACTGGATGATGACTTGAAACTTCTTGATGAACTGGGTTTCAAAATCGTATACTAATACAAAATTTCCATGCGAATACTTTAAAAATCAGTTGATGAAATTAAATGTAACTTATTTTACCTACATTTAATTAAATATATATTCCATTAAATTAACTTTATTTTAATTTTTCAAAAATCAGTTTAAATACATGTAGATTAACAACTAAAATTATGATTAAAATAAAAATATTTAAAAATAGACTTTCGGGTTTATGACTTCGTAAAAAATTGCTCTAATTCTAAAAAAGAAAAAAGGATAACTAGATATAAAATCTAGTTACGTGTTTTAATTTCAATATTATTCCTTTCTGTTTCTTGACCAAAAACTACCAAATATTGCAATGATTGCAATTAAAAGATAAACGATTGGGTTACCTGTGTTTCTCATAGTTAACTCAACTGGAGGTTCTGGAGTAGGGCCGTCAGGGACAGGAGGTTTTTCATCTTTAATAACTTTAATTGTAGCATTATCGTAGTTGTTACTTAAATTAGTATCATTACTACTTGTTGTTACATTAGCGTTATTAGTTATGATGCCTTCAGTCATTACTTTACATAAAATGTCAAGTGTGACTTTTTCTCCTTTAGCCAATTCACCAATATCCCATTTACCAGCGGACTGTGCATAAGAACCTTTGGAAGCAGAGTAAGATAAGAATTTTACACCTGAAGGCAATACATCACTTACAACAACATCTTTTGCTGTTGAAGGTCCGTGATTGATCACTTCAATAATCCAGTGCATTTTATCTCCGACATGGTAAACTTCTTTGTCTGAGGATTTGATAAGCTCTAAATCACAGACATCAAATGCTTCGGTAGTGTTGTTAGCCTTATTGTTGGTTGTATCGTTTTCCGGAGTTGAAGTTTTAACATCAACAGGGTTGGTAATATTTCCAACGGATAAAACTTTAGTCACAATAGTGAGTGTAACACTTGAAGCACTTTCCATTTTACCAATTGTCCAAATTTGGCTGTTTTTATCATAAGTACCCTTAGTAGCAGTGTATCTCACAAATTCTAATGAACTTGGAATATCTTCCTGAACTTTAACGTCTTTAGCAGCACTAGGACCGTGGTTTGTAACAATAATGGTCCATGTTAGCTCTTCTCCAACATAAGCTTTCTTGGTGCTTACCAATTTGATAATGTCCAAATCACAAACAGGTTCTGCAACAGTAGTATTGTTTGCCTTGTTGTTTGATTCATTTGAATCAGGTGTAGTACTGTTTACAACAACGACATTTGTTTTTACTCCTTCAGTTATAATCTGAGTCAATAAGGTAATTGAAACAGGGTCATTAATTTTTAATGTACCAATATCCCATATTACGCTATTTCCGTCTTGAGTACAACCTTCAGGAACTCCAATCAATCTAACGCCTGCAGGCAATGTATCTTTGACGATGACATTTTCAGCAGTGTTAGGGCCTTTGTTTACAACAGTGATTGTCCATTCAACAACATCGCTTACGTTTACTTTTGATGCGTTTACCAATTTTGTAATGTCCAAGTCACAAATTGGGTTTGCAGAAGTGGTATTGTTTGCTTTGTTGTTTGATTCATTTGAATCAGGAGTAGTGGAATTAACCACAACTATATTAGTGAAAGTACCATTGGTATTGATTTTAGTTACCAAAATAAGGGAAACAGATTTATCTTTATTCAATTCACCAATCTCCCAAATCCTAGTAGTATTATCAAAACTACCTACAGATGGATTTGCTGAAACAATTTCTAAACCTTGAGGTAAAGTATCGTTTACAACAACGCCTTTAGCAGATGATGGGCCTTTGTTTAATACAATTATAGTCCATTCAACTAGATCATTGATGCGTACTTCAGTTGCGTTTACTAGTTTTGTAATTTCCAGATCACAAATCGGATTTGCAACAGTAGTATTGTTTGCTTTGTTATTGGATTCGTTAGTATCAGGAGTAGTGCTGTTTACGACTACGACATTTGTAACGTTTCCTTCAACGGTCACTTTTGTGGTAAATTTAAGGGTTACAGGTTCATTTACGTTCATGTCACCTAATTCCCAAATAATAGTTTTACCTTCCTGTTTACCGTTGTTTGGAAGTTCACCTATAATTTCAACACCATCAGGTAAAGTATCGTTTACAATTACATTCTTAGCAGTGTTAGGACCATTGTTTACAACAGTAATAGTCCA
Organism: Methanobrevibacter sp.; assembly: GCF_045539575.1. Lineage (GTDB taxonomy): Archaea > Methanobacteriota > Methanobacteria > Methanobacteriales > Methanobacteriaceae > Methanocatella. The sequence continues at coordinate 6,672 of NZ_JAZQFM010000001.1, forward strand.
CTCAACATTTTCATCTACAAATACGCTGGAAGCGTTAACTTCTTTTGTAACCTGTACATCACAAAGTTCTTCAATAACAGTTGTGTTGTTGTTGGCGGTTTTATTGTCTGTTTCATTGGATGTAGCGTTTACAGTGTTTGTAATGTTACCAATTTTCTTGGTTGTGAATTTAACTGTAAAGTTAGTGCTTAATCCTTTTGCTAAACTGCCGTCGTATGTGAAGATATCTCCGGATTGACTCCATTTGTCTCCACTTACGAATGTAATTGAATCCATTTCTTCAGAATTGTAGATTTCAGAGACTTTAATGTTGGTTAAATTACAGTCACCAGTGTTAGTAACAACAATCATGAAGTATGTTTCCTCACCTAAGTAAACTGTTTTGTTTAAAGCTAATTTAGCAACAGTCATGTTAGGTTTGTAAACAGTAGTAGTGTTGTTATTAGTCTTGTTAGTAGTTTCATTGGAAGTAACATTAACAGTGTTAGTTAAAGTACCGTTAGTCAATGCAGTAAATACAACAGTGAAATTGGTACTGTTACCTTTAGCCAATGCACCATCATAAACAAATACAAAGTCACCGGTCTGACTCCATTTACCAGTAGAATCAACATAAGTATCATATTTCAATTCAGCTGGTTTAAAGATCTCTGTAACAGTAACATTATGCAAGTCACAGTCACCAGTGTTAGTAACAACAATCATGAATCTAACTGTATCATTAACAAATACGACATTATCCAAAGTAACTTTCTGAACAGTCATATTAGGTTTGTAAACAGTAGTAGTGTTATTACCAGTCTTATTATCTGTTTCATTTGAAGTTACATTAACAGTGTTAGTTAAAGTACC
>NZ_JAZQFM010000002.1:0-27716 GCF_045539575.1 Methanobrevibacter sp.
GCTTTTTTATCGAATTCATGCTCCAAAACATTAGTGTTGATAACCTCAATGTTATCGAAACTGGCTAAATTTTCCTTTGCACATCTTGAAGCGCTTGAATCTATTTCAATGGAAATGATTTCTTTAAATTTGGAACTTAAAAAATAGGACAAAATTCCACTGCCACATCCCAAATCATAGGCTAACTCGCCATTGCCATCATATTCACTGATAGCCTGAAAAAAAGCGGATAACCGTTCATTATCTCTTATTAAATCAAAATGATATGGGGTGGTTTTAAATTTCATGAAAAAAAAATAATTAAAAGAATTTAATGATGGTGGTGTGCATGGTCATGGGAGTGACCAGGTTCATTAAATTCCTCACCGTTAGCGGTACTTGTAAGTTTTACGTGTTCAACACCTTTAAGTCTCATTATTCTTTCGGTCAAGTCACGAATTTCTGCAATATCCCCATTTACAACTACAATCTCCATACAATATTTGTCAGTCATGTGAATGTGCATGCTTGTGTTGATTTCATTTCTGAAACTGTGCTGAATTTCTGCTAAGTTTTCCATAACGCCGGTATAATGATGATCGTAGATAATTGTTACAATACCAATTCTTTGACCTTCCATGGAATTCATCCATTGATATCTTACAATATAATCTTGAAGAGCATCACGAATACCTTTTGAACGTGATTGGTATCCTCTCTCTTTCAATACTTCATCAAAATCGGCTAATAATTTTTTTGGTAATGACATACTTATTCTCATCATACAAAAACACATCAAAATCTTTAATTACTAATCATAATTATATGCTTTAAATATATATAAATATTATGATTAAATTGAAAAAAAATATTACTAATGTAATAAAAATTTAAAAAGAAATATTATTCAACGAGGAGATAATATTCTCCATCGTCTTTATTAATGGATTTTAAAAGCCCTTTATTCTGAAGGGACAAAATGATATGATACATTCTAAAATTAGTTAGTTTCAAGTCCCCATACAATAAATGACCTTCCAAAGTGTATTTGGATATGAGATTTTTGTCGTCAACCAATTCCCGAATCAACTTATATGATTCCTTTTCTTTCATGTTTAATTCTAATTCTTCCAAATCCTTTTTGGAATTAACAGTGTTGATTTCCTTTTCATGTTCGGACAGACTGGCCTTATTGTCATTAAAAATAACTAAATCCTTAGCTGACAACTCTTCCAAAATTTCCACCAGGTCATATTCGTGAAATCCCAATTCTTTCCTTAAGACCCCTACGGGAACGCCTTCAGGATATTCAACGTTAAATATTTTAATCTGGTCCAAAACAACCTGTTCGTTTTTAGTAATGGTAATCATATAATCAGTTATATATAAGTCAATTAATAATATTTTATATTTTGATATTACTTAAATATTTAGGTTAACTGCATTTCATTTTGCAGAGCTTTTGCTTCTTGCCTGTTTTTCTCTGCATTTTCTTCAGGAGTTAAATCGTAGGGCCTTGTAAAGAATAAATCAATATCATTGACAACCTGACAAATTGACATGTGTAATAACTCTTTTAATGCCAAACTCTTTTGAACTCTGTTTAAAGATTCATCACCATATATTCTGTCATGGTCTTCTTTATAACTCTGACGTATATTTACTGGATCCAAATCAGTGTTAAGCTGTTCCTCATCATATTCTTCAGTCAAGACTAAAAAATTAATTAGCTCTTCCTTCTCATCTGCAAAATCGTTTTCCTCATCGGCAATGACTTCATGGAAATATTGATAAACTGACTGGAAGACATCTCTTGAAACATTTCCCCCAATAATATTCTCGATGAATAGCTCAAAAGATCTTGAAATGTAATATTTGCCGTTTTCCATTTTGGTATTGAAAACAAGTTCGTTTTCCACATTGGCAACATATTGAGTTATAACGATGCCCTGGCCTTTCTCAAAGGTGTTAGTGTTAAATTTAGTATTGTTTAATTTGTAATCAGCATTGACTTTCAATGCGTTTTCAACATTTTCAATGTCTTCTTTTGAAATTTCAATAAATTCATCAACCATAATTACTCCCCATTAATTGATTAGATTTTCATGAATATTAAAACTATTTATCTTTTAAATTTAAAAATAAAATCATGAAACCAAAAGACATTCTGGATGAACTCAAACAATTATCTTCACAGGATAAAATTACCAAAAAAGAATTAATGGAGATTCTCAAAAGGTATGCCGCAACCATATCCGTACAGGATTTGATGCTTGCTTCTGCGTACATAAGAAAGGATGGGGAGTATGTCCAGGCCCAATACCGTGAGAAATACCTGGAAATCTATATAAAGTATTTTATTTTACGCATGAAGGAAGTTTTGGGAAATGACAGCTATGATAAACAGACAGATATTGATAAAACCGCTCTCAACGAGTCATTTCCAATGCTTAAACGAACTTTTGAAAAGGAAAGAATATCCCAATCCGAAGAGGACAAATTTCCATTAATCTACGTGATTACGTCACTTTATACAACATTCATATTAGAAGAACCTATTCATCCCGTAGGCAGTGAGTTTCCAGGAAGTCTGAAAGTGGAAGAGCGAAATGGAACATATTTATGTCCCGTTAAAGATAATCAAAAGGATAATGATGATGCGATTTGCCATTTATGCCTTGCAGAGCAAAACCCAGATATTTAGAGTGATATGATGAGAATATGCCTTTATGGATCAGGAAGCAGAAAAATAGATAAAAAATACACTGATGACGCTTATGAATTAGGCCGCATTATGGCCAAATACGGACACACACTTGTTTTTGGCGGCGGAGATACCGGAATGATGGGAGCATGCGCAAAAGGAGTTCATAACAATGATGGAAAATCAATTGGAATAGCTCCAGAATGGATTGGAGACTTCGAACCTCTATGTGAAGAGTGCAGCGAATTCATTTATGTCGATACAATGGATGAGAGAAAAAACAAGTTTGTTGAAAATTCCGATGCGTTTATAATTTCTCCGGGAGGAATCGGAACACTGGATGAATTTTTCGAAATAATAACCCTTAAAAAATTAAAACAACACGATAAGAAAATAATCGTCTTCAACATTGACGGATTTTACAATAAAATGCTTGAAATGATTGACGAAATGAGTGAAAAGGGTTTCCTTTACAAACAGGAAGAACTTTACCAAATAGCCAATGACCTGAATGAAATAGAAGAATACTTAAAAACAAATGCATTGGATTAATAAGTTTTAAATCCTCAAAACAAAAAGAAATGTGATAACATGATAAGCGATGAAGATGCTTTAAAAATAGCTGAAAAGCTGGAAAATGCAGACATTGACATTAAACAAACTATTGAAAAAGCAACAACAGCAGGTTATCTGGGTGAAGACCACTTTTACTGCACTGTCATTGAAGAAGGAGGATATACCCATACCGTTCCAGAGATTTTAGGAGACAGATACAAATCACAGCCACTGGACAATCTTTATTTCGACATAATCTCAAAAGCGTTGGACCATGATGGAATTTATATTTCACTTGCCTATTGCAATTCAAATCTCATTCTGCCTGATGAAAACTGTGATGAAATTATAGAATACGACGATTATGACCTTGATGACGATGAATACGAATATATGGTGGAATACGGATTAATTTCTGCGGACAGCATTAAAAAATTCAAGGTATATGCAGAAGAAGGAATTGCAGGCCATCAGCCAACAGAGGACATGGGGATAATAACCAACATAATTGATGGCGAGTACAAAGCTTACTTTGCGCTAAGATCAACCGACAGATGCATGTCCAGCTTTATGATACTTCCATTAAGTACCGAATATCCTAAGGAACATCCATTATCATTTAAAAATCCAATTAATAAAATTTTGATAGAAATGATTGATAAGACAATCGTGCTAAATTAAAAAAAAAGTTATAATGCAGTAGTATTTACTGCAGTGACATTATTCAATTTGTTGAACTTGACCAACCATTTATGAGTGTCTGAGAAATCATTATTGCCCTTAATTTTGTCATCCGAAAAATCAATAATATATTTTTTCCCATCAACTTCTATTATTTCAAAAGAACCCTGTTCATTTACACTTTTTTCTACATAATTAAATGTGTTATTTTTATAAAGGAATATGAAATAACCATCTGAAGAATCATTAATCAAATAATCTGCTTTATAATGATTATTAAAAGGAACTATTGTCAAATATTGGTCATGTCCCTTCGATGACTGAAATATGAAAACACCACTACCCAAATCATCAAATCCTTCAGGAACATTAAAATTGCCTACATCGACAGCGGCAACCACACCAATGGAAATTAAACCTATAAATAGTACAAAGAAAATTTTCTTAAACATTGAATTGCCTCTGATAAATTTCTTATTAATAATATTTTATAAGTCCAATTATTTAATATTTTTACAAACTTTTACCTAATTCATATGCCTTTTTAGGATAATCAGAAAATTTTGTCATTGATGGAGTTCCACAGCCATAACCTAAAATTCTTCCTTTATCTTCCAGGTTAAGATATCTGATTAGTGTATCATAGTGTGACTCCAAAGCGTCAAAGGTCCAGTCATCAGAATTGTATGCAACAGTCAAAAGTGCTGACTTGAAGTGCTTTTGCTGAATTGAAAAGTTTCTTGAACAGAACCTGTCAATCAATATCTTAAGCTGTGCGCTCATACCGTAATAATACAGAGGAGTTGCAAAAACCAGCATATCCGCTTTAAGAATTGTTTGTCTAAACTCATCCATATCATCATGCAAAACACATTCCCCTTCATAACCGCAATGAATGCATCCAATGCATGGTGAAATGTCAGCATGGGCTGCATCTATTTCATCTATTGTATGACCTGCCTCTTTTGCGCCGTTGATAAAATTTTTAACAAGTAAATTGGTTGATCCTTCCCTGTTTGGACTTCCTTTCAATACAACTATTCTCACTTAAATCACCTATTATACAATTATTACAGGTCAAGCATATAAATGTTGCATATGCCAACAATCATTAAAATTTTTTGCCTATCTCATAAGCTTCAACAAACTTATTAGGCTGATTTCTAACATCCCCCAGGCTTCCGGCAACCAGAACATCAACAATTTCATAATGCATGTTCATCTGGAAAGGTTGGATTTTGGTCAGTTCAATATACTGGTTATAATATCCTTCGGGACCCAAATGGGTGAATATTAACGCCACTTTACCTGACAACGGAATTAAGGGATTGTGTGTTATTCCGAAAAGCCTGTCAAGCAATACTTTCAAATCACCGGTCATTTGACCAAAGTATATCGGTGTTGAAACAATCAGCCCTTCGGCTTCAGCTATCTTGTGTGTTACTTCAAACCCGTCATCCTTAAATACACAGTCCTTTCCCATGGTGCACACGCCGCATCCACGGCAAGGATGCACGTCCAGGTCCCCAACATAATATTTAGTTACCTTATGGCCGTTTTCCTCAGCCCCTTTAATCATCTCGTCAAGCAACATGTCAGTGTTTGCATGTTTTCTAGGTGATCCCATCAGTGCCACGATATCCATTTTGAACCACCCCACCCTTAAAGAGGGTGGGGATTCCTGAATTTTTTTTTCATTTGATTGGTTAATTTTAATGTTTTTTCAGGCTATCCCCGTTGAACCAGCGGTTTAGTATATTAATTGCGGCGTTTATGTCTCTATCATGTGTTTTTCCGCAGTTTGTGCATTTCCATTTGCGTGTTTTGACTTTTAACTCTTTTTTAATGTGTCCGCAGTGGTGACATGTCCTGCTTGTGTTATGGCCTTTTACGAATTGTACACCATCTGCTTCAGGTTTGTAGAGTAGGAATTTGTCTTTTAGTCTTTGTATAAATCTTGATAGTGGAAATATCATGTTCTGCTCTCCCCCGATTAAAATTTTGATATTTGCATAGTTTTTTTCAAAGACTATGGTGTCGTATTCTTGAACTAGTTGAAAGGTTAATTTTTCAATGTAGTCTTTTAATCGGTTTGTTCTTTTATTGTACCATTTTAGTAGTCTTTTTTGTAGTTTTTTCCATCGCCTGCTTCCTTTTCTGCATTGTGACATTAATTTGTTGATGTGTTTGATCATTTGGTTTTCATGATCAACATCAAAAAATTCCTTCTGCATTTCGCTTGTGACTAACCATCCATTTTTATTGGAATTAATATCACACCCAATGTATTTTTCAGTTAATTCTAGATGTTCTGGCAGATTAGTTTCAATGTTGAATGATGCATAGTGATTCAATCCATCAAAGTATACTGTTATGCTGTTGAATTTAGTGTCCTGGTGGTTTAGTAAATCCAGATATTCTATGCTTGTGCTGAATGTTACTTTTCCATGTTTTCTTAATGTTAGTGTGTTTTTTTCTACTGGTCTTTTATCTTTTCTGACGGTTTGTCTGAAGCTAGGTCGTGTTTTCTTTTTAGAATGATAAACTGGAGGATTATGCCTTTTGCTTTTATGACAATTTTTAAAAGATTTATGCAAATCATCACGTGCCTGCTGAAGACTGGTGGACTCTGTATCCTTCAGATATGGTAATTCTTTTTTAGTTTCTTTTAAGAATTGATTTAATTCTTTTTGAGTTGGAATTTCAATAGAATCCTCACCATGTTCGGCTTTATATTTGCTTAAAAGTTCATTATAAGTTTTACGAGTACAACCATAGTTCTTTTTAAATTCTACTTCTTGTTCGGGAGTTACATGAAGTTTAACAACCAATCCTCGAATAAAATCACCCATAAATCCACATCCTATTCACAGTTTACATTATTGAATATTCATAATCTAAAAAAAAAGAAACTAAAAGAAAATTTTTTTATCTTTTTGACTTTTTTTTTAAACCCACAATTAATATTGCACAACATATCCTTTATAAATTAATTCTATATAAAAAAAGAGCAAGAGCATTTGGAAAGTAATCAAATAACGTACTCAGAACAATTTTACACACTCAAAACAATATTACAATCAACATAAAAAAAATGTATACTGAAAAAAAAATAACATCCATAAAAACACAAAATAAAGAAATAAAAATGATAAAAGTTATTAAAAAAAAATAGTACACACAACAGTGCAATTCATCCACAACCTAAAGAGGTCATGGTATTCTTGCATTATAAAGATAAACTCCTCTTGTTATTCCTAATTTGAGCCAATCTGCTCATATCAAAATTATCAATTCCGTACTGCAAATCTTCCAATATCCATTCCTTATTTTCATTGAAGCTGCCATTATTCAAATCCATTGAAAAAGTATGGTGTGTGATGAATCTGCCGTCATGGTCCAGATTTTCAAGGAATAACTTTAACTCTTCCATCATGCCTTTTTCAGATAACGGATGAAATTTGCCTCGCTTATATAAAGCCAACAGCCCGGTGCCCTCAAACAACACCAATCCTCCGGTTCCGACAACAGTAGGGTTGGCCTCGCTGAATATCTTTGCAGAGTTAATAGCATGATTTCTTGTATGTTCAACTCCGCCGACACCGTTTAAAAAAGTTAACCAGTATTCAATTCCGGCCTCATCCAGTTTTGCGCATTGGTCTAAAATATCCTGACCAGTGTAGCCTTTATTGACACTTTTAAGTGTTTCATCATCACCACTTTCAGCACCCAAATTCAGCTCAACAATACCTTTCTTTCTGAGAGTTTTTAATTCCTCAACACTTTTATCAGCAATGTTGTCCACACGTGCCGCCATAGTCATTATCTCAATTTTTGGCAAGTATTTATGAACCAGATCACAGATTTCATTTAATCTCTCAAAACTTAAAACAAAAGGGTCTGCACTTAATAATTGCAGGCGGTGAGTGTTCGGATAAAATGATGCGATTTCCTTAATGTCCTCTTCAATCCATTCCATTGGAGACGGCTGGAATTTGACTCCTGAGTACATGTTACAAAATTTACATTTATTGTGACTGCATCCCTGTGTGATTTCAAGAAGTGGAGATGGAGGCTCGTATGGGTTTCTATAAACTGTTCCAGTATAATGCATAGCTAACACCTATAATTCAAGTATTCTTTTAAGTATTTCACCTTCCTCATCAGAATCGGAAGATATACTTGCAATGTACCCGTAATATTCCTTAATAAGATTTTTTGACAATTTACCTTTATCAGTTAATGAATATTCGGTAGATTTAGGTTTATTATCAATCAAATGTTTTTCAATTAAACCGAATTGCTCCAGTTCAGTTAATGTTTGATGAAGAACTTTTGTCGAAATATTGGGCAGATTCCTATTGAAATCCTGGAAATGCTTACTTCCCAAATGCAGGTCTGTTAAAATACAAAATGTCCATTTTTTCTTCAACAAAACATTCAAATCTTCCATAGTTGGATTTATTTCACTGTCCATAATAAACACTTAATATGTTATATATATTTAAGTTTTTTAAAACTGTTTTAAATAAGTAGTACTTACCTGCAGGTAATATAACTAAAAGCAGATACATCAAAAACAACTTAAAGAAAATAAGAAAACTAGAAAAAATGATTTTTAATCGGCGATTAAAAATTTAAATTGAAGAGAATTAACCCCTTCATCTATTTTTGAATGGTTTCAGAATTCTGATTGTAAGCTTTTGCAACAGCTTTCCACTCGCCATCCATTTTTAGCATGAGCAAAACGTCAGTGAAATCTATTCTTCCACCCCAGGATTCTTCTAAAACCCTGACAACAGCTAATGTTTCTTCTAAAAGTAATACATCAATCCTTCCTTTGAATTCATCGCCAGCTGCAACGCTGTCCACATTGTCGTAGAACTGTTCGATTGAACCGTGTTCCAAATCACCGTCAAGATATCCGAACAATACTGCTTCATCTACGAAAAGTTCCCTTGCGTATTTGCTGTTTCCTTCTGCTACACTTCTTACAAATTTTTCCGCTGCCTTTTCAACAGCTTCATATTCACTAATTTCAGATCTCATGGATATTTGTTTTTAAGTAAATCTTTAAAAATAATCTGTAATTTTAAAATTACTTAATACATTTATATTTACTGAAACAAAATAATATTATGAATTTAGAAGACATATGTCCGGTAAGTGATTCACTAGATTTTTTTAGCAGAAAATGGGTTTTATGCATTTTAATGGACATGTTTAGAGGTAAAAAGCATTTTACCGAATTTCAGGAATCAAACCCTACATTAAGCAATCATGTATTATCACAGACCCTGAAATATATGGAAGATGCAGAGCTGATCAAAAAAGAAACAGTTGATGAAAAAACCAGAAACAAAACATCTTACGTGCTTCTTGAAAAGGGTTTAAAAACAAATAAGATTTTATATGAATTAAGCATTTATTCATTAAATGAACTGGAATGCAGCAAACTAAATGATAATGTGAAAAAAGAGATTTTTGATGATTATAAAAACAGCTTATTTTTCAATGATTAAATCAACATAATCTCCCAAATATTTTTTAAAGATTCTGACAATCGGACCTATGATGATTGCAGATATCACAGTTCCTTCACGAACCCCCGCAAGATATCCCAAAAATACAAATGACAATATTGCAGCAGTAATTACAAAAGAAACATCACAATAAGGCTTGACCTTTCCGAATTCTCGTTTTAACACTTTTGAAATAGCCACTATAAATCCATCTCCCGGAAGAAAAACGACTTCGGTTTTGATTTCAAGCAGCACGCCGAATGCCATGACCACACAACTAATTAAGAGAAATATCATCTGTGAGATGTAATCAGTCGGATTAATGAAATTCACAAGCATTAAGGTAAAGTCTATGAATACTGAAAATATGGTTCCGATTACGATTTGCAGATATTGCCTTTTTTCAAATCCTTTTCTTAGAAGGATAATCTCTATTGCAATAAGCAGAATGTTAAAGATAAAGCTTGTTGTTCCAACGCTCAAATTTGAAATCAAACTGGAAACATAAGGGATGCAAATTAAAGGAGATGTTCCCAAATTAGCTTTGATTGACAGGGATGCTCCCAAAGATATAATGAATAATGAAATTAAATATATAACATACCTGTTGACTTTTTTTATATAAACATTCATAACAAGTAATTTAATTTAGAAACATTTAAATGTTTCCTAGGAAACATTAGTAAATAATGAAATTTAGAAATATCTCTGATTTAAGTAATGAAGATTTAACTGAAACACCCTTTGAATTTTTAATAATGAAACTGAATGACATTTGTCTAGTTAGCTTAAACAGGAAATTAAAAGAGTTGGATTTGACAATAAATCAGGCAAATTTCCTTGTTGTCATTAACACAGAAGAGTCCCTGCCCCAGTCATATATTTCACAGCTTCTCAATATCCGTGGAGGAAGCGTGACAAAGGCATTGAAGAGGCTTGAAGAAAAGGGTTTTGTTGAAATAAATCCGAATCCTGAAAATAGAAGTAAAAACATTGTAAACATTACAGACCAGGGAAGAAAAGTCACTCAGGAATTTAACAGAACAATCAATGAAATAGAAGATGAAATTTTTAAGGAATATAGTCATGAAGAAAAAGAAAACTTAAAAATCATGTTAAGAGACATATCAAAAAAATATTTTGATTTAAGATAATTGTAATAAAAAAAAGAAAATAAGAAATAGAATTATTTCTTAATTGATTTAATTGCGCTTTCAGCACCGGATTTTACATAACCGCTTTCATCATCGAGCAATTTTTCAAGTGCAGGGATAGCGCTTTCATCACCTAAGTTACCAAGTGCCCAAGCAGCAGCTCCTCTAACTCTCCAGTCTTCATCATTTAAAGTATCAATTAAAGGTGCAACAGCAGGTTCACCCATACGGGATAAAGAAGTGGAAGCTTCCCTTCTTACTAATTTATTGTTGTCTTTTAAAGTTTCAATTAATGCAGGAATAGCTTTTGGATCATTAATTGCACCAAGTAAGGTTGCTGCATTTAATCTGATTTGTTTTTTTCTGTTGGATAATGCATCAATTAATGGGTCAAGTGCTTCATCAGCTCTTAATTCTAATTCTCCAACTGCATCTTCTACAACAAAGTCATCTTTATCATTTAATAATTCAATTAATTCATCAATACTTCTTTCCATTTCAATCCCTCACAAATTCAATAAGGAAAAACTAACCTTATTTATGTAGTTACTTATTATTATAGTAATTGAGATATAAATATATTTCGATAGTATACGAACAATTTTTAAAATTATATACAATAAGACAAATATTATTAATATACGAAAAATTGTATTCAAGGTAAAATAATGTATAATATTGCAATTATAGCTGGAGACGGAATAGGTCAAGAAGTAATGAACGCTTGCGAATACTTGCTTGACAAATTAGATTTGGAATTTAGTTTTGAATATGGTGAAGCCGGTTTTGACTGTTTTAATAAAAATGGAGTAACATTACCTGAAGAAACAATAAAAATAGCTGAAAAAAGTGATGCAGTACTATTCGGTGCATCCACATCCACTCCAGGACAACCGAGCCCAATCATAAATCTGAGAAAAGCATTGAACGTGTATGCCAACATCAGGCCAATAAAATCATACAGAGGAGTAAACTGTTTGCGCGACGATATCAACTTTGTGATTGTCCGTGAAAACACAGAAGGATTGTATTCACAAATAGAATACGGCGACGAGGAAAAAATGATAGCTGAAAGGGTTATCACAAGAAAAGCATCTGAGAGAATATCAAAAGTCGCATTCAACCTCTGTGAAAAAAGAGGCCAAAGCAAGGTTACATGTGTCCACAAGAGCAATGTATTGAAAAAGACAGACGGTGTTTTTAAGGAAAGCTTTTACAATATCGCTAAGCAATATCCCCACATAAAAACTGAAGATTACTACGTTGACGCAATGGCAATGTATCTTGTAACACAGCCTCAGAACTTTGACGTTATCGTTTCAAGCAACCTGTTTGGAGACATATTATCCGATGAAAGTGCTGGCCTTGTTGGAGGACTGGGACTTGCGCCATCAGGAAATATCGGAGATCATAACGGACTGTTCGAACCTGTTCACGGATCAGCTCCAGACATTGCCGGCAAACACATTGCAAATCCATGCTCCATGATACTTTCCGCTTCAATGATGCTCGATTATTTGGGAGAGTGGGAAACTGCAAACGATATTAAAAATGCAGTTGAAAAGGTGATTGCAGAGTGCAAAATAAGAACACCGGACCTTGGAGGAGATGCAAGCACCATCGACATTACAAAAGCTATTGTCAAGGAGTTAATTTAGATGTTAAACATTACCACTTTTTTAGATGCAAATTCAAAACGTCTGGATAAGGACGTATTATACAATCCAACAACAGGCAACAAATACAATTCCGGAGAAATCTTATCAATAGTGTCTGAAATCGGACGTGAACTGAAGAATTTAGGGATAAACAAAGGAGATAGAGTATTAATTTATTTAAAAAACTCCGAAGAATACCTGTTTTCACTTTTTGCAATCTGGAGAATAGGCGCAATAGCTATTCCGACAAACAACGTCATGACCGCAAGCGAACTTGAATACATTGTAAGCGACTCACAGGCAGAACTGATGGTCACCGATGAAAAGTCAAAGGACATCATTGACATCAAAACATACGTTCCTACAAACATCAACGGATTTAAAGACTGTGAAGTATTGCCTGCAGAAAATACCGACTGGGACGATTTATGTCAATTGCAATACACATCAGGAACCACAGGAAAACCTAAAGGTGCAATGCTCACCCATGGAAACTACTTTACAGCAATTCACAATGAATGTGATGTGCTGACATTAAAACAGGACGATGTCTATTTGGGAATCTATCCAATGGCACACGTTGGGCTTTCATGGTCCATATCCGCCCTAAGAGCAGCTGCATACTACATTTTAATAGAACAATTCAACATAGATGACTACTTAAGATTATGTGAAGAAGAAAAGGTAACCGTTCTGACCGGAATGCCGCCTGTAATACACTCATTGACTACAATGGATGCAAGAAAACACCTGAAAACAGTCCGTGAAATCGTTTCAGGCGGAGGACCGCTCCATAAAAAAATCTGGAAGGATTTCCATCAGACCTACCAAATCCCGATTATCAATGCATACGGATTATCAGAAACCATCGTTATAGGAACCGGTACTGTAATTAGGCCGGAAGATTACTGGGAAGCTGACAGATTTGAAAGTGTTGGCCATCCTGTCTGTTTTTCTGAAGTCAAAATTGTAGATGAAGAGGACTCATCCATTATTTTGCCACAATACCAGCAAGGAGAAATTGCACTCAGAGGCCCTGCTGTTGCAAAAGGATATTGGGGCAACGAAGAGAAAACCAAATCAGCATTTTTGGATGACGGATGGTTTTTAACCGGTGACGTGGGATATCTTGATGAAGACAACCGTTTATTCATCACAGACCGTAAAAAAGACATGATCGTAATGAGCGGATGGAAAATCTATCCAACAGAAGTGGAAGAGGTTTTAATAAAATATCCTGCAGTCAAGGAAATTGCCATATTCAGTATCAATGACTGTCACAGAGGCGAAATTCCTGTTGCAGCTGTTGTCTGGGAAAATGAAGCTGATGATGAAGGACTAATAGATTATGCCCGTGAAAACTTATCCAGATACAAAGTTCCTAAAAAGATATTTGCGCTTGACGAGCTTCCAAGAGTAAACGGTTGGAAACTGCTTAGAAGAGAATTAAGACAAATGTTTAAAGAATGAAAAAGTTCAACTGCAATTATTAAAAAAATATTTAAAAAAAAGATAGAGGATGCTATGCATCCTATTATGTTCCGCCGGCATCTATTGACTTTTTATTGAACTATTCAAAAATCATGGTTCCAATGCCATTGGTGGTGAAGATTTCATAAAGTAGGGCATGTTCTACTCTTCCGTCAATGATATGGCATGATTTTACACCATTTTTAATTGCTTTTACACAGGTTTCTATTTTAGGAATCATACCTCCGGTGATAATTCCCTCTTCTATTAAACCTGGAACTTCTGAAATCCTGATTTTTTGAATTAAAGTTGACGGATCTGAAGGATCTCTTAAAACACCTGGAACATCAGTTAGAATAATTAATTTTTCTGCATCCAATGCGCTTGCAATTTCGCCTGCTGCAGTATCAGCGTTTAAATTTAAACTGTTTCCATCTTTATCAATACCAATAGGGGAAATTACTGGAGTTACATCATAGTCCAAGAACATTTCCAACATTTCAGTGTTGATTTTTTCAACTTCACCAACAAGTCCCAAATCGACAATTTCTTCATCAATTTTACTGGCTGGCTTTTTATGAGCATAAATTAAACTTGAATCTTTACCTGATAAACTTATTGCATCACCATCATGCTTGATAATTTCTGAAACAATCCCGGTTGAGATTTTACCTGCAAGAACCATTTCAATAATCTCCATGGTTTCCTTATCAGTTACCCTTAAACCTTTGATAAATTTAGCCTCTTTACCGAGCTTTTCCATGGATCTTGAAATTTCGGGACCTCCGCCGTGAACGATAATAGGTTCCATTCCAACATATCTTAACAATACTATATCACGAGCGGTAGATGATTTTGCTTCATCATCAATCATTGCATGTCCACCATATTTAATTAGAATTTTCTTACAGTGAAATTCCTTAATAAATGGTAATGCTTCAACTAAAACATCAATATCTGTCATTTTATCACTACATTAAATATTTTGTTTCATCATTTATAACCTTTAAGTTAAATGTTTATAATCTATTAAGTTTAAATGTTCAAAAAATCAACTCATTATTATGTCTGAGATGAATAACATTAAAGATTACCTTAAAAGTTTGGGTGCAAGCAAAGTCGGCTTCGCTGATGTTAACGGTTTGGCCAGTGAATTTGTTGATTTGCCTAATGCCATAAGTATCGTTTTGAAAATTCCAAAAGAGACCATACAGCTGGTTAAAGATGAAAGCTATGAGGAGTATTGGGCGTCTTTTCACAAACAGATTGACAAGTTAACTGAAATCTCCCTTAAAGGGGAAGAATATATAAAAATTTTAGGATATGATGCGTTCGGACTAACAATGACCCGGAACGAATGTGACATGAAAAAGCTGTTAAGCATTTTACCCTACAAAACAATGGCGACCAAATCAGGTCTCGGCTGGATTGGACGCTCCGCACTATTCGTTACACCGGAATACGGATCAGCTGTAGCTTTGGGAGGCATCTTAACTGACATGCCCCTTGATTTCGGAACTCCAATAACAGATTCAGAGTGTGATGACTGTACAAACTGCCAGGATGCCTGTCCTGTTGATGCGATAAATCCTCAAAAATGGAATGACCGCTTAACCAGGAGCGACATCATAGATATCGAAACCTGCAGCGAATACATTATCGACCAGTATAAGGCAGGTCTTGGATGTACAAAATGCATGAGCGAGTGTAAGCTCACACAGGAATATCTAAAAAAAGAAGAATAGGAGTTGTAAAACCCCTATAATCCGCATTTGAATTTGAACCTGTACTCTTGGTTAACAATTTCCAGTCCTTCAAATGTTCCTTTTAAAATATCTGCAACTTTTTGTAAGTCTTCTGCAGTTATTGAATTACCGTTTGCAATCGGTGAGAAAAAAGTAATCTCATCATCAGTGATAAGGTAATTCAAAAGTTTAGTGTTTTCTTTCTGGTATTTTTCGACAATCGCTAAAATTTCTTCTTCAATAGCTTTATCTAAATTTGCCATAGTATCACCTTAATTAATTAGTTAAAGTACGAACTATATAAATCTTTGTAATTTAATGTAGATGGCAGTAACATAAAAGTTACTTTATTAAAATAAAATCAATTTAATAAAAATAATCATTAATAAAATAGAGTTAATTGATAAAAACTATCCGAATAATTAATCGTTATTTGCATTTCCGTAAAGATAAAGTCCTGCTGAAAAACTCCATATTATCAGAGTGTAAACAGAAAGCCTTTCAAAAACAGGCATGTAAACACTTTTTATATTGAAGAACATTATCCAGAAAACTATAAAACCCACTACCCCAAGGGCCAATGTCAATTTTTGAAAGCCCTTGAAATCAGCCATTGATCTTGAAATCAGAATAAGCAAAACATTTCCTCCAAGTATTGCCATCACTGCACCCAAAGTGTGATAACCTGATGTCAGCGGATTTCCACCATGAATCAGACCCACAATAATGACACCCAGCCCAGTTACTAATGTCAATATGTAGAAAATAGCTTTATTTTTAATTATATAATCTTTTAATTTGTAAAAATCGCCGAATATCAATGTCAAACCGATTAAGATAAAAGCAGAGTTCATTAACCAGAACAACGGTGAATTTGCATTCGGAATACCCAGCTCAGAAATAGTATGGAAAATATAAGTATTAAAAAGAGAAGCATTGAAATAAGTTGCGGAAATAGCTTCAGCTAGAATATAGTATAAACTTCCAATTATAAAGGCAATTCCTGCAACTTTACGCTTCATAATTTAAATTCCGAATTTTTTATTGAAGTACTTTTCTTTTAAATCGAAGTTGAGCTCTTCGATATCTGCACCGGCAATAGCTTTTTGCAATACTTTAAAAGCTGCCTTTTTAGGTACAGTAGTATGTTTAATATGGGATTTAGCCCAGATTTTATCAAATCTTTTCTTTAAGCTGCCCATTTCCAATTTTTCCAATACATTTCTTAAGTTGATGATATTGGCTTCATTGATAACATCATAAGTTGCATAGGTTTGAGGATCCATAACAATAGGATTCAATCCTAAGATGTAGCGTTGCAAGTCATAGTCCAGGAAGGAGTCATAGTCTCCGTCATATGCATAGACATGCGCTTTTGCAGATAATGCATCGATGAATACAAGGAATTGGTTGGCAACCAATGCTCTTGACAGAATTTCATCACAGAAATTAAGTGCAGTTTCGATTTTGCCTTCAGATGAACCTGCAACATATGTTTCATAATCTTCAAATCTGAATGCGACAAGAGCAAACATGTATAAATCTATCCAATCATTTTCTTTTAAGAACTCTTGCGCTTTGTCTGTTAACTGTAACTCTCCAGTTGTGATTTCCTCAATTGCATCCAAACCGTCTGATACCTTTTGAGATAACACCGGTAAAACTCTTTCTACCAATTCATGTTTTTTACCGGATACTTTTAAACCATGTTCTTTCAATATTTCTTTTAACTCAGCCACAGTATGTTTTTTGGAAATTACATCAGCAGTTATTTCTTCTCTGATTTTAGAAACCGGACTGTCTCCTTCAAGGTATCCTTCATTAACCAAATAGTTAATACAATCTTCGCCGGATTCAAAAGTTCCAAAATTTCCTTCGTTTAAAATTTCATCAAGTGTGTAACCACTGTTTAAAAAATTTAAAACATTAAATACTTCTAATTTTTGTTCACTCACTTAAACACCCTTTATATTTCTTCAGCAATACTAAGAAATTGCCGAAAGTTATAACTAAACTTCCAATTAGGAAGGAGTATAAATTTGAAATGAATATTAAAATAATAGCTATTCCTACCACGAAAACTATTATCATTTTTAATATATCATTTTTATTTAATTTAATATTTTGCTTATAATATTCCCTATTTGCCATTATTGAAACATAGAAAACAATAAGTGAAACAATCATCAGACCACTGGCGAAGTAAGGATTCACCTCACCTGAATGAATTAATTCAAATGCAACAGTGACAAGATTAATGCTTATGATAACAAAATAATGGCTAAACATCAATCGTAATGCACGTTCGACCCTCATATGCTCCATCAATCGGTGAATCTGAATCACATAGGAACCGAACATTGCCAAAACGATGAAAAACACAAGAACTGGAATGAAGCTGAAATTTGTCACGTCAAAGAAGTGTGTTAAATCTACAACGGCCTCACCAAATGTGATAATGGTTAAAAGTTCGAAACGCTCAACCAGATGAGGGAAATTGATAATGCTTTTATTGAAGTTTCCCCTTATGAAAAACAGAGGAACGCTCCCGCAAGCACTGCCAGAACATTCAAAGGCAAAACATAGCTATGTAAACCGAATGATGAGCAGAGAATTGCAATGACATATATTGTACAAACGATTGAGAGAATTGTAATCGAATTGCCCGCAGCGCCTTTCAGTGATTTCTCCCGGTACACATGAACCGAATACATTGCAGCAACAGTCAGAAGAATTATCAGCATTGATATGTCGAAGGTGAAATACATCGCATTCCAATCAAGTGAAATGGTGTTTGCCATGCAAATCACTGCAATCATGTTTATACAGACCAGCGCATACTCATACCACTTCCACTGGCCGTAACGGTTAACATAATTTGTGAAATAAAGCCATGCCTGCAGAATTACAAAACAAGTAATCAGATATGCTGTAAAATTATACGGAGGAATTATTCCACCAATCGGTTCATTAATTAGACCTGTCAGCTGAGATATTGCATAGACAAATATTAAATCATAAAACAATTCGATTAATTCAACAGGCTTTTTTGTAATTTCCATATTACATTATATGGATATTATCAATATTTAACAATTAAGCAAAAATTTTGTAAAAAAAATAAAATCATGGATTGCATGCTTCATCAGCGGCACCCATCACAACGCTAATCTCGTCGGAAATGTTAATTTCGGAAATCTTTTTGGAAGATCCGTTTTTAGCATTATAATAAGCTTGAGCATAGTTCATTGTGACAAACATCACGTCCTTAAAATCAATAATGAATTCATCCGCAGGCAACTTGTCCAAAATTTCTATCAGTTCCACTGCGATATCGCTTGATTCCAAATGTGTACCAAATTCAGCACCGACATTAATCATCATAATTTACACCTACACTAATATTTAAAGTTCATTGGTTATATAACTAAAGATATGAAGCAATGCCCAAAATGCCATAGAGAACTAAAAAAAGTATTTCATGACACAACAGACGAAATGGCTATTGAATCATTGAATGGAGAGATAATACTTGGAAACTGTTGTGAAAGTGAATTCAATTACTATTGCGAATATTGCGATGAATTCTTCCAATTATAAGCCTAAAACATCCTTGTCGGGATTTGCATTTTTATACAGGTTGATTTTAGTGTCGCTTTTCCAGGTTGACTGCAGAAGCCCCGCATGGATTACTTTCAAATCCTCATCTGAAAAGCCGTCCAGATAATAGATTTTGCCCTTTTCACCCACATTCACCAAAAATCTAATCATATGCCTGTAAACTATAATAGAATGAGGATTATACACCACGATATCATCGGCAATGTATTCTGCCAGCATATCCAGTTCAAAAAAATCAGGTTTTATAACTTCCACATTGCAATTTGGAAATTTTTCGCTAATGATTGTTTCATAATCCACAATATCACCTACTAAGAATTATTTCGTTAATTATATTAAAAATTATTTATCGCCTAAAAAATGAAATTAATTTAAATATTATATTTACAATTAAAAAGTGATTTTAAGCAATGAAAATGCTTTAATTTGAAACTTACTAATTTATAAGCAATTAAAATAAATATAACCTACACAAATTAAAAATTTGAGGTTATTATATGAATAAGAAAGATTTCAACACCCGATCAAATATCATTAAGGAAACGTTTAATGACACCAGAAAGATAGTGGCCTGCGCAACTGCAGAGGAATTGAACATAGATGATGAAATCCACCACGAAGGGGATTTTTTCATCACATCCACAGGAGAGATAATTGATTTGGAGTTACAGACCGTAGATTTTACAGAATACGAACTTGTAAAATACATTGAGCTTGCAGAACACCTATATGAAAAGTATGGCAAGGAAGTTACAATATACATTCTCTGCCCTAAAGAAATTAACGTACTCGTTAAAGAGGAGGAAATACTGTCCGAAGCTGAATTCACAATAAAACTTGCATGCTCACAGGTTGATTCATGTGAAGTCATACTGGAAGGCATAAAAAACAAAATCAGAAACAATGAAATTCTGGATGCAGAAGACTGGTACAATCTTCGCCACCTTCAGATAATGTGTGAAAAAAGCAAAAGGAATTACTATAGGTTGGAATACTTAAAAATAATGAACAGATATTCCTGATTATTTATTCCATTTTAAAACTGTTTTGCCGAATTTTGAAATATAATCCTTGTCAAACGCTTCTTTCAAGTCACTTAACGAATTTATTTCACAGACATTTGAAATTAGCTTTTCAAGATGTTCAAAGAGTTGAGGATTTTCAGTTAGGAGTTCCACCACTCCAACAAAATCTTCTCTTTCAGATCTGCTATTTCCCTGAATAGTTAATCCTTTTTCAAGAATCATCCTAGTATTTATTGGAACCGGATATTCACTTACGCCAAACAGATTTATGGTTCCTTGAGGATTAATCAAATCAATAATCTGTTCAATAGCTGACTGTGAAGCGCTTGAACCGACACATTCAAATCCATGGTCAATCACCAAATCATCCGGAACGCTATGTATCCTGTAGGTTTCATCGGCAAATGAAAATAAATTGAGATTTTCCTGATGTTTTCCGAAAACAATCACCTTGGACTCGGGCCATAATTCCTTTAAGAGCAATGCTGTGATATATCCAAGATTTCCGTCTCCCCAAACCCCCAATCTATTCTTTGGAGTGATAGCCATCTCGTTGAATTTGGAAATTCCCTGATAGGCAACTGTAATCAATTCTATAAATGCGGAAACGTGGTTATTGAAATTATCCGGAAGCTTGACAACCCTGTCAGATTCAAGTTTAATCAAATCGGAAGTGAATCCATCAAATCCGCTTCCCCTGAACTTTGACTTATATGAATAATTGGCTCTACATACATCATCCCCAAACGGAGTGTTAGGAATCATAACCACCTTGTCACCGGATTTCAAATTGTTTTCGCTGTCAAAAACAACTTCGCCTATTCCTTCATGAATCAGTGCCATAGGCAATTTCTTATCCAAAATTTCAGCAGGCCTTGATCCCTGATAGTACCTTTGGTCAGCCTGACAAATTGAAAGATAGGTCGGCCTTACAACAACACCATCCAGCTCAATTTCATCAATTGATTCCTCAAAGAATTTTGGAGACTTTAATCTGTAGACAATATTAATCATTTCTATCCTCAAGTATTGTATTTGCTAATTTTAAATCGTAAGGGTATGTGATTTTGATATTTGTCACTTCACCCTCTACAAGATATACATCTTCATCTTTAAGTGTGAAGATCTTACATGCATCTGTTAGGATATTGCTTTCCTCTTCAGTTAAACTGCTGATTAGGTTGAAAAGTTTCTTTACATTGAAGCTCTGTGGAGTTTGGCCTTGGTAATAATAATCTCTCACAGGGATGCTTTCAATAGTCCTTGCATTTATACTTTCCACAATGGTATCAGTGGCCGGCACCACAGTATCGCATGCACTATATCTTTTTGCAGCTTCAATATTATCTTCAATAATCCTATGGGTAACAAAGGGACGCACAGAATCGTGGGTGATAATTATTGAATCATCATCAATTCCAAAATGCTCATCGATATAATTAATACTGTTGATTAATGTATCATTTCTGGTTTCCCCACCCTCAATAACTACAATATTCTCATTTTCACAAATATATTCATTTATTAAGTGATTTGTGTGATTTATGAAGTTTTGAGGTGTTAAAACAATTATTTTATCAATTTTATTGTTGATTACAAACTTTTCTATAGTATGAATAATTACAGGCTTGTCGCCCAAATCCAAAAACTGTTTGGGTGTGTCTGTTCCTCCCATTCTGGAACCGATTCCACCTGCCAAAATAGCTGCAAAAATCATTATTATACCTCATCAATAACAAAAATTTAAAAATGTATTTTTTATTATTTAATAATTTCAATAATAATAATCTTTAAAAAATAGTATTTAATAATTTTTAAAAAAAAATGTTCAAGAGTTACACACTCTCAAACGGGAATCAATAATTCCTTTTGGAACATGATTAAATAGTGGGATTTACCTTCAGGAATATCCTCACCGATATCCTCATTCAAATAAATCTTTTTAAGACCATGCTTTGCAAAGAACCCTTCCATTTCTTCAGGAGAACTTCTCACAGGTGTTGGCGGACCTTTTGGAACATCCCATGCCTTATAATCCATAATGGCTATTTTACCATCCTGTTTTATAATCCTTGCAAACTCGCTGATTGCCTCATCTATCTTTCTGGATGCCTTAAATCCGTGGAAAACGTTAACCATCAAGATTACATCAACTGATTCATCATCAACGCCCGGAATTCCTTCAGTGATGTCTGCTTCGATATTAATAAGATTTTCAACATTGTTTTCTTTTTTGTAAGTTTCCATATCTTCAATGGATGCATCATATATATCTACCGCATAAACTGTGCCGTCAGGAAGATATTCCTCTACCACCTTGATGGCATTGTGACCGTCTCCGCAGCCGGCATCCATGAAAATCTCATTGCCCTTAAGATCTAATTCGCCCAATATTTCATCTGAATCTAAAAACATTGCACTTGAAAATCCGTGTGCTCTGTGACCATTCATAAAATTCACCTAATAATAGTCTATAAAAAATAGTATATAATTATTGTCAAAATGATGTTAGGTTAATATCGGTTAAAAAATAGTTAAAAAATAATAAAAAAGTTATAAGAGGATTATTTTTTCCAAGTTTGTTTAACTCCTCTTCCTCTTTTACTACCAGGTTTAGTATAACTTCTTTTTTGTCTGGTTCTTCTGTTAGTTCCTTTAACTTTTGCCATATTTTCCCCTCCTTAAAATTAATCATTACAAAATTAGAATTATTGTATAACAAAAAAATATTTGTTTTCAAGATATTTAAAGGTTTTCTTTAAGTGGTATATTCTGCATTAATTTTCACATAATCGTAAGTTAAATCACAACCCCATGCAGTTGCCTCACCGTCACCTAAATCCATATCAATATTGACTATTACGTTCTTTGATTGCATGATTTTTTCAGCCCTTTCAAGATATGGTGTGTCTTCAAATGCCAATATTTCACCGTTTTTAACAAGATCAACTTCATCCACATCATCAGCAATTGCAATGGTTACAATATCCGGATTTAAATCACAACCAGAATATCCGATTGCAGATACAATTCTTCCCCAATTCGGATCTCCACCAAATACCGCAGATTTAAAAAGGCTTGATGAGATTATGGATTTTGCAGCAAGTCTGGCATCATCCAAATCCTTTGCACCGCACACATTAGCTTCAATGAATTTTGTAGCCCCTTCACCATCGCGAGCCATTTTTTTAGCCAGATCAATACAAAGATAGTTTAAAGCTTCCTGGAAATTAGCATCGATTTTTCCGTCATTGACAACTTCAACTCCTGATGCTCCGTTTGCCATTAAAAGACAGGTGTCATTTGTACTTTCATCACCATCAACAACAATCATGTTGAAACTGATATCTGCAGCCTGTTTTAATGCAGCATTAATCTCTTTTGAAGGCATGACCGCATCAGTAACAATAAATGATAACATTGTACCCATATTTGGGGCAATCATACCGCTTCCTTTTGTAATACCTGCAATTTTTACTGTTTCTCCTGTTGTTAATGTTACCTCAACTGCACATTCCTTCGGAAAAGTGTCTGTAGTCATTATAGCCTTTGCAGCCGCAAGAGAGTTTTCAGACTTGTCTCCAAGTTTAGATAGAGATTCATAAGCCACTTTTGAAATAATGTCGATTGGCATTTCACGACCTATGACACCGGTTGAGGAGATTGCAATTTCTTCTTTAGGTATTTTCAAATCTTTTGAAACCAATTCCACCAATGTTTCACAGTCCTTGAATCCCTGATCGCCTGTAAAACAATTTGCATTACCACTGTTTACAAAAACAGCTGAAACTTTTCCATTCTTAAGCACGTTTTTAGTATATTTAACAGGAGCTGCAGTAACCTTATTGGAAGTAAATACTCCAGAAGCGTTACTGTCTGGGCAAAGGATGATGCTTACTCCAAATTTGCCTTCACGAGCTCCAGATACTTTAAGATTTTCAATAACTGAAAATCCTCCATCAAGAGTTCTAATATTATTCATAAAAATCACAAAATCAATTAATGTCCTAAACCATCATCATAGTAATACGGATTATCCTCAGCACCCAATATCTCTGAAGACTGGTTTTCATTAAAATCAACGGCATCTGACTCATCAAAGACAACCTCTTTAGTTTCGTTCAGATGTGTTGTCATCTCAACTGTAACATTTTCAACATGAGTTTCATTTTCTCCACTGTTACCATTATCGAAACTCAGCATGACCCCTATTCCTGCACCTATAATAAATGCAACCAATACCAGAATCATTAACAGTACAGTTTTACGGCTACGTTTTTTAGGTTTTTTATTCCTATTCCAATTATCATTTCTGCTGCGATAAGAATTTCTATTACGAGGCCCGTTATTATTATTTCTTTTAATAATATTGGTCGGTCTGCGATGCTTTTTAGTATCTCGACCATTACCTCTTCTCAACACTCGCTTATCGTCTTTCTTTCTTCTCATACTATTTTCTCTTTCAATTCATCATGCAATAAATGCATATGCTAAAGCCAAGATTATTCCAACGAATCCAAATACTCCCAGTCCTAAAATGGACATTACATAAACGAATATAAATACAAATGCAAAAACTCCAATCAATTTTGCCTTTTCATTTTCAACCAAATTGATCAGGGTTCTTGTGAATTCTGATGGAATGTTATAAGCATATAATCCATTAGCTAATTCAAAAACAACCAATGAAAGCGGAGATGTTGATTCCAAACTGTCAACCAACTGCGCCCTCTCACCGGCTTCACGTCTGCTTCTGCCGACACCAGCTCTTATTTTTGCACCGTTGTCCAATGCAAACCATGCGGCATCAAGACCTGCACGAATAGCCAAATCTTTAGATGGGAACCTTGCTATAAAATCATCCCCACCTTCCCTATAACCTTCCAATTCACCGTCACATTCCTTTTCGATGAAATTTTTAATTCCGGTCATAAGGTCAACAAGCTGATTCCTACCGTTTTTATCAATGAATTTGGTGGAATCAATTAAATCAATGAATAAATAATTTTCTAAATTGACAGGACGAGATTCCTGAAGTAAAAATGGAGAATCAAACACCAATGCGTACTCTCCTCCAAGTTTTGTAAATGCAATGCCCGGAAAACTTCCGACATTTTGAGTGTAGTGAATTGCCCTTTCAATTGAAGCCGCTCCGGTCATACCAACTGCGGAGATGACCTCAATACCTTCTGAAAGTCCAATACCAATCAGTTCAATAGCTACACGTATCGCATCGTTTTTGCTCAGCATCCTTGCAACGAGCTCTGTAGCTGTTTTTTCGACAATCTCTCCTTTTTCATTTTGAATAATTTTAACAAACACGTTAATTAAATTGGAAGGCTGCTTAAGTTCAATGTAAAAATAACGGTCACTACCCATGACAATATTGCTTACCAAAGCATACTCTTCAACCCTGTTTTCCGCAGGAGTCAGCTCATAAAAATCATAATCCTTAGGAATGTTTTCAGCACCCACATCCCTGATAAGATTTTCTAAAATTGAATCTGAAGTGATTTCTGCCTTTTCCAACTCAAATAATATTGTCTGAGTGTAATTGAATAGCTCAACATACTCAGTTTCAAGAGTGTTGGTCGGAAAAAATTTTGTTCCGACAGCAATAGGGTTAAGTTTGGTAGTTAACCTAATGAAGGACTTAGTTAAAAAACTAGTCATCGAAAGCATCTCCCTTCTCAAGAACTATCTCAAAATCACCCGGTTTTTCCAAAAGCATGTCCGGTTTAACGGAGACAAACGGAAACTTCCAGGATCCGAGTCTGCCGGCAATTGTACTGGCAATGTTTCTTGAGTTTCTTTTAATGAATACTTCATCATGTGCGCTGACACGAACCAGAATGTTATATGGGGCGTTTTCAGTCACTTCATCTGCAAGCAGTATATTCAGTTCAAAATTACCTGGTTTTGTGAATAAATCATTACGGACTGCAATCAGAGGCTTTTTCTCAAGACCTAACCTATCTGCAATGGTTACTGAAATATTACCTGCATTTTTTACGGCTAATTTATAATCTTTAGGATGGACCAATACAAAAATTACATAAGGAGCAGCAATTTCCACATCATCAACCATCTCTACAATCTTGTTAAACATAGGTATTTTTGAGAATATGTTTTCAAGCTTTGATTCTGCATTATTCTCATTATCAATGCGTATAATAGCCTGTTTAGCGATGTTTAATGGGGAAATTTCCAATCCTTCCTTACCTGTGTAAATTTCCCATTTCTTAAAGTTCAATTCTTTGATGACTTCTTCACAGATATGTTGAAGGATATTCTTGTCCTTTTTAGGTTTATTTGGTTTTCCAAATGTCAATCTGCCATTTTCTATTACAAATGGAATTCTAAATGAAGAAATATTTCTAAATTCAGCAGCGTAATCTCTGAATTTATCATTAGATAATATTTTAGCTTTTTCACTGGTAGCTATATCTAAAATAAAATGATCAGCGTCGTTTCCTGCTGGAACTTCTTCAACATTTTCGCTTTCCAACAATTTCAAATACTTTTGCTTATCATCAATATCATGACGAAGTGATGCATCTGCAATAATGACAAATTCATCTTCACCTTCTTCTAATGCTTTAACAGCAGCAATAATATTAGCCATTTGAGGTTGGCCATTTTCATTTTTCACATAATAAGCTACATTAGAAGCATCAACGACAACTTTCATAATATCACCTAACTATATAATAAAATTTAATGCAGTATAGTATATTAATTTTTTTAATATTTAAATTTAATTTATAAGGAATTTCTTGAATACTTTCCAAATAACATTTTTTCTCCACCGACAGTGTTCAAAAATATCTCTATATCACTGTCAGTGATGTTATAAACATTATAGGAATTCTTATTTTTTCCCCTTAACTTACAGGAACACAATGACCCTGCATTGACAACAAGAGTGTTGTTAATTTTCCAAATGTTTGGAACATGCTTATGGCCTGATAACACCAAATCGACTTCATGGGTTGTCAGGGTTTTCAAGATGTCGCCCGCATCGGATAAAACGTTACGCTCCCTTCCGGTTTGAGGGATGGAAACCACATGATGGTGCAGCGCAACGATTGCGAAATTCTCCTGAATTACACATTCATCCAACTGATGTTCCAGCCACATATGTTGAGGAGTTCCAATATGACCTCTGCTTTCATCGGGAGAACTGCTGTCAAGACCTATGACTGTGAACTTGTCACCCAAAGTCAGTTTCCAGCTTCTCTCACCGATCAATTCTTCAAATGTCTGATAACCTAAATTACGTGAGTCATGATTTCCAGGAATTGCAAATAACGGCGCTTCAAACAGGGACAAGTATCTGGTTGCCTGTTCGAACTCCTTATAATAACCGTTATTGGTGAGATCGCCCGTAAGTATGATCATGTCCGGCTGCAGTTGGTTTATCTCCGCCACAGCCTGCATAAAGATTTCTTCGTCAAAATCTGCTCTGCTTATGTGTAAATCAGATATGTGTGCAATAACTGTCATTTTATCTATTGATTTAACTTCATAATAGCTTCAGCTAAATCTCCTTTACATTCTTCAAGTGCTGCTCTAGCTTCATCTTCTGAAACGTTAGCGCTG
>NZ_JAZQFM010000003.1:0-33159 GCF_045539575.1 Methanobrevibacter sp.
AAGAAAATAAAAATTTATTAACATTATAAATATTTCAAAATTTCAAGACCTAAATCTGTATTCTTATACAATCTGCCTTTGCGAGCTTCTTCATTTAAGCAAACGACTAAATTATTCTCTTTTAAGTCTTTAAGTACGTTGGATACATGATTTGTCCTCAAACCGATATCCTCAGCAATTGCAGATGGGATTTTTATATCTTCACCAATACTTTTTAAAATACTGGTCCTATATTCAGAGGCCATGACATAACCGACCAACTGAAAAATCTCATCATTATTCATAATATTAATAACTCCCATTCACTATAAAAGAGTATGTATTGAATAAGCATTTATACCACCAAAATATCAACCTAAAAAAAATAAAATTTAATACATAGTACAGAAATATACATTAAATAATGAAAACAATAGCAATTGGAATAGGTAAAAATTGTAATATAATTCAAGCAATTAGTATATTTGAAAAAACATATGATGCAAATTTCATATTAATTGACAATGATGACGAACTAGTTAGTGCAATCCTTAACGATGATATAGATGCAGTAGTTCGAGGATCACTTCCTGCATCAGGAGTCATTAAAGAAGTCAAAAAACATTTTCCGGATATTTCAAGAGCTACTTTTGTTCATGGAGATGAACATGAATTCTTATTAACACCTGTGGGAATAGATGAAGGTTCAACAGTTGAAGAGAAGCTTAAAATAGCTGTAAACTGCGGAAACTTTCTAAGAAAGCTTTCCAAAGAACCAAAAATAGCTGTCCTTGCAGACGGCAGAAAGGGAGATTACGGAAGAAGCGAAAAGATCTCCAAATCTATAGATGACAGTGAAGCATTGACACAGTTAATTGAAGAAAATACCGATTTTGAAGTAAAGAATTATTATATTCTAATCGAACAAGCCTTAAAGGATGACTGCAATGTTTTGATTGCACCGGACGGAATTATAGGAAACATCATTTTCAGAACTCTTATTTTAGTAAATTCCTGGCCAAGCTGCGGTGCAATAACCTTCGGAATTAACGGAATATACATAGACACAAGCAGAGACCAAAGTGTTGAAGGTTACCTTAGAAGTTTGAAATTTGCATACAAATTAGCCAACCTTTAAAAACTTTAAATGACATAATTATTATTTACTATAAAACTTTTAAGGGATAAAAAATGGCAGAAAATATACTTTATAGAATATATGAATGGTATATCTCAAGAGATTTGGTTCCTGAGAAAATGCCAAAACATGTAGCCATAATCATGGATGGAAATAGAAGATATTCCAAACTCCAGGGAAACCTTGATGTTGTCAAAGGACATGAAATTGGAGTGGACACCTTGGAAAAGGTTCTTGATTGGAGTATCGAACTTGGTATCGAAATCATTACTGCCTATGCATTCTCAACAGAAAACTTCAAC
Organism: Methanobrevibacter sp.; assembly: GCF_045539575.1. Lineage (GTDB taxonomy): Archaea > Methanobacteriota > Methanobacteria > Methanobacteriales > Methanobacteriaceae > Methanocatella. Next base: position 1,420 of record NZ_JAZQFM010000003.1, read on the forward strand.
AGACCAAAACACGAGGTTGAAGGATTAATGAATCTATTCGTTATTAACTTCAAGAGACTGGTAACTCATGAAAAAATACACAAAAACGAAGTTAGGGTAAAAGTTGTGGGAAGAACCGAATTGCTTCCAGACAGCGTTAAAGAAGCCATTCACGAAGCAGAAGAAGCAACAAAACACTATAATAAAAGGTTCTTTAACTTAGCCATCGGATATGATGGACGTTTGGAAATCATAGATTCATTTAAAAAGATCATTAAAGAAGTGCAAGAGGGAAATATCTCAATAGATGATGTGGATGAAGAGCTTGTAAGCAAAAACCTCTATACCGCAGGGCTTGACGACCCTAATCTAATCATCAGAACAAGCGGTGAAGAGCGCTTAAGCGGATTTTTACTCTGGCAGTCATCATACTCAGAACTTTATTTCTGTGAAACATTATGGCCTGAACTTAGGAAAGTCGATTTTATAAGAGCGATAAGATCATATCAAGCAAGAGACAGGAGATTCGGAGCATAAATCATGATAGACACTCATTGCCATATTGATTTTGAAGATTTTGACAAGGACCGTGAAGAGGTAATTAAAAGAGCAAAAGACAAACTTGACTATGTCATCGCTTCAGGATACAGCATTGACAGCAATAGAGATGTCCTGAATCTTTCAAAAGAGTATGAAGGTTTCATTTATCCTACTTTTGGTTTTCACCCGGTAAGTTCCCAAAATTGTACTAACGAGGAACTTGAAGACGCACACAGATACCTGATTGAAAATCTGGATGATATCGTTGCAGTCGGAGAGGTGGGAATGGATTACTATTACGTTACAGATAAGACTTTACGTGAAAGGCAGCAGGAAATCTTTAGAAGCTTTTTGGATATCGCAAATGAGCATAAAGTCCCAATTGTAATGCATGTCAGGGACTGTGAAAAAAAAGCGGTAAATATCATCGAAGATTATGATGACATTCCATACTTTGTTTTCCATTGCTATGGGGGAAGCCTGAAGACTGCAAAAAGAATAATGAACAAGGACAACTGCTACATGAGCTTTTCAACAATGCTCTGCTACTCACAACATCATCAAAACCTAATTGAAAAGATTGACCTTGACTATGTTTTAACAGAAACTGACAGTCCGTATTTGGCTATGACAAAAGAAGAGAGAAACGAACCTGTCAATGTCGTTAAGGCAGTTCATAAAATAGCTGAAATTAAAGAGTTGGACGTTAATGTTGTTGATGAGATAACCACCAACAACGCCAGAAAAATTTTCAAAATCTAGTAATGCAATGTGTAATTCAAGTTAATTAACACATCATTATTTTCTTTTACTGCTTCTATTTCCAGTTCAAAATCAGTCAGATCCTGCATGACCAATTTTATTAAATCCCATTCCAAAATGGAATCATTCAAAAATATTGTAAACTGATTTCTGTCAATTTTAACCTGTTTTCTGCAGAACAATTTGAAAGCATAGAAATATAGCTCAAGCCTAAAGATTAAGTCTTCCTTATCCCCATTGCCGTTGATGAAAAAATCTTTCAGGTCTTCCTGCAGTATTTTACCTTCATCACCAGTGTCAGCCTTAAAAGTTTCCATTTCCTTTAAATCTTCCATCAATTGCTTTTTTTCTTCATCACTGTACATCTAATCATCCTCAAGTAAAAATTTTATTTTAAGTATATTATAATCATTTGCCATGAAACTCATCTCAAACTTATCAAAGACATCATCAAGCTGCCTTAGGCAACTGAATTTCAAATCATCCGGGATAACGTATAATATGAAAGCATCTTCAGTAATTTCAACGCCCAAATCTTCCAGAAGCGGAATTTTTAACTCACTTATGAATATGTATTTATATACAATCAGTTCGTAGTCATTCACTTCCTTGTTAGTCTTAATAATGTCGGCCAATTCCTCTTGAAGTTTTTGAGCAATCACGTCAAATGTTTCGCCAGTAATTTTAATCCCTCGCTTCAAATACCTCTTTTGCTGCAACAATTCCATTTATTGATTTTGGAAATCCGCAATAAGCGCTCATCTGCATAATAATTTCAACTATTTCAGTTTCGCTGTTACCTACATTCAGCGCTGCGTTAATGTGTTCTTTCAGCTGGGGAATTGTTCCCAAAACTGTCAGTGCTGCAACGGTACACAGTTCACGTGTTTTTAAATCGACTTCTTCCCTGGTGTAAATTTCAGAGTAGGGGAATTCCACTACAAATCTACCTAAATCGGGAGCAATATCTTCCAGATCCTTGAATATTTCTTCAACAGACCTTTGCTGGATGTCTTCTAAAACTTCTTTTCCTTTCTCATATCGTGACATAATTATATTATCTACCTAAACCCATTTAACATTAGCTGTTGTGAAAACATAATGCGGAGAGAAGACCGGATTGTACAACTTATTCGTTGACGAAGTTGAATTGAAACTGACTGCAATCGATTTTCTTAAATTATAATTAATCCTGTCTCCTATGGAGTCCAGCTCTTTTTTGGAAAAGTCCTTTGAGGAAGTTGCATAAACCTTAAACTGTATTCTCTTTTTATCAAAGTTTTTGTCAACGCCCATTTCCGAATATGAAACATTCACTATTTCAACCGAATGTGGAATCAGCAGCTCACTTTTTGATTTGGAATAGTCATTGTAGGTCTGTTTCGGATAAATTGCCCCTGATGATAATACGATTCCATCATTGACACCATTTCGTGCAGCGCTCATTGCAATGTTCAGTTCCTGCTGGGAATAAACAAAGGCAATGCCCATCATTACAATCAGTATCATCACCCCCATGAAAAACAGGTATTCGGCACTTACCTGAGCTTTATTTTCCTTCATTTTATCACCAGTTTTCCGTCATCAACTTTTGAAATCGTATATGAATGCCCGCTATGCATCTTATATTTAGAATCAATATTCGTCAGCAAAAGCAATGTTTCTCCTTTTTTATCATCATACTCTATCGTTAACTTGTCCTTTTCAACCGTTATTTCATAATATCCCACATTTGGCGGCAATGTTACTGATTTTGAATAACCTTCACCATTGGAATTCACCTGGCTTATGGTGTTTGCAACATCATCCAGAATCAGCCTATGTGAAAGACTGTCCTGCATATTCAAACTTGATTCAATAGCTGACTGTGAGAAAAACAACAGTGAAATAGCGATTATTAAAATAACAAATATTGAAAACAGATATTCTATTGAAATAAAGCCTTGATTATCCATATTTTTTAATTATTTTGAGAATTAATAAAGTTTACTCAAATTAAAAGTCAATTTTGATACCAAATTATTAAATAATATTTGAAATATAAACTTAATCATGAAAGGAAAAGTTATATTCATTGGTGCAGGTCCAGGTGACCCTGACTTAATTACTGTTAAAGGAAGAAATGTTATCGAAAAGGCAGATGTAATCATTTATGCAGGTTCCCTTGTTAATAAGGACGTTTTATCACCTGCAAAAGAAGACTGTGAAATTCACAACAGTGCATATTTGAATTTAGATGAAACTGATGCAATAATTACTGAAGCCGTAAATGACGGAAAATTGGTTGCCCGTGTGCACACTGGAGATCCTTCAATTTATGGAGCCATTGCTGAGCAGATTCGTGAGCTTAAAAAACACGACATAGAATATGAGATTATCCCGGGCGTAAGCTCATTATTCGGTACAGCAAGCGTATTGGAAGCGGAATTGACATTGCCTGAGATTTCACAAAGTGTAATCATCACACGTCCGGAAGGCAGAACTCCAAAACCACGTACAGAAAGCATTGCAAGCTTTTCAAAACACCATGCAACAATGTGTATCTTTTTGGGAATTGGCATGATCGACAAAGTGGTTGATGAATTGCTTGAAGGTTACGAGGAAACCACTCCAGTTGCAATTGTCAAAAAGGCAACTTGGCCAGACCAGCAAATAATTAGAGGAACCCTCGCAGATATTGCACAAAAAGTTAAAGATGCCAATATAACAAAGACTGCAATGATTGTGGTGGGAGATGTCCTAGACCCTGGCGACTTTAATGCATCCAAGTTATATGATAAAAACTTTAAACACGAATATCGTTAAAAAATAATAATTTACCATCACCACCAAACACCCCAAAAATCATGAAAGTGTTTTGAGGGAATTTTAATTTACTTATTTTAAAAAAAAACTTTGAATAATTCAATTATTTAGTTAACTTTATTGCTAATTGGTTACTTTCATTAACCAAATTGTTAATTTTTTAAACATTTTAGTTTAACAATACCCCTAATTTTTACAATTTTGTTTATATATAATTAAATTTATTACATATTTATTAAAAAACAAATCGTGAATTTATTGATTTTTATATATAATTTACACTCTTTTAACAATAGCACATATAATTATTATTTATCACAATTTTATAAATACATCAATAAATTATCAATAATTTATTAATTAATCCATTAAACAAGATTTCCAACTGTGAACTAAACTGTACTTTTTTTAGTGACAAATATTATACAATACTGTTTTTTTCGTGCTACTTATTTTTATAATCCTTAATTTAATATATGAGTGATATAATTCGTTAATATGCAATAATAAGCATATTTATGTAATTATATTAAAATTAAACCGATTTACGAATGATTTTAAACTAATTAGTTAATTAGTGAACTATAAAAAACATTCTAAAAAAATTGACATGATTTTCATCTGTGACAAACTCATGAAAAAACAATTTGGTGTTTAATTTCATCTTAAAAATGTCGAGTTGTGAATTATTTATAAATTTATGGATAATCCCGCTTCCCGTTCATTAAAATCAAACTATCACAAATTAGCTGTTAATCAAATCATTCGTAAAAAAAGATCAATCGAAAATATTGGTGAAAATTTATGAAAATGATTAATTCGAAAATAATGTTAATATCATTGATTCTAATTTTATTGTTTTCATTTCAGGCAGTAAGCGCATTGGATGATAATGATTTTAACCAAACAAATATTGCATCACCTATTCTAAAAGATGATGGAATTAAGGATTATTCATTTGAAGATAATGTCTTGAGAGCCAGTAGCGACAATAATCCGTTCAATGACGGATGCGATAATTCAGAACCTACTTGTGACTTAAATCAGAACAGCAACAAACCAATAGACTCGACTGCAGATAAACTGTCTGCAACTGATGATGAAGGATCTAGTGACGAAAATCAAAACGACAAAAGGTCAAACATCACTTTTGACCATAGAACCTCTATAGACTTTGTTTTCGAAGAAAATACTACTATATCTGATGAACTATACAAAGTAATTGGAGTATGGGATTTGCCGTACTATGAAAGTGCTATGAATCCCTGGCTGATGAATGACACAACATGGGTGTATTGTATTGACGGAAACTCAAGGGATCCTGATGGAGCAATGTATTTTCCAGGTTTTTACAAAAGAATAACATTAACTGACAATGACAAGTTCATAAATAGGATAACTGGAGAAGATGTTCTGCCGTATTTAACCACCTATATTTATCAAAATTTCAATAATAGCGATAAATATGGCAGAAGCAGTGCCGGAACTGTTCCCGTTCTGATTTATGTGTTCAATAGTTTTGTTCATAGTGATTATCGAGACCCCGAATCCCTGTACAATAGGAGACCTGCAGGCAGTCATGGGACAATATATGATGTTGTTAAAGAAGTTTTAGACACAGTTGACTCCGGTAACGGGGCCAACTGCAGTGGAGCATTTTACGGTTCCGATTTTCTGACATATCAGTTCTATTTGTATGTTCCAGTTTCCGAGTTAAATGATGATCTGTATCAAACAACATTGGGTTTCAACATATTTACAAAAATAAATGTCACTAAAGTCTGGGATGATGATGGTGATTTCAATAACTTGAGGCCTGAAAATATAGATGTACAGTTATACGGAAACGGCAAGGCCATTGGAGATGCAATTCAACTTTCAGACGAGAATAACTGGACATATACCTTTACAGACTTACCGGTTTATTACACATACAACGATGAGCTGGTATTATCTGAAAGTGATTATTCCGTCGCTTCCATTATGGAAGATGATGTTGACTTGACACTCAAAAAGATATGGAACGAAAGCTATACCGGAAATAAGCCGTCCGTTATAAGCTGCCGTTTATATGGAAATGACCAATACCTTGGACTTATAAGATTGTATTCCTATAGGAACTGGGAACAAACCATAAAAAACCTTCCTAAATATGACGAGGACGGAAATGAAATGGTTTATTCGATTGTGGATATAACCAACTATAGAAATTCCACACCTACAGGATATATCAGGCAAAACTTTTCTGATGTCTATCAGGTTAAGCACTTGCAGTATGAAATTACAAATGAAGACCTGAAAAACGAATCCAGATATGTCGAAGTATATAAAAACGGAAAATATGTCGATGTAAAACAGATATCCGATTCAAACAATTGGACTTTCACCATTTACAACCTGCCGGCAGATTTTCCTGAAAATGATTTGATAGTGCATTATGCGCCAACCGGCAATCATGTAAACATTATCAATTATACAATCAATGAAATAAATACTTCAGACGCATATATTCAGACAAAAGAAAGTTCAAGCGAGCTGATCAATCCGTTAATGCCCACACAGGACCAGGTAACCAACAAATATTGCAAATATTTGGATAATGATATCAACAGGTTGCTTAAAAATGTAACAATCACAAACAGATTAGAAGTAGTTTCCATATACGTCAATAAAGAATGGGACGATGATGATGACCATGATGGTTTTAGGCCCGATAAGGTGACAGTTCATTTAACAGCCGGCAATAAAACAATTGCCACTGTTAATTTAAGCGGTCCTAATTGGAATTTCACATTTAAAAATTTACCAAAGTACCACAATTGCGTTTTAATAACATATAATGTTATGGAGGATGCGGTTGACAATTATAATGTGAGTTATTCCAGCAGTTCCCCATATAACTTCAAAATCATCAACTCCCATGCCGTCGAATTTGTTTGTGTGAATGTCACTAAGAACTGGAATGATGATTTCAACCAGGACGGCATCAGGCCGGCTAATGTAACGATCATGTTATTTGCTGATGGTAAAAACATTAAAAATGCCACATTAAACGAATCTAACAACTGGAAAGTTATTTTCTCCGATTTAGATAAATTTAAAAATGGACATTTAATAAATTACGCCATCAAAGAATCTCCAACTGAAAATTACAATACCACCATTACAAACTGTGATAATGGCAACTGGATCGTTAACAATACACACATTCCGGCAATTAGTGACATCAATGTTACAAAAATTTGGCAAGACAACGATAACCAGGACGGTGTAAGGCCAGCAAACATAACAGTTATCCTGAAAGCAGATGGAAACATAATTGCAAACGCTACATTAAACTCTTCCAACAATTGGAATACAGTTTTCAAATACTTACCCGTATACAAAAATGGAAAACTAATCAAATATTCCATCCAGGAGCTGACTGTTAACAACTACACCTCCAAAATATCAAACAACACCCAGTATAACTGGACAATTAACAACATACATGTCCCGGCAGTTACTGATTTCAATGTTACAAAGATTTGGGAAGACAACGATAACCAGGATGGCGTAAGACCGGAAAACATTACAGTTATCCTGAAAGCGGACGGAAGCATAATTTCAAACACAACATTAAACTCCTCCAACAAATGGAGCATTTCCTTCAAGAATCTACCAGTATACAAAAAGGGAAAGCTAATCAGATATTCCATAGGAGAAATAAATGTTGCAGATTACACCCAGGAGATAACTAATGATACGGCATACGGCATCATTATATTTAATGCTCACATTCCCAAAGTAACTGAAGTCAACGTTGAAAAAATCTGGAGTGACAACGACAATCAGGACGGCATAAGACCCACCATTATAACTGTCGTCTTGCTTGCCAATGGTATAAAAATCAATGAGACAACTTTAAACGCTCTAAACAATTGGACCTCTTCATTCAATAATCTGCCAGTATACCAGTATGGTAAAAAAATAAAATATTCAATTGAAGAGTTAAGGGTTGACAACTATACCAGTATTATATCCAATGAAACTCCATATAAATGGACCATTAACAACACATACATTCCGAAAGTAACTGAAATCAACGTTGAAAAAATCTGGAACGACAACGACGACCAAGATAGAATAAGACCTGCTTATGTCCAAGTGGTACTGTTTGCTGATGGTATAAAAGTTGATGAGGCTAGTTTATCTGCCATTAATAATTGGAAATGCACGTTCAGCAATTTACCTGTTTATAATAGCGGCAAATCAATCAATTATACTGTCGGTGAAGTTGAAGTTTCAAATTATACTGTCGACATTGTAGGGAAAAACGGTAATTTCACAATTACAAACACTCATATGCACGTCTACACCCCTAAAATGAGTGTTCAAAAAATTTCCCTCTACAAAACAGTGAAAGTTGGTCAACAAGTGAGATTTGTCATTGTTGTTAAAAATACTGGGGATTGTGAGTTAACAGGAGTTTATGTGATTGATGATGATTACACCCAAGGAATTGTCATTGATCACATGATTCCTAATAGTGCCTGGACGTTCGATGGAAAAAGTAAATTTACTTACGGGAAAACTTTAGGCATAGGAGAGTCTTCAAACTTCACAGTTGTATTTAACACAACAAGTGTCGGATTGAAGTTCAATAAAGTGACAGCAGGAAATAATATTACAAACCAAACAGTGCACTGTACTAATTCCACTAATGTCACAAATGAAACAGGGCCAATGCCTCCAAAACCTATTCCACCGAGTCCGGAAGATCATAAAATTCCAAATGAAAAAATGATTCGAGCCAAACATGCAACAGGAAATCCTATATTTGTCTTACTGTTAGTTCTCTTTACATTATCAGTGAACATATCTAGAAGAAAAAAATAAAAATTTAGGGTTATGTGACTTTTCACATAACTTCTTTCTTTTTTAGTATTGCAAGAAACTTAGTTTCATATTAAATCAAATGCTAACTATCCTCTTCAATTACTTTAACATCACTAAATGCATCATAATCAGAAACATATATCATACATACCTTGTCTTTCATTCCAAAGACAAATGAATAGCTTTCCTCATCATATTTCTGATAATATCCGTCATAACCGAACATTTTGGTAGGAGACCCTCCAACTTGAGATGCCACTTCCTTAGAATTTATTCCGGAGCCGGGAGTTCGTGTTATTCCTATTTCAATATAGTTTTCATCATTGCTCCAGCCCATGGCTGAAGATTTTACGTTTCCGTCATAGCTAATGTCAGTTCTGGACGGGTCATTGACATATGAAGATGGAATTTCAAATTTAACGCCGTCCACGGTGACAGTCTGAGTCTGATTTCCAACTAAAAAAATTGACGCTGCAATGGCTATAATGACTATTGCAATAATTATTAAGATAGTGTATTTATTAATTAGCTTTTTTCTTGGTGCAGGATTTTTCTCACCGCAATTAGGGCAAAATTCACCTTTTTCCTTTAATTTAGCACCACATTTCCTACAATGTCCCGGCATAGTTACCACCAACATCCTAAAAAAGTTTTCAACAATAATACTTTGTTATAAAATTATATATAAATTTTGAAAAAAAACCTAAGTCTATCTAAAACAAAATGTAAAAAAAGAGAAGTGAATCAAAATTAAGACTCAGGATTCAGATTAATCTATGAGTATTTGTCTTTGATTTCATTCATCAATCTTAATTTTTCAAAAGCTACATCCTTTGGAGCCCTTCTCAGACCGCAATCAGGGTCCAATAACAGGTTGTCTTTGCCAACGATATCAATAGCTTTTGTAACGAGGTTTTCAATGTCTGCAATGTCATCAACTTCATTGACTGATGAATCGACACAGCCGAAACCTAACTTTTTATTGGCCAAAAGGGAAGCATTTTCTTCCAATACACCGAGATTAACATCATTTCCTGCAAATTCAAAGTCTAAAATATCCACATTGAATGTGGCAATATCCTTAAATACATCTGATAAAATTCCACAGACATGCATTCCCAACGGAACTTCCAGTCCATCCTTAATGATTCCGATGGCTTCACGGGCTGTTTTCATGTCAACCATACCTGTTGACAGGAACGGTTCATCCAACTGGATATAAGTGGGATTGACTTTCTTTGCAATTGCATCCGCTTCAACCTTAAGTGAATGTGCCAAATCAATAATTGCATCTTCCTTATTCTTATAAAAACCAGTTATTCTGGAAGAGTGAACAATAGTATTCGGACCGGTTATAATTCCCTTAATTCCTTTGCCTTCAGGAATATTGCCTCCATAATACTCCTTCATTACCTTTTTGGAATATTGCAAATCCTTAATTGAAATTTCTTGGGTAGGATTTCTTATCTTGCCGACAATGAAAGTATTTCCATCCTCAATTTTCATTCCAGGAATATAATTTGTAAAAATAGATACCATGTCACCTCTAACCTGACCATCGGAAATTATATCTACGCCGGCGTCAAGTTGAGCTATGACACTTGATTTAATAGCTTCTTTAAAAGGGTCATATGACCCCAAGGAATTTAAAAGTTTATCCTTAAAATTAGAGGGACAGCTTTCCTCAGCAGGAAAACTTCCAACAACAGTTGATTTCATTTTTTATTACCAGTGTCTAATTTTCTGATTTTTTCAACTTCTTCTTCATCAATAGGCAATTCCACGACAGAAGTACCGTGGCAAGGTTTTGTGTACGGCAGGAACACGGTTCCTTTTTCATGGTCAAAACCAATTGGTATTGGTGGAATTCCAATGACTCTAACACCTAAAACCTCATCTCCAGGTTTAATGTAAACCAAATCATCAGCTTTGAATCTGATAATCATTGCACAGTCTTTAAAGCCTGCTTTAGATGCATGAATCTCATAATTATCTGATTGTTGAAGATAAGTATCTAAACAGAATGACATTTTATTCAAACTCCTTAATTGCTTTGTCAAATTTAACTTTAATTGGTGAAGGATTATGGAATGCTCTAACGGCAGTGATAACAGCATTGCTTCCACTTTCTTCAATCATATTTACGAATTCAGCAACCTCATCAGCATCCCTTGAAAATACAAGAGCCAATGATTTGCATTGCAATATCTGTTCAAAGGTTACGAAAAATGATGCCGCCGCATCCTTGTGGACAAATCCAACTAATAAATCAAAATCGCCTTCTTTAATATCTCCTAAAGTTCTTTCCAAATCAACCAGATTAAGCTTATAGTAACCTTCAGGATCAGATATTTTAACTAGCTTAGCAGCTGCAGGGTTTGCAGCTATTGTTACATCATAACCTAATTTTGTTAATTTATTAAATACGTAAACTGCCATGGGAGTTTGAGACGGAGTCTCAGGACATCCCAGTAAAACTAAAGCTTTCATATAACTACCTCTTATGACCTTGACTTAAGCGATATGGCATTCGCTAAAATCAATGCTCCAATAAATAGGAATGTTAACAGTGCCATACCATTGATTGTTCTGTTAAATACAAACATACCAATGACCGCTTGAGCGGAGAACGCTGCAAGTGCGCCTGTTAATAACACTTCTCTTCCCAAGTATTTTTTATTATTTTTCTCTCTTTTTTCTCTGTAGATTGTCAATATTTTAAATCCTATGAGAATTGTTCCAAGTACAAATACCATCAATCCTACAAGACCTAAATATCCGAAGTCAAATCCATATCCGAAAATACCCGGAAGCATATAATCGATTGTATCTTTTTGGTTAACCAGTATACCGAAAAACATTGGGAACGGCAAACCAAAGAATAAAACTAATTGCATAGGCAGGGAAATGTACCCCTCAGCAAATGCGGTACCTTCAGCTCCCCAGTACGAAGCATCGGCGCTATGTCCTATCAGCTGTATATTGTTCAATACTGTCTTAATACTGGATAAAGAGTATTGTTCAATCCTACCTAACCTTAACATCGGGGAAAAGATTGTCATTCCTGAAACTCTTGCAATAGCTTCCAGTAATATGAACCCAACACCGGCAGCTCCCAAGAACATCAAAATTCTTCTACCTGTCAATATTGATTTTTCCCTGAAGGATTTGGATATTATTAAATAACCGAAGAACAATCCTAATAACCATAATAACAAGAAGGATCTGTGCATTAATCCACCGAATACTGTGATGCCTACAATGAACAATATTACAAAACGCCTTAAAGGCCTTATATCAACACCCGATTCCTTCATGACCTTCAGCGACGCTAATGCAGCCACTGCTCCTAAAAGCGCAATTGGTCCAAACGGGTGAGTAAATTCCGCCTGACTGGAAGATATTATCAAAAGAATAATATCTGCTCCAAAAATAACTGTGAAACCACCTATAATAAACAATGATAAGAAGGTGACTACACTTAATGATAGCGGAATTAAGTTAAGACAAAAGACTAATGTCACAAATAACATTAATCCCATTTCTACAATTAATTGTAAATGATTTTGAGCAATTAATAACATATTATAATCACAATTTTACTTTATTTAAAAAATGGACTGACCGGGATTTGAACCCGGGGCCTCCGCCATGCCAAGGCGACGATCTACCATCTGAGCTACCAGCCCAAAAAAAATAATTCAAATATCAAATTAATATTTGAAACTATTAGTATATAATTATTTACCATTTTTTGCCAAATCATATAAATTATCAATAATGACTTGGAACAAATCATCGGTTTTGATGTCGATAGGTTCATGAGGATTGACAATGAAATCCAATGCCTTGTTGATTACCTCATCGGTATCAATTGATCTGTACATTAAACCTTGATTAATGTAATATTGATCTACGGATAATGTTTCACCAGGATAACATGAAATAACAGGAGTTTGCAGTATTGCAGCTTCCCTGTTCATTGTTCCACCTGCACCAATGACCAGATCTGATTTTTTAATTATACTTGATGTGTCAACCGGAGGTTTCAGGATATGAACATTGTCGATTCCTTCAAAGATTTCTGCCTGTTCCTTGAAACGTGGAAGAACAAGAATGTTGGCCACATTCTTTAACTCGTCAACGATTGGAGACAGGACAGATTTTCTGCAGTCAGCATCAAGATATGATGCAAGAGAAGGTTCCGGTCTCATCAATATGGTTTTTTGATGTTTTAAATCTAAATCCAAATCATTGAATACATTATCATTATATTCAAAACTTTTAAAGTGCATTAATTCAGAGGTTCCATTATAGGATATGATTGTATTCGGATCAGCTCCGAATTTCATTAATTTCCACATGTCAATGATTTTAGGAGTAATGATTCTATCACATAACGGAAGTGTCAATTTATTAGCTGCAAGAGCATGTTCGTTGTCTAAAACGTACAAACTTGGGATTCCTAAACCGAATGAGATTCTAGGAAGCTCAATAGAATGCTTGCTAAGGGCGACATCCACCTTTTCATCATGTATAACATCAACAAGATTATAGACTCTTGATGTGCTTTCTCTTAATTTATCATATAGACTGACTCCATGCTTACCGACTGAAATGAAGTCAATGTCATACATTTCCATTAATTTATGGATATCTCCAAATTGTCTTGCTGTAACAATTACATCCTCACCTTCAGCTTCCAGATATTTGATAACATCCTTGAAGAACCTTACGTGAGGTGCATTTGAGATATCTATCCATACTTTCATGAAACCACCTTATTTAAGTAATTTTAATTATTTTTCTTTTCTTCAATAGCTTGAATGATTTCATCCAAACCGTTACCGTCTTTTAAATTAGAGGTAATGACTTTAACGTTAGGGTTTAATTTTTTAGCATCGGCCACCATCTTGTCAACATCTGCGCCGACAGCTTCTGCCAAATCAATTTTATTGATAACAATTACATCTGAAGTCTGGAAAATGATTGGGTGTTTTTCTACAGTGTCGTCTCCTTCAGTTACACTAACGACAACAATTCTCATGTGTGAACCTAATTCAAAGTCAACAGGACAAATCAGGTTACCTACATTTTCGATGATTACAACATCCAAATCTTCCAATGGCAAATCATGAAGACCATGACCTACTAAATGTGCATCAAGATGGCATTCTTTACCTGTGTTTAATCCTTCTACAGGAACATTATGTGATTTGATACGTTCCGCATCGAATTTGGAGATTACATCTCCTGCAAGAACACCAATTTTATAATCTGTATTATCAATAATTTCTTCAATCAGTGTTGTTTTACCGGATCCGATTGCTCCAACAAAATCAACGCAGAAAATTCCGTTATCTTCAAGATTTTTTAAGTTTTTATCAGCTAATTTCTTATTAGCGTCCATGATATTTTTTTCTATTTCAACATCAGCTATCATATGCATAGTTTTCACCCCACATAGTTAGTTATCATCAGGTTTTTCAATAACAATATTTTTAACGATAATATCTCTTCCATTGAGAACTTCAACAGCTAAACTATCACACTCAGGACATTTGACCATCGGAGCATAATGATCCTTGTCGTCAAGAATAGCATCTCCATGGAACCCGCAGTTAGAACATTTTACCTCTACAGGAATCTCATCAAATATGATTTCAGCATCTTCAACAATGGTATTCTCAACCAAAACGCCTAAAATAAATTTTAACTGTTCTGGATTGACCATCGCTAACCTACCAAGTTCAATAGTAACTTCATTAACTTCAGTAGCATTATTAGCCTCTGCAGTGTCTATAACCGCATTAATAATACCTTGAGCCATAGATAATTCATGCATTTTATTTCTCCTTTTTATAAATATTAATATTATAAATATGGTTTTATGCATTAATAAAAGTATTTAATATTTGTCAAATATTGAAGTAATACCTACCCATGAAAAAAAATGTTACACTGTTGCAATCGACAACAGTTAAATACTGTTTGAAATAAATATATCTTCAATATTATTTGGAGATACATTATGACTTACAAATCAAAATTCGGTTTCGGATGCATGAGGCTTCCGCTAACAGACGCAGATGACCCTACAAAAATCGACCAGGAACTATTCAACGAAATGGTTGACATTTATATGGAAAAAGGCTTTAACTACTTCGATACTTCTTATGCTTATCACAATGGAGTTAGTGAAGTGGCCATCAGAAAAGCCGTCGTTGAAAGATATCCCCGCGAATCTTTTCAAATATGTGACAAGATGCCGACATGGGCATTGACATCAGAGGAAGACAATGAAAAATTTGTCACCGAAATGCTTGAGAGATTAGGAATTGACTATTTCGACGTGTTTTTCGTCCACAACATTAACGTGCCATGGTTAAAACTTGCTGAAAAGCACAATACCTTTGAATACGTTAAAAAGATGAAAGAGAATGGAATCGCTAAAAAAATAGGTTTCAGTTTCCACGACAATGCAAAACTCCTGAAAGAGGTTTTGGACAAATACGGCGACATGATGGATGTCGTTCAGCTGGAACTCAATTATCTTGATTGGGAAGACCCTGCAATTGAAGCTCGGAAATGCTATGAAATATGTGTTGAACATGGCCTTGACGTTTATGTAATGGAACCTCTGAAAGGCGGAGTTATTGTAAATACAAACGACGAGATAAAATCAGAGTTTAAAAAGTTCAATCCAGACAAGTCAATTGCAAGCTTTGCGCTGAGATTCTGTGCATCCCTGGAACATGTGAAAATTGTCCTAAGCGGCATGAACAAGATGGAAGACCTGATTGACAACTGCGATACCTTTGAGAATTTTGAAGTTTTAAGTGATGAGGAAAATCAATTTTTAGAAAGAATGGCTTTAAAACTTAAAGAAACAGTTGCAGTTCCATGCAGCGAATGCGGATACTGTGTTAAAGCCTGCCCTGAAATGATTCCGATTCCAGAATATTTCAACCTGTATAACCTAAGTAAAATTCAGCCGGAATATAACAATTACAGATTATATTACGACAAATTAAGTGAAGAAAAAGTACCTGCTGAAGACTGTACATACTGCGGAACCTGTCTTGACCACTGTACACAGCAAATCGACATTCCTGAAGAATTAGAAAAAGTTTGTGAACACTTTGAAGCGGGCTTTACACCTTACGGATAGTTAAACTACCCTCATTTTTAATTCTTTAACCATTTCACCATTTTTATTTATTTTTGATGCCTTTCTGTAATATTCAACTGCTTTTGGAAATATTCCTGAATTGTAATATATCAATCCCATCAGGGCTAATGCATCGGCGTTTCTATCATCAAAGCTTAAAATCTTTTCCAGAATCTCTGAAGAGGTTTCCAAATCCCCCTGGTCATACAAATCATATGCCCCCTCATACATCACATCAATGTCATCGAGAGACTCGACTTCAACATTGACTTCCTCATGTTTTGGCTTTGAAGAAAGTAGCACATCCAATTCATTAGCTATTTCATTTGACCTATCCAAAGACAATGCCTTTTTAACAAAATACAGTGCAATGTCCTTCTGGTCCTGATTGTACAAAATCTGTGCCATCAATGCATTTGAGTTAACATGATTTTTATCAATGGATAAAATATTATTTAAAATATCTTTTGAGGCAGAATAGTCATCTTTATTAAATAGAGCTAAAGCCTCATCAAACTGCTCTTCAACGTCATCACCTTCTGTTTTATGAACTGTTGTTTCAACCATTTCCTTTTCAACAGTTTTTTCATTGGAAATCAGCTGTCTCATGTAGTTGAGAATGTATTTGGTTGCATTTTTGTGAAGTGGCTTGTTATCGTTTCCGCATTTCGGTGAATAAATGCATGAAGGACAGCCGCTTTTACAGTTACAGTTTTCAAGCAGATCAATTGTGGAATCAAGCAGGTCAACGAACACATCAACAGCCTTTTCACAGATGCCAATTCCACCGGCATAACCGTCATAAATAAATATGGTAGCTTCCTGAGTGTCCTCATGGTAATTTGTTGAAAGACCTCCAATGTCAAACCTGTCACACATAGTATGGAGCGGGAAGAGTCCAATCAAGGCATGTTCAGCACCATGAAGACCTCCTGCAAACACTTCCTCCTCATTTGGAAACATGTCTTCAAGAGTGTCCTTTACCTGCTTTGGAATGGTGAACCACAAACCCTTGGTTGTGAACTTTAAAGGAGGCAAATCAAGAGGATAAGTTCCGATAGCTTTTGAAAATTGCATTTTCTTATATTTGAAATAATCCTCACGTACTGTCAGCTCACCGAAGTGTATTGTCAGACCGCCATACTTTGTCTTGGATATTTTTCTTTCGATGTTGATGTCAGTCTTATTTAAAACCATTGTATGATAATCCACAGTCTTTTGGCTGACATTAACAAAGCCGTTCTTAAGATTTACTCCATTTACAACATAGGTATCTCCCTTGTTGATGAGAATCGCACCTTCATGAGCTTCCCTGTATACCTGAGACCTTTCCATTGTCTCAAGCAGCCTTCCGTTGTTCATTACCTTAAATTCCTGGCCGGAAATCTGGTCAAGTGAGTGATCCATTGCAGGATTGTCATCATACGGATACATGTAATCTCCGCGGAAATTTTTATGCAAGTCCTTTTTGGAAACCAAATCGTCCAGAATCTTCTCATCGATTCCGAAATATTTTTTAACTTCGCCCTTTTTGATTGGCAGCTCTTTAGCGGCACACAATATGTGCGCTTCCTGCAAAATAGGATTTGTCAAATCGATGATTGCATTTTCATGAGGCTTGTCAAAGAAAAACTTGGGGTTGTTCATAAAATACTGGTCAAGCTGATTTTCAAAAGCAATTAAAATAGCCAATGATTTCTGATTGCTTCTGCCGGCTCTTCCTGACTGCTGCCAGGTGGAAATCATGGTTCCGGGATAACCTGATATGATAACCGCATCCAAAGAGCCTATATTGATACCAAGTTCAAGAGCGTTGGTACATGTCACTCCCAAATATTTGCCGCTTTTAAGTCCGTCTTCAATTTCACGCCTCTCCTGGGCCTGATAACCTGCACGATAGGCGGCAATCCTATGGGCCAGTTTTCCTTTAATCTGAGTCATGTCTTTTTTAGCCCACATTGCAATTAATTCTGTTGTTTTTCTTGAAACAGTAAAGCATAATGTTTGAATTCCCTTAAGCATCATGTAAATAAAAATGTTTTCAGTTTCCATGTGAACAGAAGGGGCATTTTGCATGTTGACCTTGTTTCTTCTGTAGTTTTTAAATGGATTGTATAAAATAAAGTCCTTCTCACCGCTAGGGGACGCATCCTCATCAACCAGACTGAAATCTTCACCTGTCAATCTGTTAGCCAACTCCAACGGATTGGCCAAAGTGGCTGATGATAGGATAAACTGAGGATTGGAACCGTAAAAGTTTGCAATCCTTTTCAATCTTTTAATGAGAAATGCAACATTGGACCCGAATACCCCTTTATAGTAATGTGACTCGTCGATTACAATGTATTTCAGGTTTTTATAGAATCTGCTCCACTGATGGTGCCATGATAAAATAAGATGCAGCTGATATGGATTTGTCAGAACAATTCTTGATTTTTCCCTAATCCCCTTTTTATCAGCCCTTGGAGTATCACCGTCATATGTCCTTGGCTTTATATCAATTTCAAGTTCCCTTTCAAGGTTTTCCAGAACATGAAGCTGGTCATTTGAAAGGGCCTTTGCAGGATAGATATATAGAGCTGTTGCCTCCATGTCGTCAATCATGGTTTCCATAATCGGCAGATTAAAAGCCAGGGTTTTGCCTGATGCAGTAGGCGTTGTGATAATTACATTTTCATCATTTTTTATCGCCTCATAGGTTTCGGCCTGATGAGTATATAGCTTAACACCTCTGGAATCCAAATATTCAATGATTTTTTCATTTAAATTTTCAACCTTTTTAAAACTGGCTTTTTTTGCTGGTATTGTCTCAACATGCGCAATATTATCCCTGTAACGGACATCATTCTTAAACATATCAATATTGTTAGGCTCAGACATAATAACAGCTCAGTAAAATTAACAAATATATTTTAAATCTAAATAATATTTAAAATATTCGTTATTAGAAAAAATAGTTCTTAAAGAAAAAAGCAATATACCAATGAAGTTAGGAAAGAGGTATTTCCTAACTTATTATGCATATTATGGAAAAAATTTTTTCCATGATTATATTATGAATTTTAAGATTAATAATTGTTTTCATTTAAATTTTTTCTGTAAATTAAATTAGTCATCAAATGCTCTCGCAATTACTTTTTAAATAGATTAAAACATAAATTTAATATTATAGATTACGAGGCAAAAAATGATTTCATATGAGGAATTTGAAGACATTGTAGTGAATATACTTAAAAGAGACATTTCTTCAAATGAAGACCAGAAAAAGGCAATATTGTCTGAAAGTTACAAATCCCTTTTTATTGTAGCCGGACCGGGTTCCGGGAAAACAACAGTTATGGTGCTTAAGATATTGAAATACATATTTGTTGACGACATTGACCCGAGTGAAATATTGGCTACAACATTTACAAGAAAAGCGGCAGAGGAGCTGTATTCAAGAATTTTAGGCTGGGGGGATGAAATCAAAAACTACCTGACCAGCGCACTTGACGAGGATGACTTTGACGATATTGCAAATATACTGAAAATCGAACAGATTGATTTTAACCAGATTAACATAGGCACAACAGACAGCGTGGCTGAAGAGCTGCTTAGAAAGTACAAGCATCCCGGAGAAACACAGCCTGTAGTTATTGAAGACTTTGTTGCAAACTCAGCAATGATTAAAATCCTCATTAAAGACGAAAAATATCTTGATAAGGACCTTGTGGAATATCTCAAGGAATTAAAAAGCCTGGCGAAACTTCAGGAACCTGCAAAAATGAGCGAGATACTCATTGAAATTAAAAACAGAATTTATTATGACCAGGTCGACTTTGATGAACTTTACCGAATTGCTGAAGAAAACAAGGGAGCCAAAATGGCCCTGGATTGCATCAGGGAATATGAAAACACGTTAAAAGACAGGCATACCATTGATTTTTCAATGCTTGAATCAACATTTCTTGAAAGACTCAAAAACGATGATTTGGAAGAATTTTTAGATGATGTGAAAATTGTCCTGATTGACGAGTACCAGGATACAAACCTGATTCAGGAAGATATTTATTTCACAATTGCAGAATCAGCCCTCAAAAATGACGGCAGCATCACAGTCGTTGGAGATGACGACCAGTCACTGTACCGTTTCAGAGGAGCTACCGTGGATCTGTTTACCAACTACAAGAAAAGAGTAAGCGAACGTTTGGGAATAGAAGTTGAAGAGATTAACCTGAAAACCAATTACCGTTCAACCGAAAACATTATTGAACACTGCAACAGATTTGCCGAGCTTGACAGTGAATATCAGAATGCAAGAGTTGAAAACAAGCCAAAAATCATCGCCCCTGATTTCGAAAAGGAAAAGATGCCTATTCTTGGAATGTTTAGAAACAACCCTGAAATGTTGGCGCATGACCTTGCAAAACTGATTAGCGATTTAATAAATAAAAAAGAAGCTGAACTGAAAGTTCTTCAGGTTTTGAATGAAGATTATTATAAAAATGCGAATGAAAATCTTAGCATTGCTGAGCTGCAGAAGCTCAGACAGCAAAGAATACGTGAAGGCAAAAAAATCGAGAAGATAAAATTAAAATTGGACAGCGAATACGGTTCAGCCTCCGATATGGCAATATTATCATATTCTCCTAAAGAGAGAAACAAAGGTTCAAAATCATTTTTACATCACTTAAGAAAAAATCTGAAACGTGGCAGAAAGCCGATTGAAATGTTTAACCCAAGAGGTATCGAACTTCAGGATGTTGAACTTGTCGCAATATTCTGCGGACTGATACTTGAATGCATAGACCCTGAAGGAAGCATACAAAAACTAGACAAGAGCATTCCCAAACTGGCAAAACACAATATGAACCGATGGAGAGTTCAGGCAAAAGATTACATTAAATTAAATCCTGAGCCTCACAAACCAATGGATCTGAATTCATTCGTGACACGTTGGCAAATAAGAAGACCTTACCCTGAAGTTGACGATAATGGCCGTGAAATCAGATGGCCTAAACAAGCCAGCTTAATGGAACTTGCATACAAGCTGACAACATGGATAGAGCCTCTTCAGGACGATGTGGAAGGAATCGTATACCTGGAAGCCATTACAAAATCAATTACACAAACAGGATTTTTCAATGAATACCACTCAACAATATCCTTTAATAGTCCGAAAGATGAAAGGGATTCCGTATTGGAAGCCATATGGAACATTTTTGTTCCGCTTTCAACAGGAGGAGTGAAAATTGATGAATCACTTCTGGAAACCCTTCCTGACGACAGGGTGAACGTCTTATCAATTCACCAGTCCAAAGGCCTTGAGTTTCCACTGGTGATTGTGGATGTAGGCTCAAGGTTCAAAACAAATGACATCAAAACACAAATTCTAAGATTCCCTAAATCCCTCAAGGAACAAAAAACAATAGAGGACACCATCAGAAGACACTCAGTGCTTGGTGAAAGCGAAAGAAGTGAAAAAGACAGATTATTTGATGATTTAACAAGACTTTACTTTGTGGCATTTTCAAGAGCTGAAAGCATATTGTTACTGGTTGGCCTTAATCCTGCAATTGAAGGATATAACAAGAAAGACCAGCACATCAACATTCCAAATATTGCTCTTGGATGGAGCAGAGATGAAAATTACATAGGATTTAAAGAGATTTATTTAGTATAGGGGCATTTGAATGAAATTACCTACAAGATCAAAATCATACATGATTCCGGAATACAGCTTAACCGGAGACTTATTGTCTTACATTACCTGCGGTCTGCAGTACAGATACCAGAACAAGGGAACATTGCCTCCGTCAAAACCAGTGCAAAGATGGTTTGGTGAATTTATCCATGGAGTGATGGAAGAGGCATACCTTGACTGGAAATATCAGAAAAAGGAATTTCCGTGGGACTGGAAAGAAGACATCAGGCCTATTGAAGACCAGATTGACTTAAGGTTGCAGGTAAGAGGCCTGTATCCTTATGATGAAGATTTGTTTTTCAGCATTAACCAGCCTGGAAGCAATCTGACTCTTGATGACTTGAATGAGCACGACCATAAAAAATTGGCCAGCGCAAGAGCTGAAAAGGCAATTAACTTTTGGGGAAAAGACCTCTTTCCTCTGATTGACTCTTCAGAACTTTTAATTAAAGGCGTGCGTCCGATGCCGAATTATGATAAAAATACCTCAAGGTCAAACTATTATGGGATAAACGGTGTTGTTGACGTTTTAACATCAACAAAAATCAATAGAATTCACGACCAAAGCAATCTTTACGATTATGACAACAAGATTGTCAATTTCATTAGACAACACATGGAAGAAAGTGACGATGAAGACTATGAGATAATCATCGATTATAAAGGTATGAAAAGACCTCCCCTTGAAGTTTCAGACCCTCACAGCGAGGACAAATGGGAAAACCACAAACAGCAGATATTGACATATTCCTGGTTAAGGTCAAAACAGGAAGATTCAAAAGCCAACTGCGCAGGAATAATCCTTTATTTAAACGAACTGGTTCCATCAAAAGAGGACCTGGTTCTAATCAAGGAAGAAATTTTAAATGATATGACCGACATCCCGGAAGAGGATGAATTTTCAGACGATATCGAATTAATTCTGGAATGGCAGGAAGACGACAAGATGCCGAATTTAAGCGATGAGTTTAAAACCGCCCGTTCAATCAGATTCATTAAAATCAACGATGAGGAACGTGAAAAGGCATTGAAAAAATTTGACAGGGTCGTCAGTGACATTGAAAGTTCACTTGTAAAAGAGATGAAGGGATGCAAAATACAGGACGCATGGAAAGCGGAAGCCGATAAAAGGACCTGTTCGGCATGCGATTTTAGAACATTCTGTAAAAATAACAGTGACATAACAAAAGACTTTAAAATTCCTTAAAACATATTATTATTTAGGTGATTGTATGGCTAATGCTAATTTGGAAAAAAATCAAAAATATTGTGAAATCATTGAAAGTAAAGTTAAGCTTGATGCAAAGCCTGTCGCAATGAAATTGATTAAAACAGAAGATGACCTTATTGAAGGCTATGATTTAATCAATGAAAAAATCAGACACTGCGAAATGGTTAGAAAAGCATCTTTGGGAGATAAATTTTACTCAACTATTGACCAGCAAATGTGTTTAGGCGGAGCAGGAGCTATCGGACTTAGAGATATGCCTGAAAAACTAGCAAACGGAGAAAAATACTTCTCACTTGGAAGATTCCAAGATTTGGAAACAGCTAAAAAACTCACTGCAAAACTTTCTATTGTTGAAGACATCCACTGGGGAATTATATATGCTCCTTTAGATGAAGCTGACTTTGAAGCTGACGTTATTGAAATTATCACAGAACCTGTTGGCGGAATGAAACTTGCTCAAAGTATCGTTTACAAGACCGGTGAAAAGATTGAACCTTCATTTGCAGGTATTCAGTCATTATGTGGAGATGCATTTGCAAACCCATACATTACAAAAGGAGTTAACTTCACATTAGGCTGTGACGGTTCAAGAAAAGCAGCTGACATTAAAGACAATGAAATGACCGTCGGAATTAGTTCTGAAATGATTGAAGAAGTAATTTCAGGTCTTGAATCAATCTAGAAGATTTAAATAATCATCGTAATGATTGATATTTAACAATTCTTTTTCATTTTTTTCTTTTATTCCATAAAAAGTATAACCATCAGCAAAAATTTTTCTTAAAATCGGATTTAAATTATCATCCTCATTTTCAAGGTATCTCATGAGATTTTCACGAGGCGCTACAAAAGGCATGCCCAAACCTTCGGCAGTGTCAAGAAGACCTGACTTTCTTCTTCTTAAAATTGATATAGTATGAAACGGATCTTCACTTTCCTGACTGGTTTCAATCATTTTTTCAAAAGTTTGAGATGATACGGTTGGCTGGTCGGCAGTTATGCACAATGCAAAATCAGAACTGATATTTGACAAACCATTGTATAATGATACTGATAAACCTACATCAACCGGATTGTTCTCAATGAATTTTACTTCATCTTTATAATTATCAAAAATAGCTTCTTTTATTTCACTAGAATAATGACCAAGTACTACAATACATTCATCTACATTTAAGGATAATGCATTGTCAATTGTTGTCTCGATAACAGTCTTATCCCCAAAAGGCAAAATAAGTTTATTTTTAAGTTCAAGGTTTCTCGCCAATTGGTCCTTACGCATCCGGGAATTCTTACCGGCTGCAGTAATAACAGTTGAAATTGACATAAAAAAAAGAAAAAAAGATTATATTCACTTCGGAATATATCTTGTAATTTGTGCGTAAATTCCCATACCAGTTCCTGAACCTTCAGTCCACATGTTGATTTTAACTGGATAGTCGTGATTATTTGATACAGTAATACCACTTGCAGGGTTATAACCGAATAATACTGCATTTTCAGTTCCATCCATACCAACAGGTAATGGGAATCCTTCTGCAAGTACTGCTGCCCTTAAAGCTCTAGCTGATGGACATACACCGTGTGCAGCACTTCCACCAGGTGCAGCTGCATCGCTTGCAGATTCAAAGTATACATAATCTTTACCACTACTGGTTGAGTTCGGTGGTATAATAGTACCGTTCCATGCCTCAACAAACTGTCTTGCATTGACTTCCCTAATGGAATCACCATACTCTGGGTGAGAACCTAAGGAAGTACCGTAAACTTCACCGGTTTCTTCAGTATAATTACCCATATACAGCAAGATCGGACTACCTGTAGGATATTCTGCCGCATAGTCCACTACATCCTGACCGAAAACATATGGGACCTCATCTGAACTAATATCAGATCTGCCGTCGGAAAATCCAACCATTCCTTTCTCCAAAGTGAATGTTGAACCTACGTCAGCATCATAATTATACCAGCTTACAATAGTGTCATTATTATAATAGTCATTTGAATAATTCAAGTTCTTAATTTGATTAACTGGAACAGATTGTACAACTTTATCTCCTTCAATTACATCCACTCCAGACTCAGTTTTACATAATAGTTTATAAGGTGCACTGTAACCCCATACATATGTGTCAGGGTTTTTTACTGATAATTTATCCCCCTCAAATGTTATATAACCTGGTCCATCTATATCTTTAGCATTTCCATAGGAATCAATACCCTCACCTGCTACTGTAGTGAAATCAAATGGAACCACTCCTGTTGAAAGAGACATTAAAATACCCTGAAGATCAAAAGCTAAAAGCTGATGGGATAAGAATCCGAAATTACTCAATAATGGAACGTTAATAGTTCTATTATGTCCTAAAATAGAATCTCCATCAAATATGGACTGACCTACAGAGATATTGTAAGTATCTGCTACAGTTTCACCGGTATACTGAGTACTGCTTACAAATGAAAAAGCGAATAAAAGAACGCAGGCAAATAACAATGCCAAAAATATTACAAGTGATGTTCTTCTCCAACTTCTCATTTTATTACACCTAACAGTTATAACAATCGATAATATATTGTTAATATTATAAAAACATTATTGTTATTTTGATAATTTTTCAGAAATTAACTTAATTCTTTCTTGAATATCGATAATTGTATCTTGACCGTTACCGCCTATCAGGATTGCATCCTCATGGGAATACTCGGCAACCAGTTCAATGATCTGGTCCAGGGAGTTGACAGTGATGATATTTCCCATGTAACCCAATGAATTGAGCCTGTAAATTGCAATGTCCAATGTATCATCAAGACCTGGGAAGAGTACAATGACTTCAGGATTATACTTAACTGCAACGTCAAGAATGTCCAGCCTGTGAGTTTCATTGTGTCTTGGAGTGCCTATAAACACGGCATAGAAATCTCTTTCAGACAATATTGAGGCCAGTGCATCGGAATTATCGGTTTTGCCCACATAAACCTGAGCATCATTTATCTTATACACGTCCAGACGTCCTTCAACGGCCTTGAAGTTACTCAAGGTATCTCCAATAACGTCTTTAGGTATTTTCAGCTCACGGGCGATTGCTGTTGCAAGGCCTGCATTGAGCAGATTAAATTTACCAAAGAGCTGAAGCTCATCCTGATATTCAAAGTATGGAATTGTTTTGCTTGCGGCTTCTTTAAAGTCACTGTTGAAATCCTGATTGTATGCTGTAAAAATCAGCCTGTCTTCAAAGAACCTTACCAATGAATTTTTATAATTTGCAATGGTCTTATGGACATTCATATGGTCATTGCCTATATTTGTAAGTCCAATCATGTCAAAATCAAAGGCATACCTGCAAAAATCAAGAGTCATGTCACACACTTCAACAAGCAATATGTCATAATCGCCTTCATTGGCTTCAAGGATTAAATCATAGTAACCGGAAAATCCTCCACCGCCATTTCCTCCGACTAGAACCTTTTTACCTGCATTTTCAAGTATGCTTTTAATCATATGAACGGTAGTGGTTTTGCCGTTTGTTCCAGTAATTCCTATAGTGAAAATATCCTTATGCTTAATTAAAACATCACTTAAAAGATCGCCTTCTTCCAGTAATCTCTCAGCAAATGTTCCTCCAAACATGCTGGGACTCATAGCAATCGCATCACACTGTTCAATAGCATAAGGATTTGTAAAACCCAAATCCACTGTGATATTCTCTCCAACAATGGAAACAGTCTGCTCGCCATCCATCATATTCATGGATAACATTGGCAAATCCAAACCATTCAAATCAACATTAATATTCAAATCGGTAGCATAAACTTCCCAACCATGTTTTAAAAGGGAGTTTACCGCTTTTTTACCTTCTACTCCTAATCCAATAACCGCCGCTTTCATAAAAAACTAATCCTCAAAAAAAATAATTTACTATTAATAACATAATACTTTTAAATTTATAAATATTTTTATATTAATAGGTTTAATATAAATAGCAAGGTGATTTAATGTTTGAAGATGAAAAAGATGACAAAATTTATAATTTGATTATCTCCCAGGGAACTGATTTAAAAAATGAATACGGACAGTTTACCGAAAAATTATTCTCAAAAGTTGATTTTCTTTGGAAAGAATCCATTTCAGGTTCATATGAACATGCAGGCGAAGGATTTTACAGCAAAGTTGACAGGATAATATTATTAGCAGGATTATATAACAATAACAAGGAACTCTTTGGCCATCTAGTGGCAGCAAGTGAAAAATACGACATTCCAATAGTTTTGGTCAGACCTCAAGGCCTGGAAGAAGTTCCGCTTGAACTTGAAGAAAAAGCTGCAACTATTGTCGGATGGAATGCAAACTGCATTATCGATGCGATAAAAGATGCTGAAGAACTGGTTTAAAAAAAAATAATAAAAAATGATATTTAAACTATAACTTTTGAAATACCATTTTCTTTTTCTACTTTTATTAAATTATCAGCAGCGTTTTCCAGCTGACTTTCATGAGTTACAATTATCATTTGAGGCAGTAAAGACATGTCTTTCAATAGATTAATAAGTTCATGTCTTCTGGAACTATCCAAATGAATTGTAGGCTCATCCAATAATATAGTATCCAATTCTCCTTTTGACATTGCCTGAGTAATACCAAGTCTTAGTGCAAGGGCAATAGCGATCTTTTCACCGCCACTTACCATGGTCATTGAAGATTCACCTTCAGGACCATACACGGTAACGTCATAATCCTCATCCAAAGTCAAATCAGAGTAGTTGAAGTTGAATTCGTTGAAGAATTCCTTGGTATATTTTTGGATTAAAGGTCTTGAAATATTTCTTAAATCCTTTTGAATACCGTTTTTACCATACAGTTCCCTGATATGTTTCAAAAGACCGATGTAATCGGATACATCATTATATTCCTGTTGGAATTTATTGGCCATCTGTATCTTGTCAGCTAAGTCATTAAGATAGGATATAGATTCACGAGCCCTACCTTTAAGTTCTGAAAGTTCATTTGTGAATGAATTTTGTTTTCTTTCATACATCTCATAGCGGTAAACAATATTTTCATATTTTTCTTTATCATAGAATGACGCTTCAATCTTGTTTTTGGTAATGTCAATCTGATTTATGGAAACTCCAATCTCTTCCTTAATAGAATCTAGTTGAGTCATTAAATTCTGCTTATTTTGGACGAATCCTTTAAGTTGATTGTACTCCTCGTTTTTCTGTTTCAAATCAGAAATACGGTCCTGAAGCTCACTTGCACTGATATCTCCGCTTAAGTGAGGGTCCTGGTCTATAGCCAATTTAATGTTTTTAACATGATTATCAATTTCATTCTTAACTTGTTTTAGCTTGTATTGCACTTCGGTTTGATCTCCTAAAACTTCCAAAGCACCTTTAGCCTGATTATATGCATCATAAGAAGCCTGATAATTTTCACGATTAGTTTTTTCCTTAGCGATTACAAGAATAAGTTCACCAAGTTTATTACTGATGGATTCTTTGGATTCAAGACCTTCATCAATTTTATTTAGTTTAACAAGTTCCTGTTCCAAATGAGTGAATTTCTGCTTATATTCAATGATGCCTTTAGATAATTCTTCAATTTCTGAAAGCTTTGACTCTAGGCCTTTTTTGTTTTTAGTTAATGAACGAACGTCCTCTTCATTCTGTGATATCAGTTTGGTGTTGTCTGAAATCTCAGTTTCATACTGCTGGATTAACTGAAGTTTTCTTTTTGAATCCAGTTCGGACTGACAGGTAGGACACTTATTGTCTGCACCATTCAATTCACTTAATGGTTTTTTAGCAGCTTTGATATTTTGCTTAAATACGACAATATCCTCGTTTTTAACGATTATATCATTAGATGCCTCTTCAATCTCTTGTGAAATTTGATCAATGAAATCATTAGTTGCTTTTTCTAAACTATTGAAATCATCAATTTTGGACAATTCCTCTTCAGATAAACCTTTATCCTCCAGTTTATCTTTGGAATTAGAGAAGAAGTTTTCAATATCATTTCTTTCAGATTCAATTGCTTTCAATAAATCTTTTTTGTCCTGTTCAAGTTTAGCCATTGCAGCCAAGTCTTTTTCATATTGAACTTTGGAATCATCCAATTTGGCAATTTGCTCATCAGAAGCTAAAAACTTATCATAATCCTCTTTTTTATCTGCAACAATACTTTTTTGAGTATTAATTGAATCCAGTTTGTCTTCAATTCTTTTTTCATCCTCTTTTAGTTTTTGAATGTTGATTACAGATTTTTCAAAGTCAAGATATACATCCAATTTGGAAACATATTTCTCCAATCTGTTGATTTGTTCCTCTGAATCCCTGATCTTATCAAGGTTTTCCTGAATTGAACGTTTATTTTCTTCAAGTTTGGATAAGTTGTTCTGTTCTGTTTCCAGGTTATGAAGCTGGTTTTCATGGATTTCCTTTTCCCTTTCCATGTCCCTTTTACTTGCAGAAATCTCTTTTAAAGAGTTTGTAACATCTTCAATTTGTTCTTCAAGCTCAAGACCTCTCTTTTTAAGATTGGCTAATTCATCTTTTTTCTTGGTATGCTCTTCCTTGAGTTCTGAAGAGTTGAATAGCTTACCTTTCAGTTCTGAAAGTTTGTTTTCATACTCGTTAATGAAAGGCAACAGGTTTTTCCATGCAGTTTCAAGGGAGTCTATGCCTAAAAGCTTTGCAATTAAAAGTTTTTTCTCAGCAGGGGTTTTATCCACCAATTCTGAAATTTCCCCTTGCCTGACATAAATTGCATTAAGGAACAAGTCTGAATCAATGTCTAAAATTTGCCTGATTTCTTCACTGACCTCCTTATCACCGCTGCAAATATGCACATATCCGCCGTCGGTTGAGGTTTTTGTGTAAATTGAAGATTTTAAATTGGATTTCTTTTCACGAACAATTTTATATTCCTTGTTATTTGATGAAAATTCCAGCTCAACAGACATTGAATTTGCATTGTTCCTAACAAGGTCATCGATTCTTTTAGCTGTGTGCTGCTTGAATAATGCAAAACTGATTGCTTCTAGTATTGTTGATTTTCCAGCTCCGTTTTCACCGACAATAACGCTGATTCCCTTATCAAATTCAATGACAGTTTTTTGATGAGATTTGAAATTGTTTAATTTTAATTTTGTGAAAATCATTCTAGAGCCCCCTTAAATGTCACTTGAACATCCTTTGGTTCTTCTTCAGGAGTTTCTTCCTCTTTTGATTCCTCTTCAAATTCCTCTTTTTCTATTTTTTCAGTTATGAAATCAACTTCTTCTTCAGTTCTGTATTTCTTTTCATAAAACTGATCAATTAACTCTTTTGACTCTTCGATTCTTTCCTTGGATAAAAAGTCATATAAATCGATGGCTAATTTGCCGACTTCACCGTTTCCATAACCTTCCAATTTTTCAAGGAGCAGCTCCTTTGGACCGATTCTTTTTTCTTCGTCAAAAATATCGATGACTGTTTCTTCACCAACCATTTTGAATGTCGGTCTGATCATCAAGGACAAGTCGCCCAATTCTTCCTTGATTAAATCATATACTATTGAAGTGTCTGAATCGACATTTTTAATTTCAAGGTTAAGAATTGGTTTTTTATCCAATCCGCTTATTGTTTCCTTGATTCCTGCTATGCCGCTTTCCAGGTTATTATAATCCAGGGATCTTACAATGAATTCCCTTGGAATGTCTATTTTTACTCTTTTGATTTGTGGCTTAGGCCCGTCCATATCAACAACGACAAAACCTTTACCGTTCTCTTTATAATCGTTCAGCTCATCAGTTTTCCAAATTTCACCGGAACCCGGATATACAATTTTACCCTTGCCGAAGTCCTCTACAATGTATTTGTGTATATGACCAAACGCATAATAATTGAAATTATCAGGAATGTCGCCTTTTTCTAATTCAAACTGAAAAGGAATATATTGGTCTATTCCCTGATGCAATACCAAAATTGATTTTTCATGTTCAGCCGCTTTTTTAGATAGCTCGACTAATTTAGATTTCAATACATTGCTTTGGGATGCCGGATAAAATGGCAAACCTGCTATAAAAATATCATCATGCATGTAATTAGTATTAATCGGACTGATAACTTTTAAACCCATTTTTTTAAAGATCACTTGTGGCGGAATGGATCCCTTACGCATTACAAAGTCATGATTACCTGCAATGGCATACATTGGTATTCCCGCACCTTTTAGTTTAAGCAATCCTTTCTGGAATTCTAAAAGTGCCATTGGAGATGGTTTTGCGGTTTCGAATAAGTCTCCACTATGTATTACAAAGTCAACTTTTTCTTCTATTATTTTATCTATAATCTTTCCAAATACTTCATAAAAGTCTTTTTCACGCTCAATTAACCCAAATTGGCGATAACCTAAATGAGTATCTGCTAAATGTGCAAATTTCATTATATTACCCTTTTAAATTTAATTGTATATAACCAATAAACACTATATAACAGTATTTAGTGAATAATATTTTATTTGAATGTATATTTAATATTTTGCTAAGAGAGCATTTGAGGAGTATTCAAAATGGATTTTGAAAAAATTAAAATGAAAACAATTATTTTTAAGTTAAAAACACTGCCCTTATTTCAAAAATATTTTAAAATTTATTTCAAAATGTTGTAAAACTATTCAATTTGAAATTCAATTAATTATATTGATTAAAT
>NZ_JAZQFM010000004.1:0-8813 GCF_045539575.1 Methanobrevibacter sp.
TCCTCACTTATTTAAGTAATTTACTATTTTTTAATTGTTTAATTTGAAATTAAAGAAAAATTAGAACGAATTTACATCGAAGTGAAATTTCAAGTGTAAAAAAATAAAATTTGAAAGAAGCCTATAAAATTTTACAGACTCCAAGAATTAAATAAAACATACTCAATGAGAAATCCAAAAAAAATTCATGAATTTATAAAAGAAAATAAAGGATTAATTAGATTATTAAATGAAACCCAACCATATTTAAATTCAAGATTTCCCAATGGAGAATTTGAACTTCAGGCTCATGAGGATATTACCGGAGAAGGATACCCTAAACTTTATATTAATATTTTTGTAGATGATGAAACATTCAATAATAGATTTATGGATGAAATACACAAAATACATGAAAAAATAATACCTATTGAAAAAGAAATGAATTCAATGATGAAATTGATATTAATGCCCGGTATTAAAGGCTATTAATATTAAAAAATAGTTAATGATTTAGATTTCTCCCAATATGTAAAAAAAAGTTAACAAAATTCAAATTTTTATCAAAAAATAAGAAATTTTTAATATTATAATTGGATAAATAATAACACAATGAATATGTAGGGAGATTATATGAACAAAAAGATAATAGTGATTTTAACATTGATGATGTTTCTGGTGATGAACACATCAGCTGCAGGATTTCTGGACTTCTTTAATGAGACAGAATCCTCTGGAACAAACAATGACACTACATTGGTGGTTGGTTTAAACCCAGTATTTCCCCCATTTGTCTATAAGGACGATTCAGGAAACAATGTAGGATTTGATTTGGAGATTGCAAAAGAGGTTTGTGATAGAAACAACTGGACACTAAAAGAAACTGAACTGATTGACTGGAACAGTAAAGAGTTTGAAGTGAATTCCGGTGAAATTGACTGCATATGGGGAGCATTTACTATTGACGGTCGTGAAGACGAATATCTGTTTACAGAGCCATACTACAACAATGCACAAGTGGTTGTTGTAAAATCAGACTCCAACATCAACTCATTAAGTGACCTGAAAGGCAAAAATGTGGAAATTCAAACCGGAAGCTCTGCAATAAGTGCAATAAACAACAACACAACACTGAAAAATTCCCTAAATAACCTGTTTGAAGTTGAAAACAACAATGTGGCAATGATGGATTTGGAATCAGGAACATGTGATGCAGTGATTATGGATAATGGTTTTGCCAACTATTACATTACCAACAAATATCCAAGTTGCAAGATATTATCTGAAAACGTCTCCGATGAAAAGTACGGAATTGGATTTAAGAAAGGAAATGCTGAATTGAGAGATGCAGTCCAAAAGACATTAGATGAAATGTTTAAGGACGGAACCGTTGAAAAGATAGCTCAAAACTATTCCGACTACAAGTTAGAACAGGGATTAATCAAAGGATTATAATCATTATAATCCTTCAACTATCTTAAATTCAAACCTATTAATTTTGTTTTTGTCATCTCTTCAACAGCATATTTTATTCCTTCTTTTCCAACACCACTATTTTTAAATCCTCCAAACGGCATGTTGTCTGTTCTGAATGTTGATTGTTTGTTAATAAATACTGTTCCTGCTTCGATTTCATTGGCACATCTCATTGCATTTGCATAATCTGCAGTGAAAACCCCAGCCTGAAGACCATACTCAGTGTCATTAGCCACTTTGATTGCCTCATCAACACCATTTACACGAATTATAGGCGCCACCGGACCGAATGTTTCGTTTATGACCAAATCCATATCTGCTGTCACATTATCAATTACAGTGGCCTCATAAAATGCACCGTTACGAGCACCTCCAGTCAGTATTTTGGCGCCTGACTCGACAGCATTGCTGACAGTTTCCTCAACCTGTTTTGCCGCTTTTTCTGAAATCAATGTTCCCAGAGTGGTTTTGGAATCAAGAGGATTGCCCATAACCAGTTTTTCTGTTTCGACAACTAATTTTTGAGCGAATTCATCTGCAATTTCGCCATCAACTATAATCCTTTTAACACCCATGCATACCTGTCCTGCATTTAAAAATGCTCCGTTGATGACTCCTTTAACTGCCTTGTCAATGTCAGCATCCTTTAGGACAACCATAGGATCGTTTCCCCCAAGTTCCAATGTGACCTTTTTCATACCTGCCTTTTGAGATATCATCATTCCGGTTGTTACGCTTCCTGTAAATGAGATCTTGTTAACATCGGCTGAAGTGACCAGGTAATCGCCTACCTCCGAACCATATCCGGTTACAGTATTTACAACACCATCCGGAAATTCCTCATTTAACAACTCGGCAAATTTCATTACTGTCAATGGAGCTTCTGTCGGCGGTTTGATGATTACAGTATTTTTACATGCTATTGCAGGTGCAATTTTATGAATAGTTAAGTTCAAAGGATAGTTGAATGGAGTGATTGCCACCACAACTCCCAAAGGCAATCTTTGTGTGAATGCAAAAAATCCCTTACCGTTCAATCCGGCATCCAGAGGTACGCTTTCACCATAGATTCTTTTTGCCTCTTCTGCAGCCAGTTTCAATGTTTCGATTGACCTGTCAAGCTCCACCAATGATTCATTGATCGGTTTTCCAACCTCCAATGTCAATAGCTTTGCAAAATCTTCACGACTGCTTTTGAGCTTTTCAACAACATTGAACAATTTATTGGATACCTTAAATGCAGACATCTCCTGCAGAGATTCCTTTGCATTGTTGGCTTCCTGAATGGCCAATTCTGCAGTTTGCCTGTGGGCAATTGGAACGGTGTCAATTACTTCACCATTGTACGGATTAATTACATCTTCCTTATCTTCACTTGAAACGTGTTTTCCACCAATCAGCATGTCCATATTATCACCTTAATTAATATTTTATATTATAAAAATAATAAATGTTTATATGGAAACGAATAGATTTGAAACATTTTTTGATGCAATTATCGCAATTATCATAACTGTCTTGGTTTTGAAAATTCCGCAGCCGGCCACACCAACACTAGCGGGAGTTTTAGAACTGCACACCATTTATATTGCTTATTTAATCAGTTTCATGATTTTATATAATATCTGGTATGCAAACCACAATCTGTTCCAGCTTGTTGATAACATTAACAACACTTGTGTTTGGATTTATGGAATAATGACCTTTTTCATTTCACTTTTACCTTATTTTACAATTTGGCTTGCAAATAACCTTTATTCAATCCCTGCAGAAACTATGTTTGGAGTGATTTTTATAATAACCCATATCTTATACACTTTGGCAACACGGGAAGTTTATAAAAGCAATCCGTACAATAAATCATTGCAGGAACAGAATTATGATTCAAGAATAAACAATTTGCCGATGATTGTACTGATTATCGGATTCATATTGACCTATACCGTTTACAGGCCAGGAATTTATATCTGTTGCCTGATATCAATCATATTATGGATTCTCATTGGAAGAATTGTAAGGAGGACTAATAATGGAAACTGAAAGGTTTGAAGCATTGATTGATGCAATATTGGCAATTATCATTACAATTATAGTATTGGAAATACCACTCGCATCCAACGGATCTTGGGAAGCGCTGTTTGAATTAAAATATGAATTTGTAATTTATGCAATAAGTTTTATGGTTTGCTTTAACTTCTGGAACTTCAACAATAACCTGTTCAGCTTAGTAAATAAGATTGACCATAAAGTCATCTGGACTATGGGAATCACATTATTCGTATTTTCACTCCTGCCTTACCTGACAACATTTGTTGCTGAAAATATCAATGTATTTTTCCCACAATTCTTGTATGGATTAAGCTTTATTGTCACTGCTCTTTTATCAAAATTGATTTCAAAATTCCTGAAAGATTCAGATCCTGGAAACATTGCACTGCAATTGGTTTTAGAAAAAGATTATATCTTTGCAATGACAATTGTCTTGGTTGTTATCGGAATGATAATCGGATATCTGGCTTATCCTCCGGCAATCATAATCTGCTGTTTATTGTCAATCATTACAATGTGGATTGTTCCGAAATTAGTGCATTAAAAAAAGAAAGTAAAGGGTTTGCTTATACTTCAGAGTATAATAAACCCATAGCTCTTGCTGAGAAGAAAACAGTGTATATACCTAAAATTCCTGAGATAATACCTCCAACAGTAGCATTCCATGATGAGAGGCCTTGTCCTATGAAAGATAACACAAAGGAAATTGCAAAAACAATTATAATAAATGTAAGTACCTTTAGAATTCCAATTCTGGAGATATCTCCAATTGCATCACCAACAGCTAATGCATAACCTAAGTCTTGGGTTTTTGCTAATCTGCAGTGCCCCATGAATGCTGCTAAAGCAAAAAGGATGAATAAAATTGCAGTAATTATTGAAGATAACCAGTGCTGGAAGATTACAGCCAAAATAGCTCCAATAAAAATCGGAATGATAAAGTAAACAATATCAACAACAAATACTTTTACACCATTGAGGAATTGTCCTACAAATTCAATGTCCGGAGCGCCGTTGCTTCTTTCAATACCATATCTAATAATATCTAGCTGATAACCGTTAATAAGAAATCCGATTAAGAGTGTGATGATTAATCCAATAGTGCCCATACCAACAGCAGCTAATGGATTTTCAGCTAAAGATCCTACTGAAATGCCCGCAACAGTACCTGCAAGAGCTATTCCTAAAATAATACCTAAAATCAGATATACCACCAATGCTTTGACGTTCTGTAATGGATATCTCAAAGCATCGTTTAAAATTTCACCTATTTCCATTTGTTCCACCTTTAAATAAAATTAACTAATAAAAAACAATTTATAGTATTTAATTCATATTATTTAAAATATTTGTACAATTCATTCAATTCCTCATTAAATTCATTGAGTTCTTTTGATGAAATCTGACCGCTTAAATCCGAGACATAATTATTATACATATAGATTGCCAGCAACACAACAACGATTATTCCTCCGAAAAGTAAAATAAACTCTGCCGAAGCCTGCCCTTTACTGTCCATTAAAATCCCCCCATAAGCATGCTTGCTCCAAATGTGGAAATGAAATAGAATATTCCAAACGAAGCTGCAGCCAAAGGCAGAGAAAACTTAAATCCTTTTTTGACATCACCATACATAATTATGGCAATGATAAAACCGACTAAAACCGAATGGATTATCAGATAAATTTCACCTGCAATAGGTGCCGCCATAATAATATCAGATTCCATACCATAGCTTTGCATAAACCCCGAATAAACTCCAACCATACCAATTGCAAATGGCGTTGCAATAACTGCAGAGATTAATAGAAACATGACAGACATCATCACTGCAGATTTTCTCTCACGTTTTAAAGCTAGCAAATCCCTCAAATCATCAGAAACGTCATTCAATACTGATGAGATGCTTGACCCGGATTTACGGCCATCCAGTATTATTGAAAAAATTCTCTCCAGTTCCTTTGACTTCAGACGTTTCGACATTGCACGCCAGGCATCATCAAAATTTCGACCCATTCGAATTTCAATAATCGTTCTTCGCATTTCATCGTAGAGGGGTCCTTCACCGTACTGCGACATGTCATCCATTGCATTTTCAAAGCTTAAACCGACCTGCAGCATGCTTGAAAGCTGTCTTAAAAAGTCAGGTGCAGTTTTTTCAATTTCCTGTGCCCTTCTCTCCTGTTGAACAATAACATATGTGAAAAGTCCCGGAATTACAAAAAATGGCAGAATCAACAATGAAATCGGCAAACTGAACATCAATATCATTAATGTTAAAGCAATTTCACATGTTAAAATGAAGATAATGAGTATTGCTAAAACTTTACTTGCTTCTGTAAAAATAGCCCCACTCATCAAAAATTCCTGCAATTTGGACAAATTCTTTTCTGAAATATTATTGTCTAAAAATACTGTCAAATTATTAATTATTTTAAAATTCATAAATTAATATTTGACCATAGCCAATATAAAGTCTTAGTTTTCTTCAAAATAAATTTTACAAGGCAACATCAATAATTATATTAATTGGGAGCAATTATTTTTTGAATATTTCGAAAAATGCCCTTAATGTGATTAAAACTGGATAAATTTCCAGCCTTCCAGTCCACATGTTAAATATGCCCATAATTTTCAAAGGCCATTCCAATGTTTGAGATATCTGTCCAATTTCCAAACCAACATTTCCCTGCATGGAAATAGTAAAAAACAGAGAATCGAAAGCATTGTGACCATATAGGCACAGCAATGCCCAGGTAATCAAAATGCACAGAAAATAAAGAGCAATATAATTTCCGCTTTGTGCAGCAACATCATCTGTGAGTTTTTTATCGGAAACTTTTACAGAAACGACACTACTTTCAGGAGACCATATTTCACGTGAATTTTTATATATTCCCTTAAAAAATGTAATAACCCTCATTAATTTAATTGCACCTACAGTAGAACCTGTGGAACCACCGATAAGCATCAATGAAATTATAATGAAAATTGCAAATGGCGGCCACCCGCCCATTACCACTGAACTTTCTATACTTGCCCCAGTTGTAGTGATTGCAGAAACGATAACGAATAATATGTCCATTGGAATTATTTTGGATGTGAAATAGATCAATAAGGTTGAAATAGCTATTAGAGTAATCATTGCCTGAAACTGCAAGTCATTAATGATTGATTTACCACGGGTTTTAATAATGTTATAGTGAACCACAAAACTTGTAGCACCCAGTATCATTAGAATTATGGTGATAAAATAGATTATCTCATCATTATAAAAACCTATATTTGCATTTTTTACGCTCATACCGCCTGTTGAAATAATACTGAAGGTATTGCAGACCGAATCAAAAATAGGCATTCCCGCAAGAGAATATAAAATAATTCCCACCGCAGTATAAATCAGATAAATCTTAAGGAACTGTTTTATTGTGGCTTTGGTGGAAGGCTTAATATATTCATCACGAGCTTCAGACCGATACAGCTTGGAAGAAATTGTTCCAGGTTTAGTTAAGACAGATATTATCATTACAATTATTCCTAAACCACCAATCCACTGTTGAAATCCTCTAAAAAACAGCACACTGTGAGGAAGAGATTCCACATCAGGATAAATTGTGATTCCACTTCCGGTCAATGCAGAAATACTTTCAAAAATTCCGTCAACAATGCTTAATCCGGTTACCATCTGAAGTATCACTCCTCCGACAATACCTGCCCACAGCCAAGACAGGGAGGATATAATCATTGCATGTTTCAAGCGAATTTTACTTAATGAATACTCATCCAAAACATGTGTGATAAACAAACCTATGGCAATTGATATCGCTGAGGGAAGAAGAAAGTTAATAAAATTAAATTCCAGATATATCAAATCAACAATAATCGGAACCAGACTTATAACACCAATTCCAATCATCAAAAGACCCATATTTCTAATAATAATCAACAAGTCAGTCCTAGTGACATATCTCATATGACCACCTCAGCAGTTACAATATGAATATTGA
Source organism: Methanobrevibacter sp. (assembly GCF_045539575.1). Classification (GTDB taxonomy): domain Archaea; phylum Methanobacteriota; class Methanobacteria; order Methanobacteriales; family Methanobacteriaceae; genus Methanocatella. The sequence continues at coordinate 7,512 of NZ_JAZQFM010000004.1, forward strand.
AAAATATACTATATAAATTCCATAGGAATATATATTTTACATAAAATTATTAAAAATATTAATAAAAATACAAAAAATAAAAAAATATTATACAAAAAGAATTAAAAAAATTAATTTATAAAATTAATGATGCACAATACGAATGTAAATTATACAAAAATACAATAGCATATGATTAAAATTTAACCAAAAAAAAGAAAAAAGATGTAGATGACTGAACATCTACTTATTTACAGAAAAAATGGTACGAATTCAACTGTTAAGCTGAATTCATAATACCAGTTTTTTTCGAAATAGCTTATTTATACATCGGAATATAATAAACCGGTAGCTCTACCATTGAAAAATACTAGGTAAACACCTAAAATACCCAATAGGATTCCACCAACAGTACTATTCCATTGAGTTATTAAACCTACAACGAACAATAATACAAATGAAATAACAAATATGAGAACAATGAATAAAACAACTTTTAAAATTCCCACTTTTGAAATATCGCCAATTGCTTCCCCAACAGATATTGCATAAAATATATCTTCAGTTTTTGCGAGTCTGCATTGACCCATCATTAATGCAATTGCAAAAATAAGAGATACGAAAAAGTTAATTAAACCAGCCAACCAGTGCTGGAAGATTACCGCCAAAATTGCAGAGATAATAATTGGAATAATCATGTAAACAATATATACAGCGAAAAATTTTACACCATTGATAAATTGTCTTACAATATCGATTCCTGGAGCCCCATTGCTTCTTTCAATACCGTATTTTACAATGTCCAATTGATAACCAGTAATTAAAAATCCAATAAATAATGCAATTATAATTCCAATAATTCCAGATCCTATTACGGTTAATGCATTATTAGCCATAGAACCTACCATAACCGCACTAACAGTACCTCCAACAGCTATTCCCAAAATAATACCTAAAATCAAATATACTATTAATGCTTTAATATTCTGAAATGGATAAACCAAAGCATCACTTAAAATTTCACCTAATTCCATTTAATTCACCTTTTTATTTGGATAACTCTCCATAACTTGAGTTATATTTAATTTATCTTAATAGTGAAAGAATACCTAGACCTCTTTTAGGTCGGGGATGAATTTCACAAAAAAGCATTTAAAGAATATTACTTTTCAAATGCTCTCACATTTTCATTATATATTTTATTATTATAAATAATAGTTTATAAAAATTGTCTTGATGGAGTTAGATGTTTTTATGAACTGTGTTAATTTGGGTTTGAAGGTTAGATTGTATCCTAATGAGGATATGATAACTAGAATTAAT
>NZ_JAZQFM010000005.1:0-17001 GCF_045539575.1 Methanobrevibacter sp.
TGATTAAATTTCATTTTATAGATAATATCATATAGTATTGATTGATTATACCAAAATTTAAATAATTATTGTACCAAATAGCAAAAATGAATTAATTAAGAAGGATTACAGTAAAAATAATAAATTTTAATCTAAAAAAGTCAAATTTTTAAAAATGGTTGAAAATATGTTATATGAAAAAAATATATTCCTAAAAAATCGTAAACAAATTGACATTCATTTTGGATTAACCTATCCAAATATTTACAATACCGCAATGTCATCATTAGGATACAACATATTGTACAACCAGATAAATGAACGTGAAGATACCTGGTGTGAACGGATAATTTACCCGGATTTCAAGTCAATTGAGTCAAATACTCCATTAAGGCATTTTGACATAATCAGTTTCACAATACAATTCGAGGAAGATTACTTTAACATATTGGAAATGCTTAAAAAAGCGGAAATTCCACTGAAACGTGAAGACCGAAACGAAAATGATCCATTGATAATTGCAGGAGGCCCATGCCCAACAGCAAATCCCATGCCATTATCCGATTACGTGGATATTTTCATTATCGGTGAAGGCGAGAATACCATTAACGCCTTTTTAGATAAATTTAAAGATTCAAAAAAGAAATTAGATGAATATCTGGAACTTGAGGGAATTTATATTCCAGAATATGACAACCAGGCAAAAATTTCAATAATTAAAAACATGAATTCTGCCTATCACATCCAGGATCCGATTATCACCGCAGGCGATGATGAAAACTATCAGGCTATTTTTAACAATACAATAATGCTGAACGTTTCAAGAGGCTGTACAAGAGGCTGCAGGTTCTGCATGGCAGGATATCTCTACAGGCCCATGCGAGAAACACCCTGCGAAAGACTTATTGACATAGCCGTCAAAACAAGAGAAAAAACAGGACTGAACAAAATCACCCTGATTGGAGCTGCAGTTTCAGATTATAGTGAACTGGAAAAACTGACTGCAACCCTCGAAGATAAAGGTTTTCAAATTTCAACACCGTCTCTGAGAATTGAATCCATTACAAAAGAAACATTGGAAACATTGAAAAGGAGCGGACTTAAAACAATTACTCTTGCACCGGAATCCATTTCAAAACTTCGAAAAGTCATCAATAAAAATATTCCTGATGAACAAATTTTTACTGTAATAGAAAATGCCGTTGAACTTGATTTCAAAATTAAGTTATACTTTTTAATTGGAATACCTGGCGAAACAATGGATGACATTAAAGAATTAGTTGAATATATGAAAAAAATTGCAAATATGCACACCAGCATGAAAAATGTAAAATTCAGTGTGAATCCGGTAATACCAAAACCGCAAACCCCACTGCAATGGGAAGCATATGATTTTAAAGATATAAAAAATAAAATTAGGTTTATTCAAAAAGAAATGAGAAGATATAATATAAAATGTGAAAGTGCCAAAAAAGGACTTATTCAATATATATTATCTTGTGGAAATAGTGATGTTGGTGCAATAATCGAGAAGTCATTAACCAAAAAAATACCTCTAAAAGAATGGAGGGAAAATCTTCCGCAATATGATATCGACGATGATTTGCCATGGGATAAAATTGATATTGGCGTAGAGAAAAGATTTTTAAAAATAGAACATAGACGATTGAAAACGTTAAAGCAAACCCCATGGTGTGAAACTTCCGCATGCTACAACTGCGGGTCATGTGAAAAATAATTACTAGAAAAAATAATTTTTACTATAATAATATATAATATAATAAGTGAGGTAAATTTATGATAAATCCAGCAAGTAGAACAAAATCAATTGAACTGTCACAAATTAGAAAAATGTTTGAAGTAACAAATCCCGATGCAATAAACTTGGGAATAGGCGAACCTGATTTTGACGTTCCGCAGAATATCAAAGATGCAATGAAACAGTCAATTGATGAAAATGATACTCATTATACTCCAAATAAAGGATATATTGAATTAAGAGAAGAGATTGTTAAAAAATTTAAAAATGAAAATGGAATAAAAACTAACCCTGACAACATTATCGTGACTGTTGGAGCCAGTGAAGCATTGTTTATGTGCGCACAGGCATTTATTGAAAAGGGAGATGAAGTGATTCTGCCAAATCCTAGTTTTTTATCCTATGAAGCATGCGTAAAATTGGCTGACGGTAACATTGTACCTGTAGACTGTAAAATGGAAAATGATTTTAAATTACAGGCAAGTGATGTTGCAGATAAAATTACTAAAGATACAAAAGCAATAATCCTAAATTCACCTTCAAATCCTACAGGTGCAGTAATGGAAAAAGAGGACATTAAAGCAATTGCAGATTTATCAATGGATAACGATTTTCTAATAATTTCAGATGAAATTTATGAAAAAATCATTTATGACAAAAAACATTACTCCCCTGCAAAATACAGTGACAATGTAATTACATTAAACGGATTTTCAAAAACCTATGCAATGACCGGACTTAGAATCGGTTATTTAACAGCAAATGAAAATTTAACTGAAGAATTGCTTAAAATACACCAGTATAACATTGCTTGTGCAAGCACCACTTCACAAAGAGGAGCTTATGCTGCATTAACCGGACCTCAGGATGAAGTGGAAAAGATGGTTAATGAATTCAAAAACAGAAGAAATTTAATTGTTTCACGTTTAAATGAAATAGGATACGAAACTGTTAATGCTGAAGGAGCATTTTACGTATTTCCTAAAATTGAAGATGAAAACTTCGTAGCAAAAGCTGCAAAAGCAGGAGTAATTACAGTACCTGGTGCAGCGTTTGGATCAAATGGAAAAGGACATGTACGTATGTCTTATGCTAATTCATATGAAAATATTGAAAGAGCTATGAACATCTTAGAAGAGAGTGTTGTTAATGGATGATTTTCGCCAGAAAGGTGGTAAAAAAGCGGCAATGGTGGCAATAACTGCCAATTGCATATTAACAGTTTTAAACATTGCCGTTGGAATAATATCCGGAAGTTATGCTTTAGTTTCAGAAGGTGCACATACATTATCTGACGTAGCCACATCCGTAATTGCATACATTGGTTTTTATATTGGTCAAAAACCGGCTGATGCAGAACATCCTATCGGCCACGGACGTGCTGAAGCAATCAGCGGCTTGGTAATTGTCATATTTTTAGTTCTTATTGCATGGGAGATTATTCAGGGATCTGTTGAAAAAATACACAATCCCTCATTAATAACAGTTCCAAGCACATTGGCTGCAGTAATGGCCGTTGTTGGAATAATTGTTAATTTACGCGTTAGTGAATACATAATAGAATTAGGAAAACAAATTAAAAGTCCGGCAATTGTTGCAGACGGAAAACATCAGAAAACAGATATATTCTCATCAATCGCAATTTTAGTAGGAGTAGTGGTGTCAAATATGGGTTATCCGATATTAGACCCTATCATTGCATTAATAATTGGAGGATTAATCTTAAAAACTGCATATGAAATTACAAAAGAAAATATAGATAATATCATGGGCAGAGTTCCGTCTGAAGAGTTCATCCAGGAGATAAAAAAAGTTGCAGAAAAAGCTCCTGAAGCAGAAAATGCACATAATATCAAAGTCGATTATTTAGGCGCATATGCTACCGTAGCTTTACATATTGAGCTTGATGGGAACATGACATTAGATGAATCCCATGAAATCGTGCATAAAGTTCAAGATAATATCATTAAAGAAATTCCAGAAGTTAAATATGTAATGGTTCACGCTTGTCCGATAGGGTCAGACTATGACCATGAACAAAAAATAGATAAAATATAATAAAAGCGCCGGGACGGGGATTTGAACCCCGGAGGTCAAATGACCATCGGATTAGCAGTCCGACGCCGTACCAGGCTGGGCCATCCCGACATATAAAAAACAAGTATAATTATTTATATGTTAAAACTTACTTATAAACTTAATTATTTTTATAAATGGCATGTTCAAAAGTGGACTAATCTCAAAAATATAAGTTATCTAAAAATCCAACTCCACCCCGGGATTCTACAAGCATTGAAATGTTAATAGTAAAGCTGCTCCCTTCCGGGCCTGACCCGTTCCTATACCAAAGATGACTGATTTTTACCCTCCAGTAAAAATTTCACCACCACCAATCCTGCAGGACGAGGTTTCTATGTTGTTTTTTTAGGCTCATACTTCCTTAAAAAGCCGCCTCTTGAACTTCAACTGCACCAAAGGGGGTGTGTGCTTACAGAGGACCCCTAACCCTCCAGTCTAGCCACTAATATATATGACAGTAATATTATATAAATGTTATCGAAAAAACAGTTACTGGAATAGGAAAAAATTACAATAAAAGGAAATATTTGAAAAAAAATTCTATTTCTAGAAAAAAATTTTATTATAGTAACTGCTTAAAAATAAATAAAAAATAAAAAGAAAAAAAATTAATTGGTAGAATTAAAATATAACTTGAATTATATCTCCATCTGAAATAATACCAACTAACTTTCCATCTTCAACTACAGGAAGTTGATTCAAAATACCTGAAGAAGAAACGCCGTTTTTCATGATGTCAATTGCATCTTCAAGAGTGTCTTCAGGAGAAACTGTAATTACAGATGTTATCATAATTTCTTCAACAGAAGTTCCCAGTTCATATTTATCCAGAATCAAATTATGACCAACATCGGTTGCAGTTATAATCCCTATTAGTTTTTCATCCTCAACAACAGGAAGAGAACTAATTTTATGTTTCATTAACTTCTCAAATGCATATACAACATCAATGTCAGGGGTTGTTGTAATAACATCAGCAGTCATTATTTCTTTAACCTTTTTATTCATCATTGTCTTCACCTCCGAACTTTTCTAGAATATCACTCACCATAATATCAATGGTTTGATTAATATCTACATTGTCTATTATACGAGAATCATGTATTTTTGCCTGTTCCATTAAAAATGTTTGAGTTTTTCTTATGGTATCAAAATTATCCATATATCGCTCAAGTGATCTTTTTACCCAAGGTTGCCTGCATCTGGAGTAAAATCTTTGCTTGTGAGATTCTTCATCACCCACTGTTAATGTGAAAATTATGATGTTATTATTATCCATCAGATCTTTTCTGATAAATCCCGGAACCACGTGAACGCCTTCAATAATTGTACTGATACCCTCTTTAACGGAACGTTCAATAATAGCTTCAATACCTACATTAACAACATCAACATGACTGATAAATCCTTCAATGACTCTATCTATACGGATTGAAGGAGTTCTGATACTTTCATATGCATCAAAACTAGATTTGTGAATTACAGGACTCAAATCTTTGGAAACAATCTTACGCATTACTTCACGAATCATATCAGTGCTGATAAGATTTTTTAATCTAAGCCTGTTTGCAAGTTCAAATGCCATGGAAGAAGTACCCACACCGGAGGCTCCTCCTATTAAAATAATAAGCGGCTTTTTAGAATTTCTAAGTGATCTCCAGTTCTTATATTTTTTTGCTGAACCAGGGTCTACTCTTTCAAGGTGTTTTAAAATTACATTTGCCAGGTCATAACTAGCAATTTCAGTAATATTTTCATCAATTAACTCTGATTCTATATCACTAGCTATTTCATGAGCTCTTTGAGAACCTAAATCGGCAATGTTAAGTGAACGTGACAAAATTCCTTTAGAAAACGGTTCCCTATATATTTCACCGTCTACTTCACTTGTAATCCAAATCATAATAACACCTCCAATATGATAAATTATGATAAAATATTTTTAAATAATATTAAATAAACGTTGTTATTTGATTTTTAAAAAATCCATTTTTTTATAAAAAAGAAAATGAAGGAAAATTGGATAAAAATACAGAAAATGAATCTTCAGGAGATTCTTAATCCCGATAAATTCAATACGGCTGTAATCTATCAATAGTCCTAACCAAATCTATTGCAGTTAATGTTTTATTTTGTTGAGTGTCTGCCTGAGCTGTTTCAAATACAATCATATTGTGCCCCTGTTTAGCAAGAGGTTTTGATACCCAGTCAGGGGAAGTACCTCCTCTAATAGGATATACCGGATAAGTTGAATTAACACTTATCTCATGTGCGTACTCCATTGTCTCAGTTGATTGATTATTTACAACACCAACATATCTCTGTATGTCCCAGTAATTTTCCATTTCATGAACATCAACGATGATATAAGGATCATACTTCTCGATATCCGGAAGAACATAATCATAAGCCAATAATTCTCCCATGTGTCGGTTAGTATTATAATCACTGGTATTCATTCCACTATCCTCAAAATTAAGTTTAATGAAATATACAATGAATTTTTTATTAAGAGTATTGTCTTTAGTAAACTTCATTATAGATTCATTAGTGGCATTGTGGATACCGCTTTCAAGGCTGTGAACACCCAATATTACTATTGCAGTATCAGTGGATGAGCTATTACCACACACTATTTTATAAACAGTACCATTAGAGTTATTTCCAATAATGGTAGTATATTCATCTAAAACTGGACCATTATGTTGCGGTCCAAGATTAAAGAAAGTTGCTATTCCTGCAAAAATAATTAGCAAAACCAATATTACTATTAAAATTTTTAAAATCTTTCTCATTGTAATCTATTTTATATATTAGTCATCATAACATATAAAAGTTAAAACAAAATTGACATAATGTCTACATATAAAGTGATGATTTTGAGCATTTATTAAAAAAAATAAAAAGAAAGATGAATATTTATTCATCTAAAGAGATGATGCTTATGTCATAATTGGAACCGTCTTTAATATCGATTAAAACGGCACCGTTATCCTTAAGCATTCCAGGATTTGCTACATCAGTAGTTATTCCTATTTTACTAAGTGATTTTGCTTCGTGAATATGACCGCAAACATTGATTTGAGGTTCAAATTCATGAATTGATTTCAATATTCCTTGACTGCCCACATGCTCGCCATTTTCCATTTTATCTGCTTCAGTATTGAATGGCGGTGCATGAGTAACTAAAATTTTCACTTTAGGGACTTTATCGTTATATACATAATCATAATTAGCTAATAATTCATAAACGTCCCCATAGATTTTATTATCTTGGATTTCACCAGGAGTATTGAATGGAGTTTCGTTAGATCCGCCGTATCCGAATAAGATAGCATCGCCATAAGCGATAATGTTATTGTGGAGACAGAATGAAACTTCATTAATAGCATTGCAGATACCTTTAGGGTCACAGTTTCCAGGTATAGCAATAACGTCCACATCACATTCAGCTACTTTTTCAATGAAAGTACCAACAAAATCCAAAGGACCGAAATCAGTGATATCTCCAAGAATTAATACTAAATCAATATCATTATTATTCAAATAAGTGTATAAGTTTTCGTTTTCTTCGCCGTGAACATCACTTATTGCTAAAATTTTTGTCATCTAATCACCTTGTTGTTCCAAAAAGAAAGATCCCATTTCCTTTAATCCTGCTTGAAGGTCAGGCTTATCTCCATGCAATTCGATAGTAACATCATCATCAAATTCAATAATGAGACCATTCCATTCCGCAATTTCTTGTACTCTTTCTTCTGCTAAAGCTTGTTTTAAGTTAATTCTACCAGTAGTTAAACCAGGAGGAGTGTTAACTAAAAATTTTGACCTGGAATCTGCAAATTCAAATACTTCTTTTCCTTGCATGGCTTGTTTTAATAAGTCAAACCAATGGTCAACGTATTCCTCTCCTTCCTCTTCAGCAATATTTGTAAGAGTCACTTGAATATTATTTAAAGACATTTCAGCTTGAGCTAAACCATTAATCAAATCAGGATGGGATGGATCTCTCTTGTATGAACTAATAGAAGACCTAATTAGTCCCATCTCAGGGTTAATCCCACTTGGAATCTCATGTCCTTTTTTAGTTAAATCAGAAATAAGATGTTGGAGTATTAACCAAGTTTGTTCAGAGGGTAAGCTCATAAATGTCCACCTATAATTTTTAAAGTAGTATGATTAATTTGAGCATCTGCTTCTTTTAATTCAGCTTCAATTTCACTAGTGCTGCTGTAAGCATCCAAGAATAAAACATGGTGAGTAGAAGTACCAGCAATGTTTAAAATTGCAATTTCATCACTTTGTTTTAATTCTCTTTTATCAATAGTTGCTTTAAATTGTACATATGGTTCATATTCTTCAGGAAGGTCAGAATATTTAAAAATACCATCTAATGTTGCTACAAACATAATTACACCTCATATATTTAATAGTCTATTTTATCTTGTTAATCATATATAAAACTAATTACGAACTATTCGTATAAACTAAAACAAAAAAAATAATGATAAAAAAAAGTTATCATAAAATATGATAACTATCCGAAATGTCTTTTCAACGTCTAAAAAATGAAAAAATAAAAGGATTAAGAAAATCCTTTATTTAAATCTATTCACCTAATGCTTTTTTGATTGCAGGGGTTGCATCAATTTTTTGAGCATCGAAGGTTAATTCTTCTGGTGATAATCCCATAGCTAATCCGTATAATTGAGCTAAGTGGAATACAGGTAATGCAAAGTCAGTACCGTATCTTTCGTTTACTTCAGTTTGACCTTGGTCGAATTGTAAGTGGCAGAAAGGACATACGTTAACAATAGCATCTACACCAGCTTCGGTCATGTGGTCGAGTTTTTCTTTAGTGAAACTAGTAGTTACATCTAAATCTCTGGATCTTAAACCTCCACCAGCACCACAGCACATCATTTTGTCTTTGTAGTCAACTGATTTAGCACCAGTAATTTCTACAAGGTCATCTAAGATGGATGGGTTTTCTGCTTGATCTTCGATACCGATAGTTTCAGTAGGTTTTAAGAAGTGGCAACCATAGTGAACTGCAACGTTTAAGTCTAAAGGTTTTTCGATTAAAGAAGCTAATTTTTCAAATCCAACGTCATCTCTTAAAATTTGAGCTAAGTGTTTTACGTTAATAGTACCTTTGTATTCTCTGCCGATTTCAGCTAAGTTAGCGTTGATTTTAGCTCTTTTTTCATCGTCTTCTTTTAAGATGTGATTACATTCAAATAAGGAACCGAAACATCCGTTACATTCGGTCATAATGTCTGCACCCATGTCTTCAGCAAGAGTTAAGTTACGAGCTGCAATAGTAGCCCAGGTTTCTTCATCAAAAGAACCAAATACACCAGGAGCAGGACAACAAGATGCTCCTTCCATATCTTTTAATTCAATATCTAATGCTTCAAATAATTTTCTGGTAGCTTTTTCAACACCAGGATAACGGTTGTTCATGATACAACCTAAGAAGTATGCAATTTCCATATTATAACTCTCCTAATAAATTTATTCTTTTAATCCACCGGTTGCTTCGTCGTAACCGATTAATTCGTCAAAACCAGTGATTTTACATATTTTTTGCACTTCAGCTAATGCTTCTGGGTATGCATGGGTTGTTGGTGGAATTTCAGAAAGACCAATTTTTGCTCTTAATGCTTTGGTAGCATCGTTGATAGGTACACCGTGTCCGGTGTTCATTACAAATACACCAGTCATTTTGTGAGCTTTTGCCATGTAACCTGCATGAGCAGCGATGTTACGTGCTTTTTTGATGATTTCTACAATTTTAACACTTCTGAGACATCTTTCTTGGCAAGTGTAACAAGTAGTACACATCCATAAAGCATCGTCAGTGATAACTTCTTCTTTTAATCCTAATAAACATTTTCTGACAATTTGTCTTACTTTGTACGGAGTTCTTCTTCCAGATGGGCAACTACCACTACAGGTACCACATTGGAAACAGTGTTTTACAGTTTCAATACCTGCGTCAATGAATTCAGCAGTGAAATCTGGATCACGATTACTATCATTTAATAATTCTTTATCAGTCAATAAAGTCATAGTATCTCTCTTTGTTTCTTTTTTATTTAAATCTTCTTCAACTTCTTCGACATCTTCTTCGACTGCTTCTTCTTCAACAGAAGCTTCTTCAACTTCTTCAATAGTTTCTTCAGCTTCCTCAGGAGCTTCAACTTCAACTATTTCAGGAGTTTCTTCAACTTCTTCCACAATTTCTTCAGATTCAGCAGTTTCTTCTAAAGATTCGATGTCGCTTTTAAAAGTTAAATCTTTTTTATCAGATTCTGGTTTCTTTTCAACTGGTTCTCTTGGAACAGTTGTTTTAGTGCCAGAAACGATGTCATCATTTACAATTTGTGAAGATGTAACTTGGACATCATCAGATGTGTTTGATACATCATTGCTGATGTCTTTTACTTCTTTATCTGTTTCTCCAGTAAATAGAGATTTTAATCGATTTATAATAGACATTGAAAACACACCTCGGATAATCATCGGAATTATTTCCTCAAATCCATACTAATATTCTTTAAAAGTTAATATATAAAGGTTACTAAAATTTTAGCAAGTGTAACCTAAATGATTACACCATTTAAAAAATTTTTATAAACCTTAAAATCAAATAGTTATAATAACAATAAAAATAGGAAGAATCAAATGATTAAAAAATTCGAAATCAAATCACATGACGGACCTGGAAGAGTCGGAAAAGTTGACGGAGAACTTACTCCCAAATTATTCTATAAAAAAGATTTAAAAATTGCACCTAACGAAGGATCTGCATATAACATTGACCGTGAAATTGCTGAATTCAACGTTAAAGAGACATTGAGACTGGCAAAGGAAAATGCAGATGATTGCGATATTGCTGTAATCCAAGGGTCCAAATACATTGATTTAAGAGTAGAATGTCTAAAACAGCTGGAAGAAATAGGCTACAACGGATTCATTATAGCCAATGGAGACGCACTTCTGACAAATCCAAGAGACCTCGTCGAACTTGTGGTCGCACTTAAAAAAGAAGCCAATAAAACCAGTTACTTTATTTTTTCATTTACAGAACTTTCATTCATGCCTATATTAACCTACATGGGCATTGATGGATTTTTAGCTGATTCTGCAAATTATTACAGTTATTTGAATGTTCTTCAAACCCCAACAAAATCATATGATTTGAATACATACCCTATTTATGAAGAAATTTCACAAGAAAAGCTTGAGGCTAAAAATATTGAAAATATGGAATTTGTCTTAAAAGAAATCCATGCACACATGAAAAATAGATCCTTGAGAAATCTTGTAGAAGAACGTTCAGGAACAACTCCACAAAATATCTCAACATTAAAAATTCTTGACAGAACCGCTATGGATTACCTGCTTGAGTTTACCCAGTTATTTTAAATGAATCAATCATGTTTTTGAATTCACGTTCTGATTCGCCGGAAACATCCAGTGTTCTCATTTCAAAAATGTAGATGGTTCCATATTCAATAAAGACATAAGTGTGAATGTCAAAATTGATTTCCGGAGTGTCCATATTTGCATGGAGTTTAATTGCATCTTTTCCGGCAATCATTGTAAAATCAGATGATATAATCACTCCGCCATCATCGCTGATAGCATCTTCCATGAATATCTTATAGTCATCCAGGTTTGTAGCGGTTGGAAACATGACTGCATTAATCAGATTTTCTTCACCTTTGGATAATGTTGCAATGCAGTCAGGATTAGATAGGATATCCGCTTTTTCCACTTCCCATGAATCAGGATATTCAAAGGTGATTTTTCCACTATTAAATGTTCTCATAGATTATTCCTCTTTTTTTGATGAAATATTAATGGTTTCAATTCCTTCCTCTTCGAGAGTGTCAATATATTTGGAAAATGGTTCAGGAAGTTTTGGCATTACCTCTTTTAATATTTCAGATGCGTCAAGCTCAAGGGCTTGTCCGGAAAGCAATTGTTCAACATCAAAGTTAAAATCAAATGGTTTAAGCAAATCATCCACAGGCACTCTTAAATTAATTTTTCTTTTGTTGAGTATCATTTTAAGAGTACTGGTATTTCTTATTTGATCATTCATGTCCTCAACAGTTGCTTTTATATCATATGCTATAGCCTTGTTCTTCTCATTTACCTCATGTTTGGATTTTTCAATGGATTTTTCCAAACCTTCAACAAGTTCAGCATTGCGCCTATTGATATTTTCCCTTGCCTCGTCAATCACAACATTAATAGCGTTCAAAATGGATTTGTTAAGCTCCACGTTATATGCTAAAATCATTTTGTTTTTATAATCAAGTTCTTTAAAAATAGCTACGCGTTCATCATCAATTTTAGTGATTTTTTTGTTTAACTCATGAATTTCATCCTTGGCTTTTAAAAGCTCATCCTTATCGTTGATCTGTTCTTTAAGTGAGTCAACGTCATCAAAAAAGGACCCTTTAAGAGTCTGAATTTGCTCTTTCAATATTGCGATTTCATCATCCTTGTCTTTGATGATTTGGTCAAATTCGTTGAGTTTTTCATCAGAAAATTGATTTTCAACTAAATCTTCATAATCTTTCTGTGCTAATACTTTTACAAGTTCGTTGTCTTCAAAAGGATCTTCTTTTTTAAGACTTACTTGCTTTTGTTTTGATTCCTTTTCAACAGGATTTCCGTCCTTGTCTTTACTATTATACTTTTTAGTATAAACCCGGACAGTTCTAAATTCATCACTTTCCATTTTTAACACCACTCTATATTAATAGATAGTTGAGTTTTATTTAAATAGTTAATGTTAAAAAAAGAAAAAAAGAGAAAAAAATATTATTTGTTCTCGTTTTCTATCCACAACAACATCGCCTCTTCAATAGCTTTTGAGTACCAGCCGGACTTAAATAGCATCTTATTAGATGCCAATTTGCGAAAATCCAAGTCAATGTCATTATTGATGCTAATTGTAACGCGTTTGTTTTTAGACATACAATTAGATAGTGCATACTAGTTAATAAATGTATTAGTGTTTTTTAACATCATTTTAGCGGATGTGAATGAATAATATCATATAAAAATAAAAAAAATAAGTAAAATGAAAACTTTTTTATGAATTTAAAGCAAATTTTACACTAATTCAAAGCATTCATTTTTGTGTTTTTAACAGGAAAAAATCAATATTAATCAATTTTCTCCCATTCGTTATAACCTAAATGTTTGTATTTGTGACCGTCGGGAGCGTCGTGAACCTCACCTGTGTAGATTACTCTACCTTCCTGAGCACTGTAAAATGCACCGGGATCTTCTGAACTGCTGTCATCAGAACTTGAACTATCTTCAACAACTTCCTCTACAACCTCAATTTCCTGAGTGGTAGTGTTTTGTGTAAAGTTATCATTTCCTTCAAAAGTACAGTTGACTGTATAGTTTCCAGGCTCTTCAATCTTTACTTTCGCAACACCCTTCTTGTCTGTAACTGCTGTTTTATGGTCAACGTCACCTTTATCATCCTTTATTGTGACATTAACAGTTTCATTATCCATAGGAGTTCCATTTATGTCAGTGAGTTCAATTTTAACTGATTCCCCCTGACTGATGGTATCATTGCTTTTAATAGTTATATTTGTATTTTCCTTACCAAAATTAGGCATTATTGCAACCATCCCGATAATAAGGGCCGCAATAATAATTATCAAAGCCACAATTATAATCTTATTTCTTTCCATAATATCACCAAGATAGATATTGTGTTTTTAAATTTGACACTCCGCATATTTCAAGTTATCCTTTCCAGAATCATTTAAAAATATATAAATACTCCTACAACAAATTAGTATACATGTAAACTATTTCATGTAGTTTATTTAAGAGGTGTTAAAAATGAGTATTAAAAAAGTTGTAGTTGCAGGAGGCGGAGTACTTGGAAGCCAAATTGCACTCCAATCTGCCTATTGCGGATTTGATGTGACAATCTGGCTTAGAAGTGAAGGTTCAATTGAAAGGGCTAAACCAAAACTCGAAAGATTCAAAAATATCTACATTGACACACTCGAGAAAATGAAAACCGATGCAAGCGCATATTGCAGAGGCCTTTCCAAAAAAACCGACCTAACCGACGAAGAAATTGATGAGTTGAAAAAACAGGCACAGGATGCACATGACAGCTTAACATTAACAAACAGTTATGAAGAAGCTGCAGCAGATGCAGATTTGATTATTGAAGCTATTGCTGAAAATCCTGAACAGAAAATTGCATTCTATCAAGAACTTGCAAAATACATGGATGAAAAAACAATTCTTGTTACAAATTCATCAACATTGCTGCCGTCAATGTTTGCAGAATATACCGGAAGACCTGAGAAATACCTTTCACTCCACTTTGCAAACACAATCTGGCAAAACAACACTGCAGAAGTTATGGGACATCCAGGAACCGAGCAAAAATACTATGACGAAGTAGTTGAATTTGCAGAAAACATTAATATGATTCCTTTAAAACTTAAAAAAGAACAACCTGGATACATATTAAACTCACTTTTAGTTCCATTTTTAAATGCAGGACAAGCATTACTTGCAAATGATGTTGCAGACTTTGAAACAATTGACAAAACATGGATTTTGGCAACCGGTGCTCCAGCAGGACCATTCCACATATTGGATATCGTAGGCCTTGAAACAGCTTACAATATTGTCATCATGAATCCTGAGTCAAAAGACCCTGAAACCACTCCTGGAAAAATTGCAAAAATGCTTAAGGAAAAAATAGATGCCGGCGAAACCGGTATTAATGCAGGAAAAGGATTTTACACATACTAAAATCCTTTATTTTTCTTTTTTTAAATTCAAATCAATGGATCTGGAAGTCAATTCATTGAAAATTTCCATAAACTCAACAGGAAGATTATCTAAACCCATCTTAGATTCCCATCCCCTGTTTATTTCAAATAACACCGGAATTAAATCCTCACCCTTTTTAGATAATTTCAAAATATATTCGCGCATATCTCTTTGGGATTTTTCACGAATAATCCAGCCTTCGGATTCTAATTTTTTAACTGCACGTGTTATTGCACCTTTAGTCAAGTACAAACCTTCAGCCAAATCTTTTTGGTTCAGCTCATCGCTTTCATCAATCATCAGAATGCACAATGCATGAATCAAACTTAAGCCATATTTTGAAAGTTCATCATTCAGATATTTTTTGTGATTCTTGTGAAAAATAAATAAAATATCTCCTAATCGATTGGAATCATAAAACCCCATTGTCTTTTCATATTTCATTAGACTAAAATTTATTGTAACATATATTTAAAAATTTAGAGAGCAAATGAAAAGGTTTATATAACATTAAGATATAAGTATTATACGATGTGAATTGAATTTCATATTTGTACATGACACAATTCAACCATTTTATAATCTCCAAAATGATTAGAATATGTTTCATTAAGGAAGTAGATTTAAAAACTACTTCCAAAACTCCCCCTTTTTTTTAAAAATTCTTGAATTTTAAACTTAATTTTAAAAATACAATCATTACATACTTATTTTATCGAATTTCATATTATAATCAACTTTTAATCAATGAAATGAATAAAAATAGCAAAATTTAAATAAGATTAAAATATAACTAATAAACGATATGAATTTATTTACATATCTAATTTAGAACATCAGTCGATAATTTAATTATCTCCGATTTGCTAAAAATATGTTCCTAGCACTGGAAGTAGAAAAATCTACTTCCCTACTCCCCCCTTTTTTAATTAAACATCATCAAGGATTTTTGGGTCCGCTCCGGCAATTTCAACCAGATACTCCGCTTCGACAATGTGAAGTTTGGACGGAATAATTATACAGTGCAGAGGACCTCCAAAATCAAAATCAATCAATTCGCTAATTTTACCGGCGCGAACACAGACATCTTTTGAACCTACACGAGCAATACCCATTGCAAGAGTGTCCTCATTTATCAAACCTTCACGATCAAGGTCATTTTTAATATTCATGAGATATTCCAAACCCTGATTAACAGTCATGTAACGGTCTTTGTGAGCCTGAATGTCAAGCAAAACAAGAGTATGCAAATCCATTTTTAAATTTTCCTCAATAGCCTCATAAGGGGATTTAGGATAAAAATTATAATCCGGAAATGGAATAGTGGTTACTTTACCGAATTTGTACCCCTGAAGACCTGAAATTGCAGGTGCTGAAGATAAGATTGATGATCCGTGAATAACTTCATAGTCAATTCCCTTTTTTGAACATTGCACTAAAAAATCACTGTGTGTTGTTGCAATTAAAGGATCTCCTCCAGTGACTAAAGCAACATCCTGAGTTTTAGCCTCTTCAATGAATTTGTGTTCTTCTTCAACTTCATTTCTAACCAGTACTTCTATTTCTTTTCCTATCAATTCTTCAATAGCTTCAAAACTAGAACCAAATAAACGTGATGTGAAAAACTCGGCATAAATTTTATCAACATTCTTCAGACATTCCAAACCTTTCAGAGAAATATCCTTTTCATCAAATAATCCCAATCCCACTAAATAAAACATATTATTATTTATAATAATTAAAACATAAAAAACTTTATGAAATGTGTAAAAGTTCCATTAAAACAATTAAATGATACACGTATAAAATTAATGGAAGAAGGATTAATGAATATGGAATATAGAATCAAAACCGATGCAGAATACGGTTATATTCCCATAAATGATAACGTTAATGATTATGAAATTGTGGATATCGAATTAGATCCTATGAAAAAAGTTCCACATAATTTTTCTGAATTGCTTGAAGGAGAATTGACATCCGAGGAAATTGAAGATTTAAGAACCTCATTTGACACAATAGGAGACATCGTGATTTTGGAAATTCCCGACAATCTTCAAGATAAAAAATTCATAATCGGAGATGCTGCCTTAAAATTCACCAAAAGAAAATCAATTTATATGAAAAAAAGTGCTATAAAAGGAACAACACGAGTACGTGACCTGGAATTTCTAGCGGGTATTGACGATTCTGTAACCATTCACAAAGAGCATGGCTCCCGTTTAAAGCTTGATGTGCGTGAAGTTTATTTTTCACCAAGACTTGCAACTGAAAGGAAACGCGTGATGGAAAGCGTGAAGGATGGTGAAAAAATATTGGACATGTTCTGTGGAATA
>NZ_JAZQFM010000006.1:0-34646 GCF_045539575.1 Methanobrevibacter sp.
TATAGTAAAATTTCCCTTGCTTTGTAAAATTGTGTTTATTTTACACAAAAGCTATATCTAATTCTTGGTTTAATATCATATTACTTATAATTCTTTAATCAATTAATCGGATGAGAATTATTATGAATCAATTAAATTTTCTATTTAATAGAATATGTTCGATTCAATCGAACATTTATTATTCAATAATTTTAAATATTATGTTTTATAAAATAAAACATGTTCGATATTAAGGAACATGTCCAATTAAAAAAATTATGGAGTTGTTTAAAAATGAAGATAATGCCGGTTTCAATGCCGAAGGATATAGACAAATACTTTTTCAATCGGGTGAGGGATATCAACATGATAAATACTCAGCTGTCAACAGTCAGATTGGATATTCCACCTCAATTGCTGATTACAGGATATCGCGGCGTGGGCAAGACATTCCTTCTTAAAAAGGTATTGAATGATCAAAGCGATGACATTCTGACATCATTTATTGATATATCCGAAATTGTCGGAAGGCAAAAGGGAAACCTAACTGAGGAGGAAGTGCTTAAGGCAATCTTGAATTCCATAAACGAAACAATGTCTAAGGATAAGAAATCATACAAAAAATGGATTGATAAAATAACCGGGCATGTTAAAGGACTACAATTGAAAAATTATGATTTTTCTAGAGATGCGAATATAATGGACATTCCGGTTCCGGTAATCCATGACAATTATGACAAGCTTTCCAAATTTGTAATGGAGCTTCCCCAAAAAATCGTGGATGAGTCAAAAGACATAAAGGGATATATAATAGTAATCGATGAGTTTCAACTACTGAAAAAAGTTAAAAAACCAGATGCATTCTTTTGGCTAATAAGAAGCTTTGTTCAAAAGCAGTTCAATGTAGGTTATGTCTTCACAGGTTCTGTTTCAAAAACTTCAGATATAATCAACATGATTAACGGTCAGGAAGGAGCATTCGGAGGAAGATTGATACAGATAAATATCGAGCCGTTCACAGCTGATGAGACAAGAAGATACATCGAGGAAAAATCAAATAACTTAAAATTCACAGATGAGGGATTTGAAAGATTTTACGCGTGCACACGAGGAATTCCTCTATATATAAATAGCCTTTCATCAGTCCTGCCTAATAACACAATATGTGATGAGGAAATAATCAAACAAACTCTCAAGTTTAACATTGACCAGGTTGCCATGATGTGGATTTATGTCTGGGGAAGATTAAGTGATGGAGAAAAGGATTTCATAATCTATCTTCTGGAGCATGAAGGCTCAAATAGATCCGATTTGGACAATGAGCTGGGATATGCAAAATCCAGCATAACAAGATTCATAGATTCACTTTCCAATCAGGGAATAATTGAATTCAATCGTGAAAGAAAATTTGTACTGGCAGACAAGATGCTTGAAAGATGGTTAAAAATCAAGTATGAAACCAATGGTTTTTATCCGCTTTAAATTCTAATTTTCATTATTTATTGCATCAAAAATAGGAAGTTAAAAAAAGAAAAAAATTTAAAAATCAATAGTTTGATCTTTTTGTACAGGATGTCCGTTCCATGCCTGCATGCTTGTCCATTCAGCGAAAGGTTCTGTCCAGAACACGTCTGAAGCCGGTAGACCTAATGCTAAAAATATTGCGCAACAGAAATAGAGACTGCCTGTGTTGATATCACTTTCTGAAATGTCCAATTGAGAACCGTTAAGTCCTACAAGTAACCATCCGGCACTTGAAAAGTTGTGATTGTCTCCAAATTGCTTTTTCAAAACAGCTGTTAGAGCGGATCTGACCTGAGAAGGCTGAATGTTTCTAGGTAAGATTTTTAATAATGCTGCCTGTGATAGGGAATGGAAAATTCCGCAACGATAAGCAAGACAAGTACCCAAAAGAGGATAGGTCGCATCTGGTGAAATGGTTCTTTCCAGTTGAGATGCTAATCTTGAAGATCTCATAAGCTGAACATCCAGAAATTCGCCTTCGCTGATTCCATATTTTCTCATCACTTTTAGAATATCATTCAGCATAGGATGAATTACAATGCTGTTGAAATAGCCTGAAGTGTAATCCTCTCCGTCGGAGTAGATTCCGTCACCCATGTAAAATTCATCTCTGAATCTGCGAACACCATAGCTTAAACGCTCTTTATCGCATTCTCCTGTAAATTCCAAAAGAGCAGCTTCAATCATTGAAGTAAATAATAACCAGTGATTTTCATAAGGTGCGATAACTCTTGTATTTTTAAGTTCACGGATAATCCTTGCCTGATCATCCATTTGTAAATTAAGCCAAATTTGATTTTTAGCCCTTAGCAATCCTTGAGCAAATAAAGCAACATCAACTAAAGATTGTTTCGGTTCAACTACAAAAATGTAATCGTTATTGTTGGGATTCACTGCATTTGAGATGGCCTTTTTTGTCATTCTAATGTATTTTTCACGTACAATACCTTCCTCTGAGTTGTCTGCTCCCAATTCTAACCATGGTGCAATTCCATTAAACACGCGTGCAAAGGCTTCAAGGTATGAGAATTTCTGTCCTTCGAGTGAAGTTGACTCATAAGGCATGTTTTTCCTTAAATTTCCCTTTGCCAGGTTATTTAATACTGGAAAAGCAATTTTTTGCATTGTTGAAACCCAGAAAATCCTATCGTCCCAAACTGGACCTTCTTCTTCAATAGTAATAGGTTCTTCTTTTTTTCTAAGTTTATTCAAAAATGAGCTCATAATATTATTTTTGGAATACATTATATATAAAGTTAAAATATTTAAAAAATTCATTTTTTTCAAAAATAAAACAACTTATATATTTTATAAAATACATATATTATTCATTATTAAGAGGTTGAAAATATGCCAACAATGTCAGAAAAAATATTAGCTAGAGCATCCGGTAAGAGTGAAGTTGAAGCTGGAGATATAGTTATAGCAAATATTGATGTAGCAATGACACATGATTTAACCGGACCTCTTTCAGTTGAATCTTTTGAAAAAATAGGTGCTGAAAAAGTCTGGGACCCGTCAAAGATTGTCATTCCGTTTGACCATCAAGTTCCAGCAGACTCAATTGACTCAGCTAATAATCATATGATAATGAGAGAGTTCGTTAAAAAGCAGAATATTGAACATTTTTATGATGTCAATGCGGGAGTTTGTCATCAGATACTTCCGGAATTGGGTCACGTCGTGCCTGGAGAAGTGATAGTGGGCGCAGATTCACATACCTGCACTCATGGTGCCTTGGGAGCATTTGCAACAGGTATCGGATCAACAGACATGGCAATGGTTTTTTCTGAAGGAAATTTATGGCTCAAGGTGCCTGAAACCAACAGGTTTGAAATAACCGGTAAACTGAAGGAAAACGTTTACGCCAAGGATGTTATTCTACATATCATAGGCCAGGTAAGTGTTGACGGCTCAACATACAAGGCCTGTGAGTTTGCAGGAGAAACCGTAAGCGACATGAGCGTATCTGACAGGATGGTCTTATGTAATATGGCTATTGAAATGGGCGGTAAAACCGGTTTGGTTGAACCTGACCAAAAGACCATAGATTATGTTGAAAAACGCTCAAATAATGCATATAAGGTTTATAAGACTGATTTGGATTCACCGTCTCTTAATATAATTGATATTGATGTAAGTGATTTGGAACCTCAAGTCGCTTGTCCTCACCATGTTGATAATGTAAGGCCGGTAAGCGAGGTCGACCAGGAACTGGATCAGGTATTTTTAGGTTCCTGTACCAACGGTAGGTTAAGCGATTTAAGACAGGCTGCAAAAATATTGAAAGGCAAAAAGGTAGCTAAAGGAACAAGAATGCTGGTCATTCCGGCATCAAAAGAAGTTTACTCAAGGGCACTTGACGAAGGACTTCTGAAAATATTCGTTGATGCGGGCGCACTTGTATCCGCTCCTTGCTGCGGCCCATGTCTTGGAGGACACACTGGAATTATAGGTCCTGGAGAGGTAAGCCTGTCCACTTCCAACAGAAACTTTAAGGGTAGACAGGGCTCACCTGAAGGAAAAGTATTTTTATCCTCAGCGGCTGTGGCTGCGGCTTCAGCTATTGAAGGAAGAATTGTAGCACCGGAGTGATATTGTGAAAGGAACTGCATGGAAATTTGGAGACGATATTGACACTGACATTATTGTTCCTGGAAGATATTTGATTTACACAGATGAAGAAAGACTGGCCGAACATTGTATGGAAGGTTTGGATGCTGATTTCGATAAGAAATGCAAGAAAGGGGATTTCATCGTTGCCGGAAGGAATTTCGGTTGCGGCTCATCACGTGAACATGCGCCGATTGCACTTAAGGGCGTCGGGGTTTCAGCCGTGATTGCGGAGTCATTTGCAAGAATCTTTTACAGAAATGCTACAAACGTGGGTGTTCCGCTTCTTGAAGCTCCAGGAATTACAGAACTTGTTGAAAACGAAGAAGAAATTGAAGTTGACATGGATAAAGGTTTAATTATAAATCAAAGTGGCGAAACAATAGAGTTTAAAAAATTGCCTCCATTCATGTTGGAAATATTGGAACAAGGTGGTTTAATTGAGTACCTCAAAAACAAAAGATAAGTATCAGATAGCTGTTGTTCCGGGAGACGGAATAGGTAAGGAAGTAATGGAAGCTACACTTTTTGTTCTTGATAGTTTGGATATTGATTTTGATTACGTTTACGGCCAGGCAGGCGATGAATGTCTTGAAAAAACTGGAACTGCTCTTCCTAGTGAAACCTTGGACATCATACGCAATGCCGATGCCTGTTTATTTGGTGCAGCGGGTGAAACTGCAGCTGACGTCATTGTTAAGATACGCCAGGAAATGAAGATGTTTGCCAATTTAAGGCCTGTGAAGACATATCCCAACACCGATTCACTGTTTGAAAACATAGATTTCATGATTGTCCGTGAAAATACAGAGGGAATGTATATTGCAGATGAGGAGTCTTACACCGATGAAGGTGCAGTGGCAAAGCGTATCATAACAAGAGAGGCTGAAAAACGCATTATTGACTATGCATTTAACTATGCAGTGGAAAACAATAAAAGCAAAGTGACTGCTGTTCACAAGGCTAATGTATTGAAGAAAACTGACGGTCTGTTTAAGGAAATTTTCTATGAAGTTGCAAAGGATTATCCCGACATTGCAACTGAGGACTTTTATGTAGATGCAACAGCAATGTATCTTATTACACAGCCTGAAAGCTTTGAAGTCATTGTAACTACAAACCTCTTTGGAGACATACTTTCCGATGAGGGTGCAGGGCTTGTTGGAGGATTAGGCCTTATTCCTTCTGCAAATATAGGTGAAGACGCAGCATTGTTCGAACCAGTTCACGGTTCAGCGCCGGACATTGCAGGCCAGGGCATAGCCAATCCGATAGCCATGATGCTTTCTGCAGTGATGATGCTTAGATACATTGGTGAAAATGAGGCCGCTGACAGGTTTGATGCGGCAATATTGAAAGTATTGAATGACGGTAATATTTTAACTGGTGATTTGGGAGGTTCTGCAACTACAATGGAACTTGCCGAAGCGGTTAAAGATAATTTATGAAAAATAGATGGAGAATAAAAATATGAATTTTAAAAAATTAACCAAAATGCAAATGGCCGCACTTTTTATTATATTCATTATGGTAGTTAGTGGGGTTGCTGGATTCCTTCTCATTATATTCAGCGGTGGAGCTTAATTAAAAAAACGAGGTAGATAAAATGGTAAAATATGAAATTGCAGCTGTTGTTGCAGAATTTAATTATGATATAACTCAAATGATGTTAGAATTGGCTAAAGCGGAAGCTAAAAATAGAGACTGTGAAATTACAAAAGTAGTGGCTGTACCTGGTGTATTCGACATGCCTTTAGTAATCAAAAAATTATTACAAAAAGACGAATACGACGCAATCATCACATTAGGTGCTGTAATTGAAGGTGCAACCGACCACGATCAAATCGTAGCACAACACGCTTCCCGTAAAATCGCTGATTTGGCATTAGAATATGACACCCCTGTAGCACTCGGTATTACCGGTCCTGGAATGACCAGATTAGATGCTCACAGAC
This sequence comes from Methanobrevibacter sp., assembly GCF_045539575.1. Classification (GTDB taxonomy): domain Archaea; phylum Methanobacteriota; class Methanobacteria; order Methanobacteriales; family Methanobacteriaceae; genus Methanocatella. The sequence goes on from NZ_JAZQFM010000006.1 coordinate 6,072, forward strand.
GTGTTAAAAACGCAAAAAGTGCTGTTGAAGCAGCTATCAAAATGTGTGACAGATTAAAAGAAATCTAGTGATTAGATGGAAATTCTAAAACCTAACGAACTAAGAGAAAAATTCCAAGACCCTTGGATAGCACCATACGAAAAAGTGCTAACAATGGTTGATGGGGATAAAGTGGAAATTGTAGAGTACCATCCATGCATTTCCGGATCTCACTGGTTGTTAAACCAATACAGAAACAATTCAGAATTGATAGATTCAGCTTACCGTGATGGAAACAAGCATGTTTACTCCTGTCATGTCGGTTCAGCACCGCTTGACCTGAAGGCCAGTTTCAATGCGGCTGGAATTGATGAAATCGTCATCGACGGAGATGAGGTAAAGGTAACCCATGCAGGACTTGCCGGTGCAGGTGTAGGTGCCGGAATGTGCAGAGGAATGGGTGAAGGAGTAAAATATGTGGAACTTATTGAAGTTGGCGGAGGCTCAAAAGCCGGTAAGGCTACTGTAGTAACTCCAAAACTTGAAAAAGTTGTCATTGGTGTTGATGATACCGATACCAAGGATGCTGGTGCTACATGGACCATGGCTCATAACTTGGGTGTGGAGCTTGCAGGTGAAGGTTTTGAATATCTGGACCATATCATTGTACAGTTATATCCGCATAATCCTCATAAAACTCAAAACTGTGTTTCTATTGCTTTGACATTTGCAGTTGAAGAGTCCAAAAAAGAAGATTTGATTAATAGGGTTATTGAAATCCTCAAGAGGGATACATTATCTGATAAGACCGCTATAGCTATTTTGGAAGGTCTTGACATTCCTGAAAAATTGAGGGAATATTCAATTGCCACCAAATCCGGAATGATGGATGTCGAAACTGCAGAAAGTGTTGCAGAAGAATTAAACATACCTTTAATTGCCGTTACAGGTGAACAGGGTAAAGTTGGTGCTTTAGCTGCACTCGGTCTTTACAATGATGTTGAAGAAGCAGTAAAAGCATATGACAAAAAATAATCTAAGATCAATTCTTAGATTTTTAACTATTTTTTTTAAAACATTAATTTTTGACATATTTATTATTCGTTATACCACTTATATTTTCAAACAGAAGTTTTATTTTAATTATTTTTTATTATAACTTTATAATATTGCTTTTTTTCTCTTTTTACGATGCAAGTGAGCACTTACATTCGAAAAACTTTATATATGGCCTTGATTATATAATTATTTGTGTGAAGCAAGTTATTTTTCCTCCAAAACAATTAACTTGCCCCTACTAAAATTCAAACTCACGGGTGATTATTATGAATATTTCAAAAAAACTATTAACATTACTTGCAATATTTTGTGTAATTGCATCTGCAGGTGTTGCATGCGCTGCAGATGTCAATGCTGATATGGACGGAACTTACCTTAGCGCTGTAGACGACATGGGTGTTGGCGACCACCCTGACTTCGACGATGTTGATGATGCTACCTATGATGGTGGATGGGCTGGAGGCCAGTACAACGGAAATATGGAAGACGGCCACCCTGGTGCACCGGAAATTGATCCTGACTACGCACACGACGAAGCAGCAGGAGAACCAATCAACGCAACCGGAAACTCAACTGACAACGCAACCACAAATGTAACCGGAAACGCAACCGCACAGGCTGTACAAAACCAAACAGCTAACGCAACCAATATGCACAGCATGTTAGCAACCGGTAATCCAATCTTACTCTTGCTCGGTGTTACTGCAGTATTAGGTGCAGGCGTTGCTTTAAGAAGAAGAAAATAAACTTATATTATTGACCTAATTTAAAAGCAGGAAAATCCCATCCTGCTTTTATCTCCCTTTTTTTTAACTTTTTTTTGAAAATTAGAATATCTGCTATAGATATATGTTCATGAAAGTATTTTGATCTTGCCTTAGGAACTGTTTTATTGAGGTACTGTTTGTTTTTTCAAAAGTAATTCTGATGTCATGGCCGCCATAGGTGAATTCGCTGACATTCTTGTCAAATGTCTGATTCACATATGTGATTGTGTCCATCAACTCTCCATTGACATTGATTTCATAGGATGCGTTATCTTTAAAAATTCCGTGGGAGGTAACTACGGAAGCGTTATCAATTACTACCTCATAAATTCCTGAAACCTTATCTCTTGATGTTATGATGTAGTCTTCAGAAACTGTGGTGTTTTCTCCATAGTAATTGTGGATTACTCCTGAACCTTCAAATATTTCTTTTAAACGACTATTTTGAATAACAGATCCTGTTTCCACATCCAATGCCTTTTTAGCATCAATCGGAAGTCTTAACACGTCAGGTTCGCCAGGTCTTGTTTCATTGATGGTGTATTCCTCTCCGTCAATGGATATTGTATCATTTATGCTCACGCCCAGCGTTACCATTGCGTCTGAAGGCATACGAATTTGTGTTGATTCGTTTTCTATTGCCGCATCGATTGTGTATGGGCCTCTGGCAGAGATTGTATTTGCTGACTGTGAGTTATCTGCATAAATAATCAGGTTTCTTGAGTTAGGCTCCACTGATAAGACACCATTGTCAAAGTGTGCCGCACCGATGAATGTGGAAATCATCAAAAGGAGAATGACTATTGAGATAATCATCGGGAAGTGAATCTTGATAAATGACCTGACAAGGTTTCCTCCGGGTGTCTTTCTAAACATCACGATGGATTGCACAACAACCTTGATGATGTAGTATAAGGCAATGATTATTCCGATTATTGTTATAATAACGGCTATCTCAAGAGGAACGAATCTAACGAAAAATATTGTAAACAATCCTAAAATAACGAGAGATAAACCGACTATTGCCATTCTGATGTAATATCCGATATCATCAATCATTGTGACTCTGCCGTATTTGTTTGCACGGTTGATGATTGTTCTTACAACTTCGTTAGCCATCAAATTCAAATCGGAAAGAGGGGACATGTCATGCTGGATTGCACCAATGTCCACTTCTAAAATTGATATTCCTAAAACATCAGCATCGATAACAATACCTACATCGACACCGTAGTCTGTTTCAAAATTAATACGTTTCAATACTTCTTTACGAGCCGCAAACTGTCCACTCAAAGGCTGTTCAAAATTAATCTCAGGGAAAAAGAAATTCAGGAGTGGCTTTGCAGTAAGTTCAGTTACACGTCCACTTTCACGGGCAAATTTGGTCTTTGTAATTTCAGCTTTGCCTTCAAGAATAGGCATGATCATGGCTTCAACCTTTTTGGAAGTTAAATTGTAAATGTCAGCGTCGATAAAAGCTATAATGTCACATTCAGCTTCTTTATAACCTGTATGTAATGCCTGACCTTTTCCTTTGTTGATTTCATGAGTAATTACAATGGCGCCGGCTTTTTCAGCCTCTTCGGCAGTATTATCACTTGATCCATCATTTACAACGATGATTTCATCTACAAACGATACTTTTTTAACCACTTTCACTACCTTAGCGACGGTTTCCTCCTCGTTGTATGCCGGAATAATAACTGAAACCTTTTGATATTTTTTAGGTTTTTGGGTTTTTATTCCTGCCAGTAGAAAAGTAAGTATAACAAAAAACCAATACACCAAATTCACCGTAATTATTTAATTATTTATAAATTTGTTTTTTAAGTAGTATAAAGGTTTTTATAAAATTAACAAAAATTTTAAATTTTAATTCAATCTAATAATAATCTAATGATTGTTAGTACTTTAGAAAAGGAATTAAATTTAGCTAATTGGCAAGTTAAAAAAGTTATAAATCTCATTGATGATGGAAACACAATACCGTTCATTGCAAGGTATAGAAAGGACGTTACTGGTTCTCTTAATGATGAGACATTAAGAAAATTCGATGAGAGATTAAAATATCTCAGAAATCTTGAAGATAAAAAGGAAAAGGTCTTAAAAAGGATTGAAGATCTTGGAAAATTAGATGAGAGTTTAAAAAATCAGATTTTAAATGCAGCTACACTGGTCGAACTTGAGGACTTGTACAGGCCATACAAAAGCAAAAAACAGACAAGAGCAACCAAGGCAAAGGAAAAAGGCCTGGAACCGCTGGCCGATGTGATACTTGCTCAGGAAGTGAGGCAGTCCGTTAAAAAAATCGCAAAAAACTACATTAACGATGAGGTTAAAACACCTGAGGAAGCTATACAGGGCGCACAGGATATAATTGCGGAGATAATATCCGACAATTCTGATTTCAGAGGTAAAATCAGGAAAAATACCTTCTTTACAGGTCAAATCACATCAAAAGCTAAGGACAAGGATGCTTCCAGCGAGTATGAAGTTTATTATAATTACTCAGAAAATATCAAAAAGATTCCTCCGCATAGGATACTGGCCATAAACCGTGCAGAAAAGGAGGGCATTGTCAAGGCCAAAATCGAATGTGAAACTGACGACATCTTAAGGTATCTGGAAAGGCATACCCTAAAAAACATTTCAAAAATTCCTGAAAAAATCGAATACAACAGATACACAACCCCTATTATCAAGGAAGCGATTGCAGATGCCTATAAAAGGCTGATATCTCCTGCAATCGAAAGGGAGATTAGAAATTATCTGACTGAAAAGGCAGAGGAAAAGTCAATTGAAGTATTTGCCCAAAATTTAAATCAGGTGTTGATGGAATCTCCGCTTGTCGGTAAAACAATTTTGGGATGGGACCCCGCTTTTAGAACAGGCTGCAAACTGGCCATCATTGACGAGACAGGAAAGGTTCTTGCCACATCACTGATATATCCTACAGCTCCTCAAAATAAGGTGGAAGAGTCAATAAGGACAGTCCGTGAACTGATTGATGAATATGACATTAACGTAATAGCTATCGGTAACGGAACCGCCTCAAGGGAGTCTGAGGAAATCGTTGCAAGAATCATTAAGGGCACAGATGTTGAATATATTATTGTCAATGAGGCGGGAGCATCAGTTTATTCAGCATCAAAGCTGGCTGATGAGGAATTTCCGGATTTCTCTGAAGGTGAGAGAAGTGCGGTTTCAATTGCAAGAAGGCTTCAGGATCCTTTAGCCGAGCTTGTTAAGATTGACCCGAAATCCATTGGTGTTGGGCAGTATCAGCATGACATGAATCAGAAGCAGCTGTCCGAGTCTCTCGACGGAGTTGTTGAAAAGGTTGTAAATGAGGTCGGAGTTGATTTGAACACTGCGTCTTACAGCCTGCTTAATCACGTATCTGGAATTGGAAAAACAACCGCTCAAAACATCATCGAATATAGGGATGAAAACGGCAGGTTCACCAATCGAAAAGAGCTTTTAAACGTTAAAAAACTAGGTAAGAAAACATTTGAGCAGTGTGCAGGCTTTATTAAAATTGACAATCCCGAATATCCTCTGGATAATACAACAATACATCCGGAATCATATTCCGCAACAAAAAAGCTGCTTAAAAAACTGAACTATTCTCTTGATGATATAGGTTCAAATAAGTTAAGATTGGATAATCTGGATTTGGAATCACTTTCCGATGAGCTTGAAATCGGTTTGGAAACTCTGAAGGACATTATCAAGGAGCTTAAAAAGCCGGGCCGTGACCCAAGGGAAGACATGCCAAAACCGATTCTTAGAAAGAACGTATTGTCAATTGAAGATCTGGAAATAGGAATGATAATGCAGGGGACTGTAAGAAATATTGTTGATTTTGGCGCTTTTGTAGATATTGGAGTTCATCAGGACGGTTTGGTCCATATATCTCAATTGGTAGCAGATAAATATGTAAAACATCCGCTCGACATTGTTAGTGTTGGTGAAATTGTTGACGTTAAGGTTTTAGATGTTGATGTTGGGAGAAAAAGGATAAATCTCTCAATGATTATCTAAATCTCAAGTTTAATTTCATCGTATGTAAGATAGGGAATTTTACTGTTTTTCATACCTGTTTCAAATTTAATAAATCCCTCTTCTTCTAATTTTTTAACTTTCGGCTGGATGTTACTTACATCCTTATTAATTTTTTTCGCTAAATCACGAATGCTTTTTGGCTTTTCATGTTTAATTGTATTTAGAATAGTTAAATCTAAATCGGATAAAGATAATTTGTTTGTAAATAAGCTTTCGCTAATTTCAATTGTTTCATCTAAATTATTTTTGTAATATTTCCAATTTTCCAAATCAACATACATTTTCATGTTGTTTGTTCGTTTGAATAATTTTTCTAGTTCATTTATGGATTTATATGTTTTTTCCATTTCTTGAATAAATTCGGCTCCAGTCTGTTTCTTGACTAATGTAATAATCATTTCAACATCTCCACCAATTCGCTTATATCTAATTTGCCGGTAATTTGCAGATAGTCTTTTATAATCTCAAAAATTTCATTTTGATCCTGTTTGCTTAATTCTATTTTTTCCGAGTGCTTTTCAGGGTTTGGGTGAATGTGCGCCTTTCCAATGTGATAATTGTCAATTAAAATATTATCCGGCATAATGATAATTGACCATCCATTGGGCGTTTTGACATTATAGATAATTTTATCACCTATGCTTGTTTTGTCCTGATTTTTTCTTGACATGTCATATTATATTTTAAATAATATTTATATATGTGTTAGTTTTAACACAACACATTTATATAAGTATGGGTAAATTTTTTAATTCTAAGTCAATTTTTTGATTCAGGGTCAATATTAAAATCTTATTAATGACTTTCGATATAATATCTATATTTAATGATTTATTTAGAAGGGATTTAATGACACCAAAGATAATGATTATTCTTGGAAGCGGTTCAGATATTGCTATTGCTGAAAAAGCTATGGATATTTTAGACAAATTGGAAATACCATATAGTTTAAAAATCGCATCTGCCCACAGAACACCTAATCTTGTTCGTGAAATCGTTAGTCAAGGAACTGATGCCGGAATAGAAGTGTTTATTGGTATTGCAGGACTTGCGGCACACCTGCCGGGTTCCATTGCTGCTTACACACCAAGACCTGTTATCGGGGTTCCGGTTGATGTTAAAACTGGCGGTATAGATGCGCTTGAATCAGTTGTTCAAATGCCTTATCCGTCTCCTATTGCAACTGTTGGAATTGACAGGGGAGACAATGCTGCAATATTGGCTGCTCAGTTCATTGGACTTCACGATGAAGAGGTTCGCTTAAAGGTAAGACAATTAAGAAAGGATTATGCTCAGAAGGTTTATGACAGCAATGAAAATATAGTTCAGCAAATCGACAGGCCTTTTATACAAAATGATTTCTTGAGAATTAAAAACCTTGAAATAAATGGCGTTAAAGTTGATGACGATGCTGAAAATACCTGTAAAAATAAGGATGCAGAGGTTTCCATCATTGTAGGAAGGCAAACTGACCTGCCAACCGCTAAAAAAGCAGGTGTTATATTGGACAGGCTTAAAATCAGCTATGACATAAAAGTTGTTTGTCCAATCAGATCCACTAAAAAATTCACAAATTATGTAAAATCAATGAAAAACGTTAAGATATTCATTGGAATTAGTTCAAATTCATCACAGGTTACAGGGGGTATTGTAGGCCTTACAGACAAGCCTGTAATTGGAGTTCCATGTACTAATGAAAATGGCGACGATTATTTGTTAACTACAGTAAGCATGCCACCGGGCGTACCTGTTGCGACAGTTGGAATTAACAACGGTAAGAATGCGGCAGTTTTGGCTGGTGAAATTCTTGGAATCGACAATCCGAATATTACTGGACTTTTAGACAAATTAAAAGATAAAAAAATTAACTTATAGGGATAACATGAAAATTAATGATGACAATGTAATTGAAATTTCAGAAGAGCTTTCAAGCGAATTTGAAGTTGCAAAAGTTTTAAGGCAATATCCTAAGGATACCGTAATAATTAAAAACGTTAAAGGCTATGACATGCCGGTCATTTCTGGAATATGCAACACCAGGGATAAGATAGCAAAATCAATCAACTGTGAAGTATCTGAAATCACAGAAAAAATCATTGACGCAATGGAAAAGCCAATTAAAGTCGACAAATTTACAGATTTCAGTGAATATGAAACTTCAGAAATTGATTTGGATAAAATACCAATTCTCACTCACTATAAAAGAGATGGTGGAGCTTACATTACCGCAGGTGTCGTATTTGCACGTGACCCTGAAACAGGTATCCAGAACGCATCAATTCACAGGATGATGGTTTTGGACAACAAAAGACTTGTAATCAGGATAGTTCCAAGAAACCTTTACACCTATTTCCAAAAGGCACAAAAAATGGGAAAAGACTTGGACATTGCAATAGCTATTGGAATGGACCCTGCAATATTGCTTGCAAGTACTACCTCAATTCCAATTGATTACGATGAAATGGACGTTGCAAATGCATTTAAAGGCGGAAATCTCGAATTGATTAAATGCGGAGATTTGAATGTTCCTCAGGCTGACATTATTTTGGAAGGTAAAATATCAGTGACAGAAACAGTTGCAGAAGGTCCGTTTGTTGATTTAACAGATACCTACGATATCATCCGTGACCAGCCGATTATAAATCTTGAAACCATGCACATTAAAAAGGATGCGGTTTATCATGCAATCATTCCTGCAGGATTCGAACATAAGCTATTGCAGGGCCTTCCTCAAGAGCCAAGGATATTCAAGGCAGTTAAAAATGCAGTTCCTACAGTGGAAAATGTTGTCTTGACTGAAGGAGGCTGCTGCTGGTTGCATGCAGTTGTTTCAATCAGAAAACAGACTGAAGGGGATGGAAAAAACGCAATAATGGCAGCGTTATCCGCTCATCCGTCACTTAAACATTGTGTTGTTGTCGACACTGACGTTAATGTGTTCGATGCTGAAGATGTTGAATATGCAATATCAACACGTATAAAAGGTGACAGGGACATCATGATAGTGCCTAATGTAAGAGGTTCATCTCTTGATCCGGTAGCTGAAAGTGATGGAACTACTACAAAAATAGGTGTGGATGCTACTAAATCCCTAAAAGCTTTAGAAAAATTCGAAAGAGTAAGTTTCGGAGAATGAAACTAATAAAAATTTAGTGGCCGGCAAATGGCCATTTTTATTAATCTTTTTTTAAATTAAAATAGTGATTAATTTAAATTATAGTTAATCTAGCAAACTATAATATTATTAATCAATATTTATATTTTTAATAGGTTTGATGATGTGGTCAAAATTTGGCATTATCTGACCATTGAAAAATTATTTTCTTTTCCCAATTTGGTATTTTTAATTAATTTTTTTTCGACTAAATCATCTAAATCCCTTCTGCTTGTAGTTCTAGAAACATTAAAGTATTCGCAATACGACTTATGAGTGAATACGAAATGTTCATTAATGATTTTCTTCAAAGCTGTTATTTGCCTTTCATTAAGGTTGTATTCTGTTAAATCTTTAAAGTTGTAACTTTTATTTTCTTTTTTGTATATCAATTTTCCATCTGGACCAAAGAATCTCACGCCAAAAAATCCATCATTAAAAAATTCAGGTTCTTTTAAACCGGCATCCTTCATTTCATCACGCATACGTTTAATTCCGGTTCCAACATGTTCCATGTATTTTGTTCTTCCAAATATCCTGCAGATATTTTCGTTTCTGTGTTTAGGATTTTCCTCGACTCCCAATTTTTCCAATGTCATTGGGTATGGAAGTTCTCCCGGACTTATAATTTCGATTCTATTGTCATAAATGTAGAATGTAATGCAGTTTCCAGGAAGTTCATAATTTCTATGGGCAAGTGCATTAACAAATCCTTCACGAATAGCTTTTATAGGATATTCTGGTATGTCAACTCGTTTCATACCTTCAATAACAGCACCTAATTTGGTATTTTTCATGAAAAATTCATCAAATTCTTCAAGTAATATAAAAAATGAGCTTTTAGACATGAAACGGTCAATAATTTCTAATCTGTCATTCCCATTAAAGCGAACCATCTTGATATCATGGTCGATTCTAAATTTTGTGATGTCTTTTGCAAAGAATAGTGCGCCCGCAGTATTTAGATTGAAATTTCCCAATTCATCAATTTCACCGGCTCCAATGTAGTCTAAAATTTTGTCCATATCTCTCATGTCTTTCAATTGTTTGAGAGATTCATCGGTCAAATTGTTAAAAAATAATTCCAAGGCTCTTGGGTCCACATCATCACATGAGGAGTTTTTCAAAAGCCTAAAATCAAAAATTCCTGGATTTAGTTTTTCCTGAATACATTCTAGAATTGATTTTTTCACTTCTTCAACTAATTCCTGTGGCGTGTTGAACTCTTTGTATTTGTGTTTTTTAGATATTCTGCTTAAAAACTTTTGAGACCCCTTGTCTCTAGTATAGACGTTTTTAACAAAAAGATAGGCATCAGCCTGTTTTTTCATATATGTTTCGTATTCATATTCGGTTGCGGAATATCCGTTACGATATATGTCTCCATACTGTGAGCCAATCAGGCCGATGTAAATGTCACAGTATTCAATTTCGTTAATGAAAACTTCGTCTGCAGATTGTGATTTTGCACCATCGTATTCAAAAAGGTATGGCTCAATAAATTTGTTTAGGACAGGGTCATTCAAAATTTCATCCCTCAAGAGTTTACGCTCTTCTTTAAACTCTTCCATATTGCTGCTAATAAACACTTCTAATTTCATCATATCACTTAATTTGTTTAATTAAGTAATATGTTATGTTAATATCATTAATAAAGATTTCTCAGTTGTTTTAATATGAAAATATTGAGTTTATGTTGGAAAATTGTCGTAACCCTGTAAAATTGCAGTCAAATATTGATTTAAATTTCATACAGGTTGCCATAATTATAAAGTGTGACATCATCAGGAACTTTATAGATTATGTTTTTAGTATCGAAAATGATTGGATTTTCCATTTTTTTGCTGATTAACTGATAATCAGGATGCTTGAACTCATCGTGGTCGCATAGGATAAGAATCAGTTTTGCGCCATCGATTGCATCGGCAAAGCTCACAAGGGTATCCCTTTTTATGTGAGGGTCATGGACTGCAATTTCATATCCGTCCTGTTCGAGTTCAGCTATGATTTCATAGGATGGGCTTTCCCTGTCATCACCGGTGTTTCCCTTATATGAAACTCCCAAAACGGCAATCTTTCCGTCCGGAATTATTTTTCTGACGTATTCGCAGACGAATCTCGGCATGGATTTGTTTGTGTCACGTGCCAGTTTTATGATTTTAGCGGTTTCAGGCGCTTTGGCATAAATGAAGTAAGGGTCAATTGCAAGGCAGTGTCCTCCAACACCAGGGCCCGGAGAATGCAGGTTTACTCTTGGATGCTTGTTTGCCATTTTAATAACGTCAAGCGCATTCACTCCAATTTCAGCACAGATTTTGGCAAGCTCGTTTGCAAGTGCGATATTGACGTCCCTGAAGGTGTTTTCCATACATTTTGACAGCTCAGCGGTTTTCGCTTCAGTGAGCATCAGATATCCTTCAACGAACTGTCCGTACACTTCGCTTGCTTTAACTGCACATTCAGGAGTTACTCCTCCAATGATTCTGTCGTTGTGGACCAGTTCCTCTAGAATGCGGCCCGGAAGAACCCTTTCAGGACAGTGCGCAAGGTATAAGTCTTCGCCTATGGTAAAACCGGCCTTTTCAAAGATAGGCTTGATGACCTCATCGGTTGACATAGGAGCTATTGTTGATTCAATAATGACGGTATTTCCCTTTTCCAGATATGGAATTATTGTTTCACAGGCGGTGATGACATAACTTAAATCACAGCTGTAGTTTTCAACGATATATGGAGTCGGTACTGTAATGATGAAAGCGTCTGCTTTTTCAGGAGTTAATGAGGCTTTGTAAGTATGTTTTCTGACGGATTTTTTGATAATATCGCTTATTCCCGGTTCTTCAATGTGGATAATTCCCTTGTTTAAGTTTTCAATCATTTCTTCGTTAATGTCTACTCCAACAACTTCACAGTGGCTTCTGGAAAAGAGGGCGGCTGTTGGAAGTCCGATATATCCTTGACCCATAATACAAACTTTCATAATTATAACTCCCATTTTAAATATTTAAAGTAATATATATCTAAACTATATATTAAACTTTTAAGGGATTATTATGAAGATTTTAATTACTGGTTCTAATGGAATGCTGGGCCATGATTTGCAAGTGGCTTTAAAAGACAGCCATGAACTGGTTTTAACAACATCTAAAACATTGGATATAACTGACAGGGATAAAACAATTGAGATTATCAAGGAAAATAATCCGGACATTGTCATCAATTCCGCAGCATATACCGATGTTGACGGATGTGAAACCAACCAGGATCTGGCATATGCGGTAAACGGTGAAGGCGTCAGGAATCTTGCCCTTGCATGCAGGGAGATTGACTGTCCTCTGGTTCATGTAAGTACAGATTATGTCTTTGACGGAACCGCAAGAGAACCTATCGCTGAAGATGGCGAAATAGGTCCGATAAGCGTTTACGGCAAAAGCAAACTCATGGCTGAAGAGGCAATTCAGGAAATTTTGGACAAGTTCTTTATAATCAGGACAGCATGGCTGTACGGTATCAACGGTAAGAATTTCCCAAAAACAATGCTTGAACTGGCCAAGAATCATTCAGAAATTACCGTGGTTTATGATGAGGTTGGAACACCGACCTACACTCCGGATTTGGCCGATGGAATTTCCAAACTGATTGAAACCGATTATTACGGAATATATCATCTGACAAATTCAGGAAGCTGTTCATGGTGCGAATTTGCAAGATATATCTTTGAAATTGCCGGCAGCGACGTTAAGGTAATTCCAGTTACAGCATCCGAATTTTCAAGGCCTGCTCCAAGGCCAAGCTATTCCGTTTTGAAAAATCAAAAATGGATTGAAAATGGATTTGAACCTTTAAGGGATTATAAAGAGGCTATAAAAGAATATATTGAGTTGATAAAATGAACAAAAAGCTAGTATTTATCTTTGCACTTGTAATTGCACTGTTTACAATCGGATCTGTGAGTGCGGGATTTTTTGATTTTCTGCATTTCGGGGATGATTCATCCAGTGCCGGTGTAACTGAAGACGGCCAGTACTGTACCGTAGACGAGGTGGCGGCCTACATTAAGGAATATCATAAGCTTCCAAGCAACTACATAACAAAAAAGGAGGCACAGGCCCTTGGATGGCATGGAGGACCGCTTAAGGAATATGCTCCCGGAAAAAGTATAGGTGGAGATACATTTACCAACCGCCAGCACATACTTCCGGATTCAGATTCCAGATACATAGAATGCGACATTAACGCCAATGGAACCGCACGTGGGGCTGAAAGGATAGTTTATAACTCAGGAGACTTTAAGGTTTACTACACTTCCGACCACTATAAGACTTTTAAGGAGGTTTAAAATGCAATTGGATGGTGAATTAATCAAAAGAGATGGGCATGATTATTTGGCGGAAGCATTAAACTTCCCTGACTATTACGGTAAGAATCTGGACGCCTTATATGACTGTCTTACTGAAATCGAATGTGAAATTGTATTGATCAATGCCGGTGCGGTCGATAAGGATATCATTGACACCTTCAAGGATGCGGCCGGTGAAAATGAATTTTTAACTTTTGAAAGTTTTCCTTAACTTTCAACTTCTTTTTTTATAATATATATTAATCATTAACAACAAACTTTTCATTAGTGATTGTTATGAAAGGTATAGTACTTGCAGGTGGTTCTGGAACTCGCCTGTATCCAATTACAAAAGCGGTTTCAAAGCAAATATTGCCTTTGTATGATAAGCCGATGATTTATTATCCTATTTCTGTTTTAATGCTTGCAGGAATTAAGGAAATTCTAATTATTTCCACTCCTCGTGACCTGCCGATGTTTAAGGACCTGCTAGGTGACGGAAGCAGTCTGGGAATTGAATTTTCATACGCTGTTCAGGAAAACCCTAATGGCCTTGCGGAAGCATTTATCATCGGTGAGGAATTCATTGGCGATGACAATGTTGCTTTAATCCTGGGAGACAATATCTTCCACGGACACAGATTTACAGAAATCCTTGAAAGGGCTAAAAATCTTGAGGAAGGCGCTGTGATATTTGGATATTATACCAACAACCCCGAAGCTTTCGGCGTTGTTGAGTTTGACAGCGATTGGAATGTTTTATCAATTGAAGAAAAACCGGAAAAACCTAAGTCAAATTATATTGTACCTGGTCTTTATTTCTATGATAATGATGTAATTGAAATAGCTAAAAATGTTAAGCCCTCCGACAGGGGTGAAGTTGAAATTACATCAGTAAATGAAGAGTATCTGAAACGTGGAAAGCTTAAGGTGGAACTTCTCGGAAGAGGTATGGCCTGGCTCGACACAGGTACTCATGAGGGGCTTTTGGAAGCTTCAAATTTCATTGAAACCATTCAAAAAAGACAAGGACTATATATTGCCTGTCTTGAAGAGATAGCTTATCTTAAAGGCTACATTAACGATGAAAAATTGTTGAAAACAGCTAAGGAACTTGAAAAAACTGATTATGGGCAATACTTATTTAATTTAGTAAGAAAGTGAGTTTTATGGGAAAATTTAAATTTACAGAGCTTGACATCGAAGGGATGTTTACAGTTGAACCTACAGTCTTTGAGGACAACAGGGGATACTTTATGGAAACATATAATGAAAATGACTTTAAAGAGGCTGGTTATGACCTTACATTCGTTCAGGATAACCAATCCAAATCATCAAAAGGAGTTTTGAGAGGCCTTCACCTGCAGGTGAACTATCCTCAGGGCAAACTAGTGCGCGTTATTAAAGGTGAAGTGTTCGATGTTGGAGTGGATCTCAGGGCAGATTCACCTACATACGGCAAATGGGCAGGAGCCATACTGTCTGAAGAAAACAAGAAACAGTTGTATATTCCTCCAAAATTCGCCCACGGTTTCGTTGTGCTTTCTGATGAAGCTGAATTCCAGTACAAATGCACAGAATTTTACCACGGGGAAGATGAAAGCGGCATAATGTGGGATGATGCAGACATTGCAATCGACTGGCCAATCGATGACATTGACGAGATTATTTTATCAGATAAGGATAAACAATGGAAAAGCCTGAAAGAATCTCAAATTAAATATGAGTGATTCAAATGACTAAAATACTTGTTACCGGAGGAGCAGGATTTATTGGAAGCAATTTTGTTAGATACATGGTTAACAAATACTCCGAATATGAAATAATTAACCTTGATGCACTGACATACTGCGGAAACCTGGAAAACTTAAAGGACATAGAAGACAAAGACAATTACTCATTTGTAAAGGGAGATATCAGGGACAAATCTGTTGTTGATGATTTGGTCAGGCAATGCGATTATGTGATTAACTTTGCCGCTGAAAGCCATGTTGACAGAAGCATAGAAGATCCTGAAATCTTTATCAAGTCAAATGTTCTTGGCACACAAACCCTATTGAATGCCGCCAAGGAATTTGGAGTTGAAAAATACATTCAGATATCCACAGATGAGGTTTATGGAACTTTGGGAAAAACAGGATACTTTACTGAAACCACTCCTCTACAACCTAACAGTCCATATTCAGCTTCAAAGGCAGGCGGGGACTTGATTACAAGAGCATATGGTGAAACTTTTGACTTGCCGATAAATATTACTCGCTGTTCAAACAACTACGGACCTTATCAGTTTCCGGAAAAATTGATCCCGCTGATGATTTCCAATGCGCTTGAGGATAAGAAATTGCCAATCTATGGTGACGGTAAAAACATCCGTGACTGGCTGCATGTCCATGACCATTGCGTAGCTATTGACCTGGTAATGCATGAGGGCAGTCTTGGAGAGGTCTACAATATCGGTGGAAACAACGAAAAAGAGAATATTTACATTGTAAAACTTATTTTACAAGAATTGGGCAAGGATGAGTCCTTGATTGAATTTGTCACCGATAGGTTAGGTCATGACAGACGTTATGCCATTGATTCAACTAAGATTCAAAACGATTTGGGTTGGAAACCGTCATATACATTTGAAACAGGTATAACAGAAACAATCCAATGGTATTTGGATAATCAGGACTGGACTGAGCAGGTTAAAAGTGGAGATTATCAGAAATATTACCAAAAAATGTATGGCAATAGATAATTTTTACACTTGAAACATATCTCTTTTCTATTATTTTATTTTCAATTTTTTATTTTTTTACATTCATTTGTTTAATATTTTTTATTTATTTTGTCTTATTTTGTAGATTTTTTTAAAAAAATTATTCTCATATTTTCAAGACATTTAAGATAGTTTTATATATTAATTATTCGTTAATATTCATTATCGTATATTTATTATTTTTCGGAAAACTCTCTTCCGGATTATTAGGGGAAATGGTGATTTTATGTTGGAACAATATTTACCTTTTGTAGGATTAATTATATTTGGTAATATTGAAAATTTGGTGTTATCTTCTCAAGGGGTCGTCGCTGGAGTTAATCCGGTCAAATTAGGTATTGCAAGTATCATTTGTGTATCCATGTGGCTGATAATTGGAACATTTGGAACTCAACTTCTTTTTGATTATGTAAGCTTTATTGAGTTTATAGGCGGATTAGCAATATTCATTTTAGGTTTGCAAGCGATGATTCAGTCTGCAAGGGGGGAGTAGATGAGTTCTGAATTAAAAAATTTTTCAGCTTTATTAATTTTTGGAAACATCGAAAACCTGATTTTGGCGGCTCAGGGTGTTGCGGCAGCTGTAAACCCTCTAATTTTGGCTTGTTTGAGTCTAACTGCTGTAGTATTCTGGATTTTAATTGGAACATTCGGAACAAGACTGGCTATGAAGTATGCAAGATACATTAACTTCATTGGTGGTCTGGCAATATTCATTTTAGGTATTCAGGCTATGGCCCAGGCATTTCCGGGCATGATGGCATTTTTCCATTAAATTAATCTTTTTTATTTAATTTGATTTTTATGAAGTATCTCAAGCATAAATTATATGGGAGGATATTTAATCTGTTTAAAGTCTTTCCAATTAATAAAAATAAAATAACATTCATTGTTGATTCAGGAGAATCCTTTAAAGGTAATCTGGATTATATTAAAAAGGAATTTGAAAAAAGAGGTACTTTTGAATTTAACTTTTTTTATAAGGATAAGCTTTCCATAGGGGCCTTTAAAGACTTGGCCACTTCCAAATACATATTTTTGAATGACAATTTTTTTCCGATTGCATTCATGAATTTTAAAGATGAAAGTGTTGTTACTCAATTATGGCATGCTCCTGGAGCTTTCAAAAAGTTCGGGGGATCCGTTTCAAGTGAAGATGACAGGCAGATGCTTTTGAAAATTTCAAAAAATACTGATTATTTAATAACATCTTCAAAAAATATTGAAGGCTTTTACAGTGAAGCTTTTCAGATATCTAAGGATAAAATCAAGCCGCTGGGTCTTCCGAGAGCTGATTACTATTTTGAAAATCACAACATCAGCGATTTGAAAGAGGAGTTCTGCAAAAGATATGGTGTCGGCCCTGATAAAAAAATCATTCTTTATGCTCCGACATTTAGGGATGAGGAAAAATACAACAATGTTTTTAACTATCTGGATTTGAATGAGTTTAACGAGTCCTTAGGTGATGAATATGTACTTGCCTTAAGGCTGCATCCTAAAATTAAGGATTTTTACAGCGGAGACATTTCCTCAAAGGGTAAATACATTGACTGCAGCGGTTATGCATCAGAGCAGGAATTATTGCTTATAAGCGATATTTTAATCACAGATTATTCCTCAATAATGATTGAATTTGCGATGCTGAATAAGCCAATCGTATTTTTCACTTATGATTTTGACAGTTATCTAAATGAGGAGAGAGGATTTTATTTCGATTTTAAAAATACTGTTCCAGGACCGATCGTATATGATTCAAGCCAGCTGATTGAGGTAATTGAAAATAAAGATTTCGAAGAGAGGAAATTATCTGAATTTGTAATGACACAATTTGATGAGATTAACGGCGAAGCATCCAAGAGGGTTGTCGATTTTCTTTTAAATGAAGGGGATAAAAATGGATAATATTAAAGTGAGTGTTATTATTCCTGTTTATAATTGTGCTAGATATATAGGTGCAACTCTCAAATCAGTAATTAATCAGGATTTTAATCAGGGCTATGAAATAATAGTCATCGATGACGGCTCAACAGACGATAGTTTAAATGTCATCAATTCCACATTAAAGGACTGTGGAGTCCCATATAAGGTAATTCATCAGGAAAATGGGGGAGTCAGCGTTGCAAGGAATCGTGGAATAGATGTATCTTCAGGAGAATACCTGGTTTTTGTAGACGGCGATGACATAGTTTTGAAAAATCACCTCTCAGAATTATATAATGATGATTATGACTTCAGCCTGATACAGTTCGCAAAAAAGGATGACAACTCCATAGTTAATCCAAACCATTTTGATTTTGATTCCATATCAACCGAGGATTTCATAAAAAAGGAACTCAGAATGGAGATCTTATTCAATTTTTTCCAGCTGATGTATAATGCTGATATTATTAAAGACAATAACATCTACTTTTCCCCCGGTGTTGTCTATGGGGAGGACATAGAATTTGCCTTAAAGGCATTAATTCACGGCAACAGAATTCACATCAGTAATAAAATTACATATTACTATATTCAGCGTTCTGATTCTGCCATAAGGACATCAGAATTCAGGCGATTTAATGTTGTTGAAATTTTTGAAGGTTTGGCAAGCTTTTATAGGATGAACGGCAGAAATGATCTGGCCAATCTGATTATATATTCCAGAATTCCAAAGGCTATATTTGGAAACATGAATTATTTCTTTTACAGCTGCTACGGTTTTGATGAAGTTTATTATGTAATGAAGAAAAAGGATTTATTGTCCAAACTGTCAAGATATAGGGGAGACTTTAAATTCAAGTTGAAAATAAAGCTGTTCTTGTTAAACCCAAGATTATATTATAAGTTATGGTTTAAATTTAAAAATTCGATTGATTAGTATGAAGGTTTCAGTAGTAACACCAAATTATAACGGAGAGAAGTTCCTAAAGACATTTTTCGATTCACTCAACGAAGACAGTGAATATATTGGAGAGGTAATCATAGTTGATAACGGGTCTGAGGACAAAAGCAAAGACTACATTAACACTAACACATTCAACTTCCCAGTGGTGCTGATTGAAAATTCCGAGAATTTAGGTTTTTCACCGGCGGTCAATCAGGGAATTAGAAAAGCAAAATACGACTACATTTTCTCTTTAAACAATGATACCGAGCTTAAAAAAGGTTCAATTAAGCACATGGTAGACCTTATTTCATCAAGTGAGGATATTTTTTCCGTCCAGGCAAAGATGCTTCAGTATAACAACAAGGAACTGATCGATGATGTCGGAGATGAGTACAACTTGCTTGCATGGACTAAAAAGACAGGTGAAAATCACAATACCAATGAATATGTCGATGTTGTGGAGATTTTTTCAAGCTGTGCGGGAGCGGCAATGTATAAAAAACCCTTATTAGAAGAGCTTGGAATGTTTGACGATAACTTCTTTGCATATATGGAGGACGTGGATCTTGCAATAAGGTCCAAAATCAATGGATACCGCAATCTGTTATGTCCTCAGGCGGTAGTCTATCATATCGGAAGCGCAACCAGCGGCAGCAGATACAACGAGTTCAAGGTTAAATTGGCGGCTAGAAATAACGTATGGGTTGTCTATAAGAACATTCCGATTCCATTAAAGATAATCAATTTCATATTTCTGTTTTTAGGATTTTTCATAAAATATCTGTTCTTTGTAAGGAAAGGCTTTGGAGATATTTATTTCGCCGGAATAAAAGAGGGCTTGTCCACACGAAACAAAATTTCCAAGACAAAATTCAAATCAAAAAATACAATAAATTATTTAAAAATTGAATATAGATTAATTATTAACACTATTAAATTTTTAAAAAGATAGAAGTTGAGTTTTATGAATCTTTCCATTGTAATTGTAAATTATCAAACTTTTGAAATGACAAAAAATACAATCAATTCAGTTTTGGAGCATTCCTATCCATTTTCATATGAAATAGTTGTGGTTGACAATGCCTCCAGTGACGATAGTTTATCCAGATTGCAGGAACACTTTAAGGATAAAGTGAAATTCATAGCCTCAAGCGAAAACAACGGTTTTGCAGCCGGAAACAACCAGGCCTTAAGGCAAGTCAGAAGCGATTACGTGCTGCTTTTGAACTCAGATACAATTGTATGGGAAAACACCCTTGAAAATATTTATGATTACATGGAAAGCCATGATGATGTCGGCGCATGCGGATGCCGTGTCAGACTGGAGGACGGTCAGCTGGACAAGGCGTGCAAAAGAAGTTTTCCCAACGTCAAAAACTCATTTTTCAGACTGTTCCACATTCCAACAAACAGCAAGGACGATAACTATAATCTGACAGACCTTCCAGACGACGGAATATATGAGATTGACTGCCTTACAGGCGCATTCATGTTCATGAGAAAATCCGCACTGGATGAAGTGGGATTGCTTGATGAAACATTTTTCATGTATGGCGAGGACATTGACCTGTGTTACAGAATAAAGCAGGGCGGATGGAAGATTGTATACTACGGCGAATCTTCAATTACACATCTTAAGGGTGCCAGCAGCAAAAAACAGAAAAATAAGTTGATATATGAGTTTTATCGTGCAATGTACATATATTATAAAAAACACCATGCAAAAGAATCCTTCTTTTTGACAAATATTGTTGTCTATGTAGGCATCGCTGTTTTATGTATTTTAAAATTATTTTTGAATTTGTTCAAAAAATAATAGTTATATAATATATTAATCTAATATAACATTGAAACTAGTTTTCTGGTAATTACTATGATAAAGGAAAATCAGCGATTATTGAATATAATTTTAGTATTGGTTGACGTTTTAGTCGTTGTAACATCACTTGCATGTTCATTCTGGCTAAGGTTTCATACCACACTATTCGGTCCGATAGGAGGCCATTTAAGTTTACAAAGCTATTTGCTTTTCCTAGTATTTGCTGTAATTCCTACTTATTTGATACTTTATTTTGCTTTTGGATTGTATAAGCCTCGCAGAACCTATAAAAATATTTTTTCAGAGGCAACTCAAATCATAAAAGTGAATATTGTAGCGTTCCTGGTTTTAGTGTCAATTCTGTTCATTATCAATCAGCCAAACTTTTCAAGAATCATGCTTTTCCTTTTGGCTCTTATCAGCACATTCTTTGGTATAATTGAAAGGTTTGTAGTCAGAAGCTTTTTAAAGAGAATCAGAATCAATAATAGAAATCTGAAGCATATTCTAATTGTTGGAGATAATGAGTTGGCCTATTCTTTCGCTGAAAAAATCCAAAACAATCCTTACCTGGGATTTTCCGTTAACGGATTTTTAGGCAGATCAGAGCATATAGGAATGAAAATATCCGGAAGTGAAGTCATAGGATCATTTAAGGATTTGGATGATGTCCTGGATAAAAATAATTTTGACAGGGTTGTTTTAGCTATTCCTTTAAAGTATTATTATAAAATCAATGAGCTTGTGGAAAGCTGCGAGCGTGTCGGAATCAAGGCGGAAATCATTCCCGATTATATCAGATATTTCCCTGCACAGCCGTCTGTTGACATGATTGAAGATATTCCTATCATCAACATCCGTTACGTTCCTTTGGATGATGAGTTCAATAAGTTTTTGAAATACTCTTCTGACTATGTTATTTCCATAATTGCAATAATTATAACCTCACCAATCATGATTCTTACTGCAATTGCAATTAAGCTAACATCAAGAGGTCCAATAATATTTAAGCAGGAGAGAATTGGTCACAACGGAAAGCCATTCATGATGTATAAATTCAGAAGTATGAGGGTTCAGGACCCAAGCGAAGAAAAATCAGAGTGGACAACCAAGGATGACCCTCGTAAAACACTTGTCGGAAACTTTATCAGAAGAACTAGTATTGATGAATTGCCTCAATTTTTCAATGTTTTAAAAGGAGATATGAGCGTTGTCGGTCCAAGGCCAGAAAGGCCATATTTTGTAGAGCAATTTAAAAAGGATGTTCCAAAATATATGGTTAAACACCAGGTAAGGCCTGGAATTACTGGTTGGGCTCAAATTCATGGGTGTCGTGGAGATACCTCAATTAAAAAACGTATTGAATATGATATTGAATACGTAGAAAACTGGCACATGGGTTTGGACTTGGCTATAATGATTAAAACAGCTTTAAAGAAAAATCCTAATGCATATTGATTGTTTTGCACAGTTTCATAAGTGTGCAGTTAAGTGAAATATATATTAAATTTTCAATATAATACTCATCAACTGCTCTCTCTAATACTTTATATACATTCTAATTATAAAATAATAATTAACTTTTCTATGAGGGGTTTGGTATGCAAGAAGAAATTTTACAATTATATGAAAAAATCAAAGATCAACTTTCCGAAGAAGAGTTCGAAGCCGAAATCGAAAAATTACGTGAAAGCTACGGTGATGTAGAATTTATGAACGATGTAGACTTAGCACGCATGATTTTAAAAAATTATGGTGTTGTGGATACAGGTGTAGCTTTGAGTGATGATGAAACTTTGGACGATTCTCAGGGAATTGACAAATATGAAGAAGTTCCTCAAGAAACTGGTTTTACAATGACAGAAGAACTTCAAGAAAGATATGACAAAGTTAAAGATAAAATTAGTGAAGAAGAATTCTTCAGCCGTATGGAAGAATTCAAAAAACAAAATGAACATGCTTCATTTATGGGGGATGTAACATTTGCAGACATGGTCGTTGGTCAATTTGTAACCGAAGAGCCTGAAGTAGTTTCCGAAAAACCGGAATATGCCGATAAAATGATTCAAGATTTAGAAAACGGCAGTAAAAATGCCAGTGTCACTGGTAGGGTAATTTCCATTTCAAATAAACGATCATTTAAAACACGTAAAGGTAAAGAAGGTGAAGTCTGTAATGTTGAACTTAAAGACAACACCGGAACCATGAGATGTGTTTTCTGGACTGCAAACATGCCTCTTTTAAATAAATTCAATGAAGGGGACATAATCCAAATCAAAAATGTAGACATAAAAGAGGGTTATTCCGGACTTGAAGCTAATTTATTACAAAGGTCATCCATTGCTCATGTTGATGACGATCCTGCAAAATATCCTGCTTATGAACAGACTATTACTGCAATTGCAGATATCGAACCTGAAACCAAGGTAAATATCATCGCAAGAATTTTAAGAATTCCAACAATCAGAAGTTATGAGAAAAACGGAAAACAGGGTAAAGTCGCATCACTGGAATTACAGGATGCCACAGGTAAAATCACTTACACCCTTTGGAATAAAAATGTAGAGTTAATAGAAGATTTGAAATTGGAAGACGGCGACACTGTTAAGATTCTTGCAGCACAGGCTCGTGAAAGAATTAACAGGGACGGCGATTCTGAAATCTCCTTAACCCATTGGGATGGAAGAATCATTAAGGGCGACTTCGATGTTCCTGAAATAGAGCAAGAATTCATGCAAATCGGTGATCTGTCAGAACAGAAAGATGTTTCCATTAAAGGTGTTGTAGTCAGACTCCAGGATATCAGAACTTTCCTAAGGAAAAAGGACAATACCGAAGGAAGATTAAGAAACTTTGATGTCGGAGACAATACAGGTTCTATTAGAGTCACTGTTTGGGGTGATGACACCGCGCTACCACTCAATAAAGGTGATATAGTTAAAATTATTGGCGGTGATGTTCGTTTTGATGATTACACAGAAAGCGGATATTCCATGAATACCAATTTCAATACTCAAATCACAATCAATCCTGAAAATTTAACAATGGAAGAGTTAGATGAATTTGAAGCTATCCGTGAACAGTTAAGGCCGGTTCCTATTGGAAGCATTGCTGAAATCGATGACGAAGGAAAACAAATTGATATAATCGGTAGGGTTCTTTCAGTCAATGACGTTAATGAATTCCAACGTGACGACGGAACTGTGGGCATTGTTCGCTCTGTAATGTTTGCAGATGAATCAGGTAAAGTTCAATTATCATTCTGGAATGAAAAAGCTAGAGAGGAATATGTCGTTGGAGATGCATACCAAATTGAAAACGCAAGAACTAGACTTGGAATGATGAGTGTTGACTTAAACATTGGAAGCGGTTCCAGAGTTATTAAATTAACCGAAGAGCAAGCATCTGCAATGTTCATACCTGAATTGTCAACTCTTGAAAAGACCATTTACAACCCTAAAAAGATTGAAGATCTTGATGAAGATGAAGAAGACACAATTATCATCGGTAGAATAATTGAAATCAATGAAGTTCGTGACTTTGACAGGGATACCGGAGACACAGGTCATGTAAGAAATATTGAAATAGCTGATGATACCGGTACAATTAGAGTTGCCTTATGGGATAATGACGCACTTCAAGAAAGAGAAGTCGGAGATGGAATCAAGCTACAAAATCCTCGTTTAGCACTGAACATGGACAATCGTTTGGAAGCAAATGTGTCCAGAGCAACCACAATTCTTGAACCTAGTGAAAGTGAAATGGAAAAATTACCTTCACTCGATGATTTAATGGCTGAAATTTACACTCCTAAATCCATTGAATCTTTATATGAAGACGATACTAATGTCTGTGTCACAGGAACTATTAAAGAGGTTAGCGCTGACAGGGTATTGCTTAAAAGATGTCCAAACTGTAACAGTAATGTGGAAGAGGGCATGGACGAGTATATCTGTGACAATTGCGGATACACTTTCGATGAACCTAAGTATCTTTTAATGGTTCCAACCAGAATTGAAGACGATACTGGAGATATTCAAGTTACATTCTTTGACAATTTAGCTGAAGAGCTTATTGGAATGAAAAAAGAAGAAATTATTAGTCTTATTGAAGACGGTTATGGTATTCAAGACAAACTCGAAGATCTTAATGGTTTAACTGTTGAAATTATAGCTAATGTTAGTTTTGATGAATTTAATGAAGAAAATAGGTTAAGTCCTAAAAAAATCTTAAACAAATATTTTTAAATTAAAAAAATAAAGGAATGATTATTATGGTAGAATTAGCAGATTTACCAGGCGTAGGAGAAAAAACAGCAGAAAAATTAAGAGATGCAGGTTTTGCTGACATGATGAGATTAGCAACTGCTACTCCAAAAGAATTATCTGTTAAAGCAGAAATTGGTGAAGGTGTCGCTGAAAAAGTTATTGAAGCAGCACGTAGAGCAGAAAATATCGACTTCGAAACTGCTTTAGAAGTTGACGAAAGAAGAAAAGATGTAGGTCACATTACTGTAGGTAGCCAAGAATTCAATGATTTAATTGGTGGAGGTATTGAAACCCAATCAATTACTGAAGTATTCGGTGAATTCGGGTCTGGTAAAAGTCAAATTTCCCATGAATTAGCTGTAACCGTTCAATTACCTGAAGAACTCGGTGGTCTTGATGGTGAATGTGTATTTGTAGATACAGAAAACACTTTCCGTCCTGAAAGGGTAAGACAAATCGCTGAAGGTTTTGATTTAGATGTTGAACAAGTTTTAAGCAGAATCCATGTAGCTCGTGCATTTAACTCCGCTCACCAAATTTTAATGGTTGATAAAATTAATGAACTTATTCAAAGTGGAGCTAACATCAAATTAGTTATTGTTGATTCATTAATGGCTCACTTCAGGGCAGAATATGTCGGAAGGGAATCATTAGCTGTAAGACAACAAAAATTAAATCAACACTTACACTCCCTTCAACAAATTGCAAACACTTACAATGTTGCAGTATTCTTAACCAACCAGGTTCAAGCTAAACCGGACTCATTCTTTGGAAGTCCAACAAAAGCAATTGGTGGTCACGTTTTAGGTCACGCATCCACTTACAGAATCTGGCTCAAAAAAGGTTTAGCAGGTAAAAGGATTGCACGTTTAGTGGACTCCCCTCATTTGCCTGAAGGCGAATGCGTATTTAAAATTACTAGCGAAGGTATCGTTAGTTAATTTTACTTTTTCTTTTTTTTCTATTTTTCATTCAATAATTATTAAATATTACAACATTCATAAAGTAGTGTTATGAATGCAATTGAGACTACTATTTTATCTGTTATTATAATGATTGGTTTGGGGTATTTCCTTAAACGAATTGATTTTTTATCTGAAAAGGATATAGATCCATTTAATAAAATAGTAATGTATATTTTAATGCCGTGCATGATATTTCATGCAATATACAATGCGGATTTATCTTTGATTCCAAAATTGGGCATTTTACCATTTATCATATTGGCATCGTCTTTTGCAACAGGTATTGTATCATATTTCATCTTAAAGCAATTCAAGTTAGATGATATAAAATTATGGTCAGTTCTTGTCACAGTCATGATTGCAAACACTGCATTTATGGGTTATCCTGTTACTTTGGGTATTTACGGTCAGGCAGGTTTTTTAAGGGCGATATTTTGTGACATGGCAACACTGTGTATATTTTTAATTTTATCATTCGTTTTAATCCTGAAGTTCGGAGGTACAGTTAAGACTGCGGTTAAAAAAATTGCATTTTTCCCGCCTTTATGGGCAGTTGTTTTAGGGTTATGTTTCAACTGGCTCAACATTCCTATAGGATCTGTTTTGGATTATACTGTTAATTATCTAGGCCAAGGTGCAATTCCTTTAATCATGGTCACTTTAGGTCTATCCATTGATTTTTCAGCGTTGTCCAGAAGCAAATCCATGATTGTGTTTACATCCATCATGAAACTGGCATTTTTCCCGATGGTTGCCTTTTTGATTGTGAATTATCTGGGATTGGTTGATTTGGAGTACAATGTGGCAATTGTCGAGGCTGCGATGCCTTCTGGAATGATGTCACTGCTGCTTGCTATTACCTATAAACTTGATTATGAACTGACTTCAGATTGCATATTAATCAACACTGTAATCTCTTTGATTACACTGCCTG
This sequence comes from Methanobrevibacter sp., assembly GCF_045539575.1. GTDB lineage: Archaea > Methanobacteriota > Methanobacteria > Methanobacteriales > Methanobacteriaceae > Methanocatella. The sequence continues at coordinate 33,054 of NZ_JAZQFM010000006.1, forward strand.
TAATTATCATGTTAATCTAGCTAAAAATTCATAAATTTATCCCAACCTAAATTAATTATTTTTAATAAATCTAACAAATAAGCTTGTTTTTACTTAAATAGGTTTATTTATTATTTTTTTAATTATTAAAGCTGTTTTAAAGAGTATTTTATTTCATCATATATATACTTTACTCCAAGATGTCACTAGAAAGCTTTAAATATGTGGACTAACTACATATGTATATCTAATACTATGTAAAAATTCTATAGACTTTTTTTAAAAAATTGCAATTTTTATTATATATTAGATATTTTTCACGACTTGTACAAGGTGAATTAATATGGCAGAAGATATAAATAACAACGAAGAATTAAGGATCGGTGTTTACGTTTGACACTGTGGTGTAAACGTTGGTGGAGTCGTAGACTGTCCTAGTGTAGCTGAATATGCTAAGACCTTACCAAATGTAGTTCACGCAACTGACTACAAATACATGTGTTCAGACCCAGGTCAAGCAATGATTCAAGAAGACATTAAAGAGAAAAACTTAAACAGGATTGTTGTAGCAGCTTGTTCCCCTCGTCTTCACGAACCTACTTTCCGTAGATGTGTAGAAGAAGCAGGATTAAACAAATTCTTGTTTGAATTTGCTAACTTAAGAGAACAAGACTCATGGGTACACATGAACCAACCTGAAGAAGCTACCGAAAAAGCTAAAGACTTAACCCGTATGGCTGTTGCTAAAGCAAGATTACTCGAACCTTTAGAAGCAACCAAAGTACCTGTAGATAACAAAGCATTAGTTATCGGTGGTGGAGTAGCTGGTATTCAAACCGCATTAGACTTAGGTGACATGGGATTCAAAACCTACATGGTAGAAAGAAACCCAACCATTGGTGGACGTATGGGACAATTAGATAAAACCTTCCCAACTCTCGACTGTTCAATGTGTATTTTAGCACCTAAGATGGTAGACTGTAACAAACACGAAAACATCGAATTAATTTCTTACGCAGAAGTTAAAGAAGTAGACGGATACATCGGAAACTTCAAAGTAACTGTAGAGAAAAAACCTAGATACGTAGATGAAGATTTATGTACTGGATGTGGAGCATGTCAAGAAGCTTGTCCTATCGAAATACCTAACTACTACGACGAAGGTGTAGGTATGGTAAAAGCTGCATACATCCCATTCCCTCAAGCTGTACCATTATGTGCTACTATCGATAAAGACTACTGTATCGAATGTAACTTATGTGTACAAGCATGTGGACCAGACGCAATCGACCACAACCAACAACCTACCGAAATCGAATTAGAAGTTGGTACTATTGTTGCTGCAATCGGTTACGACCCATTCGATCCTTCCGGAATTTACCAATACGGATACGGACGTTTCTCAAACGTTATTACCGCTATGGAAATTGAAAGGATGATTAACGCATCAGGTCCTACTGGTGGACACGTAATCAAACCTTCCGACGGTATCGAACCTAAACGTGTAGCATTCATCCACTGTGTCGGTTCCAGAGATGAACAAATCGGTAAACCATACTGTTCCAGAGTATGTTGTATGTACTCCATGAAAAACGCTCAATTATGTATTGACCA
>NZ_JAZQFM010000007.1:0-42687 GCF_045539575.1 Methanobrevibacter sp.
TACAGACAAACCAATCCAGAAAAAATAAAGAAATTATACAAGACCAAAAATGGAATTCTAACCTTTTTAGACTTCCAAATGCAAAACTGGACCCAAAAACACATAAAAATTAAATAAGCCTATAAAATTTTACAGACTCAAATTTTAAAAAAAGTAGAAAAAGGAATTAAATTCCTTTCTTTTCAAATTCTTCATTCAAGAAATCTTTAATGTTACTGCGAGCAATTTCGACCATTTCAGGAGCAGGACCTCCCGGAACAGCTCTGATTCTAACATTTTCAGCAGGATTCAATGCCCTTTGAATTAAATCATCTGCAAGATTCAATTCATCAAAACCAAGCTCGACTGCAATGTCATCAATGAATTTGGAAGTGATATCCTCTTCAGCCATCTCATTGGAGGTGGCTTCATTGACAATTCTTCCCACAATCTTGTGAGCGGTTCTGAACGGTATCTTTTTCTCACGTACCATAATGTCTGCAAGATCTGTTGCAGTTGCAAAGTTTTTACCTGCTAGCTCAGCACATCTGTCAACTTTAAATTCAACTGAAAGCAACATTTTTGTTACAATGGACAAGGTGTCCTTGGTTACTTTAACGGCGTTCCATAAATGAGGGGTGATTTCCTGCAAATCCCTGTTATAAGTGTATGGAATGGCCTTTAAAATAGTAAGGATAGTAATTAACTCACCGGTAGCGATGCTGGTTTTTCCTCTTGCAAGCTCCGCTACATCAGGATTTTTCTTCTGAGGCATAATAGAAGAAGTTGATGAGTATTCATCTGCCATGTCAATGATTCCGAACTCATAGGTGCTCCATAAAACCAGCTCTTCACAGATTTTAGCAAGAGTGGATGATAAGGACACCAAATCAAAGACGGTTTCTGTGATAAAGTCACGTGCTGAAACGCCGTCCATGGAGTTTTCCAAATAAGCGTCAAAGCCCAATAAATCAGTAGTCAATTGCCTGTTTATCGGGAAACTGGTAGTGGCCATAGCCGCTGAACCTAAAGGATTCAGATTTACACGTTTATAAGTATCGGCCAAACGTTCATAATCCCTTTTAAGAGCCTGAACATGAGCCATTAAATGATGTGCTATGGTAATTGGCTGAGCGTGCTGCAAGTGGGTAAAACCAATGAAAACATCTTCCAGGTGTTCGCCTGCCATTTCAACTAACCCTTCCATAAACTCCAAAATGCCTATCTGAATTTCCTCAATCATTTCACGAAGAACTAATCTCACATCACATGCAACCTGATCGTTACGTGATTTTGCGGTATGCATAAAACCGGCTTCAGGACCAATCTTGGAAGTTACATAATTTTCAATTGCCATATGAACGTCTTCAATTGATGCATCGAAAACCAAAGCCTCAAAACCTTCCTCCTTAAGATTGTCCAAAGCGCATAAGATCTTATCTGCAATTTCCTCATCGATAATTCCCTCATGCTTCAGCATGGAAGTGTGTGCAAAATTAGTTTTTATATCAGCTTCAAAAAGTAACATGTCAGCTTCAAGTGATGAAGTATATTCTGCTGCTTCATCAGTCATTCCAGTCTTAAAACGACCATTTCTAATATTATCCAAAAAAATCCCTTCTAAAAAGTAAGTTAAAAATTAAAATAATAAAAAAAAGAAAATAAAGATTTAAAAAATCTTATTTTTTCATTTCAGTGTATGCGCATTTACCACAAGCAACTCTGTCACCATGGTCAGCCATGAATACACCTTCACCACAACGAGGACAAATTTGGTTTTTTCTAACAATTTTGTCTCCATCTACTTCATATAAATCAGATTTTCTTACCATATAAATCACCTATTCTTCAGCTTCTTCTTCTGCAGGTTCTTCTTCAGGTTCTGCATTTTTAGCTAAAACATGTTCAGTTTCAATGTATTTTAAATCATCAACAGTGCCGTAGACTTTTGCATAACCTAATGCTTTAGGTTCACCGTAGTGTGGTTGTACATTGTCGACTACGATTAAATCTTTTTTAGTATTTAATAAAGCAACTAATTTAGATTTGATGTCTAAAACTTTAGGAGTTGCTTCTCCATCATAATCAACATAAAATTTAATTTCTTTTCTGTTAAACAGTTTGTTTTCTTTTTCTTCAATAAATTCGATTTCCATGATTAAACCTCAGTTAAATTTATTCTTTAATAAATCCATCAATAAGCCTTTGAGCCTTATTTTTAACGTCAGAAACTTTTAAAAGCACTAACCCTTCATTTGGTTGACCGTATAAGATTGTAGTTTCCGGATTCGCCATGATGATGCAAGGAAGAACTGCAAGATCTTCTTCCCCGGCTACTTCAATTACATAACATTCGCCATTGTCAGATAATTCAAGAGCCTGGCCTATGGTTTCCCATAGATCATCTGTGATATATCCGGCAGGATTGTCCGCTTTTAAAATATGGTCTGCGCGTATAACATCATGAGTATGATTTTTTCTTTGAATTAAATTATCAATAATACCAATATCTGGATACAATTCATGTTCAGTAAGATTTTTGAAAGTTTCATCTCCTACAGAAATTAAAAACTCGGAAGACTTGATTTCTTCAATTGCATCTTCAAAGTCAGGATATAATTTACCTAACGGTTTTTTAAGCTCAATAATTATATCTTTATTTAATTCTGCGTCTAATTTCAACACGATAAAACCTCTATCTAACTCTTAAACAGTATTCTCCTGGAATTTCGATATTTAATTCGCGAGCTAATTCAGATTCTTCAGGATCAGTTATGATTAAAAGACCACTCCAGTTATCAGAAGTAGGGCTTCCACAACTAGGGCAATGATCTTTATTTGAAATCATTTTACAGACAGTACATGCTTTCATTGTTTCGCCTTCCTACTTTTTTCTTTTGCTTCTTGAATCCATTCAAATCTACCTAAATTGGTTTGTCTCATTGTAAGAGGAATTTTGGAATTCCTGTTATTTTCAATGTTATTGGTAGATTCATCCTTAATGGATACGCTAACTGCTCTAGCTCTTACTAAGTCACCTTCATCCAAGGTTTTATTAGATTCTTTTGCAAGCAATGCTCCTCTTTTAGCGTCATAATTAATATAATCATCAGTTACTTGAGAAACATGTATCAAACCGTCCATAGGTCCGATTCTTACGAAAGCACCGTAATCAACAATATCGATTACTTCACCATCAAATATTTCATGTTGTTCCGGTTTGAAGAAAATTGCTTCAAAGACAACATTATGGTAAGAAGCACCGTCACCCATTATGAGTCTTCCTTCGCTGATTTCATCAATATCGTTAACACAGATAAGTAAACCAAGTTTTTTGTCTAAACGACCTTCATACTTCTTGTTTAAAGTTTGAATAGCGACTTCTTCAAGAGGATCATCAAATCTGTAAGGTGGAATTCTTACAGTGTCCTCGATTTTTGTTTTATAATACAAAATAATCCCTCATTTATTAATAAGTTTAATTAATATTATATTTTACCTTCAACAGCAATATATTTTTTTTGTCTCAAATATGCAACTGTTATTCCTTTATCTTTTGCACGATTTTTCAATTCAATATCGTTTGTAGCTAAAACTTCTGAAACTCTAAGTAACGCATCATCCACAGTTTCATTTTCTAATAATGAAATATCCTTTATTTCAATTTTTGAAGAATTAGCTAACTTCAAAGCCAAATTTGCATTTAACCTTGTTTTTCCTTTATTATTTCTTTTCAAACCCTTCAATTCATTGATAACAAAGCTTGGAGTAGTTAATTTATAAGAAGGTAATAAGTTTTCAAGTTCAGTGATAATATCCACATTGAACTGAAAAGGAACCATAAAAAAATTGGTATCTATTACAACTTCTTTAGAGTCCATTATTTGCCCTCTATTTAATAATACCGTAACCTATTAATCTCCAACGAGCTCCAACTCTACGACTTAAAGCAACTCTATCGCCAGGACTTGCACAGACAGGCAATTTAAGAGCAACGTCAACATCATTTTTCTTGGTTGAAGTAACAACACCAATTGTAGTTGTTGTACCACAATTAATCATTAACGGTTCTTTAAGTTTAATTGGAGCGACATCACGCTCTTCTTTAGTACCTACAACACGGTCAAGCAAATTAGCTTCCATAGTGAAACTGTCCAATACGTCAGGCAATGTGCCTTCCTCACCGGCAACAGTTCCGGATAATGAATCTGATTTAGTCAATGACGGATCCAATTTGGTTGCAATACCTACAAGACCACCAGGACCTATTTCTTCAACTTGTTCTCCATTAGCTTCGAGTCCGATAATTTCAGATTTTAAAGTGAGTCTTTCACCGTTATTAGTAGGACCAGGTCTTATTTCAATGGTATCTCCTAATTTGAAGGTACCTTGAACTAATGTTCCACCAATAACTCCTCCTTTAATCTTATCAGCACCGGAACCAGGCTTGTTAATATCGAATGACCTTGCTACATGCATTAATGTAGTGTCATCAATATTCCTTTCTGGAGGTTGAATTTGTTTGAGCATTGCTTCAATTAGGATATCAATATTTGCACCTTGTTGAGCAGATACAGGTATTATTAAAGCATCTTCAGCACAAGTGCCTTTAACAAATTCCTTAATTTCATTATAACTTTCAATAGCTCTTTCTTTTGAAACAATATCAATTTTATTTTGAACTACGATAACATCCTTAACACCGATAACGTCGAGTGCCATGAGATGTTCTTTTGTTTGTGGTTGTGGACAAGACTCATTTGCAGCAATTACTAACACTGCACCATCCATAATTGCAGCACCAGATAACATAGTTGCCATAAGAGTTTCGTGACCAGGAGCATCAACAAAAGATACTTTCCTAATTAATTCAGTTTCGCTCCCACAGATTTCACAAGTTTCAGAAGTAGTGTAGCATTCAGGTTCTCCGCATTCAGGACATTTTCTGAATTCAATGTCTGCATAACCTAAACGGATTGAAATACCTCTTTTTGTTTCCTCACTGTGAGTATCAGTCCATATTCCTGATAATGCTTTGGTAAGAGTAGTCTTACCGTGGTCTACATGACCAACTAAACCTATGTTAACATCTGACTGTACGTTCACAGATAACCACCTTTTTTATAATTTTAATTCAACTTAAAAGTAAAATAAGAAAAATAGTTAAACTATTCTTCCTCTTCTTCATCAGCACCAAGAATATCAGCTATTGATTTACTACCAGCTTTAGTAACTACAGTGTTGATTTGTACAATATCTTCAGCAATAGTGTTTCCTCTTACGGTTTTTCTCCTTTTAACACCATCTGCTTTAGGATGATAACCGATACCACCAGTTAATAAACTTTTGATTCTTCTGGTACCTGAAACATCTTTTTTCATAGTAAAACCGTTTTTATCACTACCACCAGTAATTTTTAAAGTGTAACCGTCTAAACCAACAAGTCCACCATCAAATTCATCACCGATGACTAAACCGTTGAAAGCTTTAGTTTCATCGACTTCAACTTGATAAGAGTCAGCTTTATCAGACACAACTACTTTGAATGCCATGGTATTCCTCCTTAATTTTTTCTATAACCCTTAATTTATTATTCGAAAAGACCAAATTTACCCCAATCTGGATCCTGTTTACGTTTAATCTCTAAAAATTCATATAAAGTTTCATATTCATCTTCAGTTAATTTATCCTTAAATTCCCTTTCAATGAATTTGTAATGCTTTTCAGGAACATCAATATATAATTCATCCCCTTCTTCGAAATGTTTGCCAACAATAGCATCATTGATAGCCATAGCAACCCTCTGACCTCTGGAAATGTCAGGCAATGTTTCACCCTTATCTTCCATACTTGCAATAACTCCAACATACTCACCGTTTTTGTTGATGACAGTCTGACCTTGTTTGACTGTACCGCTAAGTGATTCTATTCCAATAATTGCTGGTTTGCTTTGACGGAAAACAAGTTTTGGCAAAGACATGAATTTTGCAGGTTTGATAATTGCATTATAAAATGCCTTTTTCTTGGCTTTCTCAATTTCATCAATCCATGCTTCATAATCTTCAATAATCTGATAGATGACGTCTCCCTTAAAGAGCTTGACATCGGAATTATTAAGATCCTCAACAGAATTAGGATGAACATCTACATTAAAGGCAATGATTGCACCATGTGTATCATTTTCACTTAATGCAATAGATGAATTAATGATATCTCTACGGTTAACATCACCGATGTTTGCTTCACGAATAGGAATTTCAAGTTCCCTTAACAGCTTAACGATTGCCTCAAGAGAACCTAATGTGTCAGCCTTAACTAAAATACCCTCATCTTCTGTGCTGATGGTAATATCTTCGATTTCTTTCAAGATTTCCTCTTCAACATTCGCATCATCGCTTAAAACTCTAAGCGGTGAGCCGGAAACAACATCATCTAAATTAGGAGCCGCAATCTTGATACCTGCAGCAGCCACAACTTCATCAAATTTTTGGAATTTCTTTTTGGAATCCCTCATTTCCTCCAAAGGAAGTGGCCTTAAAATAGATCTTATTTTAGTTGTTAACACGTCATTTGAAGAAGTCATTAAAGCTATTTCATCATTAGTTCGTAAAACACCGTCATAAATAATACTATCAATGGTAAGACCTAATCCTACTTCTTCCTTGATTTCGAGAACAGTACCTTTTGCAGGAGCATCCTCATTGATTTCAAGCTGCTCGGTTAAATATTCCTGAGCAAGACCTAAAAGCATTGCCAATACTTCAATAATTCCTTCTCCGGATTTAGCGCTAATCGGAATGATTGTAATCTGTGAAGCGAAGTTGCTTACACGGTCAAATCTTTCAGACTGGAAACCCTCTTTGTGAAGTTCACCAACAATTTCATAAACCTTATAATCCAATTCCTGCTGGACACTAGGTGCCTGTTGTGTAAAAGTTTCCTTAAAGGAAGCACCTTCATGTGTTTCCCAACCGAAAATCATATCTATCTTGTTAGCTACCACAATGAAAGGAGTTTTATACATTTTCAAAATGTTTAACGCTTCATAGGTTTGAGGCTTAAAACCTTCATTAATATCAAGAATCAATACTGCTAAGTCCGCTAAAGCTCCACCACGTTTTCTTAAGCTGGTGAACGCTGCGTGTCCAGGGGTATCAATAAAGAACAAACCTGGAATTAAATCTTTGATAGTTAATCTAGAGATAAAATTTCCACAGATTTCTTCAATAGTATCGTTAGGTATTTCAGTAGCACCAATATGTTGAGTAATACCTCCAGCTTCCCTATCAGCTATAGTACTGCCTCTAATATAATCTAATAATGTTGTTTTTCCATGGTCTACATGACCTAAAACTGATACAATCGGGGATCTGATTTTCATAGTATCTTTTTTTATAATAAATTTGTAAATCTATTTATTCGTAAATTAAATCATTGTCAACGATTTTGTAATCGCAAATTTCATCTTCATTAAAGAAAAGAGCAATTTCTCTTTCTGCAGATTCTGGAGCGTCTGAAGCATGAATAATGTTTCTACCGGTATCCATACCAAAGTCTCCTCTAATGGTTCCAAGATCTGCTTCTAAAGGATTAGTTGCACCAACTAATTTCCTGATAGTAGTAATAGCTTCTTCTCCTTCAATTACCATAGCTAATGATGGGGATGAAGTGATGTATTCTACTAAACTTGGGAAAAATGGTTTTTCAGCATGTTCTCCATAATGAGTTTTTGCTAAATCTTCATCTATTTGAATTAATTTACAAGCAACGATTTGAAGACCTTTTTCTTCAAAACGGGATAATATTTTACCCATAAGACGTCTTTGAACAGCGTCTGGTTTCATCATTACAAAACTTTTTTGAATCATTCTTTAACCCATTTAACTTTTCTTGGAACTCTTCCGAGTTTAATCATATTTTTTTCACATTTACTGCTACAAAAGAAATATATTGATCCATCTTTTTTAACGTACATTTTTCCTGTACCTTCTTCAATTTCTTTATTACAGAATGAACAAGTTCTCATGTTGTTACACCTTCTTATGGAGTCTTAATTTCCTTAGCTTCTCTAATAGTATCAAGTAACATTAAGATGTCGCCTTCTCTTACAGGTCCCATAATGTTTCTTGTTAAAATTCTTCCTTTATCTCTACCATCGAGGATTCTGCATTTAATTTGCATTACCTCACCAGTCATACCAGTTCTTTTTAAAACTTCAATGACTTCAGCAGGAGTTCCTTCTTCCATTTTATCACCGTAAAATTCCTTTAAAAGAATTTATTTATTCTTTTAATTCAGCAACTTTTTCTACGATTTCAGCAACAGCAGCTTCAGCGTCACCAGCGTCTACAATACATGCAGATGCAGTACCAACGGTTAATCCAGCAGCTCCACCAACTTGTTCTTTGGTAGGTAAGTATACGTAAGGAATTTCTTTTTCATCAGCTAATACAGGAATGTGAGCAACGATTTCAGCAGGATCTACGTCTTCTGCGATAACGACTAATGCTGCGTCTCCTCTTTCGATGAATTTGGTTACTTCGTTAGTACCTTTTGCTACTTTACCGGTAGCTTGTGCGGTTTCTAATGCTTCTTCAGCTTGTTTAGCTAATTCTTCAGGTGTGTCAAATTTTACATAAATGTTTGCCATAAAATATACCTCCTTTTTCATCTGGCTATGCCATCCATCGGCAGATATTATAATTCTTTTGAATCATAATATAATGTAATTATATATAGTTATATTATTTTTTAACTATAGAAATTACTCAAATTATTCAATAGATGAATAATTTAATATAGTTTTTAATAATACTAATTCTTGAATAATTCATATATCACTAAATATAATTCCGAGAAAAAAATAAGAGGGATTAGACTTTCAATACAAATACTTCTGAATTTCATATAATTTTTAGCAAAACTAAAAATAAAAATTTAGTAATTAATGAAATAATTCTAGAGGACTAGACAATAATAAATTGGTTAGCATAGTATATAAATGTTTTCAAAAATAAGTCAAAAATAAGGAATAAACAATTCAATAATCGAAAATAAAAATCTAAAAAGTGTAAAAGAGATAGTAAAAAAATTACTATCTACATAAAAAAAGCATATCTATTTGATTGCTAATTTGATGTCTTCTGCTTTTACAGTTTTTCTACCAGCGTGGCGTGCGAATCCTACAGCTTTTGCTGCAATTTCATTACCGCAGTCTTCGATAGCTTCGGTTAATGCGATTTTTGCATCATCACTTACTCTTTGTGCACCAGCATTTTTTAAGATTCTTCCTACAGGAGCTATTGGTAATTCACTCATTATTTCACCTCATTAATTTGTTAATAATTAATTTTAATTTGCTTATATATAAATATATTGGTTTAATAGTGTTGATTTTTGAAAATTTCAACATTAAAAAGCAAATTGTAATAACCTAAAAAGTGCAAGTATTGTCTTTGAAAATGTTTTTCATACAATACTTTAATTAAAAAAAGTGTTAATTAAAATAAAAAGAATGAGAAATAAAAAGCAATATAGCAAAATAAAAGGAAAATAAGATTATTTTAAAAATCTTATTTATTCATCAAAATTTTTCTTAAAGTGTCTATATCCGCATCAACCTGTGTAGGCTGGGTACATGCATCAATAGCAGTGTTAGGATCTTTAAGTAAATGTCCGGTGACAACGCAGGTAATTGTTTCACCTTTATCGACTACACCTTCATCAACAAGTTTTTTAAGACCTGCAATGGAAGCTGCAGAAGCCGGTTCAACACCAATACCTTCTGTTCTTGCAAGCAACTTTTGAGCATCGAGAATTTCTTCATCAGTTACGGTTTCAGAATAACCGTTGGAATCATAGATTGCATTTAATGCCTTGATGTCACTTACAGGAGCACCGATACGGATTGCAGTAGCAATGGTTTCAGGATTTTCTACAGGAACGACCCTTTTATCTCCTTTTTTGAATGCATTAGTAACAGGGCATGCCCCTTCCGCCTGAATACCGGTCATCATTGGAAGATCCTTGATAAATCCTGCATCATAAAACTCTTTAACACCTTTCCAGATAGCTGAAATGTTTCCGGCATTTCCAACAGGCAAGATTATCCTGTCAGGAGCCTGCCAGCCTAAATCACGGACAATTTCATATCCGATTGTTTTTTGCCCTTCCAGTCTGTAAGGGTTGATTGAATTCAACAGGTAAAGATGTTTTTCCAATGCAAGTGCAGTCATAGCTTCAAGTGCTTCATCAAAGTTACCGTTAATAGACATTACTTCAGCACCATGGAACATAGCCTGAGCCAGTTTACCGAGTGCAACTTTACCTGAAGGTAAAAATACAATGCATCTTAATCCTGCACGGGCAGCATAAGCTGATAGGGAAGCTGAAGTGTTACCTGTTGAAGCACATCCGACTGTGCTTACTCCGAGTTCCATAGCTTTGGTCATACCGACAGTCATACCTCTGTCCTTAAAACTGCCTGTCGGGTTGGAACCTTCAACTTTAACATATAAGTTTACACCAAGCTCTTCTCCTAATTTATCACATTTGCAGAATGGAGTTCCACCTTCGTCAAGAGAAACGATTTTTTTCTCATCGACAGGAATGCATTCCTTAAATTTCCATAAATTGTCTTTTCTACCGTCAAAAGTATCTTTAGAAACATCAATTTCATTGACGAGTTCAAGTACGGATCCACATTTTTCACAAGTGTAGATTACTTCATCGTCATCATATTCTTGTCCACATGAAACACATCTAATCATAAAATCACACTATATTATTTTTTTAAAATTTGTATTATATAAAAGTTTAAGCCAATAATGAAATAATCGATTTGGCGATTGGCAATGTCAAATACACTTCAACAAAACCGGCGATTGCCATCAGAATCGAAGCGATGACAAACAATATTACAGCCTGTTTTAACTTATCGCTACTTGCATTGAATGAATTTGACAAACTAAGTTTAACAGAACTATCTTTTTCGCTCCAAAGGGCTCTTAAGAACCTATAAATGAAATTAAACAGAACCAAACCGCTTGAACATGCCAGAATGCATGATGAGAATTCAAAAATCCCGTGGGGAACAATCAAAAGTACTGTGTATAGGAGATTATCTGAAGCTGCAACATAATAGCCGACGAAAAATCCGTTGAATGCCAGTATCACTGCAGAAAAACAGAATGCCATTCCATAAAGGAACATCTGAAACACAATTCTAATGTTGTTGAAAAATATGTCTGCAAATGTTAATCTGATAACGCCTGCCTGTACCTTTTGAGTTAAATCCTCAACCAAGGGGTTTAAGTAAGCATACAGGTTGGGTTCCAAAACATAACCTAAAATCAGGGAAATGAAAAGTATAGCCACTGATAAAAGAATGGCTAACCTGTTTTCGCTGAACGCTAATTTGATTTCCCCAATCATTATATCAAAGTTTTAGCAATTTCACGAGCTTCAACCTGCTTTTCGTGCAGGTCATCGAAGAACTCTTCCATCAATTCAGCGGTTCTGACCTTACAGTCTCCACAGCGTAAAGTGCCGTTTAGGCAGTCAGTTCTGATTTTTTTAAGCTCTTCATCATCGTCAATGAAATGGTAGAGAAGCATTTCATAAATTACACACTTATCAACTTCACCGCCCAATTCCTGCTGCTCTTTTAGGCTTTCTCTTCCACCGGTTTTGGCGGATTTGACTTTTTTGACTGCGTCTTTGGTTTCGTCATTGAGATAAATTGCAGTGTTAGGTTTGGAACTGCTCATCTTGTCTCCGGTCAATCCGGTCAGGAATCTGTGATATGTTGAAGCCGGAGTTAAAAATCCTAGCTCTTCATGGAGTTTTTGAGCTATGTCTCTTGTAAGTCTGATATGAGGGTCCTGGTCAATTCCGACAGGCACAACAACCTTCTTTGGACCTCCAAACTCTTCAATTTGCGGAAGCAATATGTCAGCAACCTGAACTAAAGGTGCCTGAATGTGTGCAATGTTGGTTGAAGGGGTGAACCCATAAATAGCTTTCAGCTGATTGAAATTGGTTTTGCTGGATGCCTTGAATGCAAGATCCTGCAGTAATTTATTTTGAGACTGGAGATACACATTAACATTGTCCTTTTCAAGGTCGAGACCCAGTGCAATCCAGTTGGTCAGGTATTCATCCACTGCAATCTGACGGCCTTTTTCAAAGCTCATTCCACGTGCGGCATATGATTCCAAATCTGCAATCGGTAAAGAAAGCATTGCTCCTTTTTCCTGATACCATTTAAGCTGGTCTACAACCATCTTGTGGCCGATATGCATCTGACCGCTCGGCATCATGCCGGTTACAACAGCAAAGTCCTTATCCTGATTGATTAAATTATTTATCTCATTGAATTCCCTGTGACCGAAAATTACCCCTCTTTTCATCAGTCTTTGAGGGTTTTTAATATCATCAACAATGTCTGAAATCTTGCCGATTCCAAACTGATTAACTAACTTATCATAATCCAGGCTAAATGATGCCCATGGGTCGATTAAATTTTCCACATTATCACTCTCACACACACTAAATTAAATATCACTTCAATGATTATAACATTTGAACAATAATCATGCCAAAATATAACTGATTTCTTTAATTTAAATTAAGGTCTTGTCCATTCGATATTATAGTATGTAATATCAAAATCATCATCCACAATAGCCAAAAGAAGTTTTTTATTTACACCATGTGAAACCCTGACATAACTTGCAAAATCAAGTGCATTGATATCATAGTTTTCAAAAATGATTTTTACCAAATAATCTGAATGTCCCTGACCAGGAGATCTGCCACGGTCATACAGCCTGAATTCAGAACCGTATTTGAATCCTGTTTTAATTATATATCCCCTGTCCTTCAGGTCACGGTAGACTATATATTTAGCATAATTATCCTGTTCCTTCAATATATCAATCAGATAACCTATGCTGCACTCAACGTCATCTTCATAAATATTTAAACGCCCTTTTTCCAACAAATAGCATGCTTCCATCAAAGAAAGTTGAAGACAATCAGCTTCAATTTTACCGAACTTGCTTTTTTCATGCAAGGCAATCGGTCTTTTACTACCTTCTTCAATTTTAACAGACACTATTTCATTAGATAAATTTCCACGCATTAAAACACCAAAAAAGAAATAAATTATATTTAATGCTATTAAATTTGAAACAAATATTATATAAAATTTATGAAAAAAAGAAAAAAAGAAAGTTAAATTCTAATAAAAATATTATTAGCCATTTCCAATGGAATATTTAACTCCTTATCATCAATTGTAACCAGGAAGTAGTTACTTAACCTGTTTTCATTGAACTCATAGCTTAAATGTGAACCGATTTTAATATTCAAGTCAGAGATATCATCCAATAGCTCCGGACTTCCGCGAATAAATGAAATTACACCTTCACTGTTGGAAGTCAACTCGGATATGGACAATAAATTAAATGACCTGTAAACAACATGGTCAAAATCATGTTGGGAACCGCATTCCTGACAGTTTTTAAAGTCAAAGTTACAGGCAGGGATAATATGATTATCAGGACATAAATCAGGATTATTCAACAGATTGCATAAAGCCCTTTCGGCTTCATCTGATAATGTGTGTTCCATTTCACAAGCCTGCTCATGGACATTCTCATGTTTGATTTTTAAAACATCAGTTAAAAACTTCTCTAAAATCCTATGTTTTCTAGTGATTTTTTGAGCTATTTTCATACCGTCATGGGTTAATGTAGCGCCTTTATAAGGTGTGTAAACAATATAACCCAATGTTTCTAATTTTTTAAGCATTTGAGTTACACTGCCCGGAGCGATTTCGAGATCTTTTGACAGCATTGTTGTTGAAACCTGTTCTCCATTACTTCCGTTACGATAGAGAACTTCCAAATATTCCTCAATATTTTCACTTATCTTGTCATCAGCCATGAGATTCACCTGAAATATTATTAGTTTAATTTCTGTAATTAAGACTATAAAAAAGTTTGGGTAAACCTAAATAAAAATCAAGGAAAATGATGTAAAAAAAGAATTCCAATTGAATATTGCACTTAAACAACCGTGCAAAGATTTTTAAAAAAAAATAAAATAAAAAAGGAATTTATTAGAAGGAAATACCTGAATAAATTCCATTAAGGGAATATGAATTTGTATTCCAATTTACTACTTTACCAAATGAGTTTCTATTACTGGTTGCATCAGCAACATACCATTTGCCGTCAACCAATATCTGAGTCCATACGTGACCGTAAGTACTTCCACTTAATGTGAAATAACAGGTACCGTGAACATATCTGGCCGCAAGACCTGCAGTTCTAGCCATTGCAACAAGCAAATGAGATTGGTCAACACAGTTTCCGGTCTTAGCAGATAATGTACCTGCTGCACCATATTTGGTATTATAGTAGAAACTGTAGGATACTTTATCTCTCACATAGTTGTAGATTGCAACCGCCTTGTCATAATCTGAAGTTAAACCGCTGGTTACAGAGTTAACAATAGATTTGATAGCGCTGTTACCCACTTGACAATTGGTTGAAGATTTTAAATATGCTGTAAGGTCACTAACCTTGTTTGCTTCATTTAAACCTGTACCAGTTCCAGTCAAGGATGAACTGCCGCTGCTGCTTGATCCGTAAGTGACAACTACGTAATTTGGCAATTCATTATTAGTGTTGTAATAAGCCAATACACGTGAAAATGAATCGACTAATTCTGAATAAATTATTTTTCCAACATCTGAAGAAGCATAGTTTGGAGCTAATTTATTGGTACTAATGAATTTTGCAACGTTGTTTGCTACAGTAATATAGTTATCTTTGGTCAATTGCTCTGAACTGATTGTATCACCGTATGGAGATTCAGGAGCGCTTACTCCACTAATGTAACTGATGTCCTTAGTATTTGAATTTCCAATTTGGTAAATAGCCTGACTCATCACATACAGGAATTCAGGTAAAGTGAATGTGATTCCACCGGCAGTGACTGTTGCAGGGAGCTTACCGTTATTGGCATAATATGTTTTCAGATTGGTAGCACCGGTCAAGACATTCTTAATTGAAATTGTCTTGGATGTTGCAGTGCTTGTATCAGTAGTAGGAGTAGTTGTGCTTGAACTGGACTTTTTAATTTCACTGATAGTTACGTAATTTGGTAACTGTGAGTGATTTTTATAATATGCAACAATTCTGGAGAATGCATCAACTAAGTTTTCATACTTGATGTTACCCAATGTTGAACCTGCATAGTTAGGAGCCTGCTTATTGGTTGAGATATATTTGGCCAATCTAGTTGCCACATCAACATAATCCTCTAAACTTAATTTACCTTCAGAGTCACCTGCAGAATTAGCCGGTGCTGAAGCGGACAATACCGGAACTGCAGAATTTTTTCCATTATTAAGGTTTACTACAGCCTGTGCCATCATGTATAAGAATTGAGGAGTTGTGTAACTTACTCCACCAACAGTTACTTTTGAAGGTACCGCACCGGTTGATGCTATTGTGCTTTTCAAGGTATCAGCTGCGGTTAAAATATTTGCTAATGTTACAGTTGAAGAACTGGTTGAACTGGAACTAGAACTTGAAGAACTGGAACTAGATGAACTGGAACTGGAAGAACTAGGAGTCACTTTACCAGTTAATGAATTAAAGTCAACAAAGTTAGTTATACCCCATCTGAATATCACAACACCAGTTGCCTTACCGTTGACTCCTGCCTGAGCATCCTTGGTTAAATCACTAGTAGATAATTTTGTAACATCATCATCAGATTTATATGATTGTATTCCTGCCCAGATTTCAGCACCATTGGAGTTATCAACAAACCATTTGGTTACGGTGGTAATCCATGAAGTGGATTTACCGTAATTTCCTTTATAGATCATAGGAATAACTACATCCATGTATGAACTGATTGCTGAGATGTCCTGACCATAGTAATATGCATTACTTGTAGTTTCAGGCATGACCGCACAGGATACGATGAGATGTGGATCCAATGCATGAAGTGCCTGTGATGCTAATTTAGCAAATTGACTGATAGCTGCAGTACCGCCAGTAGTTTTATAAGCAGTACCAGGATATCTCATATAATCAAAGTGAATACCAGCAATACCAGCAATAGAAGCATATTCTTTAGCTTCATTGATTATCTGATTGAAGTATGCTGTGTTAGGACTGCCGTTTTTAACCGGATTGATCCAGCCACCGTCATAGAAGGCTTGCATCCAGATGTGAACTCTTATTCCATATTTATTTGCAGAAGCAACCCATGATTGAACAGCGGATTTACCCCATTTTTCAACAGCAAAGAAATTTAGGAATATGTCTGAAGTTCCTTTAGAAGCCAAACTACTTAAATCGACACTTTTCATATCTCCACCGAAAAGCCAGTAACCGTAACCTGCTAAACCATTTTCAGATGCAATGATACTTATTGATTTACTATAGCTACTTGGAGCGTTATCGTTATCGCCGGTTGCTTCATATTTAAATGTTGCAGTATAGTTTCCTGCAGGCAAGTATACATCGAATGCAGCGCATCCGTTTGTGAAAGTGGTTACAGAATAGGTCTTGCCGTTAACTGTTAACTTGACAGTTTCACCGCCCATACCGTTACCTTCAGAATCTTTTAAGATTACTCTGAAAGTTTGAGATCCTGCTTCAAAAGTTCCTTTACTCCATGTAATGGTAGTAGGAGCCCTTTCCTTAACGGTTATTTCAGATGATGCAGTTTTTGCATTTAAAAATGAGTCTCCTTTATAATTATATGTTATAGTATATTTACCAACAGCCAGGGAGATAGGCAGTGAAACCACTCCATTGCTATCAGTAGTTTTAGTATATGTATTTCCATTTAAAGTTAAAGTAACAGTTTTACTAGCTAATGGAACACTACCGGATGTTAAAGCAACTTTAAATGAATTTCCAGCACCGTTTCCAAAAGTAGTTCCACTTTTAACTGTGAAAGTAGGTGTTTTACTTGGAAGGATGGTAACTTTGCTTGAAGTACTTGATGCCTTATAAAAAGCATTTCCATCAAATTTATATTTTACAGTATAAACACCGTTAGCTAAATTAGGCAATGTCAGATAAGCATTACCTTTACTATTAGTTTTAGAAGTGTAAGTTTTACCGTTTACAGTAAATTTAATAATTTTACCAGATCCCGGTGCATAACCTAAACCGTTGAGTAAAGTAACTTTGATTTTTTTAGTGCTGGTACTTTTGAGGAAGTTATATGCACTAGCAGTTAATTTTGAAGTAGTTGATTTAACTACTTTTACGGTATTGGTCTTGGTTAATCCGTCAGTATTGTAAGAAATCATCTTATATGTACCTTTCTTGAGATTGGTCATTGACAGACTAGCTACACCGTTACTATTAGTTTTTACAGTATAAGTTTTACCATTAATCTTAAACTTAACGTTTTTGTTAGCTAAAGCTTTTCCGTTACTTTTTAAAAATGTTGCTGTGAATTTTTTAGCATCGGTATAAACCTTAGTAACATCGCTTGCCTTAATTGTTGTTAAAACCTTGAAAGTGTTGGTTTTCTGATAACCAGTCACCGGATTAGTTGCAACAACCTTATAAGTACCTGGTTTAAGATTAACTGCGAGGGAAGCCACACCTTTTGCATTAGTCTTTACAGTTTTTGTAACACCATTCAATACAATCTTAACATTGGTGTTAGCCAATAAATTACCTTCCTTGTCTGTAAAGGTTGCAGTGTATTTTGTGCTTCCTTTATAATATTTAGAAATATCATTTGATTTGATGGTATCTGCAATGTCTACAGTAGAAGAAACATTACCAGAGTCCCCATATACATCATCGGATGATACAGATAAACTGGTAACCCCATTTTCACCATCGTCATTAGAATACGTTACTGTTGATAAAGTATTTGAATTTTCAGATCCTAAAACTTCTTCACTTGATAGAGAAACTTTAGATGAATCATTATCAACATTTGAATCACTAGATACAGAAATTTCTGATGAATCAGCAGTTTTCTCCAATGGGACTGAAGCATCTGATGTGTCATCTACTAAGCTAGTAGTATATGAATCTGTAACACTTACTTCACTTGCACATACAGCGCTAAGAGAAAATACTACGATAAGCGCCAAAAAAGCAGTGAGTAATAATTGTTTGTTCAAAATATTTTACCTCCATAACAATTTTTTAAACATTCCGTGAGCTTACATTCTCACTTCAACAATATTTATTTCAAAGATGTTATATAAACCTTTTTATTTAGAAAAAAGGATTATACTTGTTTATTTTTAAAAAATAAGTTTAAAACTTAATGAAAATTAAAAGTTAAGCAAAATTATACTTGAATATTGCTCTAAAAGGATTAAACTATATGAAATGAAAATTAAAGTTACTTGACTATATTATAATATAAACAGTAATTGTAGTGCTTATCATATAAAATACCCTATGATTTAAACCTTTTTCAACTAAAAACATAGATTTTATTTGAGTTAGAATAAAAATCAAATGAAATAATAGAGTATAATCAAAAATAAGCGCGAAAAATAAAAAAAAGAAAAATGTAAAAATTTTTTAAAAATTTTACATCATTGGAGGCATACCGCCCATACCGCCAGCACCTGGCATTGGAGGCATACCACTTGCATCATTACCAGACTCATCAGGTCCGGTGGAATTCAATGCATTTCTTGCTGCAATCATATCATCAATACGTAAAATCATTTCAGATGCTTCACCAGCAGATTGAAGCGCTTGGATTTTAACTCTTAAAGGTTCAATAACTCCAGCGTCTTTCATGTCCACTACTTCACCTGAAAATACGTTGATTCCAATGAATTTGGAGTCTTCATGAGCAGCTTTTAAATCAGCAATTAAGTTGATGGTGTCCAAACCTGCATTTTCAATCAAGGTCCTTGGAATAACTTCTAAAGCTTCAGCATATTTTAAGATAGCTAATTGTTCTCTTCCACTTACGGATTCACCATATTCTCTTAATTGTTTTACCAAATCAATTTCACAAGCTCCTCCACCAATGAGAACTTTTCCTTCTTCAATGGTTGCTGCAACTACGCCTAAAGCATCATCCAATGCTCTTGCGATTTGTTCGGTTACATAACGGGTACTTCCCCTTAAAACAATGGAAGAAGCTTTTGGATTTTCACATTCTTCAATGAAGGTCAATTCATGGTCGAATAATTTGTCAAGATATACGTGACCAGCAGTACCTAACTTGTCTTCAGTTAAATCTTCAATGTCAGTGACGAGTTTTGCGCCGGTAGCCTTTTCGATTCTTTCCATGTCAGATTTTTTAACCCTTTTGTAAGCCATGATTCCTGCTTTTTTCAGGTAGTGTTCTGCCATGTCGTCAATACCTTTTTGACAGAATAATACATTAGCTCCAGAATCGATAATTTTTTGAACTAAATCCTTAATCATCTGTTCTTCGTTTTGTAAGAAGATTTCAAATTGTTCAGGACTGGTAATGTCAATTTTGGTATCAGTGTTAATATCTTTTAACTCAATTGGATATTTCATGATTGCAATTTTAGCGTTTTCAACATCTTTAGGCATGTTTTTGGAAACAGGAGCCTTATCGATGACAATTCCTTCAGCTAAAAATGAATCTTCTACAGAATCTCCGGAAACCCTTTGAATATTAATGTTGTCAATGTCGGATTTTCCGTCTTCCTCAATCCTTAATGCAGCTTTTACAACAAGGTCAGCCAAATGTTCTTTTGCATAGTCTGATCCTTTACCGCTCATAGCAGTGACTGCCACTTTTTTAAGGGTTTCTTCATCATCAGCATCAATTGCAATTCCATTTAAAAGCTCGATTGCTTTTGCTGTAGCGTTTCTGAATCCTTTTACTACAACAGATGTAGCGATTCCATCATCTAATAATTCTTCAGCTTTAGCTAATAATTCACCTGCAATAACAACAACGGAAGTGGTTCCGTCACCGACAATTTCTTCTTGTTTTTTAGCGGTTTCTACAAGCATTCTAGCTGCAGGTTGATTGATTTCCATTTCTCTCATGATAGTTGCGCCGTCATTGGTGACAGTGACATCACCTAATGAGTTGACTAACATCTTATCCATACCTTTAGGACCTAAAGTGGTTCTTACAATACCAGCTAATACTTTAGCTGCAGTGATATTCATTCTTAAAGCATCTCTTTTAGAATATCTTTCTGTCCCTTCAGGAAGAATAAATATTGGTTGATTTGCCATTTCATAATCACCTTAATTTTTTTTAAATAAAAATATATATAAAACTAAATTTTTATACATATATAAATAGGTAAGAGGTTATATAAAAACCTTGTCAATTAAAGTAACTTTTGGTGTGTTAATGTACGAAGACATAATAAATGAAATCAAATCTAATTTAGGTGAAAACCCCGATTTAAACAAGCAGTATTTATCCTCACAGATTGAGAAATATGCTGATCATCCCTACAACAAAGAGATAATCAAGGAAATCTCCCGTATGATGTGGGACTGTCTTAGCGAAGATGAAAAGAATGAATTTATTGAAATATCCGATAAGGAAAATCCAATAATCGATATTTTGAATGACATTTCCTATGATATAGAAGGTGGCGAATATGACACCGCATTGGAAAAATTAGACAACTTCATGGAAAGTTTTCCTGGAATGTTTGAAGATGACAAAGTAAGCGAATATCACTTTTTCACAAACCCTTTAGAAGAAATATTATTCAACACATATATTGGGGCTGAAAAGACTTTAAGATACATTCCGGACAATCAGCCACTGCTGGATTTATACTACATCTACGGATTTTTACTTCTTGAAGCGAAACAATACGAAGAAGCTGAGATATACCTGAAAAAAGCCATTAAGATAAACCCTGTTTCTTCAAGAGTAATACTGGAGCTGTGCGAGATTTACAAAGTGCACACCTACACATACAATAAATATTACATGCATGCAACTGATGCCCTTAAATATGCATATTACCCTCAAGACATTGCAAGATGCTACAGGACACTTGGGTATTATTATGTAGAGGAAGACCAGCTTGAAACCGCATTTGCACTCTTCAGATACAGCATGAACTTTGAATTGAGCCCAATGGCATATTCCGAAATCAACTACATCAAAAGCAAAAATCCTCAAGTCGATTTGACCCTGGAAGAAAGTATCGATATTCTTAAGAATAAAAATATCCAGATTGGTTTGAATCCATTCATTTTAACCACATTGGATAAACTTATTGAAGAATATGAAGAAAATAAGCTGTTTAGCCAGGAACTGTATTTCCTGAATATCAAATTTGACATTTTAAAGGATGAGGAAACATATGAAAAAATCAAAAATATTCAAGACCTGCTGTAGTCTTTACAAATGACAGCAAATCATTTATTTAATAGTAAAAATGAATCAAAAAAAGAATGTCAGATCAGTATTTGGAATCCAGTTTTTCAAATACTTTTTTAACATTTACTTTTGTCTCAAAACATCCTGTTTTTTCAAGCAATACCCCTTGAGGGCAAAAGTCAGACAAAAGCATCATCATCTGATTTAAATCTTCATGGCATGCCACACCAAGCACAGCCTGAAATTTGTTTTCCATAACTATCTTTTTGACAAAACTTGAACCCGGAACGATATATAACTTATAGCCCAAAGGTTCGGATTTCTTTTTGATGACACCTATGGAACATAATCCGCATTCGGTACAGTTAAGACCTTCCTTTTGAAGTGTTGCAGGACAATCTCCATGTCTAAGGCAATGCGGCAGGAATACAAGTGTTTTTTCAGCGGGAATCTCTTTGAATTTTTCCTTGTTGATTTCATCACGGACTTTTATGGCAATGTCATCAATGATATTGTCATCCAATTTTAAAAAGTGAGCTATTGTCTTCAGTGGAGAATATAGCAAATCAACTATATACAAAAGGAATCTCGGGAATTTTATCTGGTTTTTCTTTGCAATCAGGACTCCTAAAATAAGCACAATAATCAGTAAAATGAGTATTATACCAACTACAATAACCACTAACTGCCCTAAAAACATGTAAAATGAGTCAACAAATAACATTTTTTAACCTAAAATTTTTCTATTGAATAATCATCGAATTGACGGTTTAATTTAACTCCGGTCGGTGTTTTTACAATTTCAAGTCCTGACAGACTATCACAGGAACACAGCACATTCTGTTCAGGATGGGTTCCTGGAGTTATGTTGCAATTCAGATTAACTTCATCTCCAATTGATATGACAGTTTCCAAACGTTTGGTTGACGGATGATCCTTGTTTAAAATTACTAGAGGGGATGACTCTTCACGGCTAAGATAAGCCTGTGAACGTATTGCCCTTTTGTCTTTCTTGAAATTTGATACTGCAATAATGTCGTCTGATTCCAAAAACTGAACTATTTCCTCGTTGTCCTGGGTCGCTATAAATAGCATTTTATTTTCATAGGCCACTTTAACGACACCTACCATTCCGGTTTCGCCTTCAATAAATAGAATTTCATCGTTTTTAAAATCAATGTTCATAAAATCACTAAAAAAATAAAAAATAGAGTAAATTTTATTTACTCTGCAAGTTCAACGTTGTCACTTTGGCAAGAAGGACAAACTACTTTTCTTCCGATACCTTTAAAGGTATTTCCACAGTCGTTGCAACGGTATTTTTTTGTTTTCAATTTTTTCAAATCAATATCAGCCATTGGCCCTCCACTAGAACACATTTTAAATCACCTGTTTAGAAATATCTAGTGATAATTCTTGGCATGTTATACTCACATTAGTGAGAATTTCCAAGTTATCCCAGATTATATTCCTGTTTGTTAATATTTCAACAATTATATTGTAGTTAAAAATAATATAAATAAGTTTATGATTGACCTCATCATGCAGTTATCTTTAACTGTTCATTGAAATCAATCTGTTAAACTCATTTAAGTAAATGCACAATACTTTTGAAATTATACCTTTATCACCTCATTTAAAATGGCCTTGTTCCTCCAAAAGTCAAACCAGTTCATAATATCCTTATATGTTTTTTTCAATCCGCCTAATGTAATTTTACCTTCATATTCATCCTGAAGGTCTGAAAGAGTCCTTCCCATGAAGAATCTAACCAGAATATCCTGGTGCAAGTTAGCATCAAACTCTCTCAACTGTGCTAACTCATTTTCCATGAAATTAATCATGTCCTGTAGATTATCAGGGAGGTTATTAGCATTATTAAAGATAGTATAATACTGTGTTATATGCGGATCGCCTGCTTTAGCTTTCATGTGATTTAAAAGTTTATATTCCATTGAATTCAGTATTTTATTAAGTCCCGGAATGAGTCCTTCTACAACAGTGTTTTTATTTGAAAATTCACTCCTGAGTTTCATTTGTAGAATCTGACTTATAAGGTTATAACACTTAAGGGCACTTAAGTTATTTAATAAATCCAGTTCTTCCGGATATAATACAGCATTTTCATTGTCAAACAATATTTTATTCTTTAAGATCAAGGACAATATTAAATTATATCTGGCCAGATTTTTAGTTTCCTGGGTAACTTTACCTCCTTCATCAGAAACGAGCTTATTGAAATCATTCATTATTTGGATATTGAAACTTTGTTGGTAATTTAAAGTCATGATGTCAACAAGCATTTCGAAATCAGCTTCATTTAAAATGAAAATACCATCAAATGCGACGAATAATTCACTGCAAATCTTGTTGAGTATCTTTTGTTTAATATCCTCTTTAAGACTGCCATCCTCATTTAATCCATAAATAAGGTATTGTGTGAAATTATACTGATTTTCCATATGGAGGTTCATTAATGCAAATACCAAAGTCCTTGTAAATTTGGCTGCAT
Source organism: Methanobrevibacter sp. (assembly GCF_045539575.1). GTDB lineage: Archaea > Methanobacteriota > Methanobacteria > Methanobacteriales > Methanobacteriaceae > Methanocatella. The sequence goes on from NZ_JAZQFM010000007.1 coordinate 23,861, forward strand.
CTGAACTTAAGTCAACACCATAGGTCTTCTCAAAACTTTTAATGTAATAATCTTTCTTCTCCTTATCGGTTCTGAGATTATCGATAACGTCAAGAGTTTTCCTCAGGGAGTTAAAATCATTTAGAATATTTTTATAGAAATCTTGGAAAAATTTATCTTTCTTATCCGGTGAAATGTTGCCCTCGACAGATTCGAAATATGATTCCGGGGATAAACCTTCAAAATATTTATTCAAATAATATTCATGCAGGTTTCTGTTTGTCAAACCAAGGTAAAACATTTCAGTTTCAATTACAGTTTTGATTGTTTCAGCATTACTATTATCAAGACTTAAAAGGAAATTAACATAGCTGCTGTCGAAAAATTTAAATGTATTATCCTCTAATATGCGAATTTTATGATTATGAGTATCATCGTCCATATCATTTCTTGATTCATATTCCTCTTGGAAAGAATTTGAATTTTTGAATAAGTTAAAGTAATTTTTAGAGTAAACGGATAAGCGGTTATTCAAATTAACACATTCATCAAGAGATAATTCTGATAATCTGCTTAAATCATTCTGGAATACTTTAGAAATACTGTAATATGCATTAGGGAAAAAGACTTTAAGAACATTTAAATTAGTGCTAATGGACTTTTTCACTTTGTTTATATCGGATAAATCACTTGATTTAATTTTAAAGAATGTGGAACCTGTAGTCAAAATCTTATTTTTAGTTTTTATATTTGATTCTTTGATTATATACTGGTTTGCAACATTATAAATATTTATTAAATCATTTTTAGTTAAATTCGGTTTATCCAGATTTTCCAGGATTTGTTGTGAAAATTCTAAATCAGGATTTAAATGGAATTTCAACCTTATTAAATTTTTAATATCCTCATTTTCCATAGTTTTCAGTACTTCATCCTGAATTTTAACCGGACTGGAAAATCCGACTGAATCCTTAAAGAGTTTATTTAATTCATTTATAAAGTTAGTGTAACTTTCTATGTCACCAGCGTTAATACCGTCACTATACTTGCTAGCCAATTCTGAAGCCTTGTCCAATACCCATTGACCCAGCTTTTTATTGGTTTTCATTATTTTATCCACATTGCTTTTAACAGAATCCATAGCATTTAGCATTAATTGTGCAGCTTTTACTGGACTTAATACGATTACATTATCTTTTTGAATATGGTATTTTTCTTTTTGAGGATTTTCATTTACAGGCTGATTTTTAATGTTTTTGTCTTTAAACAATTTATTTAATTCATCAATAAATATAATATAATGTAATTTATGGGAATAAGTTGTAATTTTAATCATATATTCCTCATATAAATCATCAATTTTATTTTTCAATGAATCAGCTGATTTAGGATCTTCTTTTCTAATCTGCTCAACATAACCGTTTGCCTTTTCAAGAGTATTTTGCATATAACCTATAACGTCATCTAAAGAAGCATCTTTAACATTTTCCTTTTCAATCAAAATATAATTATTATTTGCATTTGAATTAGGATTATTATAGAAATAATTCTGAGCAAGTTCAGCAAATTTCAAACGGGCCTTTTCATCAGTACTGAATCTTTCATAGAATTCTTTCATCTTATTCATATCATTTTGGAAATTGGTTTCAAGAATAAATCTTGCAACATCAGGATACTCATTTTCAAGTTTAATCCAGGAAAGTAAAAATTTATGATACTCCTCTGAAATATCAGTCATTATTTCATCCGGCTGAAGAGAGTTATCCTTTAAGATAGCTGTAATAACAATTAAAGTTCCATAAGTATTCAAATCCTTAGAATTAATCTGTTTTAAGATATCAACGTATCTATTTTTGAATTGATTAAATCCTTTTGTATACTCATTTTCAGGTACGTTAGCAGATTTCATGCTGTCAACATATTGTAGGTAACCTTGGTAAATAGCTGTTGCCTTAAGTACAAGTGAGTTCATTAAAGCAGAGTCAATATTGGTTGTTTGAATCTTTTTGATAGTATATGCATTTATTTCTTCAATATTACACTCAGAAACTTTTTTACCGTTGATTAAAATATCCACTTTACTAACGTCTTCAATATTCTTTATTTCCACTACATTCGGCGCATCCTCTTTTAAAAGATTAAGGCGAATGAACTCGATGATGTTTTCTCTGATATTTTTATAGTTATTTTTAAAGTCACCATGCTTATTGGCATATGTCGCCAAATCAACATTATTAAATAAAAATTCTGATACAAATTTAGAAACAACAGGATAATTATCCTCTATCTTTTCCCAGGAACCATACAGCCTTACCATATATGGATTGATTATATCATATTGTTTTTCAGGCTCAAGATTTGTGTTTTCCATAATCTTTTTAATGTCTTCAAACTGGGATTTTGTTATACTGGAATCTTCTTCAGCAGGTTGATTATTACCTGGTTTGTAGTTTTTAAGGAAATTAACAATTGCCTGACGAATATCAGGGAAATTATATTCGTTATCATCTATAAACTTGTCCAAATCTCCTTTCATAAGGTCTTTTAAAACAATGTTGGAAATTTCACCATATTTTTCAACAAATGCTTTCCAGGAACCCATGAAATATCCTTGTTCTTGGGAATTGTAGATATTACTAGGATCATTATCGTAAATACTGTTATCACGGATAATCTTTTCAATATCTTTCAATATTTCAGGAGTCAGAACAGGACCTGAAACAGGTATAGGATTAGGCTTAGGATTGACATTTGCATTTCCATTATAATGGATTTTATTGTGAATAGCGTTATACCATTTGATTAAAAGAGCTTTGTCATTGATGGAATTAATATAATTCTCATAAGCTCTGAAATCGTTGCCTTGTTGGAAAGTTCTGAAATCTACACTTTGAGTATTGAGATATTCGAAAACCTCAGCATATCTGTTTGGACTGTGATATGCCCTATAAAGATTATTATTGAACAGATCTTTCATTTCAGTGAGGTTTAACGCATTTAAATCCACATCATCATTAAACACGCTGAAGAATATTATTCTATTTAATATTTCATTGTATCTGTTGTAAATATCCTGAAGAGGAGCATTAAATAAATGATATGACATTATAAGTCCAGGGTCTCCATCAGAAAAGATAAGGTTGTTTTCATCTTTGTTTTTGTGTAAATACTCCCAGAAGAAGATGAAATATAATAGATTAGAGCGTATTTGGCTTGTCAGGTTATTATTTTTTAAATTCTTAACAGTATTGTTATTCAATTGATTAATCATCACATTAACTTCATTTTCCAATACTTTTGTGTTATTCCTATATTCCTCTAAAGCATCAAATATTATATTATACATGATTAAAAGATTTTGACCATCATATTCATCTGCCACTTCAGGAAACTCCTTTCCATCAAAAAGTGAATTGATTATTGCGTCATATGTGATAGTATCATGAGCCTTGAGATAATTAAAGTCATACTCTATATCCTTAATCATCTGTTTAACATTGGCATCGGTTAGTTCCATCTGATTGTAATATGCCTTCTTGTTGAAAATATTGTTATAAATATTGGCATTATCCACCAACCTGGCAATATTAGTATTCATGCTTTTTAATATTATTTGATTTCCCTCAATAACACCAATCCTTGAAAGAATGTCGTTAATGGAATTCACAACACTTGTGGCGAAATCATAATAAGATACAGATACGCCGTTAGCATCCTTAACGTAATACTGACTTTCCTTATTATTAAATGTCCATTTAGTTTCACTTATCAAAGGCACGTCATACTTTTCGCGGTATTGGTCCATTAAAATCCAATATGCAATAGGAGATGAAGTCTTAAGTAATTTTAACTTCTGTGTTATATTAGCAACATCAATATCTGAAAACTGATCACTAGGTTCTTTATTCCGTTGCATTTGCTTTGCAGTTTCCAGATCAATACCCAATTCCAAATTGATAAGAGATGAATATTGATCACCGAATGCCTTATTAAATGAATATGTAGAAGATGCTTCAGCTAACAGCAGATCTATTAGATTCAATCTTGTTTTATCTATACTGCTATCTTTCAAATAATACTTATTGAAAACTGTCATATAAAGTATAGTTCTTCTGTGAAGCCTTTGAAGTTCTTGTTCCGCACGAGTGCCAGGAAGATCCAGCTGGTCTATAAACCATCTCACAACATAATCTTTATTCGCAACAACATAATCCATCATATTTGTGAAATTGAACAAATATGAAACCCTGCGCCCGAATTCAAATGATATCCATGTACGACTAATGTCAACATTATGTATTTTACTGCGATATAAGTCAATGTCGATTGGTTGATCAAAGAATAACTGCCTTTCTAGAGCATATACCGCTTGAAGCTCCTCTCTAAAAGAGGCCATAGTATGGTAAAATGATTGGAGAGTATCAATTGAATTATTACCAGCCCAATTCAAAATTCTGACCAATAGATTGAAATTTGGAGTTTGCTGTCCCAAGAATTTAGCAGACGGATCCAAACGTTGGTAATTTCCTTTATAATATTTAATCAGGTCTTCAATTATCATGTCAGCGAGTTGAGATGAATTTAAACCAGATATATCCTTATTAAATATATTATCAATGTCTTTAGATTCCATCAATATTACGTAAAGTTCAGTTAATCTTTCAAAGTATCTTTCGGAGGTATCACTAATATTACTTAATTTATTTAAATTCTCAGTTTCATCCCATATTCCATGGAATATATGAATACCATTGAAGCTTTTAATGAGCTCACAGCACTGGTCATAGAAATACCTATTAAGAATTATCTTATTGGAATCACTTAGAGCATTATACACATGCATATAATGAGTGAATAAATTTTTAACATAATAAGTATTAATATGGGCTTCATTTATTAATTTTACATCTCTGTGATATAAGTTAAAGTAATCATAAGCCTGCTGATATATTGTTTTTGCAGTTTTTAGAGCGGTTTGAGGATTTGAGTCATACAGTTTCTTCATACTTTTATACCAAGCATTATATTCTTTTCCATCAAATACGCTGCTTATAACCTCATTATATACTGTGACGTTGATTTCACGCAATAACTTCAGCTCTTTTTCAATATCATTAAGCATATCATAGAAATCCGCTCTGTTATTAAAAGTATTAATCCTACTGAAAACGCTGTAATATACGTTAGTTTTAATTAAGTCAGGATAATTAAATGAAATCGCATCATAATACTCACTCATATTCATTTTAGGAAACTTGGTCAGATTAGATAATCCTGCATAAACCTTCAACATTACTTCAAGGTCATTATGATCGCTATTTTTATAAAGGTCAATTAAAGTTTTATATTTGTCAAGATTATCAGGGTCATTTTCAAACTTCTTATCCAACTGATTAATAAGATTTGAAATACGTGACTCAATCTGAGCAGTAATGTTAACTTGACCGTCCAAATCAAATCCGCCTATATTGGACGAATTTATAAGTCTATTCAATTCATTTGAAGCACTTTCATAAATGTTCTCCCATGCTGTAATTGACATGTGATTAATATTATAGTTAAACAGAGCATTAACAGTACGAGCATGACCCTGAGGACCTATATTTTGATTGTAGAACTCCATGTAATTACGCATATTTTGACTTAATTGATTCCAACCCAAATTACGAGCACGATTATACAAGGTATTGAAATTAATAAGCAAATTCATAACCCTCTCAGCATGAGTCTGATTATTATTAGCAAATCTATATGAATTCAAACTAAGCATATTCCTTATATAATTAACATTCGGATTATTTTCAATAGTGCGTAGAATATATCCATTCGGATCAATTATATTATTAATGAATACATTTCCTGCATCCAATGGAACAATATCAGCAGCAGGAGGCAATCGTTCGCCTTCCGCAACAGGATTTTGATTATTTGATACCCTGTCAATAATATTAATCGGAACCTCATCCGGAGCCAGAACTTGTTGTCTAGCTAAAATAGTTTGCATAGTAGAATATAAAGCTAACACTTCTTGCATATTAACATTAGGACCTGACAATGTAGGTAAAACGTTTCTAATTGTATTAATAAACTGATTATACTGATTACCAAATGAGTTTATGAGAGCTTCTAAATCAGCCTCAAGAGAACCTTTCAATTGAGCCTGGAAAGCAGGATTCTCATTTAGAGCATCCAGACCACCAGCACCCTGACCTCCTTGAGGATTTCTAGGAGCCGGAGGGTTTTGTGGAGCTACACCACCATCACCAGGGTTTGCACGATTATTGAAAGCCTGATCAACCTGTCTTATGAAATTAGCTTGAGCTGCAAATCCTGACTGAGCTAAACCTAAACCTATAAATGCAAAAGTCAATGTATGTTTCCAGACATTGCTGTAATCATGATAAACATTACCTTCTATAAGACCGTAAGTTAAACCGCTGGCAGCACCAATACCTGCACCTGCAATACTAGAAACAACAAGTCCTGCAACACCAGGCATAACTGAACCAATAGCTGTACCTGCACCATAAGTAAGTGCAGCAGTAGCAACCAAAAATGCGCCTTGAACAAGACCGGCTTTCCAATTAGCCCATGCCTCATCAAACTCAACATTAGATGAAGTAATGCCTGAACCGCTGTATGCACAGTTTCCACTTTCGAAATTGAAAATATATTTACCTTCAGTGTTGCCGCTGAAAGTAGTATTTATACAGTTGACAGACCCGCCATAATTATAAATAACACCATAATCATCATCGAATTCATTATTCCTAAATGAACTGTCATAAATTGTTAAAGACCCTTTATTATAGATAATGGAATCATCACCCTCATTATCATAAAAGTCACAGTTAACTAATGTACATGAACCCTCATTTGAGAAGAAGTAATCCTCTCCTTGCTTATTGTTGTGGAACTTACAATCGATATAAGTAACTGACCCCTTAATATTAACCATTAGATTTTCGAAGTCAAATCCGATGAAAGTCATGGTACTCGGAGATTCAATTGTCATCCTGTTGAATTTGACTTTATGACCGTTGCTGTTGAACACAATAGCCATAGCCCTATCAAAAACAGGATGTAAATCAAAATCATAATCTCCTGTGAAATTAATATACAAACTCTTAACCTTATGATTACTGAAATAGTTTCTAAGATTATTATAGGAGTTGGTATCACTTACATTGAAAATTTTAAAATCATCAGTCTGATAATTCTCTTCAAATTTTTCATAATAAGTATATCCATGAACATTTTGCATTGAGAAAGCGTCACTTTTAAGATATGAATTTCCAGCCATGTAACCTTGAGGTTTACCGTTACAAATTCTTAAATCAACTGAAGATGACATGTCCGCATAAAAATCGGAAGTTGAATAATCACCGATATTATCTGCCCTGTTACCTTTAAACCAGCAACTGTGACATGTGACTTTACCACCATGTGAGCGGAATACTCCACCATAATCGCCGTTAACAGTAGAATAATCTATGACATTATCCACAAAAGTAGATGTATATGCCTCAAAACTACCTGTAACGAAAAATGCAGTATTGAACCTCTCAACAACTAAACCAGATATTTTCAAAGATCCATACTTACCTATATAAGCTAAATGATAATCATCATCGTCATCATTACCTGTCATCTTAATAGTCGCACCGTTACCATTGATTATTACCGGACAATAACCTACATCCAGCAGATACTGATCTTGAACAGGAGTATAATCTGGACCTGGAGGGTCTTGTTCCATATGCCTGTAGTTATAAGACCTAATTTTATTATAATCATCAGTGTTGAACTCATATGTTCCATGGGCCAGATTGATAGTTACCTTGTTTGCAGTGATAAATGTGTTTAACATGTAAAATGCATTGATTAACTCTGATTTGGAGTGGACATCAATAATCAATTCCTTGTTTTCATTAATAAGCTCACGGTCTACTGTTGCAAAATATGAATTCTGAGCAAATACTGAATCAGACAATTTATCCTTAACCAAATTATTGTCAACACCATAAAAGATTGTAGTGGTGAAATTGCAGCAATATAATGAATCTGATTGGAATTTACCGTAAAATCCATTGAAAATATTTACAGAATACGGTTCTGCATATAAAATGGAAGCATCCATTTCCTGAGTGAACCAACCCCAATACTCAGCTTTATTATCATAAAATCCGCAGTTATCAAAAAATACTGTGTTGTAATTATGAACTATTGTACCTGAGCCTGAGAGTTTAACATCCAGTTTATAAGCCCTATTCTCTCTAAAAATACAGTTTTCACACAAAAGATTACCCTGATTGATGAAAACATGATTAAACTTATTTAAGTTAACATTAACAAAATTGACATTGGCTTCTCTACCGATATACATGAAATTCAACAGATCACTGGCATCCTCATGAGGAGTTATAGTAGCACCGTTACCATTAACAATCAGCTGACCGTTGGCAATTCTGCTTGCATAATACCATTCCTGATCTTCCCATACCTGATCTTTTAAAGTGTAGGTAGTGCCCTCTACAAGATTAAGCTTAACAACATCATAATTAAAAGATGAGCCTAAAGAAGAGAACTGATTTGACAATTGAGCACTGTTATTGATAGTGTTTTCATACAAAAGATAACATTTACCAAATACATCCAATACAAGATAAACATTATCCTTGATAGGAGCAATATACTTTCCTTCTTCGTGATAAGTAAAATTATAATTGTTCCAGCTATGCATCATACGGGCGCCTAAACTGCTTTTGTCTAGAGCAGCAATAGTACGGGTACCGACGGTAATCTGTTCACGGGCAGACAAATCGGTGAACTCACCATCTGAATACATAGTCCAAATCATCAAGTTGCCTGTAATATTCAAATTACTTGGAAGATAAAAACTGGCAATACCGTTTTCATCAATATTAGCGAAAATAATCCTGTCATAAGCAATAAAAACAACATTACCCTTGCGGACAGGAGTGCCATTTTTATTTAACACCTTAACGCTGTATTTTTCACCCAACTCATATAACTTGATATTTTCAAATATAATCTGGACATCACGTTGATTCATAGGAACATCATCGACAACTATGCTTTGACGGGTTACAGCACTTCCATAGTCATCATCATTTGAATATATTGAAGATATCTCATATGTTCCGTTAGATGTTATATATGAATTTAAGTTAAAAGAGGCATAACCAAAATAATCAACTTTGCTTGTATTTGCAAGCTTGTGATTTACATAGAAATCAACATGCCCCCCATAAACAGCTATTCCTGATTCATTAACTACTTTAACTTTATAATTATCATGGAAATCATACTTGGAAATATCACCTGTAATAATTTCATAATGTTTTATATTTGAAGAGTTCACCAGAGATTGCTCATCTAAATCTCCTGGCAAACCCTCCCAAGTATCATTTTCTTCGATTTCTGAAGCATCATTAACAACACTAGCAGTTTCATCAATACTTAAAACGCTAGTTTCATTATTCGATGCAATATCGTCAGATGCATAGGCAGCGCCCACACTTACCAACAATATCATAAACACAAATAAACATTTATACATCTTATTCATAATCAATCCCCGTCTAAATTGTTATTAATTGTATCACCGTTTTTATATTGCCTTAACCTTGGTTTTTAAGCTGATTTTAGAGTAATAAATATTAACTGTATATGATTTTCCTTTCTTGAGTTTATTTATCACACTTTTCTTAATTGTAACCTTTGCAATTCCATTTTTATCGGTTTTCACTTTGTAGGTTTTACCATAAAATTTGAAAGATATGCTTTTACCTTTAAGTTTTTTATAAAGCTTAACTTGCAACACTAACTTTTTAGCTGTCTTTTTAACATTAACTGTCTTTTTAGAACTTAAAATCTGTTTTACTTTAACTGTATTTTTAATAGTTTCTCCTCTATATGTCGCAGTAATAGTATAAGTTCCAGTCTTTACAGTATTTGGAATTTGTAAACTTGCATATCCATTTGCATTTGTTTTGACTGTATAAGTCTGTTTATTTAATGTAACTACCACTTTTTGATCTGCACCAACAGGATTTCCATTATCATCGTAAACCCTGAAAGAGTATTTGGTTCCATCGAAATAGTACATATTGATGTTTTTATTTCCACTGAATGCTGGTGCAACAGAAATATGCTTAGTTATATTTAAAGTGAGGTAGATAACTTCAATAGTATGGAATCCTGGGTTTAAATAAGGATTAATACTTGCAATACCCTCACTATCAGTGACTGATTTTAAAGTTTGTCCGTCAATGGAAAACAGCACTTCCCTATTGGAAACGCCATTTCCGTCCTCATCATATAATCTTACTGAACATTCATCTGATTGCATCGCGCCAAGCATAATGCCATATGTCTTGACATGAACACTATTGTCGATTTTATCGGCAGCATAATTTTCGTCACCCTCATATATGACTGACACATCATGATTTCCTGAACTTACATTTGAAACTTCAATAACAGCATTACCGTTATCAATAGCTGCTGTGTACTCATCATTGCCGAATAAAAGTTTTATGTTGCCTGTTGCGCCGTTATTAACAGCCACATTAAATGTTATGCTTTCACCATTGACAACATCTTCATTATAGTCCACTTGCATATTGCTCTCTGGAAGAACAGTGAAATTTGCATTTGTTATAACTGTATCATAATTCGGATTATTGAAAATTGCATTTGCATAATATTGTCCGGCAGGAAGATACAAACTGATTTCACCATTACCTCTAACTACACTAACATTCATTAAAGTTCCATTAACATCAATAGTATACTTACCGTCAACCCATGCCTTAACGGTTAAAATAACACGATTTCCATAATCGGATTTATTTGCAGAAACATTAATCCAATTTTTCTCTTTTAATATATTGAAAGTAGCAGAACTGGTTGAACTGGATATGTTTTCATCTTTCATATTTTCCGCATATAAATTATATTTGCCTACATTCAATACTGGAATAAAAATATAATCTGTATCTGCGGTTGTTGCATAAACGCCTCTTCCGTCTTCATCATAGACAGTTACAAGAATATAAGTCATGTTTTCCACATTGAATGAAACCACAGGGCTTCTTCCATAATTAAAATCTTTTATAGGGTCTATTGAAATTGATGAGGATGTCCTTGAAATCTTGAACAGTCTGGAATCCTGACTTCCCAGATTTCTGCTATTTGGAAGATTATAGACAGTGATTTTATAGTATTCATCACTGGCAGGCAAATCAACAAGTACACGTCTTGAATATTCATTGACAGTGCTGTTGAAATAAACAACTGATTCATCCTCATTTGTAATGACCGCTCTGACATCAGTACGGTTAACAACATCAAACGGCACAACACACTTACCGTATGTAAATTCCTCACAATCTGAGATATTTAGACTGATTGAACTTGCAAACCTTTTTAATGTAAATTTACCGCTGCATGCAATATAGGTATAATAATCCTCATTTGAAAGATATGCCTTATATGTGTAATCTGCATCATTGAAAAGGAACATATTATAATACTGTTGACCAAAAACGTTTGTTGTCAAAGTAGTATTTACTAAAAGATTTTTCTTGGAATCATAAATTTCTAAAGTAATATTCTGCCCGCTAGCACCGGTATGATATGATTCCAAATCACTGTTGGTCCTGTTGCCGTTCCAATATCTCACATCTCTAAATTTGATATCTGAATCTGCATAAATTGCATTAAAGAAATTATTCCATCCGGTCAGCTCTAAAAATAAACTGCCTTTAGTCAAATTTGCTTTTAAAGAGTAGGATTTTACCTTATTGTTAAAGAATTCAGAACCGGTTACGCTGCAATTCAAATTAGCAGTTAACGGAGCCCAATAAATTGCACTTCCTTTTTTGTAAGCAGTGTTAAAGTCAAAATATGAACCGTCAATACTGCCTTGTGAATTATTTAAAAGTATTGCACCACCTTCATCAGCGGAATTATATTCAAAATCGCAATATTCCACCATGCAAGTTGAATTGATGGAAGATATTGCACCTCCTTTTACTGCAGTATTATTCAAAAAGAGGGTTGAAACAATATCAGCATTAGAATTATTGACATACAATGCTCCGCCTTTATCGGCACTGTTATTGATAAATGAATTGTATTCAATGTCATTCTGATTCAATGAGTTTAAAAATACTGCTCCACCGTCATTTTTAGCAGTGTTATTGATAAAATTGTTGAAATATAATTTTTCATCAGCGCCGTCACTATAAATTGCTCCACCGTATTTAGCGGAGTTGCCGGTAAAATTACAATCAGTTATATAGGAAATAGCTTGTGTATAAATGGCGCCACCGTAATTTTCAGCTACATTATCCATAAAAGTACAATTATCCACATGCAAAATTCCGGAAGTAGCTTGAATCACTGCTCCATTATTTTCTTTAGCGTTTTTAAAGGTAATATTTTTCAATATCACCTCTGCTGCACCTTCTATGTAGAAAATGCCAGATTTTTGCTGAGCATCAATAGTATGTCCATTTCCATTAATGGTCAATGCCTTTTTAATGGAAATTTTATTTGATTCATCCTGAATAATATCCTTATTCAATATAATTGTATCACTATCGCTACAGCCATCAATTTCATTTTGAAGTTCTGAGAACGTATTGCCGTTAAATTCCTTATTTAATCTCACAACATCCGAATAATTATTAGCGCATAAAATATCATCAGAAACACTTATGTCACTAACTATTGTGTCATTTGTAATATCATCAACTTCGGCTGCGCTTGCCGCACCCATTATCAGCAGCAATGCTGCAAATGATATTAAAATGATTTGATATTTCTTCATTTCTCTCACCTAACTAATTGTAATTATTTTTTAACCTTGACTGTTTTTTGAACTGTTTTTTTACTGTAAGTTGCACTATATTTTATATTTTTACCTACTTTAAGCTTATTGAGTATGCTGCTCTTAATTGTAATGCTTGCAACACCTTTCTTATTGGTTTTAGCTTTATAAATTTTATTGTTGAATTTGAACTTGATAGTCTTACTTTTAGCTATTTTACCATTGATTTTCAAAGAAGCCTTAATAACTAACTTTTTGGCTGATTTTTTAACTGTAACCGCACCAAGAGTTAACTTAACATTCTCATTTACCTTAAAACTAACAGATTTTGTATCGGATTTGAAAACACTGTTAGCCGCAAATGTAGCGACTGCACTATATGTGCCTACTTTAAGGCCTGAAATTGATTTGGTTCCTTTACCGTTAACTACACTAACAGAATATGTAGTGGACTTGATTTTAACTTTAACAATGCCTGTAAAAGCGCTGTTAGTAGTAACTGTAATGACTGATTTTTGACCCAGATAATTGCTTGGAACGGATATTTTCAATTGAGGATTCTTTAATTCAACAGTTCTGATTGTTATAATGACATTTTTAATGAAACTTGAGTATTTGGAATCTCCTTCATATAAAATTGTAGAATTATAAACTCCATCCTCCAAACCAGGAATTGTCACAGTTATATTTCCATTTTCCGCATCTTCTACTGTAGAATAATTATTCAATATGACCAGAATCCTACCAGTGGCATCATCCGGCATGACAATAGTGAATGTTGGAACAGTACTGACGACCGGAGATACAATATCAACTTGAGGTTCAATTTTTGGAACATAAACCTCTTTATTGGTCTCGAAAGAATTTCCCGCACTATCAGTTAAAACGACACTTACGTTATTGGATTGTGGATTTAAACCGGATACAGGAATGTTATTTATTCCGCCTAAAACAGCATTGGTTGACAATAGCTTCTTATTAACGTAAACTTTAACATTGCCGTCAAATCCTTCAGGCAGGCCCAAAATTATATTACCTTCACCATCTTGAGAAAATTCGTCTGGAATTTCCAAGTCGTTTGGACCCACGGTTACTTTATATTGATATGCGACATTCTCACCGGTTTCGTTATCATAATAATAAAATGGATCTTTATCAAATTCATCACCGTCATATTTCAGTGTGATGATATTTTCACCTAAATGAAGACTGGAAGATGGAATTGAAATGCTCATTTTACCGTTTACAAGTTTTTCGGTTGATATATTTTGGCCATTGCAAAATACAGTAACATTGCCTTCTGCACCTACATCAACACTAATAAAAGCGTCTTCGCCAATAGTCAAAACATTCTTAAACTCGACATTAGGAATGACGTCAATAGTAACTTCCTTGTTAACATAATACTTTTCATCATCATACAGCAGTGCAACTTTATGTGAACCGACTTGCAATGAATCCAATGAGTAAGTAACAACAGAGTCTGCAGCATCAAGATCAGCAATTATTATATTATCTAAAAAGATGCGCAATTTGCCCTGAGCATCACTTGGGAAATCAACTCTGATTTTTTCATCACTGCCATATCTCACACTGCTTGGAACATATATTGCAGGATTGACAATTAACTCCATCTGGAATGTTTTTTCACCATATTTAACATCATTATAAGTGAAATTCAAGACATTTTCACCTAAATTAAAATCTGATAATGTTAAGCTTGCAAGGCCGTTTTCCAAATCAATACTGTGAATTTCATTGTTAACTTTAATCTCATTACTGCTTGCATCCTTAGGCAAAGCAACTGTGAAATTAACTTCATCACCATAATAAACATTGTCCGCACCTACAGCAACGTCAAAAAGATATGTGACATTAAATTTATCGCTGAAGGTTACATCTTCCCAGTTACCGTCATAATACGAAACTTCATATGTGTGCTGACCTATGGACAAGTCATTCAAATCAACTAGAATAACCTGTTTTAATTCGTTTGATTCCTCATCATATTTTAAATCAAAAACCGGTCCGTTCATTATCTCTTTACCATCTATTAAAACGCGAAGGTTTCCTAAAGTGCCTTCAACATGTATACTCATAAATCGGTCAAATGCATCGCCAATAACTATTTGGGGAGGAACATCAACAGTTACATGATCTGCATTTTCAACAAAACGAACAAGACCGTCATTTGTCTCACTTAATGTTAAGCCGTACTTATATACGACAGTGACATAATATAAATCCGGAGCTATGGAATAGCTAATGTCGGTAGGTCTGATAAAGAAATAAGAATACTCCTTATCATTTTCATCAGCTTTCTTATCTAAGGATTGAATATCTTTATTAAAAATCTCCACTGCATCGTCATCTTCACCAATGACAACAGAAACACTTCCTCCAGATTCATTAGGTGCATATACATAAGCAACATAATCAGAATCATTATTTATATTAACAGAATGAGGATTCAAGTCAGCCAAATCGTATGAATTCACTTCAACATGACTTTTAACTTCACCAATAACCTCCTCATCATCTACTGCATTAAGTACATCATCAGCTCCATTTGCAGAAATACCTTCAACTTCTGCAACATCTGAAACCGTAGCATCAATATTGCTGTTTATTCCATCTTCTGCTGCGGAAACAAAACCTATTCCCAACAACAGAATCAGAAATGCCATCAAACATGTATTAATTATTTTCATAAATTTACCTCCCATCATTTTGAATAATTAATTATTTAACATAAACGATTGTTTTAACACTCCTTTTATAGTAGGATATTAGCACGGTATATTTTTTACCTTTTTTGAGCTTATTAATAACATTTTTAGTAATTTTAACTTTAGCTTTACCGTATTTATCTGTTTTTACTGTATATTTTTTACCATAGAACTTGAACACGATTGTTTTACCTTTAAGTTTCTTTTTAAGATTTGCTTTCAATACCAACTGTTTGGCTGTCTTTTTAACAGTGACTGACTTTCTGCCATTCAGAATTTCTTTTATTTTCACTACATTTTTAACTGTCTGTCCTTTGTATGTTGCAGTAATAGTGTATGATCCTTTTTTATACACTGTATTTGGAATTTGAAGACTTGCATATCCATTTACATTTGTTTTAACAGTGTAAGTCTTTTTATTTAATGTAACTACAACTTTCTGATTTGCACCGACAGGATTTCCGTCATTGCCGTAAACTCTGAAAGAGTATTTGGTTCCATCGAAGTAGTACATGTTGATGTTCTTGTTACCGCTGAATCTGGAAACGATAGTAATATTTCTGGTAACATTTTCAGACTGGCAGGAAATTTTGATATCATAAGTTCCAATAGCTAAGGATAATGTAACCTTAGCAATACCGTTTGCATCAGTGGTTGATTTAAATGTTTTTCCATTAATGGAAAACAATACATCTTTATCATAAACAGCATTTCCATATTCATCAATCAATTTTACTGAATAGGTAACGGAATTAGCCCATCCGTATTTGGCATCATATGCATCAATCATTATCTTTTTAACATGGAAAGTGAAATTTGTACTTTTTGGAGCAAAGTGACTGTCACCGGAATAGTGAACTGAAATATTATAATCACCAGGAGCCACATCAGAAATTGTAAACAATGCAATTCCATTATTAAGCTCTTTGGAATAATCTTTACCTGCAACATTTATTGTTACGGTTCCGGTTGCTTGATTTGGAAGTATGACATAAACGCAAAGCTCATTGTTATATGTTGCACCAGCAATCATATCATAGTCTTCAGCCGGCAAAACACTGAATGTTGCATTTGATATGATTGAATCATAGTGTGAATCAGCGAATGAAACATTAGCATAATACTTGCCCACATCAAGGCTCAATGAAATGGAGTATATTCCGTTTACAACATTGATTGTACTGATATTTCCGTTTAAATCAAGCACATAAACACCGTCAACATCAGCGAAAACCTTAAGAACCACATCATTGCCATAAGTAACAGTCTTAGCAATAACTTTAACATTATTCACAATCTTATAAACCTCAAACACTGTATTGGTAACTGTAGTATTATAATTATCGTTTTCAAAGGTCACATTGGCATAATACTCACCGACATCCAAACTCAAAGTCCTTGAATATCTGCCGTTGACTATTTCAATTGTAGTGATCTCGCCATTCAAATCAAGAGTATAAACGCCGTCAACATCAGCAACAACCTCAAGAACTACATCATTACCATAAGTGACACTATTTGCAGTAACTTTAACATTGTTTACAGCCTTATAAACCTCAAACACAGCATTTGTAATGACATTTGAATAATTACCGTCAGCAAAGGTCACATTAGCATAATACCTGCCAACACCTAAAGATATGGTAAAGCTACCTCTATTATTAACAACATTGACTGTCCTTATAGTTCCGTTAACGTCCACAGTGTAAACGCCATCTACATCAGCACCAACCATAATCACAACATCTTTACCGTAAGTTACACTATTAACAATGACTTTAACATTATTCACAGCAGGATAAACCTCAAACAAAGCATTGGTAATGACACTTGAATAATTGGCGTTATCAAAGGTCACATTAGCATAATAACTTCCTGCACCTAAGGACAATTTAAAGCTGCCTCTTTTATTAACAACATTAACTGTCCTTATAGTTCCGTTAACGTCCACAGTGTAAACGCCATCTACATCAGCACCGATCATAATCACAACATCATTACCATAAACAACATTATTAACAATGACTTTAACATTGTTTACAGCAGGATAAACTTCAAATTCATCATTGGTAATTATATTTGAATAATTACCGTTATCAAAGGTCACATTAGCATAATACCTTCCAACACCTAAAGACAAGGTAAAGTTACCTCTCTTATTAACAACATTAACAGTTCTGATAGTGCCGTTCACATCAACAGTATAAACACCGTCAACATCAGCACCAATCAAAATCACTGCATCATTACCATAAATAACATTATTTACAACAACTTTCACATTATTCACAGCAGGATAAACCTCAAATACTGCATTGGTAATGACACTTGAATAATTACCGTTATCAAAG
Source organism: Methanobrevibacter sp. (assembly GCF_045539575.1). Classification (GTDB taxonomy): domain Archaea; phylum Methanobacteriota; class Methanobacteria; order Methanobacteriales; family Methanobacteriaceae; genus Methanocatella. The sequence goes on from NZ_JAZQFM010000007.1 coordinate 41,782, forward strand.
GTCACATTAGCATAATACTTGCCAGCACCTAAAGACAATGTAAAGTTACCCTTATTATTTACAACATTGACTGACTTAACAGTTCCATTGACATCAACAGTATAAACACCGTCAACATCTGCGGAAACAATAATCATAGTTTCTTTGCCATAAGTAACACTCTTAGCAATAACTTTAACATTATTTACAGCAGGGTAAACCTCAAATACGGCATTAGTAATAATATTAGAATAATTACCGTCATCAAAGGTTACATTAGCATAATACTTGCCTGCAGCAAGACGCATTGTTCTGGAATATTTGCCGTCAACTACATTAATTGTACTGATTTCTCCATTAAAATCAAGAGTGTAAACGCCGTCAACATCAGCAACAACCTGAAGAACAACATCTTTTCCGTAAGTTACACTATTAACAATGACTTTAACATTATTTTCAACAGGATAAACTTCAAATACAGCATTGGTAATAACATTTGAATAATTACCATTATCAAAGGTCACATTAGCATAATACCTTCCAACACCTAAAGACAATGTAAAGTTACCCATATTATCTACAACGTTAACTGTTTCAATAGTGCCATTAACGTCAACAGTATAAACACCGTCAACATCAGCAGAAACATAAATCACAGCCACGTTTCCATAAGCAACATTATTAGCAATGACTTTAACATTATTTACAGCCTTATAAACCTCAAACACGGCATTAGTAATAACATTAGAATAATTTTCGTTATCAAAGGTCACATTAGCATAATACTTACCAGGAGCCAGGCGCAATGATCTGGAATACTTACCATTAACAACCTCAATTTCAGTGACCTCACCATTCAAATCAAGAGTATAAACACCATCAACATCAGCAACAACCTGAATAACAACATCATTACCATAAACAACA
>NZ_JAZQFM010000008.1:0-3726 GCF_045539575.1 Methanobrevibacter sp.
GCCTGCTTTAATCTGTTCAGTCCAATGTATGAATTAGGACAGTTGAAGTCACTCCAGTGGACTATCTTCATTTTTATCCTCATTAGACTTTTTAGATTCTTTTTTATATATTTTATAAAGCTTTATCATATTGTCTACTGCTTTAAAAAGTGAATTGTATTTTCTATGAAATCCCATGATTATAGTTTGGATACGGGAGTATATCAACTTTGTTAATTTACTTAACAGTTTATGTTTTTAACAATTATTTAATTTAAAAATCTTTTCTGAGTTGCTATTATTCAAAAAATGCCATAAGTTTTATTTATTATATAAAACAAAAAGATACATATTATAAACTTTTATTTACACATATTAATTTTAATTATTTGAGGAGTTACAATGCCAATAAAAGAGGCAGAAAAGTCATACGACCATGATAAAATAGAAAAGAAAGTTCAAAAATTCTGGAAAGAAGAGGAAACTTTCAAAAAAGTAAACGAACTTAGAGAAAAAGGTCCAAGATATTCATTCCTGGATGGACCACCATACTGTAGCGGTAAAATCCACTTGGGTACCGCATGGAACAAGGTCATCAAGGATTCATACCTTAGATACAAATCCATGAACGGATTTTCATTGAGAAGACAGGCAGGATGGGATATGCACGGTCTTCCTATCGAAAACAAGGTAGAGCACATTATGGACATCCAATCCAAACAGGACATTGAGGAAAACATCGGTATTGCAAAATTCGTCGACAAATGTAGGGAATTTGCAATTGAAAATAAGATAGCTATGGAACAGCAATTCGACCAATTGGGCGTTTGGATGGACTGGGATGACCCGTACATGACACTTGATCCGAAATATATGGAATCCTCATGGTGGACATTAAAAAGAGCAAATGAGCAGGATTTACTTGTAAACGACCAAAGGGTAATCAGCTGGTGTCCTCACTGCGGAACCGCTCTTGCTGCCGCAGAAATCGAATATGAGGAAAAAGTTGACCCATCCATATTCATCAAGTTCCCGGTAACAGGTGAAGAGAACACCTATTTCCTGGTATGGACAACTACTCCATGGACACTCCCTGCAAACCTTGCAATTTGTGTAAATCCGGAATTTGATTATGTTTACGTTTCAAAAGACGGCGAAACTTACATTATAGCCGAAAACCTGATGGAAGATGTTTTAGGAAAACAGGTTAAAATCCACAGAACCAAAATTCCAGCAGAGTCAGAAGATGAAGAAGACAAAGTCATCGAAGAAAAAGAAGTAATGTATGAAGTTATCAAAACCGTAAAAGGCGAAGACTTAGTTGGAATGACTTATGATTATATTTTAGCTGATGAAATTCCAAAACAAATGGAATTCGACTCAGAAATTGAAAAGGTCCACACAATCTTGCCTGGTGACCATGTAGAGCTTGGTGAAGGTACCGGTTTAGTACACACCGCACCGGGACACGGTCCGGACGACTTTGAAGTAGGTCAAAAATTCGGATTGCCTATATTCTGCCCTGTAGGTGAAGACGGATGCTTCACAGAAGATGCAGGCAAGTATGACGGCAAATTCACAAAAGAGGAAAACGACCAAATCATCGAAGACCTTCAAGCTAAAAACCTAATGTACAGAGTAGAAACCATTGAGCACAGATACGGTGTATGCTGGAGATGTAAAACACCTATCATTTACAGAGCAACCAAACAATGGTTCTTGAAAGTGACTGACATTAAAGATAAAATGTTGGATGAAATCGACAAGGTCGAATGGGTACCTAAATGGGCCGGTGAAGGCAGATTCCATGACTGGGTAGACAACGCACGTGACTGGACAATCTCAAGACAAAGATACTGGGGTATTCCTATTCCTATATGGGAATGTCCTGACTGCGGAGAACTGAAAGTAATCGGTTCTTTAGATGAATTGAAAAAGGAATCCTTAAATGAAATCACTGTTTCCGATTCAGAGCTTATCCACAGGCCATATGTGGATGAAGTGGAAGTGAAATGTGACAAATGTGGCGCTACAATCAAAAGAATTCCTGATGTGCTGGATGTATGGATCGACTCCGGTGTAGCAGGATGGGCTTCACTGTACTATCCTGAAGAGAAGGAAAAATTCGAAGACTGGTTCCCATATGACTTCATTACAGAAGGTCATGACCAAACCAGAGGGTGGTTCTACTCACAGCTCGGAACAGGAGTAATTTCAATGGGTAAAAGTCCATATCAAAAAGTATTAATGCACGGTTTCGTTTTAGATGAAAACGGAAACAAAATGTCCAAGTCATTGGGCAATGTTGTATCTCCTGAAGAAGTAATTGAAAAATATGGTGCAGATGTGCTCAGATTCTATCTTTTATGGGCTTCAAAACCATGGGATGACCTTAAATTCGTTTGGGATGAGTTATTAAACGTTAATAAAATGATTAACATCTTATGGAATGTATATGTATTCTCAACCACTTACATGTCCCTGGATAACTTCAATCCGAATGAAATAACTGAAGACGATATAATATTAAGATCTGAAGATAAATGGATTATCTCAAGGGTCAACTCACTTGTCAAAGACGTCGCTGAAGACCTGGATAACCTATTCTTCCACAAGGCAACAAGAAAAATATATGATTTCATATTGGATGACTTAAGCCGCTGGTATGTAAGGCTCATCCGTGGAAGGACATGGGTTGAAAGCGATGATCCGGACAAACTCGGCGCATACTACAGTTTATACACCGCACTCGTAAAACTCATTTCAGTATTATGTCCGATAGCTCCTCACGTATCTGAAGAAATCTATGAAAACCTTGTAAAAGGCGTAAACCCTGAAGCGCCTGAAAGTATTCACATGCTCAACTGGGAATATGATGCGGAAGCTATTGATGAAGACCTCGAGGCAAAAATGGATGTTGCCCGTCAGGTAATCGATGCATCAATAAGAGCACGTGACATGGCACAGTACAAGTTAAGATGGCCGGTTTCAGATATTACTGTCGTATCTCCAGATGAAAATGCCTTAAATGCAATCAGTGAACTGGAAGACATTATTAAAGATCAATCAAATACTAAAGAAGTTTTAACTGCAGCGGAATTCGACAAGCTGTCATTCAACGCAAAACCAAATCTCAAGATTTTAGGTCCGAAACTCAAAGGCGACATGGGTAAAGTCGTTAAAGGACTAAAAGCTGCAGACGGTAATCAAATCAAAGCGGAATTGGATGCAAACGGCACTGTAACTATTGAAGGAATTGAATTAAACTCTGAAGAAGTATTGTTTGATTCAGAACTTCCTGATGATTTTGTATCTTCTGAATTTGATGGCGGAAATGTATTCGTTAATACAAACATTACACTGGAAATCAGACAGGAAGCTATGGCTCGTGAACTGATAAGAAGAATTCAGGACATGAGAAAAGACTTGGACTTGGATGTGGAAGCAAACATCAATGTGGATGTGGAAACCTCTGCGGAATTCAAGGACTTAATCGTTCCTCAGTCAGAAGTAATATCTCATGAAGTAAGAGCAAATAGTTTAATAATAACCGATACAGAAGAATGCAGTAAAGATTCTAAAGATTATACCAAAGAATGGGATATTGAAGGAGAGAAGGTAATTATCTCCATTAAAAACTAAGGGTGTTAAAATGACTTTAGCAGATTCTGAAATTGAATACATTGAAGGAATCCTCGGCAGGGAAATGAACGATCTCGAAGAAGGAATGCTTGACGTAATGTTCGC
>NZ_JAZQFM010000009.1:0-18075 GCF_045539575.1 Methanobrevibacter sp.
TTCTTTTTCTTTTTTTAATAATCTATAAATATAATTTTTTATAAATGAATTATCATGTTATTCAATTAAATTTATAACGATATTTATTTAATCATAAAATATTTTCTATTCATGCATTAAATTCTTTAAATTTATTGAATATACTTTAATTAGATTATATGGGGGAAATATTATTAAAAGACTTAAATTTAATGGAGTAATTCTTTTAGTTCTGATTTTTTCGATATTACTTATAAACACAGCGTATGCCGCAGACAATGTCTCTGCAAATTCACCAATAGCCGATGATTTCAGCTCAATTCAAAGCATTATTGATGAAGCTGAAGCGAGAAGCACAATTCATCTTGAAAACAGGACTTATTTGGGTAACGGTACCTCAATTAAGATAAACAAGGACATTAATATTTATGGGGTTGACTCATCAAGCACAATACTGGACGCAGATTACAAATCAAACATTTTTGTGATATCAAAAAAGGTCACAGTAACTATTTGCAGAATAACTTTCATAAACGGTAAAACCTCTGCAAATGGAGGAGCTATTGAAAGCAACGGATTTTTAACTGTTAAAGATTCCAAATTTGTTAATAATTATGCTGATTATGGTGCACTGAGAGGATCAAGCGGTTCATTAACTGTTTACAATACTGTTTTTGAAAGAAATTACGGTGACGGCGGAGGAGCTGCAATAGATTCATATCAGACAGCTACAAAAGTTGTAAACTGTACTTTTTTAAACAATAATGCTCATGAAGGAGGGGCAATTTACAATAGATTCAGTGATATTCAATTGATAGATTCCAGTTTCATTAACAATTCAGCTACAAGAGGTGGTGGAATTTACAACAACAGGGGATTTTTAACCATAAAGAATTCCAAATTCTACTCAAACACAGCATCCCATTTGGGCGGTGGAGTGAAAAGCTGGGGGTACTGCGAAATTTATGACAGTGACATCAGGGGAAATGTTGGCCAGTATGGTGGAGGAGCTTACATCTCTGACTTTACAATGACTATAAAAAACACCATAATTGACAATAACTCTGCTGAAGAAGGCGGGGGAGCAATTTCTGATTCCTACGGCACTCTGATAATTGAAGGTTCAACAATTTCAAATAATCATGCTGTTTTGGGCGGAGGATTATGCGGAAGTACCGGAGATATTTTTGCAACTGACTGCATCCTGTCCAATAATACTGCTAGCGATAACGGTGGAGGAATATCTGCTTATCTGGCTACAATTGCAGGAGTTCAATTTACATCCAATCTTCAAAATGTTATTTTAGCAAACAATACTGCTCCAAAAGGCGGAGGCTTGTATCTTGCTACCACTGCAGGCAATTTTGACAATGTTCAGTTAATTAACAACACTGCAAATGAAGGGGGTGCAATTTACAATATCGGAAACTTGAATTTCAATTCATTCACCTTAAACTATAACCATGCTGATGTTGGTGGTGCAATTTACAATAAGGGCACTATGGACATCACAAATTCCAATTTAAGCTTTAATTCTGTTGCCGGCCGTGGGGTGATCTATAATGAAGCGACTTTAAACGTGATTAAATCAGAGATGAATTCCAATATTGCTGAGAATGGAGTTATTTATAATGTTGCCAGATTGAATTTAACCAATTCCAAATTTTCCAGCAATAATGCAAATGGTTATGGTGGTGTTGTTTATAATTTGGGCAGTTTAAATACAGTTTCAAGTGAATTTAACTCAAATCAAGCAAAACTTGGTGGCGTAATTTATAATGCAGGTAAATCCACATCTCTTTCAAATTCAAGGTTCAATAGCAATAATGCTGAAAGGGCGGCAGTGATTTACACTACTGGGGACGTTTCCATTTCAGATTCTCGTTTTGAAAACAATAGAGTAACCCATAGCTTAGGCATTATTCAAGTCCTTAAGGGAAATATTGATATTCAGGGCTCCGTTTTCAAATCAAACACAGGTTCGGATGAGGGTGGAGTCATTTTCAACATTGACGGAACTATTTTAATAAATAATTCCAAATTCATATCCAATGCCGCATTAAGTTATGGTGGAGCTATCGACAATGCTGGAAATCTAACTATAATCAATTCATTATTCGATAAAAACCAGGCTTATGGTGCTGGAGCTATTGACAATGGAGGAAATCTGAAAATAATTAAATGCAACTTCACAAACAACAAGGCGACTAAAAATGGTGGAGCAATAGATAACAACAATATATTGAATGCTTATGGTTGCATTTTCGAAAACAATGTTGCCGGAGCTGAAGGAGGAGCAATCATCGCCAGAAAGGATATTGATCTTACTCACTCTGCATTATTCAACAATAGGGCTTCCAGAGGAAATGCAATTTTTGTTAACAATCAAAACAGCAATCTGACAGGTAACTGGTGGGGAGAAAACAGTCCTGACTTCAATGCATTGATTTCAGGTAACATTTCCGATGATTTCGATTGGATTGTCATGGACTTAAAGACAACAGGTAAACTGATGCAATATGAGGCAATCAATGTTGTTATCAGTTTTAATCACATAACAAACGCTAATGGAACAGTATCTTCATTAAATTCTACTGAATTGTTGCCTGTATTTAAAGTGACTTTGACAGGTGGAAATGCTTTGCATGTTTGTGATGGATATCTTTCAAAATCAATAACAGTGCCTGCCAAAAGTCCGATTACATTCAAAGCCAATAATCAAAGCTTTTCATTCAGCACTGTTAAAAATCCGTCCAAGATTACCAATAATAAAAATGTAGTTAAGGAATATGACGGCAAAATCACCTTTAAAGTCAGAGTCATTGGAAAGAACGGCAAGGCTGTCGGCAAAAATGAAGTTGTTGTCATGAAAGTTGCAGGAAAAACCTACAATGTTAAAACGGATAAAAACGGCTACGCCTCAAAGACATTTAGCTTAACTCCTGGAAAATATACAATAACAGCAACCTATAAGGGATCAACTGTTAAAAACACACTGACTGTTAAAAAGGTCCTGAAAGCTAAAAGTGCCACTGCGAAAAAATCCAAAAAGATAAAGTATACTGCATCATTAAAGTCCAGTAAAGGAAAAGCCATTGCAGGCAAGAAAGTCACATTTAAAATCAATGGAAAGAAGTATTCTGCAAAGACAAACAAGAAAGGTGTGGCTACAGTCAACTTCAAGAATTTGAAAGTGGGTAAATATTCAGTTATTGTCAAGTATTTGAACTCACAGGTCAAAACCACCTTGAAGGTTAAAAAATAGAATTATAAGGATAAATCATATCCTTATTTTTTAATTTTTATGTAAACTGTCTTTTGTGACGCCTTGTACAGTTTATCTCCGAAAAATTTAATTATTGCTTTAAATTTTCCTTTTTTTGTAATCTTAAGCTTAAATGTCACTTTACCTTTAGAATTGGTTTTTCCGGAGTATGTCTTGTTTTTCACTTTAATGAATATTTTTTTATTTTTTAAAACATTTTTTCCGGTTTTCAAAGTAACTGTGTATTTTTTAACCTTTTTCAACTTGAAAGACTTTGATGCGGCACTAATTGCAGTTTTTTTCTTAGTCACCTTTTTAACAACGGTTTTTGTGGTGTTTTCAACTGGCTGCTTTTTGGTGACGTTGTTATATGTCAAATTGGTCAATGTAGGATTGTTGCATTCCATTTGGATTTCAGATTCGAAATAGGATATGTTGTTGTTGAATGTGCAGTTTTCAATTTGAATATACTTGTTTGAAATGAAGAGTGATTTTCCTTCCTGTGCATCATTATGGTTGAATTCACAGTTTTTAATTGAAGCGTCATAGGTGGCAGAATATATTGCGCCGCCGATTTTAGCTGAATTTTCACTTAATGTTGAATTCTCGAGAATTGCATCTCCTTTAAGATAGATTGCTCCTGCATATGCTCCGGTATTTTTAATGAATGATGAATTTTTTATTGTAACCGTATTTTCATTTTCGATTGCTCCTCCATATCCGATAGCAATATTTCTTTCAAATACAGTGTTTTCAACTACTCCCTGTGAGAAGAAATAAACTGCTCCTCCGTCGGATGCCTCATTTAGAGTGAATGTTGAGTTGGAAATGGTTACCTTGTCATTGCAGAAAACTCCTCCTCCGAGAAGCTTTGCAAAGTTATTCTTGAATTCGCAGTTTTTTATAACTCCTCTGCCATCAAAATTGACAGCCCCTCCAAAGGTTGCATAATTGTCTTCAAATTTTGAGTCTATGATTGTTGCAGCGTTTTTAAAGTATATTCCTCCGCCAATATTGAGGGTGTTTGTATTTTTCAAATTAATGGATGTGCTGTTTTTCACGACTGCATTGATGAGCTGTCCGTTTTGTCCGCTCCAATAGATTGAAGCTCCTTCAGAATCTGAATTTCCATTTATCAGCGCTAAATTCTTCAGGACAACATTGTTTGATTTAATGTTAAAGATTCGGGCTTCGCTATTGGCGTTTATGGTATGGCCCTGCCCGTCAATGATTAAATCATCAATGTCAATATCAATCCCATTGCAAAACTGCTGGTCGTTTAGTGGGTTGTAGGCATAATCCCTAGTAAGGTTTAACACTTTGCTTTGTGATGATGAGTTTATCTCATTGTTTAAAGCTGTAAAGTCATTTGAACCTGCTGCATTTGAAATATTGTCATCAGATATGTATGAAACAGGTTCGGTTCCATTAGTTTTCACTGCATTAACGCAGGAAGCGGATATGAAAATGAGCATCAAAATGCTTAAAATCATTATTTTAGTTTTAATAATCAAGTCCCCCAAAAATTTATATGATTATTTGTATATTGCAATATCTATATGAAGTTTACTTCAATTCAGTTTTCGTTTTTAATATAATTTGCACATTTTTTTTTAAATGAAATAGAAATATATTAATTATATTGATAGTATATATTTACATATTGAATAAAATTTCAATTGTTATAAAATGAAATTGTGGTTAAAATATGAGATTTAAGAGAGTTTTATTATTATTGTCTTTCTTATTAGTTGCAATGATTTTTATAGGTTCAGTTTCAGCTATTGAAGATAATAATGTTGATTATAATAATTTAACTATGGATTCATCTAACGATATGATAAAAAGTGTAGATGATGATGAAATTGGTACTTCGACTGAAGAAGATACATTGGGTGCATCTCCAAAAACAATCACTGTTGATGCAGTGGGAGAAAACCACAATGAAATGAGTGAAAAAACCATTAAAAATGCATTAGATGGCGCAGCTGATGGAGATACCATAATTATTCAAGGCAGTGAATATGTGCATGTCCATAGGACAATTGATAAGAAGCTGACCATAAAAAGTGATGTTGGAACTTCATTAAGTCCATGTTCCAGTTCAGCAGATTCGGGTTATCATGGAATTTTCTATTTGACTTCAAAGGCCAGCGGTACTATCATTGAGGGATTCAACTTCATTGGCGACGGCATGTTATACAACAATGGGGATTATGCCATCCTGATTAATGGCGCCTCAAATGTGATTATCAGAAACTGTACATTTTCTAATATTGGCACTGCTGATGCAATTAGGCTAGTAAATGGAAATGGCATAACCATTGAGGGCTGTTCAATAGCTGATGCTGTTTATGGAGTAAGTATTAAGGATTCAACTAATGTAATAGTTAAGAATTCAGACATCAAAAACAATGAAATCGCAGGTGTTTCTGTATCAGGATCAAGCAAGACCACAAACATTGTCTCCAATAACCTTACAGGAAACGGCGTTGGAGTGAATCTAACCTCATCCAACTATGTATACGTTTTAAACAATTACATAGCAAACAATTATCATGGTGTCTATGTAAACTGCAACGTTACAAGAATTGAGATTAAAGGCAATTTCTTCAATCAAAACAGGATGTATGAAGTCTTAAATGATTACAGAGTTAAAAATCTGGTCAATAACAAGTTAAAAATAGGATATCCTGATCTTGAGATAATCGACAACAACTATATGGTTGGTCTTGAAGGGGCTCAGGAGGAAAGACCGGTTTACCGTATTCAATATGATTATAAGGGTACAAACAAAGGTGACTTTGCATATGATTCAGTAAACGATGTCTACAAATATGTAGGTGACAACAACGGTGATTACGTATCAAACAAGGGTGCGGTCTTCCTGAGATATGTGTTTGAAATCAATAAAAACGTTAACTGCCCTGTAATCTTTTATACATATGATAAAGGTGTCCAATGGTCAATGAGCGGCAACTACGAGCTTCAGCTGAGTGAAATCACACAGGTCAAGAAGGGAATCTATTCAATTTCAATCGTTGATGAAAACGGCAACATTGCAAAGGATTTAAGTTCAGTGCCTGTAACATTTTACCTGAATAAGGCTACAAAACATGTAAAACCTGATGAGGGAGACATTTACAGAACAGTAATGATGGTAAACGGTACAGCAAAAGTCAGGTTCTATCAAAGTGAATTTGCCGAAAGCGGAAACGTCATAACTGCAGTTGTTCCGACAAACGGTGTGAACTTTGATTCTAAGGTATCCAAGACTTTCGCTGTTGATGATGCGGCAATTCCTGGAACACCAACTAACACTACAATAACAGTTTCCGATTTGAACACCTATCCTAACTCAAATCAGCAATTGATTGTTACATTAAAGGATATCAACGGAAACCCTGTAGTCGGTGAAACATTAACAGTCAAGCTCAATTCAAAAACATACTCTCCGGTGACTGATGCTGACGGTCATGCTGCAATAAAAGTTTCAATTGCAAAAGAGGGAACCTATACAGCAAGCATTGTTTATCCTGGTGACGATGTTGACTATGAGCCAAGCAGTGCGCAGGCAAAGGTTACAGTCAAGAAAACTGCCTCCAAAATTGTCAGTTCAAATCTGAACATGATACCTAAGATGGCTGAATATTACTCAATCACTTTGAAAGATGCATCAGGCAAAGCCATTGCCAGTCAGAAAGTCACTTTCAAGGTAAACGGCAAGACTTACACCAAAACCACAAACAGCAAAGGTGTTGCCAAAGTCAAGTTAAAATTCTCTACAAATAAAAAAACCTATAAGATTGCCATCAGTTTCAAAGGAAATAACAAATACAAGGCAGTTTCAAAAACAAACAAGATCGTTGTTAAATATTCATCAAAAGCCGCTAAGCTGACAGCTCCTAAAGTTACAATTCCTCCGAAAACATCCAAGACATACACCGTAACATTGAAGGATGGAAACGGCAAGGCAATCTCAAAACAGAAAGTTGTTGTTAAACTCAACGGTAAAAAATACACCAAAAAGACAAATTCAAAAGGCCAGGTTAGCGTTAAGGTCAAATTCTCCAGCCTGAAAACATATAAGGTTTCCGCATCTTATGCCGGAAGTAAAATCTATAAAAAAGCGTCTTCAAGCGGCAAAATTGTTGTGGCCAAAACCGCTACAAAAATCACCGCTCCTGCTCTTTCAGTTCTTCCAAATGATGCAAAAACATACACTGTAACTCTAAAGGCAAACAACCAGGCTTTATCAAAACAGAAAGTGACCATCAAGGTGAACGGCAAAACTTACACCAAAACCACTGACAGCAAAGGTCAGGCTAGCATAAGCGTTAATTTTGCTGATGAAAAGACCTATGATGTCAATGTGAATTATGCTGGAAACACATACTATAAGGCTTCAAAGACAACAGGAAAAATCACTGTCGCTAAATTGGGCACTGTCATTGAAAGCTACAACAGGACATATTCCATGGATGCACAAAAGGATTATAGAATATCCCTAAAGGATGCTTCCGGAAACCCATTGGCTAATCAGACATTAGGCTATTCATTCAATGGAGGAAACTATTCCCAAGCAACTGATGAAAACGGTCAAATCACATTGGATTTGGGAAGTTCAGATCCGTCATCATTTGAAATAGGCATCAGTTATTCAGGCAGCGATAAATATAAGGAAAGCTCTTCAACAAGCAAAATCACTATTTTAAATGGCACCAGCGTGATATTTGTCGATAGTGGTCTGCCAAATTCAGAAATCCAAAATATCTTAGACAACGCTCCTATTTGGTCTTATGTTGAATTCCTTGGAGACAGTTATTCTGATATTACTCTAACAGTTAATCAGGGAATGAAAATTTATTCCAGAAGCGGAACTGTTTTAAACGCACCTTACAATAATCCTGTCTTAAAAATAGCTGCTGATTCAGTATCCCTTTGTCATTTTGTCATTTGCGGAAATTCAAGTGATGCGGTTGACATTGTCAATGCATATGATGTAAATCTAATCAACAATACAATTGTAAATCATTTGGATGAATCTAAAATCGACAACTACTCTGATGGAACCGTTAACTTGCCTGGATACGGCATATGTGTTTCAAATTCATCAGGAATACTGTTGTATGGAAACAGAATATCATTGTTTGAAAGCGGTATTTTTGCAGAACACTCCTCAGATTTACTCATTGACAACAACACATTGAGGGAAAATAACTATGGTATCAAATACGGATTTGGAGTTTCTGACACTAATATTGCAAACAATGAAATTACAGACCAGACCGGTTTGTACATCATGACAGTTCCTGAAGGCCCGTCAGGATACGGAATATTCTTAAACAATTCCTCAGTTAATGTGACAATCAGCCAGAATCACATAGCCAATAACCATTTAGGCATTTCTCTTGATGCAAACTACTCTACAGGAATCGTGATTACTCAAAATGTAATAACCGACAATGTACTGGAAGGAATCAGATTCAATGCAGGTTATGATTTGGCTCAAAATGCTGTTGAACCTGTCGTAACAGATAATGCTATCTACAGAAATGCTGTAGGTCCAAGTATGATGATTTTAGGTGAAATGAGTGCAAACCCTGAAGGAATCTACGGTCCTGGCCAATGGAATGAGTCATTAAGACTTAAATTGGATCCTAACTGGTACGGAACAAATACTTTGGTAACATGGGATTATGATACGGGTGTTGTAGGATATGGAACAATGTGTCCGAGAATAAGCACCACTGCAATCAAGTTCGATAATTTGACCTGTAACTCTCCTGGAAATTACAGCATTGTATTTTACAAAAACGGCGAGGTTGCATCAAATCTTCCGGAATTTGACATGTATGCAACATTGAACAGGGGAACAGCCAATGAAGTTGAAGTAAACTTTAATGTTGTAGGTGGTGTTGGTACATTTTGTTTCAACGCAGACAGTTACAATGATGCTGATAATGTCATTGAAATTTCCGTTGGATCATTGCTTGATTCCACTTACAGGACATTCAAAATCACCTCAAAATATGATGTTCCGCAAAGTGAAATTCCAGTTTAAATAAATATGTTTTTTACATATTTATTCTTTTTTTATTTTTTTCATATATCACTTCAGATTAATTAAATCTATTTTTAAAACAAGATGTCTTTATGTTAATCAAAGATGCATTTAAAATAATGGCAATGGCATTTACTGTTAAAATTATTAATCAAATTTTTCATTTAATCAATCTTGAAACCGCACTCGCTGCAGGCTTTTGTCTGGAATTTCACAACTCCACCACATTCCGGACATAGCCATCTTTCACGGTCCTCTCTCATCATGCGTCCGATACCTGTGGTTTTTATTCTTTTGGCGCTGTCCAATGTATTCAAGTCATGCCTTTTGACATATTTTTTTGAGTGCTTTTTCATGAGCGGGCATGGAAACTCACTGCAGCGTCCGCAGTAGCTGAAATTTTTGGAATCAAAACAAGTCTTTATCTTGCACTTCAAACTGGCCTTACTTTTACCGTCATTGCTGATCAGGCATCCTGCACATGGATTTTGATATTTTTCACAGCTGATGCAATTTATTCCGCAGGGTGCAAGTAATTTTGGGTCTAGTTCTTCAGGCATTTTCATAATACTAGTTTGGTTTATAGGGTTATATATCTTTTTCAAATCCATAAGTATTCATTCGCATATCGCTTGAAATTTGTCACAGTATTTATAAAATTTAATTGTTCCGATTATTCATTGTTAATAAAAATAATTACGATAATATTTTCCTTTTTTTCTTAAAAACAATCAATTTAACTGTTTAATGGGAATATTAAAATATATTTTTAATTAAATTCTTTTTAATTATAATTTACCATTATTCATATTCAAATAGGAATTTTTAGAAAACTTATTTAATAACTTAGTGAATATATATTCTTATCGATAGTTTAGTTTGGGGTTTTATAATGGAAAGGAAAATAAAAGTAATAATATTGTTGTTGATTGTTTTGGTGGTGGCGGGAGTGGCTACACACTTATTTTTATCTCCTTCGACTGTAGAAAGTCAGGGGTCAAAAAATATGACTGACATGATTAACAGGTCAGTGGAAGTGCCGGCTTCAGTTGGCAATGTAGTGGCAACAAGCCCTCCAATGACTACTGTTTTATATATGATTGCTCCCGACAAGTTGAAGGCTGTCAACTTTGAGTGGACGGACGATGAGCTGAAATATGTTCCTAGCCAATATGCAAACTATCCTAATGTGGGCGGTTGGTACGGTACACAGGACGGAAGCTATGAGGAATTCATCGCCACAGAACCTGATGTCATTATCGAATCAATTGATGAGGGCGGTGACGGCGATGCATCCACAGTTGAGGAACGTCAAAATAAATTCGGAACAATTCCTGTAATAGCCGTTAAGGACACTACAAACATAGAAAAAATTGGAGAGTCAATACTCTTCATGGGTGAGGTCGTCGGAGCTGAAGACAATGCAAACAAGCTCAATGACTTCAATAACAAATACCTGGACATTGTCCATGACAAGGCATCAAAATTGTCAGACAGCGATAAGAAAACCGTTTACTATGCTCAGGGTGATGACGGACTTCAGACAAACCCTTCACATTCCACACATGGTCAACTGATTGACCTTGTTGGAGGGGTCAACGTTGCTGACGCTGCAGGTCAGGGAAATACAACAAACGGCGTTCAGGTGTCAATGGAGCAGGTGATCAGCTGGAATCCTGAGGTAATCATCACAACCGATCCTGAGTTCTATGCAAGCGTATATTCAGATTCAAACTGGGGAAAAATAGATGCTGTCAAAAATCATCAAGTTTACCTGTCTCCGCAGTCACCGTTCAAATGGTTTGACAGGCCAGTTGGAGCAAACATGATTATTGGTGTTCCATGGACTGCTAAGGTAATCTATCCTGACCAATATAAAGACATTGACATGGTTGGAGCAACTAAAGAGTTTTACGGCAACTATTATCACATAGATTTAAGTGATAATGACGCTAAGCAGCTATTGTTAGATTCAGGGCTTAAGGAATCAAACTTATAGGGGAATTTTATGGATAATGAGACAAAAGAGATTATAAGTATCGTACTTTTAATCTTTTTCCCTATTGTTTTATTTTTTGCCTCTTTTCTACTTGGAAGATATCCAATCAGTCCTATTGATGTAGTATATACTATTTTATCACCGATATTTCCTCAGCTGGAAGTGTCTCCCACTATTACAACAATAGTCTTTGAAATCAGACTTCCGAGAATAATCGGAGCAATTGTTGTTGGTGCTTGCCTGGCCATTTCAGGAGCCGCATTCCAGTCAATATTTAAAAACCCGTTGGTATCATCTGATTTGCTTGGCGTGTCTAATGGGGCAGGTTTCGGAGCGGCATTGGCAATATTGATCAGCGGTGCAAATGTGGTCACACAGCTGTTTGCATTCATTTTTGGATTGATTTCAGTTTCAGTCACATATCTGATTTCAAAAACCTACAAGGCCGGAGGAATACTGGTTCTGGTCTTGTCAGGAGTGGCCATTTCAGCATTTTTCAACTCACTGATTTCTGCCATCAAGTTCATTGCTGATCCGGATGATAAATTGCCTGAAATTGTATACTGGCTTATGGGAAGTCTCGCTTCCATCAATATGGATAAGCTTATAATGATTGCAGTTCCTGTGATAATAGGATTGGTTATCCTGCTTTTGCTCAGATGGCATATGAATCTGCTTGCAATGGGGGATGAGGAAGCGCAATCCCTGGGATTGAACCCGTCAAGAATCAGACTGCTCATTATTGCGGGCTGCACATTGCTCACATCAGCCGCCGTTTCCATAAGCGGCATCGTCGGCTGGGTAGGACTGATCATTCCACACATGGCGCGTATGATTGTCGGTCCGGACAATAGAATTCTTCTTCCGGCATCACTGAGTCTGGGCGCCAGTTTCCTATTGCTGATTGACAATATATCCCGTGCGGTGATTGCAATTGAAATTCCGATTGGAATACTGACTGCGATAATAGGCGTTCCGATATTTTTATACCTGCTTAAGAGGGGGTATTCAGAATGGTCGTAAATAATAAATTGTTTGAAGCTAAAAACATTTCATTTTCATATGACGGCGAAGAGATATTCAACGACATCAGCTTTTCCATTGATAAGGGAGATGTCCTGTGTATTTTGGGACCTAACGGGACTGGGAAGACAACCCTGATAAAATGCCTTAACGGATTGCATGATATTGACTCAGGAGACATTTTAATCAATGGCAAGAACATTAAAAAACTCTCATTTAAGGAGATTTCAAGACATATCGGTTATATCCCACAGTCTCACGTGCCGTCATTCCCATTCAATGTGTTTGATGTAGTTTTAATGGGAAGGGCACCGTATCTTAACCTGACTGATTCTCCTAAGGATGAGGATGTGGAAATCGCTTCAAATGCACTGAAGACTTTGGGCATTGAATATCTCAAAGATAAGGAATACACCAATTTAAGCGGTGGGGAAAGGCAGCTTGTATTTTTGGCAAGGGTGTTATGTCAAAAGCCGGACATGCTGATATTGGATGAGCCGACCTCCCATCTGGATTTCGGAAATCAGATAAAGCTTCTTGAAATTATTGACAACCTCTCAAAAAGCGGGTTGGCGATTATAATGTCTTCACATTTCCCTGATCATGCATTCCTGAGCTCAACTAAAGTTGCAATCATGAAAGATAAGAAATTCATAGATTTTGGAACTCCTGACGATGTTGTAAATGAGGAAAATCTGAAAAAGGCTTATTCGATAGATGTTGAATTGATAGAATTGGATGATGACAGAAAGGTATGTGTACCTATGAAAACAAATTTAAAATTAGACTTATGAGGTGTTATTATGAATGAAAAGGATTATGATGAACAATTGGCAAAGGCCCGTGACTTTCATGGTCATATATGTGGCGGAATTGCAATAGGCACAAAGCTTGCAATGTACGGGCTTGAACTGCTGGGCATGCCGTTAAATGAAAGGCATAAAAACTTGATAGTGTTTTTGGAAATCGACAGATGCATGTCAGATGCTGTTCAGTCAGTTACAGGATGTTCCATGGGTAAAAGAACATTAAAACAGATGTATTACGGTAAGTTTGCAGCAACATTCTACAACCAGGATACCGGCGAGGCATTAAGAATAACTGATGCTGATGCAAACAAGAAATTCAAGGATGAAGAGACAAAAGAGGAAATGATTGCCCGTTTCAGACGCACTCCTCCAGAAGAGCTGTTTCAGGTTCAGAAAGTTAAGATTGAATTGTCCAGGGGGGATATGCCGGGCAAACCTTATACAACAGCATTCTGCTCAGTCTGCGGCGAAAAGGTATCTGACGGCAGGCACAAGCTAATTGGCGGAAAACCTGTTTGTAGGTCATGTGCTGAAGGTTCATATTACGAGATAATTGATGAATAATATTGCAATTTTTATTCATCATAATTTTTTTTCTTTTTAGATTTTTATCAAAATTTTTTCTTTAATTTTCATAAAAGTAATTGATTTATCTTTTTTTAGAATATAAATCCTAAATTGCTTATTAATTTATTTTTAAATAATTCATTACGATATGTTTATATATTCATGTTGTATAATATTTAATTAGATAAGGAATATAGGTTGAAATCATGGATTTGATTGGGGGGTATTTATTGGTAATTCTGGCAGTATTTGCTGGGAATATCGCATTGCTTTTGGGAAATTATAAAATCAGCAATGTTAAAGTAATTTTAACATCCCTGATATTTTCCGCTGCTGTTTTTGTAATATTGAATGCCTCAGGTTATCTTAATGCTCCGTTATCATTTTTAATGGATTATTTTAGCTACATCTTTTTTGCAATGGCGATAATCTTAATGGCCAGCTTATTCTATTTGATTAGAAATGATAAATTTAAAGTGGCATTATATCTGATTCTTGCGACATTTTTGGCTTCAGCAATATTGTTTGCATCCCAGTCAACTTTAAGTCTCTTTGAAATGATTTTATATTCTTTATTGGTGCTTATTGTTTTATTAGTTGTTCAGAAACTTTCAAAATTATTACATCATGCAAAAAGACAATATCCTGTAATAATCGGAGAGTATATGTGTCTGTTTTCAATATTGATGTTCATTTTCGCTTTCACATATTTCTCTACTTTGAATCTGGATTATTCAATGTTTAGCGCATTTTTAATCCTGACACCAACCTATCAGCTGATTTATGTTATTATAGCTATTATTGTTATTTTGGTTATTGGTGTGCTTATAAATGATAGATGGGGGGAAATTCATGATAATTCAAGGAACTGAAACACTGACTTCATTTATACATATCCTTTCCGAAAGCCTTTTAACTCCGGTAATCGTTTTGCTGGTAATATCAATAATCATTGTTATCTTGGCATTTGGAGGTTTAATAAATGAATACATTTCCAGAAAACCGATTTCATCCAGGGATTTGGAGGATTTGGTAAGACGTGTTTCATTTTCATCAAATGTTAATCAAATGAAGGAAGAAATAATTAATAGTGGTCTTTTTGATTATCAAAAAGAGATTTTAACTAGAATCGCTGATAATTATGATATCGGTTCTCAGGCAAGAAAGGCTCTGGCCAGTGAGCTGATATCCGCTCATGAGACAAGACTGATTAAAAAAACCAACAAGACCGACATTCTGGTTCGTGTGGGTCCTAGTTTAGGTCTTCTGGGAACATTGATTCCGTTAGGTCCTGGACTTGCAGCTCTCGGAACAGGGGACATTGCAACACTGGCGGAATCTCTGACAATCGCTTTCGATACAACCGTTACAGGTCTGACTGTTGGAGCCCTTGCATTTCTGATTTCAAAATATAAAAAGCAATGGTATGAAACAGAGCTGATTGATGTTGAAACCGTGGCTGAAGCGGAACTTGAAACTATTGACAAATGGTGATTTTATGCTCAGGAAAAGAAGAAGGATTTCCGAATCTGTAGACGATGACCCTATGAGCGGTTTAAACAACCTTTCAGATGCGATGCTGGTTTTGGCTTTGGGCTTTCTGATATTTGCCATAATGGCATTGTCAGTAAATCCGGACATGATTACCCAGTCACAGTCCACACAGGATGTTTCAACTGCCGATACGTTCAGCCAGAACTATACCAGTGCAAGCGGTATGGAAGACAGCGGATACAATGAGGTTGGAAAGGTTTATGAGGATCCGACAACCGGTGAGCTTGTGATGGTTTCGGGTTGATTTACTTTTTTTTATCTATTCTTTTTTTTAATATTTTTTTCAGTTTTCAAATTGTTTTCATTTAGAAAAATTGCTTGAGGTTCGTAAAATTGTTTTAATCAAACACTGAATGCTTTAAATGCTTTAAAATCAAATAATATTCTATGAAATTAAGAAATGTGAGATTTATAATTTATTTAATTATTGATATTTTTTCATCGGTTTTTTCTTTAGATAGTTTTAAAATATTTTTAAAAGATCAAAAAGGGGCTTTGGTTCTGCCGATTGCAGGTGTAGCTATTGATGATAAAGACTGGATAAAATACAAATCATTGAAGTGTAATAAGTATATTGAATCAATAACTCTCAAGGATTTGTCTTGTGATTTTAGTGAAGAGGCATGCCTGCTGGTTGATGAATTTAGAAGAAAAACAGTTGATGAGATGGTAGAATGGATGATATATTTTGATTATCACACAGGGGAAGTGATATACTGTTGGGAAGGTGAAGAGGGGAGATGTCTAGGAGATATGGAAGTAACTAATTTCATGGGAAGAAATGTTGCTTCAATTCATAGTCATTCCAGAAATTATTATTCATTTCCATCTCCTGAGAATTTTGATATTTTAGAAAATAAGTTTGAAGACTATGAAATTGTTACTTCGGTTAATGCAATTTGGACAGTTGAATTTAAGGGTGAAGTTTGCAGAAGCATTAGAGAGGATTTTCAAAATAATCTTTCTGCTAAAATAAGGGACATAACTTTAAATTCAATAACTGACTGAACAGATAATATTGGAAATCTTATTGAAAATGAAGTTAGTAATTATATATTAGATGAGTTGAATACAATTATATGTGGTATTGAATTAAGTATAATTAAAAAGGAGTATGATTAAATGGCTCAATCATGTAAGTCAAATACAGTAATTCAAATATCAAAATGCGGAGGCATTCCAATCTTTCCTGATGAATCATTATGGAATGAAATGTGTAAAAATTATGATGATGATTATTTAGAAATATACAAACGGAAAGCCGAACAGTGTTATAAAAATTTAAATATTAAATTTCCATGGGATGAAAAATAGAAAAATCTAATTTTAACGATACTTTTATAAATGGATAAAACAAATATTTTATTACTGTTATTATTTAGCAGTATTAAATTACTTTTTTTGGGATAAGTTCCCATATGGATGTGGCCTTCGTGGCTGAACAAAAAGGTGTTATTTATGTATAAATATATTAGAGACGCATGGAAAAACCCAGATGAGTCCTACGTACGTGAACTCATGTGGCAAAGAGCTCCTAAATGGAGAAGAGAAAAAGCAGCTCAAAGAATTGAAAGACCAACCAGACTCGACAGAGCTAGAAGCTTAGGTTACAGAGCTAAAAAAGGTTTCGTTTTAGTAAGAACCAGAGTAAGACGTGGTGGAAGAAGGAAAACCCGTCACTTCAACGGTCGTAAACCTAAAAGAATGGGTGTTAACAAAATCACTCAAGCAAAATCCATTCAAAGGATTGCTGAAGAACGTGTAGCTAAAAAATACCCTAACCTTGAAGTATTAAACTCCTACTGGGTATGGTCTGACGGTAAATATAAATATTACGAAGTAATTTTAGTAGATCCACAAAGTCCTTCTATCATTAACGATAAAAAAATCAATTGGATTTGCTCCAAAAAACACACTAACAGAGCTCTCAGAGGCTTAACTAGTGCTGGTAACAAAGGACGTGGAATCAAATCTAAAGGAAAAGGCTCAGAACAAGCTAGAAGAAGAGACTTATAATTCTTCTTTTCCTTTTTTTATTTTTTTTCTGATTTAAATGATTCACAACATCAAGTTCCGTGCCTTCGTCTATGAGGATGAAAGCGTTGATGAGATTAGTCAAGCTATTTTAAACATTCTTCCTGAGGCTGAAATCGAGGCTGAAGAGGCTGAGGGGATGCTTGAAAATAAGATATTAATTCTATCAGGTGTTGTGTCCAAGAAACGATACACCAAGGCTTTTTTTAACACACTTCTTGAAAGCGTTGATTTGGACAAGCTGAATGATGATCTTGAAAGGAAGATGGATGATAAGGGCAACTGGTTTTTAAGATTTGACAAGACTGATGCTCTAGATGAAAAATGGACCATATTGGACAAGGGTGATGCTATCCATCTGAAAGTTAAAATTGCGGCGTTTCCTGCCAAAAAACAGATTGCTGTTGATAAGGTGAGGGATGCGATTTCAAGTGTTTAAATTGGTATTTTCCCAAGTTAATGGCCAATTATTGTATTTTTGAACTTTTTTTAGTGAAAAAGACTAAGGTGAGATTACTATTGTAGTCTGTTATGAAGTTGCATTAACAATTTTTTTTTCACTGTTGAGTAGTTGATGTATTTCTAATAATTATCATTCTTTATCTTGGGAATGTTACCGCGTGAAGTTAATGGGGAGATAGATTAATGAGTATGATAGTATTTTCATTTTAATCTGGATTTAACTTCACAAAGATGTAAAACTGCGTTTACATGCTATACTATTATTTATCATGATATATAAATATTTTGTTCATTATATTTTAAATTTGATAAATTTATT
>NZ_JAZQFM010000010.1:0-9478 GCF_045539575.1 Methanobrevibacter sp.
CAAACCAACCCAGAAATAATAAAGAAATTATACAAAACTAAAAAAGGAATTCTGACATTCTTAGACTTCCAAATGCAAAATTGGACACAAAAACATATAAAAATCAAATAAGCCTATAAAATTTTACAGACTCAAAAAAAGGAAAATATAACTCATTGTCACATAATTTTGGCATAATTGCTAAACACATCACTTAATCTAAAAAATATTTAAATTTTAAATGAAAAAAATGACAAATAAACTATTGACTAAAATTTAAACTGAGGAATACCATGGTGGATAATTCAAACTGGCAAAAAGACAGAATTGTTTTAACTCCGACAAACCTGTACATGGAGTACATATTATTAAGTTATAATAATTTTTTGAAGGACAAACTGAATGATGTTGAAATCACTTACGGCGAGTTGACATACATCTACAACATCAAATTCTTCCCATTAATTTCCCAAAGAGAATTGGCAGAAATCTTATTCGTTTCTGAAGCGAATGTTGCCAAAATGGTAAAAAAATTGGTCAGAAAGGGAATTGTCGAAAAGAAAAAGGATGAAAACAACAAAAGCCGAAATGTTCTTAAATTGACAGACAATGGAGAAGAGCTATTCGTTAAAATTAACATCATTACATGCGGATGGGAAAGAGAAATCACCAAAAATTTATCCAATGACGAATTTTTCAAATTTAAGGAACAGCTATATGATTTTGTCAAAGAATCCACCGAACTGAAATAAAGTAACCTTTATATATTACCTCCCTTAAAATAAATAAACAAGTCTTAACCAAGTTAAGTCTTTTATAAATTAACGAGGTAAATACAATGTCAATATATGATTTTGAAGTAAAAGACGGTGACGGAAACATGGTTTCCCTAAGCCAATTCAAAGACAAAGTACTATTGATTGTTAACTCTGCAACAGAATGTGGTTTCACCCCACAGTACACCGAGTTAAATGAAATTTATGCCGAATTCAACGAAGAAGGTTTTGAAATTTTAGATTTCCCATGCAACCAGTTCGGAAACCAGGCACCAGGATCAACCGAAGAGATTGCAGAGGTCTGCCGCAACAAATGGCTGGTTCCATATCAAATTTTTGACAAAATTGACGTTAACGGAGAAAATGCCGACCCATTATTTGAATACATCAAAAACGAACAGCCATTCAAGGACATCACCGGAAAAGGCGCAACCAAATTAAAACTTGTCCTAAAAGCAATGGACAGACACTACAAGGACAACAACGACATCAAATGGAATTTCACAAAATTCCTTGTCGACCGTGAAGGAAATGTTGTAAGAAGGTTCGAGCCTACCGAAGACATGGGCGATGTAAAACAGGCGATAAAGGATTTAATTTAAATCCTATTCTTTTTTTAAATATAATTACCAAATAATATTTAGAGGTAATTAAAATGGACAAATATGACATTATCATTATTGGTGCAGGACCTGGCGGCCTGACTGCAGGAATATATGCCGGAAGGCAGGGAACAAAAAACCTGATTATTGACCGTGACCTTGCAGGAGGCCTTGGCCGTGAAGTTCCGGAAATGGAAAACTATCCCGGCTTCGACAACATTTCAGGCCTTGAGCTGATTGAAAAGATGAAAGCACAGGCAACAAAAAATACAGAGCTTCACGAAATGGAAGAGGTTCTGGAAATAACACAAAGCGATGATGAATACAGATTCACCGTCAAGACCAACAATGGAGAATATCTCTCAAAAACAATAATACTTGCAACAGGAAGCTCCCACAGACACCTTGAAGCCAAAGGCGAAGAGGAACACAAAGGAAAAGGAGTAAGCTACTGCGCCACATGCGACGGATTTTTCTTTGCAGGCCGTGACATAATCATGGTCGGAGGGGGAAACAGCGCACTTCAGGAAGCGCTATACCTTAAAAACCTTGGAGCAAACGTCACTCTTGTTCACAGAAGGGATGAATTCAGAGCCCAAAAACACCTGCAGAACATGATAAGGGAAAAAGAGATACCTACAATCATGAATGCAACCGTTGAAGAAATCAAGGGAGACATGCTTGTTGAGTCAGTTACACTTAAGGACACCCAAACAGGAGAGTTAAAAGACATCGAAACCAATGGAGTCTTCATCAGCGTAGGTTATCTTCCCCACACTGAACTTGCAAAACAGTTAGGTGTCGAACTCGACGAGACAGGCCACATAATCATAGATAAAGATCAAAAAACAAATGTTGATTACGTCTATGCAATTGGTGATGTGTGTGTTGGTCTTAAACAATGGGTTGTTGCGTGTGGAGAAGGTGCAGTTGCTGCAACTTCAGCCTACAACGACTTGAATTAAACTTTTTTTAATTATAGCGTTCTTTTAAAAACATGTAAATGAAGAATGCTATAAGCAACACCACTATTACAGGCAACAGCCACATGAATATTTTCAAAATCACTACTGCCACCAGAATTGCAACTATTATAAATACTAAATCTTGAAATTCCATAGGAATTGATTTATTTGATATCATATAAATATTTTAAGTGATTTATATGAAACCGAAACAGAAAGTTGCATTAATCCTATCAGTATTTTTCATTGCGGCATTGATTATTGTTGCATACGGTTTCTATGCCGAATCAACAGCAATATATGATTTTGGCGAGTTTTCAATTAAAGCGCCCCGCAACTGTGAATTTGAAGATGTCACCTACCAGTATTCATCAGACCCAAATATGGGAAGCGTTTACAGATGCAAGAGCATTGACCTTACAATCACCAGTTTCAACAAGCAATATGTCGAGAGTTCATACCGCGCAAATACAGGAGAAAGCATTGACTTTTCAAAAGAAGTCCTGCAGGACATTATCAGCGTGAGCGACCCTCAGATAAACAGGATATCCGATACCACAACATTATTCATATCAAATACCCGAGTCAGCGGCCAGGTCGACTGTGATGTCGCAGGAGTTTACAAAGATGATGACCATTTAATCATTATTGAAGGTGGAGATATAGAATTTATTGAAAATATTACAAAATCCATTGAGATTAATGATAACTATAATAAATAAAAAAAACAAAACTAATTTCATTATATTTTCATGGAGTATAAAATGACTATTATAGTAATCAACAATAAGGGACAATACAATCATAGAATTCAAAGAAGTTTGCAATATCTTCAGATTCCATCCGAACTGGTTTCAAATGATCTCTCCATTGAAGAGATTGAATCCAAAAACCCTATCGGATTGATATTGGGTGGAGGACCTTCACTTGAAGGTGCAGGTAACAGTGAGGAATACATTAAGCATTTCGACATTCCTATCCTTGGAATATGCCTTGGACACCAACTGATTGCAAAGGCATATGGCGGTGAAGTTACAACTTCAGATACTGAAAGCTATGCTCAAGTGAAAATTAATATTAAAAATGAAGAAAACCTATTTGAAGGATTGGCCCCTGAAATGGACGTTTGGTCTTCACACAAAGATGAAGTCAAAACAATCCCTGAAAATTTTGAAATCCTGGCCAGTTCAAATCTATGCGATGTTGAATCCTTTAAGCATGTTGATAAGGACGTTTATGGAATCCAGTTCCATCCGGAAGTCCACCATACTCCAAAAGGAGAAATTATCTTTAAGAATTTTTATAAAATCTGTCAAGGTGTAAATAATGATTGATAATGCAGAAGATTTAGCGACTAAGGCACAAGACAACAAGGCTGGTTTAAAAAGACAATACGTAAACATCCCTATTGGCGATGAAGAATATGGATTTAGAATTTCCGGTATTGGAGCCAAATCCGTAAAACTAGAAAAATTTATAAAATACGATGATATCTTCGAAGCCATTGAAGCTGGTAACGACAATGGTCTTGAAGCTATGATAAAACAAATTATTGAAGATTACGAAGAAGATGAGGAATAATAATGTTAAGCCCAAAAGAATTTATTGAGGACGCAATCCAAAAAATCAAAGACCAAATCGGTGATGAAAAAGCAATCATCGCATTGTCCGGAGGAGTGGACAGTTCAGTATGTTCAGTTCTTGTTCAAGAAGCAATCGGTGACAATTTGACTGCAGTATTTGTAGACCACGGTCTTTTAAGAGAAGGAGAAGTGGAACAAGTAACCGACACCTTCAAAGACAGATTAAATTTCAAGTTTGTAGACGCTTCCGACGAATTCATGGACGAACTCGCAGGAGTTGAAGATCCGGAAGAGAAAAGAAAAATCATCGGAAGAGTATTCATAGAAGTGTTCGAAAGGGAAGCAATCAAATCCGGAGCAAAATTCCTTGTACAAGGAACAATCGCACCTGACTGGATTGAAACCAAAGGAGAAATCAAATCCCACCACAACCTTGCACTCCCAAGCGGAATGGAACTGGAATTATGCGAACCTATCCGTGACCTTTACAAGGATGAAGTAAGGGAAATCGGTGACGAGTTAGGATTACCTGCAACAACAGTCTACAGGCAACCTTTCCCAGGACCTGGTCTTGGAGTTCGTGTTGTTGGAGCACTTACAAGAGAAAATGTTGAAATCTGCAGAAAAGCAAATCACATTGTCCGTGAAGAAATTGAAGGCGCAGGAATCAACAAGGATGTATGGCAATACTTCGCAGTCCTGACAGACACCAAAGTTACCGGTGTTAAAGGAGACCAAAGGGACTTCGGATATCTTGTAGTCGTCAGAGTGGTCAACTCAATCGATGCAATGACAGCATCAGTTGCTGAACTTCCATGGGAAGTTGTACAGACCATCTCAAAAAGAATCACTTCCGAAATTTCTGAAGTTACACACGTTGCTTTATCCGTCAGTGATAAACCACCTGCAACCATCGAATTCTGTTAAAAAATACTTTAATTAGTATTTTTTATTTTTTTACTTTTTTTAAAACCATGAAAACCACAAAAAATGCTTATTTGGCCAAATTGACTGAACAAATACAGATGAAATCCGTCAATGTTGGAAAAAATCTCGAAGGAACCACCCCGCCATCAGTGTTCATCGGAAGATGGTCCTATCCTAAGGTGTATGCCGGACCTATGATGAGTTCACAGATGGGGGACACTCACATCATGGATTCCCCTGAGGACTGGATTGGTCAAAACAAGACCCAGGATGAAATCATAAACTACAGGATGAACCTGGTTAGGGGAAAACAGCTCATTAAAATTGACGATTTGGAAAATCCTTTCGTTGAAAAGCTGCAGGACATATCCCTTGCATCAAAGTCCATCGACAGTGAAGCTACATTCGGAAGAAGACCTACAGGATCCATGCTTACTGAGGACAGCATGCCTCACGGACCAAGTGCGGTCATCGAAAAGTTCGACATCGATGCGGTCAGATGGGACCACCAATTGGAAAAGACATTCTATGATACCGACCTGAAGGCAACTGAAGCGGTACTCAACCTCCACAACAAGGACGTGC
Source organism: Methanobrevibacter sp. (assembly GCF_045539575.1). Lineage (GTDB taxonomy): Archaea > Methanobacteriota > Methanobacteria > Methanobacteriales > Methanobacteriaceae > Methanocatella. Next base: position 5,418 of record NZ_JAZQFM010000010.1, read on the forward strand.
CGTTTACCGCAATGCAGAAGGCATTTTCTGTTGGTGCAATCGGAACAAAAGACAAAAGAAGACTTGTTCCGACACGCTGGTCAATTACAGCATGCGATTCAACCCTTGCCGATGAGTTTTTAAAGGAAGTGCGAAAATTCGAAAGACTGGACACCTACAGGGTATTCGAATTCGGGGCGCTTAACAACTATTACATAATAATTCTCACACCGACCGAATGGCAGTACGAATGGTATGAGGCATTCATCAAGCTCATGAAAAATGAGGAACTGATATTTTCAGATTATGAAACAAACGGCGGCAAAAAGGAATACTCAAGAGTTGGCGGATGTTACTACACCGCAAAGATGGCAGTTCTCGACTATCTCATAAAAATCAAAAAGCAGTCCGGACTAATCATATTAAGGGAAGCCTATGACGGATATGTTCCGCTGGGCGTGTTCAACGTCAGGGAAAACATCAAGGAAGCAATGATGAGACCATACCTTGAATTTGAAACACTTGAGGATTGTCTTAAATACTCCGGAACCAAACTGAGGATTCCTATCAGAAGATACGTAAAGCAGGGAACTCTTTTAAATGAAATGCTTCACACAAAGCAAACCACATTGGATATGTACTTTAAAAAGGGATAATATGTTCAAGTTTAAAACTCCTTCACAAAAAACATTGAAAGCTATGTCTGAAGTTGCAAAGGGCAGCGACAGAACAGATTATGAAAGCGAAGCCGTCTCAAGAATTTGTGAGCTGACATCACATGAAAACGCAAGAATTACCTCAAGCGGAAACAACAGCATATTCATTACGCTTTCAGCTATTGAAGGAGACATCATCGTTCCCGACCAGGGAGGATGGCACGGATTCAAGCAGATTGCAAAGTTTTTAAACAAAAATATTGTAACCCTGAAAACCGATACCGGACTAATCAATCCTAAATACATTGACGATTTGGAAATTAAGGACAATTCAGCATTGATTTTTACAAGTTTTGCAGGATACTGTGCGGAGCAGGACACAAAAGAGATTTCAAGATACTGCAGAAACAATGGAATCACAACCATTGAGGATGCATCCGCAGGAGTTGGAGATAGAAAAAAACTGCTTGGAAACGGAAATCTTTCAGACATTATCATCGCATCCACAGGTTCACCGAAAATAATCAATGTCGGAAGAGGAGGATTCATCTCCACAAATGATTCCGAAATTTTTAAAAGAACTTCACTTCCACAAAAATTAAGCAAAACTTCTCAAATTGTATGTGCCGGTATATGTAGCGAACTTGAGAATGTTGATAAAAAACTAGAACTTTCATTAAATGCAACAAACTATGTAAAAAACAGTATAGAAAATACATTACATGCAAATAAAAGAGGCATCAATGTAATTATTCCGCACAGCAATGCAAAAGAGATAAGTTGGAATTTGAAAAAGCAGCTGACAACTGACAAAAGCGGATTCATCACAACATGTCCGAACTATAACCGCGTGAAACAAAAGGCAATTGCAATAGAAATAAAGAATCTGTCATATGACTGCCTTGAAAGGCAACATCTTGACAAAATCATAGAAGCGGTTAATAGTCAACTGTAAGTCTGGTTATCCTATCTATTATCAAGTCTTCCAAAGGCATCACATCATCATCAATGCCATATATCTTTTTAATTTTATCCTCATCAGCCATCAAGACGCTGTCGTCAGGAGTGAATATTTCAGACAAATCATCCAAATGATCATCACTGTTAATCAGCACTGCGCAGAGGTTCATCTCACCTTCCGCCAAACCTAAAATCTTAAATGCCTTGGAAATCTGGCGCTGAGCTGAACATCTCAAAACTATTTCAACACTGATGTCCTTGGCCAGGTTTTCACCTCGCTCAAAGGCAAGGAAAGCCTGATTGACACCATGAATTATATGATTGCGGCTGACCACCGCATCCGCATTCAGAAGCTGGATTATTCCACCATCTTTTTTAAAACCGTCAATTAAATCAAGAGTTTCTCCAACTGAGTTAATTGTCGCCTTGAAACCAAAAATCTGTATATTATCCATATGCATGTAACCACTAATCCCTAAGCAATCTGTTAACACCTGCAATGTAAGCCTTTACACTGGCGTTGATAATGTCAGGCTCAGTACCTCTGGCAGATACTACCTTATCCCCTTTCTGAAGCTTGATTATTACATCAATGAATGCGTCGGTACCTCCGGTAATCGCATCTACGTGATATTCAATCAAGTTTATATCTTTAAAAATATCCAAAGTCTTGAGCGCATTGATTGCAGCATCCACAGGACCTAAACCGACACCTGCGTTGAGAATTTCATCATCATCAACAGTTATCTTGACTGATGCTGTAGGCATTACCTTGTTACCTGAAACGATAGTAAGCTCGTCAAGCTTAATCCTGTCCTCATGGTTTATTTCCAGAACATTGTCTGCAATAACCTGAAGATCAACATCGGTTACTGTCTTACCCTTATCGGCCAGTTCCTTAATGTCACAGCATATCTGCTGAAGCTGGTCCTCATTGACGTCAAGGCCCAATTCCTTCAGGCGGGAATTCAGGCCATGGGTTCCCATATGTTTTCCTATGATGAACTTGCGCTTGCGGCCGACAAGTTCAGGAGTCATCGGCTCATAAGTAGCGGAATTTTTTATAATTCCATCTGAATGAATTCCTGATTCATGTGCAAAAGCATTTTCACCTACGATTGCCTTGTTCGGCTGGATATAAACACCAGTCAATCTTGCAACCAGTTTGGAAACGTCATAAATTTCATTGATCTTGACATTTGTGGAAAATTGTGAAAACAGCCTGTCTATACTTACAACGGACTCTTCAAAGGAAGTGTTTCCTGCCCTCTCACCAATACCGTTGATGGTAGTGTGAATTTCAGATGCGCCACCCTTGATGGCGGACAATGTATTTGCAACAGCAAGACCAAAATCATTGTGGCAGTGACATGCTACAGGAACATTAATATCACACAATTTGGAAAACAAATCAAAAGAGAAATCAGGAGTCAGAATACCTACAGTGTCACACACGCAAATCCTGTCGGCACCATGGTCAATTGCATTAACATAAACATTCCTCAAAAAGTCAATGTCGCTTCTTGATGCGTCCTCAGCTGACAACTCCACAATCAAGCCATGATCCTTACAGTAATCAACTGCATTATTGGACATGTCCAAAAGGTCTTCACGGGTTGTCTTGAGTTTGTCTTTAATATGTAAATCTGATGTAGGCACCACTAAATTGACACCGTCCACATCACAATCCAAACAGTAATCAATATCGACATTTAAAGGTCTTGAAAAACTTAAAATTTCAGCATTGAATCCCTGAGAGGTAATCCCCTTAATGGATTCCCTTTCACCTTCTGAAGTGATGGCAGACCCTGCCTCAATATAGTCTATGCCAATTTCATCCAACTTATTGGCTATTCTGAATTTTTCTTTAGCAGTTAAAGAAACACCTGGAGTCTGTTCCCCATCTCTTAAAGTAGTGTCTAATATTTTAATATTCATCAAATCACCTAAAAAAAATGCAATATTGGTATTATGTAAAAGAAAAATATTATAAAAAACAGATAAAAATAAGTAAGTAATAATTGTAATAGAGAAAGCTTGCAGCGAAATGAAATTCCCATAGAAAACCATAGTACACAAACAAAACACAAAAGGACTTCACTACTGGGATCGAAACGAGACCAGGTATAACCCCCATGCTATGACCGCAATACTTATACTATTACAAATGAGTATGAAAAATAAATTATAATAATGTGCAACTTTCACCCTTACTGTTAACACCTAACTAGATTATTATTAGACCATATATCACTTGAATAAAGCTCAATATTAGTCTACTAACAATTAAAATAATGCAAGCGAACAATTGGAAGCAGCGGACTCAACAACTCGGAAAAAAACCTCGAAGCTTACATCCCTACCCCATCAAACAAGTCTTCTACTCGCGTCCTAAGCAATCTATTTTCAGGGGATACCTCAGGCTTAGATGCTTTCAGCCTTTATCACCTAGCGCGTAGCTGCCCG
>NZ_JAZQFM010000011.1:0-65051 GCF_045539575.1 Methanobrevibacter sp.
TTTGAAAAATACAATACTATTTTTAACAAGGAATTAACAACCACATTCTACGATTTCGGAGACGTCAATGTCATTCCCGGAAACTGCGAGCAGACATGCGCAATCGTAGAGGACACGGTCAATGAGATTTTGGACTTGAACCTTAAACCTATAATAATCGGCGGAGAGCACTCAGCTTCAATAGGTTCCATAAAGGCATTATCCGAAAGATATGAAAAGCTGACAGTGATACATCTGGATGCCCACAGAGATCTTGCATTTGACTTCATAGGCGAGAAATACTCACACGCTACAGTAATGAGAAGGGCCCATGAGATGGGTGTGAATCTCGTCCAGATTGGAATCAGGTCATCATCTGCCGAAGAGGAGGAATACGTAAAGTCCACATATGACATCCAGACATTCAAGAACAAGGACACCCACAAGCACATGGACGCCATTGAATATTACATAGCAAACATTGACGGTCCGATTTACATTTCAATAGATATGGACGTTGTCGATCCGGCCATTGCGCCAAGTGTTGGAAATCCTACACCTGGAGGGCTCTTTGTATCAGAAATAGAAAACATACTTGAAACCCTGTGCCGTAAAAATATAGTGGGATTTGATGTCGTTGAAACCGCCACTGACAGGTTAGGTGAAAATACTGCAGTCGTTGCAGCCAAGATAATCTATGACTTTTTAACTTTGATAGAATAGATTTGACTAGTTTATTCACTTTTTTTAATTATCGATTTTTCCATTAAAAAGTAAAATTTAACATAATTGGTGTAAAAATATTTAACCATGAATATGAGGGCACCAATCGTGATGGAGATAATTTTCATAATAATTGCAGTCATTGTCTATCTGTTGACCGCAAACATGTTTTTCATATTCAACTTCCTTTATATTGGAACTGCTATTGCAATAGGTCTGTTTTTCATGGCAAAAGGAAAGGATTATGCAAGAAACATAATATTGCTGGCTATTGGGTCTTATCTCTTTATATATGTTGGAATTTTAGGTCATGAAAATATTTCCATCTCCGGATTTTGGTATTATCTTGGATTGGGTGTTTTTGAAGCGGCTGTTGTTCATTTTCTCATTGCAAAAATCGTCGGGCCATTGCTTTTTGGAAGGGGATGGTGCGGATATGCCTGCTGGACGGCAATGATTTTGGACCTGCTTCCGTACAAGACTCCCAAAAGCGAGAGAAAAAGTTGGGGACATGTTAGATACATATTATTCCTGTTGATTTTCTGTTTTGTTGCAGCGTTGTTCATAGTTAAGGTCAACAATCTGGATTTGATAATATTCTATGCATTCATCATTGGAAACTTGATATACTATGCAGTTGGGATTATTTTGGCATACAAACTCAAGGACAATCGTGCATTCTGCAAATATGTCTGCCCTATAACAGTATTTTTAAAGATATCAAGCTATTTTTCATTGCTGAGAGTCACTGTTGACGGTGATAAGTGTGTTGACTGCGGCAAATGCATAAAAGAATGTCCTATGGATGTGGATATGCTGGACAATTCAAGAAAAAGAGTCAATGGTACTGAATGCATACTATGCCTTAAGTGTGTTCACGGCTGTAAAAAGGATGCTTTAAAGTTATAGGAGGGGTGTTTAAAATGAGTAAGAAACTTTTGATTATTATTATTCTTTTAGCAATCATCGCCGTTTTGGCTATAAATCTATTTAACTTTTCAAATCAGGATTTTGATGGTAAATTCACAATGAATGTTCCTTTGGGAAAACATTACAGTGATGTGGCATGGTGTCTTCCAAATGGTGCTTTGGGCTGCAAGGGGGAATATAGGCCAAACAATGATGATTGGGATTTTTCTAAAGGGGATATTGTTGTTTACTATTATAATAATTCGCTTTTGATTGAAGGTGAATCCAATGCTCTGCAACATGCATTAAATGGTCTCACTACTAGTTATCTTTATCAGCTATCTCAAAATGATGACTTGATTGTTTTGACCAATGATATTGGGATGAGCAATATGCCTCCATTTTTGGTGGGTAAAAGTAATTATGATGGTAGTGAAGTTGTTTTTGTCGGTGGAAATAATCCAGATGACTTAAAACATTATGCAAATACTATTAAATTTTCATCAGATAATTTTAATAATGTAAAAAATTAGATTTAATGGGGATTAACTAATCCTTATACTCATTTTCAACCTTGTTAAGGTAATATTTGCCCTTGTCGGTGATGCTGTAGAATCTGTAGCGTTTGTCATCCTCATTCAGACATTCAACCAGTTCGGCATCCTTAAGTGTTTTTAGGTATTTTGAAACATGGTTGCTGTTGTCATCGATATCCTTGCTGATTTTTGAAGGTATCTTGTCTTCCTTTTCAAGAGATTTAAGCACGCTAATTCTTTTTTTAGACCTTGCAAGCAGGGATACAATGCTCATATCATCTTTTTTGCTCATGATTTTTAATTTGGTTTTTAGCTATATAGTAGATATCTATATGATATTAGCATGCTAATAGCAATATTTATATGTTGTGTGTAAAATAATTAATATTACAATAGAGAGGTTTTTAAAATGAACAAAAAGGTTTTGCTAATCATAGTAATTCTTGCCATTATCATTTTCATGGCCCAGTTTGTTGTAGGTCATCCGAGACAGGATTTTGACGGCCATTTCACGATGGACGTTCCATTTAACTGCCATTACTCCAATGTGGCATGGTGTTGGGATGGCGGCGGACTGGGATGCAGATGTGAATATTGGGAAGACTATGCCGGTTGCGAACTCAGTGACGGCGAGATGATTGTCTTTTATTATAATGAGTCTCTGCTATGCGATGATGAAACAAGTCTATTGAGGCAAACCATCAATACTTTAAACAAAACTTATATGTATCAGGTTTGGCCCGCTGAGGGTGATTTGATGATATTGACTAATGATCTCGACATGAAAAACGTGCCGCCGTATCTTGTCGGCAAAGAGAGTTATGACGGAAGCGAAATTGTTTTTGTTGGTTGTAGAAACCTTGATGATGCAAAGCAGTATGCAAATACTATTGAATTTAAATGAGGTTGAAATATGTTAGTTAGAAATTTGGACTTTTTATCAATTCCGAAGGAATTTGCTAAAGTTGAAATCGAAATTTATGACAATAAGTCAATCGCTTTAGTGTATATTGAAAACAAAGGTTATTCATTGGTATTGAAAGATGAAAATGTTATCAGTTCAGTGTTCCTGCTTAAGACAGACATTATACCAAGCAACGTAAATGGTCATTCAGACAGGGAAGACTTTATAAATGTCATCAAAATGCTTTTGGATAGAATTTACAGCGTTAGTGACATTAAGGAATATGAAAAACAGCACCAGGAACATGTATTTTTAAGATTGATGGACATGCTGAATGAAGGCAACGGTGTTGAAATGATATCAGAAGAAAACTCTAAAATCTACACAGACATAGAAAAAGGTTTCATGAAGTTGGAAATTGATATTATGGACAATAAGATTAATGCATTGAATTCATCCATTTCCGATGTTTCATCAAACCTTCAGTCCGCTGTTGATAATATTGAAGAAAACAAATGGGGAAACAAGATTAAAAAATCAATCGATCAGAATAATTGGGGTTAGATTATGGTTAAATGTCAAAATTGCGGAGCAGAGGTTGTCGGATCCAACTTTTGCTTTTCATGCGGCGAGAAGGTAGAGCAATTTGAAAGCGATTCCAGCATATGTCCAAAATGCGGAGCAAAAAATAGGAAAAACACTGCATTTTGTGCAGAATGTGGAAACAAATTATCAGGTGGACTTCCTTCATCAAGAAATCAAAGGGAATGGGAAATTAAACGTAATGAAGTCATTGAAAGATATGATAGGCTTGCAGAAGAATTTGGAATTAAGGATGAGGACTATTTCCTGACCAGTGTCAAAAGATTCAACAAGCTTGAGCAGAGCACAACAAAACACAGTCTTACAAGAGACATTGTTGAAACCGCCCTTGTTGGAGCTCCTGTTTCCAGTTTGAGTAAAAATTACGAAGGTAACGAAACCATAATTGATGGATTTTTCTTAATCAAAGAAGAAAAATTTGTTTTTATGGAAATCGATAACAGGGACTGGGAAAAAGTAAATGCAGGAATAAACAACTTCTACTTTGACAAGATTGTTTCAATGAGAGTAACAAAACGTCTGGGTGATGACAGCAGATACGCAGACATTACCAAAAGGGTATGGACATCTCCAGATGACATCAGAAGATCCATTAAAAATGATATCCAGTCACTTAAGGCTACAAGATTTAAAGACCTGATAGCCAACAATGACAGCGCAGACATGTTTGACAGGCTGCTCATCAAATTGGTTGACAATACATCCTATGAAATCAGGCTTCCAAGCTACCAGTTCGGTCAAAACCTGGTTGACTTATTTGAAACTTTAAGAGGAAAACCGCAAACTGTTGTTGTTCAAAATCAAACAGCAGAACCTACTAAAGCACAGCAGCTAAAGGAATTCCAGGAATTGCTTGAAAGTGGTGCAATCACACAGGAAGAATTCGATCAGCTCAAAAAAGATCTCCTATTCGGCTAGGTGTTTAAATGGTTAAATGTAGTCGATGTGGAGTGGAAGTTGCAGACTCATTTGACATGTGTCCCAATTGTGGAAACTCTTTGGCAGAACCTCAGGAGCCGGTCAATGAAACCTCCGGTGATTTGACATGCAGCAATTGCGGTGCACCTATAATGGATAATGCCGATTTCTGCTCTGAATGTGGAACAAAATTCGAACAGAATGCCTCAAACAGATGTGAAGGCTGCGGTTCTGAAGTTCCTGAAGGAGTACTGTTTTGTCCGACTTGCGGAACTAAAGTCAAGCAGGTTCAACCGCCTAAGGCTTCCGAACAGGTTCACATATGCCGCAACTGCGGATTTCAAATTGAAGAGGAGGTCACATTCTGTCCGGAATGTGGAGTAAACATATTTACAGGTGAAAAACCTGAAATTCAGACCAGCAATAAAAATCAGGGTTTTGTTGACAAAATTAATCTTAGCAAAATCATAAAGCCGACCGTTGTTGCTTTGGTCGTTTCGATACTTCTCTCAATAATCGGCGTGTGGCTGGGTCTGTCATGGGTTTCATTCATAATAGCCATTTTAATAAGTGTAGGATTCTTTGCAGGTTTCATTGACAATGAAGCTAATGCCGTAGTGTCAGGATTTTTTGTAGGATTGGTATTGGGTCTTTTTGAAAATCCAATCATTGAATTGGTCTGGGGATCATTTGCTGCCGGAGTCTATGAATGGGTTTACGGCGGACAGATCATATTCCTAATCATTTTAGGGGTCATAATCGCATACGTTTCAAATATCTATTTAAAAAAGAATATCCAGGAGATTGCAGGAAATTTCCTCTCTTGGCTATAACTTTTTTTTCTCTTTTTTTAACCTAACAATACCATTAAATATCACCATAAACATAATTATAATATTAACAATATGGAGCAAATATTATGAATAAACGTACAATAGAACTCAAAGGCCATATTATCGACTCATTGACCTTAACCAGAACAATGGGCATAATTATGGACAATGGTGGAGAATTTGATATTTTGGAAATTGATATTGGAAGAAAAAAATCAGATGTCAGCAGAGCTAAAATCGAAGTTTCTGCAGATTCTCCCGAGTTATTGAATTCTATTTTGGATGAACTGTCTGTTCTTGGTGCTTCCATCGATGAAATCAAGGAAGTGAAATTGGTGGCATCAACCAAGGATAAGGTTGCTCCTGAAGGTTTTTATTCATCATCCAATCACACAACTCACATTTTCTATAAGGGAAACTGGATGCTTGTGGAACAAATCGAGATGGACTGTCTTGTCGTTGTCGATGAAGAGGTTCCTAGAGCCTATGTAAAACCAATTTCCGATATTAAGGCAGGAGACAAGGTTGTAGTCGGTCTTGACGGTGTCAGGGTAACCCCACCACACAGATCAAGGGACGAGCAGCAGGTCTTCGAGTTCATGAACAGTGAAGTGTCTTCCGAAAAGCCATTGATGAGCCTAATCAACGGTATTGCACAAGAGATGAAGGAAATCAAGGCCAAAGGAGGAAAGATAGGAATAGTCGGTGGACCGGCTATTGTTCACACAGGTTCCGGAAAATATCTGGCTGCCCTCATCAGGGAAGGATACATTGACGTAATCATGGCAGGTAATGCACTTGCCACCCACGATATCGAATCCAATCTTTTTGGAACTTCCCTCGGTATTGAGGTTGAGACAGGAAAGATTGTGGCTCACGGTCACACCCACCACATGAGGGCAATCAACAGAATCAACCAGTCAGGCTCAATCAGGGATGCAGTTGAGGACGGAACACTGAACGGAGGAATCATGTATGAATGTATCAAGAATGACGTTCCATACGTTCTTGCAGGTTCCATTCGTGACGACGGACCACTTCCAGACGTCATGACTGATGTAATTGAAGCCCAAAAGGTTATGAGGAAGTACGCTCAGGAGGTTGACATGGTGCTGATGATAGCAACCATGCTTCACTCAATTGCAACAGGTAACCTTCTTCCTTCAAGGGTTAAAAGTATCTGTGTAGATATCAATCCTTCCACTGTTACCAAATTATCCGACAGGGGCAGTGCGCAGGTTGTAGGTATCGTAACAGATATAGGCACATTCCTGCCACTTCTTTACAATGCTTTACATGAGGAATAGAAATGAAGAAGTTCACAGCTTATATTCTAGATGTACTAACAGATTCAGTATATCCTGCAAGGATAACAATAGCCGATGGAATTTTTAAGGAGATTGTTCCGATTCATGTCACTGAGGAAACCAGAATCGATGTTGAAGGTGTCATGCTTCCGGGTTTCATAGATGCCCACATTCATATTGAAAGCAGTATGATGACACCTGCACAGTTTGCAAAGATTGCCGTCAGGCACGGTACCACTGCTGTTGTCTGCGATCCTCACGAAATTGCAAATGTCCGTGGAATCAAAGGTATTGAGTTCATGATTGACAACGCTTCAACAGTTCCTTTTAATTTTTATTTTGCAGCGCCATCATGTGTTCCTGCAACTTCATTTGAAACATCAGGTGCAATACTGGATTCGGGAGACATTGAACGGCTACTTCAAAAGCCTGAAATGGTTGCGCTTGCTGAGATGATGAATTTTCCGGGAGTCATTGGTGCTGATGAGGAAGTCTTAAGCAAACTGAGAATTGCAAGAAAGTACAACAAGCCTATTGACGGTCACGCACCTCTTGTTTCTGGAAGAGAATTGGATAAATATATTGAACAAGGTATAGTCACTGACCATGAATGCAGTAATTTCAGGGAAGCTATTGAGAAAAAGCAGAAAGGTATGAAAATTATGGTTCGTGATGGATCATCTGCTAAAAATATGGAAGCTCTCTTTGATTTTTCTGAACGTATAGAACACTACAAAAATCAGGACAGTTTCGGAATCATACCAAATGAGGTTCTCTCAAGAAGACTTCACTCACCAATTTTCGACTTCATAGTAAGTGACGACAAAAATCCGAAGGATTTAATCAAAGGTCACCTTAACGAATCAGTCAAAAAGGCAGTTGACCTTGGAATAGATTTGATTAAAGCCATTGAAATGGTTACAATCAATCCTGCGGCTCATTACGGCCTTGACGGAGGTTCAATCGTCACAGGTGCAAAAGCGGATTTCGTCATTGTCGACAATCTGAATGACCTTAATGTATTGAAAACATATATTTCCGGAGAATGTGTATTTGACGGTGAGGATGTTCTCTTTGATGTTGAGGATGTGGATGTTGCAGACTCAATGGATGTTGACAGGAAGTCTCCCGAAGACTTTGACATTCTCTATGACGGCGATGAATGTGAAGTTAATGTCATCAAATGTTACAACGGAGAACTCCTGACCAAAAAGACAACAGCAACACTAAAAACAAAAGATGGCATAATCCAGCCGGACATTATTGAGGATGTTTTAAAAATAGCTGTCGTTGAACGTTACGGCGGAAATACAATAACAAATGCATTCATAAAAGGATTCGGACTTAAGAAAGGTGCAATAGCATCATCAATAGCCCACGATTCACACAATATAATTGTGGTCGGATACTCATCAGAAATGATGGCTGAAGCGGTCAATACAGTAATAGAAAACAGGGGTGGAATTGCCGTTGTAAGTGAGGACTTCTCAGGATCACTGTCCCTTCCGATTGCGGGACTGATGAGCAATGAAGACGCATTTGATATAGCTGAAAAATTAGTTACTTTACAGAAAATGGCCTCAGCTTTAGGATGTAAGCAGGATGCTCCGTTCATGACAATGGCATTTATGGCGCTGCTTGTAATTCCTTCAATTAAAATATCAGACAAAGGACTGTTTGACGGAGATTCCTTTGAATTTATGGACGTTATAAGAAACTAAAGGTCACAACCTTTATTTTTCAATTCTTTTTTTATTTTACGCATCGCTTCGATGTCCTGGCGAGTGCCCACCTTATTCACGACACGATAGGCTTCCTTGAAGCGCTTGGTGTAAAATTCCTTTTCTTCACTGTCAACAAGGTCAAAACGCAAAAAGCTAATTAAAGACTCGATGACATAGCCGAAACCACGATTGAACGCTTCTGTTTCTTTTTTAATTACCAGTTCAACAACCTTTGATTTGAAAACAATAGCTTCGCCCTTTTTCTTGACAGGGTCACTTTGCTTGACCGCATTTTTAAAGCTTATCACTTCACATTTGAAATATGCGTCAGCATCCCTTAGTGTGTTGTTGTCTGCAAAATAATCGTCATCCAAATCACCGATCATGCTATATGTAAACAGTTGAGGGGAGTTTGTGATGTTTACGTAAAACTCCTTTTGTTTTAGAATATTTTCCAGGGTATGGCTTCCCTTAAAGATTCTGTTTATGATGATGTCACTGCCTGAACACAAGACGCCCATTGGAGCGGCATGGTATGTGCCGTCATCGTTTTTTGTGGTAATTATTGTTTCGTACTGTCTGCCCTTTTCCATTCCAATTAAAGATAAGTTGATTTGCATAATAATCGTTGTCTGATTTTTTAAAAAAAACATTTTTATATATTGATTAACAATATATTATTAATATTATTTAATTTTAAGGAGTTTAAGCTATGACGTATAAAATGTATGACGAAATGATGGAACAGCCGGAAGCGCTTCAAAAGACTTTCGAATCCGAATTTAAAAAAATGGATGAAGTTTCTGATTTGGTTTCAAAAGCTGATAAAGTTTATTTAATCGGTTGTGGAAGTTCCATTTCCACTTGTTACAGCGTCCGTGATGCAATCAGAATGTCCAGTACCAATATCAATATTGAAGTATATACCGGTTACGAATTCTACTATAACAAGAAACTAATCGAAAATGAAAATTCTATAGCAATATTTACTTCTCAATCTGGTGAAACTGCCGATACATTAACATCCCTTAGAAGAGCTAATGAATTTGGCATTCACACTGTTTCAATTTCAAATGAACCTGATAGTTCAATGACCAAAGAAGCTAAAACTCCAATTGTGACTAGAGGTGGAACTGAAACAGCTATTTTAGGTACAAAAACCTATATTGCTCAACTTGCCTGCCTGTACCAAATTCTGTTCAAGGCATCAGATTATGAAAATAAAACCGAGCTATTGGCAGAACTTGCAGACATGCCTAAAATGATTGAAAAACTGTTGTTGCTTACTGAAGATGAAAACAAGGCATTGGCTGAAAAATACGCCGATGAGGACATATTCTACTGTATGGGTAGCGGTCCGAACTTCGGTCTTGCATACAAGCTTGCAATGACAATGCTTATGGAAGGTGCAATCAAGCACGCATGTCCTGAATACTCAGCTGAATTCAGGCATGGTTTAATTGAAAGGGTAGAAAAGGACGTTCCTGTAATAATCTTGAAATCTGATTTGGAATCCGATGAAATTACCCAAAAAACCATTGATTTTTGTGAAAATCTGGAGACTAAAACAATAATATATGACCTTGAAGACTATGCAAGCGTTGACAAGCTATTGTCTCCGTTCATACTTGTAATTCCTCTTGAATGGTTTGTATATTACCTGGCACACTTCAATGATGAAGATCCTGGTGCTACAAGACACATCGGAAAAGTCAGATATTAAAAAATGTAGTTTACCTACATTACTATTTTTTATTTTTCTTATTTTTATTGCAATCTCTGAAAATTCACTGCTATCTTGTGAAAAAAATAAGGTTTGTAGATGGATATCCACCTACTTAACAGTAATTTTAGCTTTTACAGATTTTGAGTTATAATACTTGCTTCCCGCATACTTAATGGTTGCGGTGAACTTGCCTTTTTTAGTCAATTTGGTAATTTTAAAGGTAGCCTGACCTTTGGAATTGGTTTTAGCTGTGTATGTCTTACCGTTGACTTTCAGGGTAACTTTAGTATTTTTCATTGCCTTGTTTTTGTTGGTTTTTAAAGTTACAGTGTATTTTTTAGTTTTCACGGATTTTTTAAATGTTTTAGCTTTGGCGGTTAATTTCACAGTTGCTTTTTTAACAACAATCTTAGCGGTTGATGTTGTTTTAATGTATTTTTCAAATGCATTAACGGTAACTGTTGCACGATATGTATTTGGAGCCAGGGAATTGGTTAAAAATTTAACCTGCCCTTTGGAATTTGTTGTTAAAGTTTTTGTTTTACCGTTTGAAAGCTTGATTGTGACCTTAACTCCATTGAGCGCATCACCAAAAACATCCTTAACAGTGACAGTCAGGTATTTGCCTCCATTGTAAACAGTATTTACATTAGCTGCGTTAATCTGTACACTTAAATTAACTAATTCTTTAGTATAGACTTTTAAAGAAGCGGTAGTTGAATTATCAGATAAGTCATACCATCCTGATTCATTTCTAACCAAGGAATGGCCCTTAAATGTAGGGTAAATAAAATCAGTAATTATAGGCACTGAAGATTTCTCCATGACAACAGTGAAGTTATCTCCTTTTTTAATAGGAATGTCTTTTGTCAATGGAACTGTGTGAAATCCTTTAAACGGTGCTTTGCCGCTTTGTGTAATCTTCAATTTGCCGTTCACATAAATTTTCAATGTATATTCTTCATTTTCACAGCCGAAGTATGTTCCCACAGCGCTTATAAAATCATCATCAATTGCTGTGTACTGATTTTTATATGCGTCATATGTTCCATTAACAATATTTACTATGCCTGAAATGTCAGTCTGATAATTTTTATTGTAGTTTTCAGTGTTTTCAAAAATAAATGCAACGTTTTCAGTGTATTGGAAGAATGTTTTGTCATAATATGAAACATAATTGTATCCGTGGTCATAGAGTTCAGGACCATAACTGTTTTTGATAATCCATGCGCCGTCACCCGGAGGAATCACATTGAAATTATCTGCAGAATAATTATCATCCCATCCAACTACGCAGACTGCATGATTTCCCATTGAAAACTCCGGAGAATACCATGAACCTGTTTCATTATTCAGATATTCAGATACAAAGAAAAAACTCATGGTGGTTGTTATTGCACCGTATTTAAGGATATTTCTTTTGATTTCATCATTTCTGGTTAAATTTACATTCGGGTCAAACCATATAATGTCCTGAAGATGAATTGCATCAGAGGCAATTACAGGTCTGGTTATAAATCCATATGGATCAAAAGGCTCCTTGTCTGCAGAAATTGCACCGTACCAGCTCAATAAATATTCACTGGCAACAGTCGCATATCCTCCGTTTTCTTCGCTGTTTATGCAATATCTTTGAGGATACAACAAATTTTTCTCAATATTGTTTACAGACAATTCAAATTCAATGCCTGTAGCTTTCAGAAGTGCGGCCTCAATTCCTCCACAAGTTGAAAAGACCCAACATGCACCGGAAATGCTTTGGTCTTTAACAGATGAAATCCATCCGAAATCACATGAATTGAAACGTGAAGGAAGATTTTCTACAATGATTTCATTTTTAACCAAATTCAAAGGAAGACCTGTTGTATTGACTATAAAAGTATAATAACCTTCAGGGTCAATATTTTCTGCCAATGCATCATTTGTATAATTGTTATTGTTCAAATCAGCATTTTTGGGGAATATGCTGCGAACAGCTTCTGTATTATTATTAAAGAAGCAGTTTGTTATATGATATTCATTCATTTCACTGTATATTGCATTATAGGAGTTGTTGATGAATTTTGTATCATTTACATACAGTTTTCCATGAAATACTCTTATTGCACCTCCATTGCATTCTTTATCAACTTTGGAAGTGAGTCTGGAATTTTTAAATGTTGAATTATTGATGTTTACTTCAGACAGTATCGTATAAATGGCGCCTCCTGAATATGCAGCAGAGCTGTTTTCAAAAATTGTATCTGAAATGTTCAGTTTTGATCCGGAATATGCAATACTTCCCGCATAATTACTTTGTGTATTTATAAATTTACAATTCCTGATTTTCATATCGTTCATAATCTCAACATTACCTCCATTGCAATTAACACATATTGCTCCACCATTGCCTTTGGAGGAGGTGTTTATAAAACTGCAATTGTCAAATAGGCAGGCAATACCTTTGCCGCATATTGCTCCTCCTGAAATATCTGCATGCAAATTCACAAATGAACAGTTAAAGCAGCTTAACTCCGCACCTACGCTACTTGTAAATGCAGTTCCATATATTGATGTGGAATTTGCAAAAGTGGCATTTATGATTTTTATAGGACGAGGAATATTGAAAAATATCAATCCGTTTGAACAGTTATCAGTGTTTTTAAATATTGAATCGTTAATGATGACAGCGTCTAAAATTTCGGGCTCTTCATAATCTTCATCATCATAATCTTCCTCATCACTATAAGAAGTATTTTCATCATCATAACTTTCATTAAAATCAGAACCGTCCACATTATCGTAACTGTAATCAATATCAGAACTGTTCATATCATCATAGCTGTCATTATAATCAGAATCGTCATCACTATCTTCGCCGCTAGGGGAATATACAGAAATCACATATATTGAAGCTCCGGATTTTGCAGAATTGCCATCAAAAATACAATTGTTAATGCATGTTTGAATATCCTCCCTGGTGGAGTCAAAACCGCTAAAAATTGCTCCGCCCTCATCAGCATGATTGTTTTTAAAAATTATATTATTTAATAGGATGGTGTTGTCGTTATAAATTGCTCCGCCTCGGTTTGAAAATCCATTTGTCAGAATGAGGTTATTTAAAGTAATGTTGCCTTCAAAGGTTCTGAAAATTCTTGACTGTGAATTTCCATCAATTTTATGATTATTTCCGTTAATCGTAATGCTTTTGTTTATTACAATTCCAGTTTTATCACCGGAATCATAAACATAATCACTAGTGAGGTTGATTACACTTCCGTCCGGCGCATCTTCTATTTCCTTCGTTAAATCACTAAATGTCTTTGTGTTTTCATCAATGTTAACAATATCTGCTCCTGCATCTTCAATACAGCTCACATTTTCATTGGCACTAACTGATGAAATTATTAAAAAAAGAAACACAAAAATTACAGATAGTATTAATGTTTTCCTGTTAGTCATTGTAGCTTCTCCAAGTTTTTGGCATTATTTTTAGTAAGTGCTTTGTCAGTTATTTAGTTTTTTGCCATTTTTTTATTATTTATGTTAATTTTGGTTTGTTTTTAAATTTAAATGTTATTATCCATTTTTGCATTGAAAAAATAATGAAAATAATAATTATTTAAAAATAAAAAAATAATCTATGAGTATGCTTAATTTGGAAAAATAAATATGAAACAATTGGGAAAATTACAAAATAAGAAAAATTAAGAACTTATCGATTTAATGATAAATCCTTTTAAAAAAGAGAAAAAGTGTGGAAAAATCTATTCCACATTTACTTTATGTTTTGGTATGATTAGTTTTGGAAGTGTTATGACAACAGTTCCGTTTTTGAATTTAGCTTTGATGTTTTCGATATCAATGCTGTTTTCAAATCTGACTGTTTTTACACATCTGCCTGATTTAATAGCGGAAACGATTACTTCAGCTTCGTCCTCTTCATCGAACTCTTCGATGTAAGGGGTGAAAGTGGTTTCAATAGTAATGTCATTGTCGCCAGCTTCGATTAAGATGTCTTCTTTGTTGACACCTGGTACTGCTGCTTTGATGTAGTAAACATCACTGGTTTCTACTAAATCGATGTCTAAAGTTTGAACAGTTGATTTTTTGTAATCTTGATATCTTTGATCAGCATTTTTTTGCATGTTTTTGATGTTTTCTTTGAAATCATCAATGCTTTTGTATAAATCGTTGATAACATTGTCAGCAAGATTTTTGCCTTTTTCTTTTTTATCTTCGATTTTTTCTTTGGTTTCTTCTTTTAAATCGTCGAATTCTTCTTTTTTGTCTTCGACTTTTTCATCAAATTCTTCTTTTTTATCAGAAATTTTGGTTTCGATTGTATCTGAATCTACCATATTTTTCACACTCCTTTTAAGGATTTTTGTATGATTGTATTTTATTTACTTTTTGTTAGTATATAAACTTATCGATTAAATTTACTAAAAGTTACTAAAAAGTAATTCTTTTTATATTTTATTTTATATTGTTGTGGTGCTTTATTTGAAGAATTTTGGAGGTTATTTTCTTAGTTGACATAGTGCTGTTTGATTGGAGTGAAATTAAACAAACTCCGTTTTCATATTCTTTAATTTTTTTAAGGTACTTTTGAATAGTGTTAATGAAATTAAAGAAAACTTGAACTTATTTTTCATAATGTTAAATTTATTTGTCATATTTATTGTTTTTGAATATTTTTTCTGAATTTTTTTCAAAACATATATATGCATCTAAAAAAAGAGTATATTTGGAGGTGAAAATATGGACAAAAAGACAATAGCAATTATTGCAGTAATCGCAGTGTTAATTGTTGCAATTGGTGCAGGCGTATTCCTCACTCAAAATAAGAATGTAAAACCTGCAGACACTAATAAAGTAGCTAATACATCTAACAATGCTGTTAACACAACTCCTGCTGCTAATGCAACACAAAATACTACTTCAAATGCACCAGGTCCTAATGATTATTATATCGATGAAGATGGTGAAAGAGAATATTATTATGATGATTACAATGACAATGATGGACCTTACGACTAATTGTGGTGATTAAGTTCTATCATTTACTATTTTTTTATTTTTTGATTCTCAATGTAAAAATAATAAACGGTTCAATGTTTTTTTTAAGATTTTTTTTTAAAATTAATAAGGGGATGTTAATATAGCCATCCCCATTCATTGTTTTTCATGAAGTAATTCGGAATTAAAATATTTGGGTTTTAAATTTAAAGAAGTCGTTTTTCCAGTTTATTCCGTGTTTTACTTCCTGAATTTTAACGTCAAATGATTTTTTTTCGCAGTATTGATCATTGAATATTTTTTGTTTTTTAATTCCTTCATTTGAATTTTGCATACTGTTAAGTCCTGTGTTAATTAAATTTTTTAAGTTCATATTATCACCAGTTACTTTGAATTTAATCCCTTATTTTTTTATCAGTTCATTTCATTGTTTATTTCTATATCAAACATTATTTATAAAGTTTTTCGAATGTAAGCACTCACTTGCATCTTTAAACTTAAAAAAACAGTAGTAAATTCAATTAAATTAATATCTGGTAGTTTAAATTAGTTTAAATATTAAAAATAAAATTTTAATAAAAAAGAAAATTGGGTGGATTATTGAAATTTTATGATTACTTGTTGATGGTTATGACTGTATTATTTAAACCTAATATCTGGGAATAGTCTATATTGTCTGAAATGGAGCGCAGCATTCTGATATTGTCTGAATCCAAGTTAGGATCTTCTTCGGGATTGTATCCTTTTCCGGAATACTTTATTGAAATGATTGTGGATTCGTCGTTGTCCCTGATGATTATGTCAATCCAGTCCAGTTTATCATTTATGTCCATAATGTAAACGGTTATCTCTTCAACCGCTAAACTAACAAAAGTGTAGGATTTGCTTTTCGGCAGGAATTCCTGAATCTGTCTTGACAGGTAGACTCCCTCATTTTCATTGCCCTCAATTGTATATTCCATCATCTTCTCATTTGCGTCATTTTGTTTTTTCAGGAATAATCCGGAGTATTCTCCGTCAGTCTTTTTGTTAATGTATCTTGAGTATAGGTAAATGAATATCAGTGTAACTACTTCTGTAAGCACGAATGCAAACCATATTCCGTTTTCATTTCTGGCGGTTGAGAAAATGAACACGAATGCCACTGGCAATATCAGTCCGTTTAATAGTGTGACAATGTTTGCAATTTTATTGTTTTGTATTGACTGGAGATAGAAAATATATAAGAAGTTTATTGAATAGGCCAATATGCATAATGAGAAAATTCTGACTGCGTTCATCACGACTGGAATGTCTGACGGATTTTTTACAGAGAATACGAACAGTATGGATTGAGGGAATATTGTAAAGAGCAACATGAAAACTATTCCGAATAATACTGTAATCTTCAACGAGTTTCTTGCAACATATTCTACGCCGTTATAATCTTTTTCCTGGAAATAAACAGTTACAATAGGTAAAATGGACTGTGCCGTACCGAATATGAATATGCTTACCAGCAATTGTACATTACAGCACATATTGTATGCGACCAGTCCTACATTTGTTAAAGCTCCAAGAATCAGGAAATTAACAATAATCAGTTTCACTGACTGATATAGTGCGACGGAAGATGCGGAAAATCCTGTTTTACAGATGTTCAAGAGATCCTTCACTGATTCGCCAATATCAATTTTAACAAGTTTTAGTGTGCGCTTTGAGTCAAAAATATATTTGGAAAGGTATACTGTTGCTACGACATATCCCAATGTAGTGCTTAATGCGGCACCGCTCACTCCCAGATTAGTATATTTTATGAGGACAATGTCAAACACCACATTTAATATGTTGGCCATAAGAAACGCCCTGAACTGCAGCTGGACAAAGTTATCTGTTTTAGCGAAGTATGCCAGAACAATAAAAAAACACATTATTGGTATTGTAATGAGATACTGCATATAATATCCGCTAACCAGCGGTCTTAGCTGACTGGAATTGCATAATGCCTGCAGGAAGATGTCTGGAAACAGCAGTCCCAATACGGTAACTAAAAGTGAGATAATTAGTATGCTTATAAGTGACAACGTGAATATCTGATTTGCTTTTTTCTCCTTGAAATTTGCCTTTGCACTGGTTGCAAGTATAGTTCCTCCAAATCCTATCATCCAATAAATTACATTGGCAAACTGGGCTAACGGCTCTATACTTTGAATGACTGACAGATTCATCGGACCTAACAGCGCACTGATTATGAGTCCGTCAGCTATAAGCGCAAAATTACCGGCTATTGCAGCAAGCAATGTCGGAAAGAACAATTCTCTGAACTTTGAATTTAACAGATTATAACTTCTTTCATATGTCATTTTTTTCACTATTGTCTTTTAAAGCAATTATGTGTAAAATGTAAAAATTAGATATAATTTTTAAGTGTTTCAATATCACTCAAGGCTTTGATCTCATTGCATGGTACATACCGAATACGGCTACTATGAATGATGCGACAGCCCCAAATGTAATTTTTTGATTAAATACCACAAGGAAAATTGTAATAATCAGGAATAATATCCCTGCAATCAGACTCCAATGCCAGTTCTCCATTTTTTCCCCTCCATGACTTTTACAATTATTTATATAAATTTAATTATATTTAATGATTATTTTAATATTTGGTTGATTTGCATGTTATTGTTCAAATCATGTTAAAAAAAGGAAAATAAAAAAAAGTTAGTGTTTAAGTAATTAAACACCAGTAAATTATTTAATCTCTTCTAAAGAGGTCTCTTGTGTAAACCTTATCTGCAACATCGCCAAGAATGTCTGAATCAAAACGGTTTGCAAGGATTACATCACTTTCTGACTTGAAGCGGTCAATGTCATTTACCACTTCGGATTTGAAGAATTCGCTTCCGTCATCCAATGTAGGTTCGTAGATGATAATCGGAATTCCTTCAGCTTTGATACGTTTCATTACACCCTGGATAGCGGATGCTCTGAAATTGTCACTGTTACTCTTCATGGTTAGTCTGTAGACACCGACGGTTTTAGGGTTTCTTGATATGATTTGGCTTGCAATGAACTCCTTACGCACGTCATTGGAATTTACAACAGCCTTGATCATGGTCTGAGGAACGTCCTTGTAGTTTGCAAGCAGCTGTTTTGTATCTTTAGGCAGGCAGTATCCTCCATATCCGAATGACGGGTTATTGTAGTGTCCGCCGATACGTGGATCCATACATACTCCGTCAATAATCATCTGGGTGTCAAGGCCTTTGGTCTGTGCGTAGGTGTCAAGCTCATTGAAGTAGCTGACCCTTACTGCAAGATATGTGTTTGCGAAAAGCTTGATTGCTTCTGCTTCTGTTAGGTGAGCCAGTAATATTGGAATGTCCTGTTCAGCCAAACCTGCTCTTTTTTCCTCTAACCTTGCACCTTCCAAAAGAAGGTCTGCAAACATCTGTCCTTCCTCTTTTTGGTCGTCATCGCATCCGACAACTATACGGCTCGGATGGAGATTGTCGTAAAGCGCTTTGGACTCACGAAGGAATTCCGGTGAGAATATGATGTTTTTTATTCCGTATTTTTCACGCACTGATTCGGTATATCCTACAGGTATTGTTGATTTGATAACCATCAAGACATCCGGATTGACCTTAAGTGTCCATTCTATTGCATCTTCAACAGCGGATGTGTCAAAGAAATGATTTACGTCATCGTAATTTGTTGGTGTAGCTATAATGACAAGCTCAGCGCTCTTGTAGGCTGCTTCCTTGTCGGTAGTTGTGTGGAGATTCAGTTCTCTTTCTCCATTGCGCACTTCTTCAAAGAATCTTTCTATTTCATCGTCTTGTATTGGACTTATGAACTTGTTTAACATTTCCGCTTTGGATTCGGTTGTTGTAATTGCTGTAACTTCATGTTTTTGTGCGAGAAGAACTGCAAGGGAAAGCCCCACATATCCTACACCTGCAACTGTAATTTTCATTTTTTAATTTCTCCTTTCATACATTTTTTATTTTAATTAATATTCAATTAGCTTAATAGTACTCATCATCGTCGTCATCGTATTCTTCTTCAGCTTCAAAGCTGCGGTCTATTTTTTTGATGGTGTCAATTTTCTTGTTGATTATGTCAATACCTTCCCCTTCAATCGCTGAGATGAAAATTGCATTTTCCTCATCGTCAATATATTCGTTGAGATATTCCCTGTCTTCAATGAGGTCCATCTTGTTGAACAGATAAACTATCGGAATTTCAGAAAATATCTTTTCGATTTGCTTTAGGAGATTGTACTGATTGTCCAAGTGGAATCCGCAGGTTTCGGATGCATCAAAAATAAACAGGATTGCATCGGCCAGGTGTTCCAGCGCTACAATCGCATTCATCTCAATGTCGTTCATTTCCAAAACAGGTCTGTCCAAAAGCCCTGGAGTGTCGATAATCTGAACGTTTTGCCAGTGTCTTTCGGTGTGACCGATTTGGATACCTTTTGTTGTAAACGGATAGTTTGCAACCTGAGGGTCCGCTCCGGTAATCTGTTTTAGAAGTGTTGATTTACCTACGTTAGGAAAACCCGCAATAACAATGGTTTTTGCATCAAAATCGATTGTAGGCATGTTTCTGAGGTTCTGCTTTGCAAAATCCAAAAAGTCCAAATCCTTTTTGATCTTGTTTACGACAGAGGAAATCCTACCGTATGCCTGTTTTTGAATAGCTGTAGCCTTTTCAGACGGATTTTTCCTAATTTTGGAACCGTATTCCTTTTCAAGTTGGGTAATAATCCCATAAGCCCAATTCAAAGCTCCGAGGGATTGTTTTAAATCATCCACTCCGACTGTAATGTCTATGTAATCCTGATAAAACGGATGCATGCTTTCAATTTCAGGAACTGCATCAATGATTGATTTTAGTTTGTCTTTAATGACCTGACAGGAGGTCACCACTCTTCTCTCTTCAATCCTTTTACCTTTCAGGTGTTTAGGTATCTTTTGGGACCTCATGAGGTCTGCTTGTTTTTTACCACGGCTGAATCCTTTGTCCAATATCTCTTCAGGCGTAGGTATTGTTGGAATCATCATCTTAATCACTTATTTAAATATTTGTCCTTGGAATTTGTACACGTCACAGCTTTCATCCATCCAGCTGTCCGCACTGATTCCCGCTTTCATGCAGGTATGTTCTAAAAATTCTTCAATGCCGAATGCATTTTCTGTTGCTACTTGCGGAAGCAATAGTCCTCTTGAATATCCTTTCTGAATGATTAAACCGTCAACACCAATTTCAATTTCATCAAAGTATTGGTCCGGATGGGCCACAACAATCATTTCAGGTTTTGTAAGGACTGTAACTTCAAAGTCAAGATTTTCAAATTCGTCTTCTGTAACTGCATTAAATCTTGGATCGTTGAATGCGGCCGCTAATGCAACTTCGATTGTTGCGGTTATTGCAGGTTCAATTGGTTCTGCATATCCGATGCAGCCTCTCAACATGTTATTTTCATTTAATGTAACGAATACGCCTAATTTTTCATCCAATTCGATTGGATAATCACTTGGAACCTCTAATTTCTTTCCGGTTGCTAAATAATATACGATAGCTTCTTTTGCAAGTTCCAATAAATAATTTCCAGCTCTCTCACTAATCATTATCCCATTCCTCCGACTAATGCATTTAATATTCTTGTGTGAGGTCCGCCGTCTCCTACAGGAACTGTCTGACCGTCTTTTCCACAGAATCCTACGCTAAGTTTGAAGTCATTTCCAATTGCATCAATATTTTTTAGGGTTTCAAGGATATTTCCGGAAAGTGAAACGTCCCTTACAGGTGTTTTCAGCTCACCGTTTTCAATAAGATATCCTTCAGCTGCGTTAAACTGGAAAATTCCTTTACCTGTATCCACTTGCCCTCCTCTTGAACCTTTGAGGTATATTCCGTTTGGAATATCTTCAAGCAACTCTTCAAAGGTATTGTCTCCAGGCTGGAGGTAAGTGTTACTCATCCTGACAATTGGCTTGTCTGCAATAAGTGATCTTGCATTTCCGGATGATTGCATGCCAAGTTGTGATGCTGTTTCCCTTGAATTTAAAAGGGATATCAGTTTTCCGTCTTTTACCAATTGATTAGGTTTGGTTTTAATTCCTTCAACGTCATATGGGAAATATCCGAATCCGTCCTTGCGGCTTGCGTCATCAAAGATATTGACAATGTCTGATGCGATTTGCTCACCAATCTTGTCTTTGAGGATGGAATCGTTCTGCAGGATTAAGTCTCCTTCTGTAGCGTGTCCCAATGCCTCGTGGATTAAAACGCCTGTTAGTTCAGGGTCTGCCACTACTGTAAACTGTCCGGAAGGTGCAGGTTTTGCATCAAGCAATCTTACGGCCTTTTCACCTATTTTTCTTCCAAACTCTTCAATGTCAGCATCGCCAATCACTTCAAATCCTTTCACTCCACCAAGGCTGCCGTGACCAAATTGAATAATCTCGCCGTCAGTTGCAGATGCATTCAATGCCATTCTGACTCTTGATGTTTTAACCTGGATTTCTGAGCCTTCACTGTTCATGAACAGCTCTTTCACTTCGCTGTCTGAATATCCTGCTGTGGTACTGTTTACCTTATCAATTGAAGCAGCATCGCTTGCATCTTTCATGATCTCTTTTTTCTCATCAATTGATATGTCCTTGAAAGGTATTTTCACATCCACTGCTATGTTGTCCTTAACGACGTCGCTTTCACTTAGTTTGACGTCTCCTTTAAGTGATTCGGATAGTTTGATAGCGGTTTCGGTTATCTCATTAATTTTTGATAAGTCTGTTGTATATGCAAAACCCCATGCTCCGTTATTTAACACTCTGATTCTTGCTCCTAAACTCATTCCAGTGTTAATTTCATCTACGTCTCCATCTTTCATTACTATGGAAGTATTTTCACCAATTCCGGAGCGGATATCTATGTAATCTACTTTGGGGGTTGTTTTTTCAATAACTTTTTCGAATAAATCAATATATTCTTCCATTTAAATCCCTCAAACTTTTATTAATGTAATATATATTGTTTTTAATGTTAATAAAAGTTTTTTTCAGCGATGATTTTGTGTGGTAAAATTAAAAAAAGAAAAATAAATAATGTTGGGATATAACATTATTTTATAATGTGGATGGGTCTTCTGGAGTTAATTTGTTTAACTTGTTTACTTCTTCCAGTGCGTTATAGAATTTGTCAAGCTGGGAGTCGGTAAAATTGCCCTGTGTAGAAATTTCTATGACAAATTGTTCACCATTGATTGTCACAAGTTCGTTAATTCCAGATATATCGTTAACACCGTCGGTAAAAGTATATGTGTTATTGATTTTTCCAGCAGCAACAGTGTGTTTTACTGCGGTGTCGTTTGTGAAATAATCTTTTAAGTCGGTGTCGTTGTATATGTCTATGTCTATGCCATCCGCTTCATTGCTGTAACTTCCGTCACCTAAATCCTTAAAGGTATTTGGTACTTGAATTTCAGGCAATGCTGCAGCGGATACTATTCCTATTGCGCAGATTAAAAGTAAAGCTGCAATCAAAATTTTTGAGAATTTCATTTTATCACCAATATAATATATTTTTGGCATGCCTAAATAAATTTGTCGATTGTTGCCAAGTTTTTTATATTAAAAGCAAGTTATATAACAAGTGATATAATTTTGGTGAGAATATGATTTGCATTGTTGGGACCGGTGCTGGCGGAGGGATTCTAGCTCGTGAACTGGCTAAAAACGGTCAAAAAGTAATAATTTTAGAAAAAGGCCCTTATATAGATACTAAGGATGCCCTTAACTGTTATGATAAATATGATTCAAGCGTTGATTTGCTGTCAACAACCTGTGTAGGAGGTTCTACAGCGGTATCAATGGCAAATATGGTAAGGGCACTTGATGAGGAACTCCACGAATACGGCATCGATTTGACAAATGAATATGAATATGTGGAAGACCTTGTGGGTGTTCATGAACTTGATGATTCACACATAGGCAAAGGAACCCAGCTATTTTTGGATGCCGCTTCCGAATTGGGTCTTGAAGTATGCAAAATGCCTAAGGCAATCCGTGAAGAGGACTGCATTCAGTGCGGAAGGTGTGCATTCGGATGTCCTGTAGATGCAAAATGGACTGGAAAGGATTTTGTTGATGAGGCTGTCGAAGCGGGTGCAGAATTAATCACCGATGCAGAAGTAATCGAAGTAATCAGTAATTCTGGCTCATGCGGCGTTAAATATGTCAAAGACGGGGAGGAAAATATTCTTGAAGCGGACAAGGTCGTTTTGTGTGCCGGTGCAATAAGCACTGCTGTGATTTTGAAAAATTCAGGAATAGATGCTGCAGGTGAAGAGCTGTTCTTTGATCCTTTCGTCAGTGTCGGAGGATACCTCAAGGACGTTAAATTCAACACTGAAGTTCAGATGGCAGGATTGGTTGTGGGTAAAAACTTCGTATTATCTCCTCACTTTTCATCATTTATCAGGGCAAACATTCCATATGGGGATGTTGAGGATACTGATATTCTTTCAATCATGGTTAAAACACCTGATGAGTCTGTAGGTAGTGTGGACAGCGAAGGCAATGTCACAAAAACAAATACAATCACTGATATAAGATATCTTGCAGAAGGGGTAGCTACTGCAGGTTTCATTTTAGAAAAAGCCGGAGTTGACCCGAAAACTATAGGTTCAACAGTATACCGCGGTGCGCATCCTGGAGGAACTGCGCCTATCGGAAAAATTGTAAACAGTAATTTGGAAACAGAAATAGATAATTTGTTTGTATGTGATGCAAGCGTATTGCCAATATCACCTGGAAAACCACCAATATTAACAATACTTGCATTATCTAAAAGATTAGCAGATTATTTAAAAAATTAGAAGATTATTCGAATTGTTTTTCGATATCTTCTGTTTTTATTAATTTTTCACAGTAATGACACCTGACGACAGGAGGATAATCCTGGATAACATTAAAAATTGGTGTTATAGGTTCATTTTCATAATTTGTAATGCATTTAGGATTTGTACATTTCAAAATTGAAGTGATCTTGTCAGGCAACACGCTTTTGTATTTTTTAACAGGCTCAAAATTCCTGATAATGTTTATTGTAGCTTGAGGAGCAATTAAAGCTATTTGATTTAACTCCTGATAATCAAGTTCCCTGTTTTCAATTTTTAAAATGTCTTTTCTTCCCATTTCACCAGAAGAAACGTTCATAGCTATTGTGACGTTTTGTGTTTCACTGTCAGGAAGACCTAAAACTTTTAAAATGTATATTGCCTTGTTTGCAGTGATGTGGTCAATTACTGTACCGTTTTCAATAGCCTTGATTTTTAGTTCTGATTTGTCTTTCTTGGTCATTCAAACTACCTTCTATACATCATCAAATCTTTCATTTCAATAATCGCTTCAGTGTCGGAGATTAATTTTTCAGGACTTTTGTTTTTGGTTGCAATGGTAAAGCTTTCAATTACACGTGCTCCACGCATTTTAACCTTTTCTTCAAGCCTTTCGATATTTGCGTCCCCACGGTTTGAATCCATGGTGGCAAATAAGACAACGTCCTTTCCTCTTAAATTGCATCTGTCAATCATAGTCAATATTGCAGGTGTCGGATTTCCTGACCATGTAGGTGTTCCAAAGTAAATTGTATCATATGGTGTCAAATCAACACTCTCAGGGGCAATTTCTGTTTTGCTTTCTCTAAACGCACTTATTGAAGATAATAATCTATTTGCAAATCCTTCACGATTTTTTAAGTCTTGAATTCTAAGAAGGTATGCACCTAATTTTTTAGCTAGTGTTCTAGCCACCAAATCGGTTGTTCCTCCCTGTGAATAATAAATTATTAAAGTTGTCATTGTACTCTCCTAAGGGTGAAGACCAAAGTGAGTTAATCCTGCGGTCTCATCAATGCCAAGGATAATGTTCATGTTCTGTATAGCTTGGCCTGATGCACCTTTAACAAGATTATCTATTGCTGAAAGCATCACTACTCTTCCGGTTTCATCTATTTCAAATCCACCGATATGTACAAAGTTAGATCCTCTAACAGCACTTAAATGAGGTATTTCGCCTTCATCCATAAGTTTTATGAAGAATTCTTCACCGTATTCCTTTATGTAAAGTTCTCTAATTTCTTCTGGGGTAATATCTATATTTTCATCATTTAAAAAGCTATGGCTTGTGGTTTGGATTCCGCGAATCACTGGTACCAGGTGTGGGGTGAATGATACTTTAACATCTTCAAATCCATGCAATTCCTGTTGGATTTCAGACATGTGTCTGTGTGAGGATATCTTGTATGGATTGACGTTATCTGCAATGTTAGGGTAATGTGTAGTTGCAGATGCTTTGACTCCAGCACCGCTGACTCCAGTTTTGGAATCGATAATTATCCTATCCACTAAATTGTTTTTAACCAATGGATATGAGGATAGAATTGCTCCTGTTGGGAAACATCCTGGGTTTGCAACGAGGTTTGCCTTTTTGATTTCATCCCTGTACAATTCCGGAAGTCCGAACGCACCTTTGTTTTCCTTGTCGGTGTGTTCCATTCCATACCATTTTTCGTATACTGCAGTGTCCCTGTATCTGTAATCTCCACTTAAGTCAACTACTTTCATTCCGGTTTCTAAAAGTTCAGGAACGATTTTCATTGATGCTCCGTGTGGAGTTGCGGTAAATGCAACGTCTACGTCAAGTTCGGATGGACTTTTATTTGAAAATTCAAGTCCGGAATCTCTTATGTGTGGGTGAATCTTATGTGCTGGCATTCCATCATACTGTCTTGAGGTGATATCGGTCACTTCAACTTCAGGATGGTTTAAAAGCATTCTTAAAAGTTCTCCACCAGTATATCCGCTTGCTCCTATTATAGCTACTTTAAACATATTATAATCTCCTAATCTTCACAATGATCCATAATTTTTCCTTTAAAATCAGTATTCTGAATTTTTCTAATAATCTTACAACTGCTGTCAAGCTCACAGTCACGATATTTTTCTATACGTACGGCTTTTGCCTTAAGGCCTCTTTTGTCAATTGCCTCTTGCAGTTTGCCAATATCGTGGTTTTGGTCAGCTCCTACAGTAATTATGTCAGGGTCGATTTCACGAACGATTTTAAACACGTCACCGTTCGCATCGCCTAAATAAGCATCAGTTACGGGTTTTAACATTTTGATTAATTCCAGTCGTTGTTCTTCTCCAACGATAGGCACTCTTTTACGCCTTTCAACGGTTGCATCTCTTGCAACAACAACATAAAGCTCGGCATCTTCTCCACCTAGTTTTTTAGATTCTTCCAGGTAAACTCCATGTCCCGGGTGGAGTATGTCGAATGTTCCGGTCGCCATTATCTTCATTTCATAACCTCTTTTGGTATTTTAAAGCTTCAGTCAAATCAATTTTATCAGTATAAAGTGCAGAACCGATTACTACTCCTTCCACACCGCTTTCATTTAATTTTTTAAGGTCATCTGTTGTTGTAATTCCTCCGGAATAAACGATAGGCAAGTCAACAGATTTTTTCAACTCTTCTACAGGTTCTGCGTAAAATCCGCCCAAAAGGCCTTCCACATCAACATTTGTAAACAGGATACTTCCTGCTCCGTGCTCTTTGAATTTCTGTGAAATTTCCGCTGGGGATTTGTCAATTTTTTCCTGCCATCCTTTTATGACTACCTTGTTGTCTTTGCTGTCAAGTGAAATCATGATTCTTTCAGATCCGTATTCGTCTGAAAGCTCTTCAATGGTTTCGGGATGCTGAATTCCCATGGTTCCGATTATCAATCTTTCAATGTCCAAATCCAACAGTTGGCGAGCATATTCAACGCTTCTGATTCCGCCTCCAAGCTGGATTGGAACTGAAATTTCTTTCAATATCTTTTTGATAATCTCAAAGCTTGCCACTCCATTAATGGTTCCGTCCAAATCAATGACGTGGATATTTTTAGCTCCCAAATCCTGCCAGTGTTTTGCAACAAGTTCAGGATTGTCAATTTTAACCATTTCACTTCCAGGTTCGCCTTGAACGAGTTGAACGCATTTTCCATCTTTAATGTCAACTGCAGGCATTATTAACATTTCATCTTTATTGAATGACATTTACATTTTTCCTGTAATTTTTTATTATAATAAAATTTTTGTTTTAAAAGTTTTTATATGTATTGATTGAAGTATAATATTTTGATTTAAATGTTATTTTTTCAAAAAAAAAGTTAAAGATAATAGTTTCGGCATTTTGCACCTTAACTATTATTTGAAGTTTAATATTATAACCGCTTAATATATATGAGTTATTTTAAATCGGAACATCCGGAATTCTTTCATTTGTATTCTGTCTAGACCAATTTGAACCCATATTCAAATAGCAGGTTTTGACTTTGTTTTTTGTAGTTTTGGTCAATTTATAATTCAGTTTAACTACTAAACCGACACCTTTGAATTTTGCATTGAACTTTTTCAGTGTCACCCAGTTTGTCGGGATCTTGGTGTCTCCGCCTACGTTATACGCTCCATAGGAGTTGCTCACTAAAATCTTTTTGCCGTCCTTGCTCACGTCAATGACTGAAACATAATGGTTAGGCAAATACGCAATTAATGCAGCTCCGCCTTTAGCCAGCTGTTTTATTGCAGAACTCATTGTGTAGAAATAAGTTGCCTTGAAGTTGTTCTTTTGCAGAACACTTTTAAGAACGTTAATGTTGACTCCATGGGTTACATGTGCTTTAGTCTGGAAGTATTTTTCAGAGAAATAATTCTTTAAAACCTGGCTGCAAACACTGGCTGATGTTGGTCCGCAGGTATATTCGGTA
This sequence comes from Methanobrevibacter sp., assembly GCF_045539575.1. Taxonomy (GTDB): domain Archaea; phylum Methanobacteriota; class Methanobacteria; order Methanobacteriales; family Methanobacteriaceae; genus Methanocatella. The sequence goes on from NZ_JAZQFM010000011.1 coordinate 27,977, forward strand.
TTTTGAATATCTCGAACTTCAGAGTATGTCAGTGATTTTCCTTTAAGATTAACGGTAATTGAGCCCGGCCAATACTTATAGCTGTTCTTTTTAACCATTTTGATGTTGATTGCCTGTTCGATTACGTTCCACTTCTCACGTTTGATGATATGGTAAAATGTAGATGCAGCTTTTGATTTAAAGAATGTGTATTTTGACAGTTTTCCATATAAGAACAGGGTATTGCTGTCTCTTTTAAGCACTTGCTGATATTGTGCTTTTGTAAGTGTGTATTGGGCATCATTATCTGCCATGACAAAGTTTTTAGGCATGACGTCAATGTCCGGAACTCCATTCACTGTCTTGATTTTTGTAGTGAACGGATTTTTTATATTGCCGTTTATGCATTTGATCTTTTTGGAGACGGAATAATTGTTGTAGTTCACTGTCACGGTATATGTTTTAGCGCTGAGATTAGGTTTAAATACAATAAATCCCTCTGCACTTGTCTTTGTTGTAAATACTTTATCTCCAATGGTTATCTTCACTGTTTTACCTGCAACGGAATTTTTTGGTCCGGACAGATAAATTCTCAAGTATCCTTTGGTAAGCAGTTTTGTATTTCCGATAGTGATTGAAAGTGATTTGTCAATATAAAATTCAATTGATTTGTTAAATGCATTGTAGGTATCGTCTCCATTAAAAGTAACGTTCATTGAACTGTTGGTTGCAGTGGATGTAACCGCAATGCCGAATCGGCCATTGGAATCGGTAGTTTTCTCGTAGGTTTTTCCATCAAAATCAACAGTTAATTTTTTATTTGCAACTGCTTTTCCGTCGGAAGTTGTCAAATACAGATAATATGTATCTCCATTTTTAACAAAATTAGTGTAATTAACAAGTTTTAAATTTTCCTTAGTGGAATCGTCTTCGCTTTGCAGCAATGCATCTGTACTTTGAGGTTCTGCACCTGCTACTAAAAAGTCATTGTCTGAAATATTTCCGTTTTGTTGAATATTTATATTATCTTCATTGTCATTTGCTGTAATTTCATTTATTTCAATTAGATTAGTGTCCAATATTTCACTGGTGGAATTATCGGCTGCACAAACGAAATTGATGCTTAAAAATAAGGCTAAAAACAAAATGACTAATTTCTTATAATTCATCAACTCACCAATATTATTAAATTAATAATAGTTTAAAATTTGTAATTTTTATTGAACATTGCTTATAATTCGTTTTGTGCAATAAAAGTTACTTATGACTATTTTTATTTAATATGAATATTTAAATATTATGTCGGTTTTCAGTATGGGGTGTGTCCATTATATTGACTAAATCTGATATGTTTTACTACTCTCAATTTAAATATGATTTTGAATTAAAGATAATATCATGAATGAAAATCTTTACGGCCTTTTTGATGAAGTGGTGGTTTCTGATTTCAACATTAAAGAGGAATCAAATAAAACAATAATTGAGTTGGGTCCAAATGCCAAATATGGTAAGATGGTAACTTATTCTGTTTTTCCAGGGGTCATACTGGCTTATATTGATATGCAAATGAAAAATATTGATGAAGTGTTTTTTGAAGGCAAACTCAATGCCAGATTATTGGAAATTAACCATTGTGCTGATGGAAGATATTCCTATGCAGTGGGAGATGACAAAATAGTCTATTTCGGTAAGGGGGATTTATGTATAAGCGTTTATGATTTGACAAAAACCCTTTCAGACTTTCCTTTGGGATATTATAATGGTTTGGAGATTTTCATTGATGTAGATGTGGCCAATGATTACGTAAAGGAATATATTCCTGATTTTGACTTGATTGAGTTTTATGAAGAATTGCATAAATCCAGAGGTTACGTTCTCATAAGGTCAAATGAAAAGATTAATCATGTTATAGGTGAGCTGTATAATGTCGATGAGAGAATAATGGAGTCTTATCATAAGCTGAAATGTCTGGAACTGCTTTTGTTTTTTTCAATCACCAAATTCAACCAGGAAAAATCAATTTCACTTTCCAAAAGACAGGCTGAAATTGTCGAAAATGTCAAAAACGATTTGATTTCAAATTTGGATGGTAAAATAACTCTTGACGAGCTTGCAAGCAAATATGGTATAAGCAAAACATCCCTGAAAAATTGCTTCAAGGAAGTTTACGGAAAGCCGATAATAAAATGGAGAAAGGATTATAGGATGGACTATGCCTGCAAACTTATTGATGAGGGCACACACAGCATTTCCGAGATATCTGAAATGGTCGGCTATTCTTCACCTTCAAAATTTTCCCAGGCATTTAAGGATTATATCGGATGCACCCCTTCACAATACAAAAATTAACAGTTGTCTTTTTGGTACAATTTTTGACTTTTTAGTTCAAATAGATTTATATATCTATTTTTCATATACTTTATAGTGAATATTGGTTTATTTATTCAATTTTAACAAAAATACTTTAAATTTGTCTTTTATTTGTTTTTTAAGTGATTTTAAGTGTTTTGTCTTTTTAGGACTGTTAAAATTTTTAGGTAAGCCTAAATTAAATCAAAAGGAGTTTATTATGTCAAATACTCAAAGTAAAAATAAATTTATACGATTATTGAATTATTCTGGTAATTACAAATATCTTACAATCATAGGTATGGCATTATCAGCTTTAAGTGCAATAAGTTTGTTAATTCCATTTATTTATATTTGGGAGGTAGTCAATGCTCTTTTAGCGGTTGCTCCTAACTTCACTCAGGCCCAAAACCTGGATACATATGCATTCAATGCATTTGCATTTGCAGTGCTTGGGATAGTATTGAATTTCTTCGGTTTAATGGGAACCCACTTATCTGCATTTAAAAATGAAAAAAATATGAAAGATGCAGCTGTCAAGCATTTGCTTAAGCTTCCTTTGGGATACTTTTCAAATCACACAAGCGGAGGTTTAAGGAAGGTAATCGATTACAGCACTGCCAAGACAGAAACATTTCTGGCCCATCAGCTCTTTGATTTGACCGGAGCTGTTGTAACCCCGATTGCATTCATAATCTTGCTGTTTAGTTTTGATTGGCTTTTGGGATTGGTCTGTTTGATTCCAATAATATTATGTTTCGTTTTCATGTATCCGATGTTTTCAGGTGAATCTCAAAATTTCATGGCTGAATACCAGAAATACCTGGAAAAAATGAATTCAGAAGCGGTGGAATATGTAAGGGGAATTCCGGTAACCAAGGCATTTCAGCAAAGTGTTTTTTCATTTAAAAATTTCATTGATGCAATCAGAAATTATGGGAAGTTCTCATCAGAATATTCCCTTTCAACTCAACTTCCGATGACTGCATTCACAGTATCCATCAATGGATTTTTTGCATTGCTTATTCCTGCCGGAATACTGCTTGCCGGATCTGTTGTTGATGCAAGATTTTTTGCAAACTTCATGTTCTATATAATATTCACTCCGATATGCGTTGTCATGATGAATAGGATAATGACAGTTTCACAGGATTGGATGCTTGCAAGTTATGCTTTGGAGGGAATAGAAGCTATATTGAATGAAAAACCATTGAAAGAAGCTGAAAATCCTCAAAAACCTAAAAACCATTCAATAGAATTTGAAGGGGTTTACTTCGACTATGATGAGACAGACTCAGATGAGCATATTCTTAATGATGTCAGTCTTAAAATCAATGAAAATGAATCAGTTGCGCTGGTCGGACCTTCCGGAGGAGGTAAAACCACAATTGCATCACTGATTCCAAGATTCTGGGATGTTAATCAGGGTTCAATAAAGGTAGGTGATATCGACGTGAGAGATATCTCAACAGAGGATTTGATGAAAAACATTTCATTCGTGTTCCAGAATACTACCTTATTCAAGGATTCCATCTACAATAATGTGGCTATCGGCAGGAAAGGAGCCTCAAGGGATGAAGTCAGGAATGCATTGAGCCTGGCCCAATGTGACGACATCATCGAGGAGCTTCCCGATGGAATCGATACCGTTATCGGAACTGAGGGAACTTATCTTTCAGGAGGCCAGCAGCAGAGAATCGCACTTGCAAGGGCAATACTTAAGGATGCTCCAATCATTATCCTGGATGAGGCCACAGCATTGGCGGATCCTGAAAATGAATACCTGATTCAAAAGGCAATTTCCAAAATCACTGAAGACAAGACTGTAATCATGATTGCCCACAGGCTGTCCACAGTTAAAAATGTCGATAAGATATATGTTGTTGAAAACGGCCGAATTGTTGAAGAGGGAAACCACGACAGCCTTGTTGAAAGCAAAGGGCTTTATTCAAGAATGTGGGATGAATTTAACCAGTCCATACAATGGAAAGTTAAAAGTGAGGCGATATGATGATATCAGAGTTTTTCATAAAAAGATTTGGACTTACAAAAGAAGGTTCCGATAATTTAATCAAGGGAATTCTTTACACAGCGCTTTTAGACATTTCTTTAATGTTTCCTGTTGGTTTATATGCGCTGCTCATTTACATGTGGGTAGAGCCGTTGACAGGTGGCGAAATCATTGATCCAAATTTGGGAATGTTCATTTTATTGATACTGATTGTCCTGGGAATAATATTTGCATTTGCATGGAAACAATATCACTTCGTGTTCAATACAACATATGTTGAAAGTGAAAACAGGAGGATAAATCTCGGTGAAAACCTAAGAAAGCTCCCATTGTCATTTTTTGAAAACAGGGACTTGGCTGACCTGACAGCAACAATCATGAATGACTGCACTGACCTGGAGCATGTTTTCTCACATGCCGTTCCGCAGCTTTTGGGTTCAATTCTTTCATTATGCCTAGTTTCAATAGGAATGTTTTTCTTTGATTGGAGATTGTCCATAGCACTCTTATGGGTTGTTCCAGTTGCATTCATAATACTGTTCATCTCCAAAAGGCTTATCTACAAGGGTGGAGATGTGGTAATGGCTGATTTGCTTAACTGCGGTGATGCCATGCAGGAATGCATTGAATCAATCAGGGATTTGAAATCATACAGCTATGAAAATGAATATTACGGCAAAATCACTGATTTGACTTCAACAATAGAAAAATCAAGACTTAGGGCAGAGCTGATGTCTGCAGCAGGTGTCATCACAGGCAAGGTGGTACTGAATCTGGGAATCGTGTCAGTAATTCTTGTAGGTTCATACCTGATTATGAACTCACAGATTTCACTTTTCACATTCTTAATATTCCTGATAGCTTCCGCAACAGTTTACTCTCCACTGGAAAACGGACTGATGTTTCTAGCAGAGATATTCATGATGGACAATAAGATCGCTAGGGCTCAGGAGATTGAAAGTCTTGTCGTTGAGGGAGGAATGACCGATTATTCCCTGGACGGATATGATGTCGAATTCAAGAATGTCAATTTCAATTATGATGACTTGAAGGATGTCTTGAGTGATATAACATTCACTGCCCGTCAGGGGGAAGTTACAGCACTTGTCGGTCCGTCAGGCGGTGGAAAATCAACCGTATCAAAATTGGCTGCAAGATTCTGGGATCCTGTGGATGGAAGCGTATCTTTGGGAGGTCAGGACTTATCAAAACTGGATTCTGAAAAGCTTTTGGAAAACTTCTCCATAGTTTTCCAGGACGTAATCCTATTTAACAATTCAATTCTCGAAAACATTCGTGTCGGAAGAAAAGATGCAACAGATGAAGAAGTTATAGAAGCTGCAAGACTGGCAGAATGTGATGAATTCGTATCCAAACTTCCGGATGGATATGATACTGTCATCGGTGAAAACGGGGAGCTTTTGTCTGGAGGCCAAAGGCAAAGAATATCAATTGCAAGGGCAATGCTTAAGGATGCAAATGTGATTCTTTTGGATGAGGCGACCTCATTTTTGGATGTTGAAAATGAATCCAAAATTCAAAGGGCGCTGTCCGAGCTGATAAAGAACAAAACAGTAATTATCATTGCACACAGGATGCGTACAATCGCAAATGCAGATAAGATTGTTGTTCTCGATGATGGAAAAATTGCTGAAAAAGGTTCACCTGAAGAATTGTTGGAAAAAGATGGGCTATTCAAGAAAATGGTCGATTTACAAAATTTAAGCGGGGAATGGCAAATTTAAATTCCCCTTAATTCTCATAATTTTTTTAAAAAAAGCGGAGGTATTTTATGAGCGATATGTTAAACGTAAAAGACTTGATTACTGTAGGTATATTTGCAGTAATCTTGATAGTTGTAATATTTATTTTCGGAATGTTGGGATATATTCCAATTTTAATGATTGGGCTGCCAATAATCTCAGCATTGGTTTGTGGAATTCCATTCATGTTATTTTTAACTAGAGTTTCCAAATTCGGAATGGTCACATTGCTGGGTTTGATTTTGGGATTAGTGATGTTTTTAAGCGGTCACACATGGATTCCTATATTGGTATTTACATTATGCGCATTAATTGCGGATGTAATTATAAAAATGGGAGATTACTCCTCAATAAAACATTCAATTGTGGGTTATGCAGTATTTGCTCTAGGTGTATTCGGTAACATGTTGCCGTTTTACATTTTAAGGGACTATTTTGTGGAATCCATACGCTCCTCAATGGGAAATGACTATGTCAATGTCATATTGCCGTTTTTAACCAATGAAATGTTGGTCGTATTGATTGCTGTAACATTCATTGCCGGTTTAATCGGAGCATATATTGGTAAAGTCGTACTTAAAAAGCATTTTGAAAAAGCGGGCATAGCATAAAGTGATAACTATGGGATTAGAACTAAATTTCAGCATAGATCCAAGAACAAAAATAATAATATTGATTATGATAAGTTTCATGGTGTTCAATGAAGTGCCGTTGTATATCAGTGGAATTTTAGTTTTAATTCCAGCCATATGCCTCTTTTTTTCAAATCAAAAGAAAATAGCATTGGTTTATATTTTAGTCTATGTTGTTGCAAAATATGTTCAGATTCAAATTCTTCCAACTGCCACAGGCATTGTTTCTATTTTACTGATAGTCTTTAGCTACACTGCCACCAGAATGTTGCCGATTTTAATGATGGGTTATTATACAGTAACTTCAACTAAAGTGAGCGAATTCATTGCTTCAATGGAAAAAAGCAGTATTCCAAAAGAAATAACCATTCCCCTTTCTGTAATTTTTAGATATGTTCCCTCTGTTTACGAGGAAATCAAATCGATAACTGACGCAATGAAGATGAGAGGTTTTGGACTGAGCCTGAAATCATTGAAAAATCCTTTGAAACTGGTTGAATTTTACATGATTCCTATTTTGCTCAGTGCCGTTAAAACCGCAGATGAACTTTCTGCTGCTTCACTGACACGAGGATTAAGCAATCCCGACGGCAGAACTCATCTGGTTGAAGTGCGTCTGAATAAAATTGATTATCTCATGCTGGCAATTTCATTTGTAGGGTTGGGGATTTATGCATATTATTTTTTAAGAGGTGTTTTCATTGCTTAAAATTGATAATGTTACATTTTCATATGATGACATTGAATCTAACAATAATCTGGAAGACATTAATCTAGATATTAAGAAAGGTGAGGTTATTCTGCTCTGCGGTGAATCCGGATGCGGAAAAACCACTCTGACACGTTTTTTAAACGGACTTGTTCCAAATTTTTTTGATGGAAAACGGGAAGGTGAAGTCTATTTAAAGGGTGAAAAGATAAGTAAAATGCCCATTTATGAAATATCAAAACATGTAGGGTCTGTCTTTCAAAACCCAAAGACCCAGTTTTTCAATGTCGATACAACAAGCGAGATTGTCTTTGGTTGTGAAAATTTAGGCATGGAAGTTGGCGAGATTAGAAACAGACTGGATTATGTAGTTGATGAATTCAATTTAGATAACCTTCTTGACAAAAGCATTTTTAAACTGTCCGGAGGCGAAAAGCAAAAGATTGCATGTGCATCGGTATCTGCAGTTTTCCCGGATATATTTATTCTGGATGAGCCTTCATCTAACCTGGATTCAGCATCAAGCTGGGATTTGGGAGACATCATTAAAAGATGGAAGGAAAGCGGAAAAACAGTGGTCATTGCTGAACATAAGCTATTCTTTTTAAGGGATGTTGTTGACAGGGCAATATTCATAAAGGATGGAAAAATTACTCACGAGTGGTCTATGGATGAATTCAGCAGGCTAAACTATAGGGACCTGGGACTGAGACAGCTCAACCTTGATGATCTTGCAGCTAAGCATAATGAATACTATTCAAATAATTCAGAGTTCATGGAATTTAAAAATTTCAGATTCAATTACGGCAAGACCCGAGCGCTGGACATTGACAATGTCAAGGTTCCAAAAAATGAGATAATTGCAATCATCGGTAAAAACGGCGCCGGAAAATCAACATTTGCAAATTGCCTGTGCGGACTTAAGAGGTCATGTAAGGGAGAACTTATCCTTGACGGAAATTCCCTAAAATCAAAGGACCGTCTTAAAAAATCATATATGGTAATGCAGGATGTTAACCATCAGCTGTTCACCGAAAGTGTTCTGGATGAGGTTCTGCTGAGTATGGATGAGGAGGATGTCTCATTGGCCGAAGAGATTCTGACAAATCTGAATCTGGTCCATCTCAAAGATGCACATCCTATGGCATTGTCAGGCGGTGAAAAGCAAAGGGTTGCTATCGCATCTGCCATTGCCTCTAAAAAGGAGATATTGGTATTTGATGAGCCTACAAGCGGGCTTGATTTTAAAAACATGATGAAGGTTAGTGAAAATCTGAAATATCTTCAAAGCTTGGGTATTACGTCATTCATCATAACTCATGATTATGAACTGATAATGGAGTGCTGTTCCCATGTGCTTCATTTTGAAGATGGAAAAATAGTTGATAGCTATAAGATGGATGAACAGAAACTTCAAGAGTTTTTCTTGGATTAATCATTTTTTTTACACTTAAAACAATTTAACAATCTTCACCATAAAATAAAATTTTTAGGTATACCTAAATTTTAAATAGTTCAATTAATATATATAAAAATTAGATAATTAAAGTTTAAGAAGGCAATATTAATGAGTACAATTATTGAATTTAAAAATGTGAACAAGGAGTATAAGTCCGGAGATCACATTTTAAAAGCTATGGATAATGTAAACTTCACAATTGATGAAGGAGAATTCGTTGTAATTTTAGGACCGTCAGGTGCGGGGAAATCAACACTTTTGAACCTGTTGGGCGGTCTCGACACTGTCAGCTCTGGCGAGATAATTGTGAAGGGAAATCATGTCGAGTCATTCAATGACAATCAGCTTACCGCCTACAGGGCAAGGAATGTCGGTTTCATATTTCAGTTTTACAACCTGATTCCAAATTTGACTGCACTCGAAAATGTTGAGCTCATGAAGGATATTGTGGACGTTAATATCAATGGTTTGAATGTTCTGGATTCAGTTGGTCTTAAGGACCACGCAAACCAGTTTCCGGCACAATTATCCGGTGGGGAACAGCAAAGGGTATCAATTGCAAGAGCAGTTGCTAAACAGCCTACCATGCTTTTATGTGATGAGCCAACAGGGGCATTGGACTCAAAAACTGGTGTTTTAATCCTAAATCTGCTTCAGGATATGAGCAATAATCAGAATACAACTGTCGTCATTGTAACACACAATGCAATCTTAGCTGAAGCGGCAGACAAGGTAATCAGGATTAAAAACGGCCAGATAGAAAGTATTGTCGTTAATGAAAATCCAAAGAAGGTCGCCGATTTAGAATGGTGAGCATATGCTTGCAAAAAAGATGTTAAGAGACATCAGCAAGCACAAAGCACAGTTTATATCTATTTTTTTAATGGCATTTTTAGGCGTATTTGTGTTTTCTGGTGTCGGTGGAGAATCTGTCGGCCTTGAAGTCAATGTTAATCAGTTTTATGATGACACCAATCTGGCTGACGGTTGGATTTATTCACCTGATATCAATGATCTGTTTTTATATCAGGTTGATTGTCTGGGTGCAACCACCCAAATGGAACGGCAGTATGTTGTGGATTCGGTAGCGGATTTTAAAAACGACCCCGATGTTACACTGCACTTTGTGGAAAACAATACAATTTCTAAATTTTACCTGCTTGAAGGCGAAAAGCTGGATATCAATGACAGTGAAGGAGTGTGGCTAGATAAAAGCTTTGCCGATGCAAAGGGATTGAAAATCGGTGACAACATAAGCTTTGAGTTTGAAGGATACGAAATCGAAAAGAAAATTAAGGGATTGGGTTATTCTCCGGAATATGTCTATCATGCATCAACATCATCTGTAATTCCGGATTTCAATAAAATCGGTTTTGCTTACATGTCCTATAAGGCATTTCCTGAAAACAATATCACTTACAACGTTTTAAATGTTAAATTTGATGGAACTGCCCAAAATTATAATGACATTCTCTCCTATCATATGGATGGCTATTACAGCACATTTGTCGAAAGGGCGGAACATTCAAGCGTAAGTCAGTTTGCCGATGAAATGGATCAGCACAAGATGATGGGAGATATTTTCCCTGTTGTATTTATTCTAATTGCAATGTTGATTTTATTAACAACAATGACAAGGATTATAACCCATCAGAGAACTCAAATCGGTATTCTGAAAGCCAGCGGATTTAAAAATCGTTCCATAATATTGCATTATGTGTCCTATGGGTTTTGGTTGGTTTTGTCAGGTTCAATTTTAGGTTTAATTTTAGGGCCAATGACACTGCCTCAACTGTTTTACCCATCCATGAGTGCGACATATAAGCTTCCTTCATGGAATCCTGCATGGAGCATGGACTTTGTTTATGTTGCGGCAGTGATGGTGCTGATGTCACTTGCGGTCTCATATTATGCGGTCAAAAACATATCAGAGGAAAAGCCTGCAGATACAATAAGGCCTAAAGTACCTAAGGTATCTACTTCAGGACTTTTAGAGAAATTCGGAATCTGGAATCATTTGTCATTCAACATCCGCTGGAATTATCGTGATGCCAAAAGGAATAAATTCAGGGCATTGATGACAATTATAGGTGTAATAGGATGCAGTGCTCTTCTGGTATGTGCATTCGGAATGTATGATGGAATGAATGACTTGAAGGAATGGGAATATTCGCACATCAATCATTATGATTCAAAACTGGTCATTGATGAAAATGCAACAGACTCCCAAATTGATGATGTGGTCAGCCAGGTCAATGGTGACAAGATTATGGAATCTGCGATTGAAATAGAGTCGGATGATGCCAAAAAGTCAGGTTCGCTGCTGGTTTTAAATGACACTGATTTGATAACACCTACTGACTATGACTGGAATGAGGTAGACATCAAGGATGATGAGGTTTCCATTTCACAGAAGATGGCCGACATGTTAAACGTTAAGGTCGGAGACACTGTAAAATGGCACATTATGGGTTCAAACAAATGGGTCAGCACAAAAATCGACAAGATTCATGCAGACCCAATTTCACAGGGATTCATAATGTCATCTGAAAAGCTTGAAGACTTGGATTTAAACTACACTCCAACAAGCATCATAACATCCGAGCATGTAAATGAGACTTATGACGGTGTCAAGGCAGCCAATTCCATGAAAGACATGACATCAAGCTGGGACGAGCTGACAGAGTCAATGTGGCTTTTGATTTACATACTGATATTCTTTGCTTGTCTGCTTGCTGTTGTGGTACTGTATAATCTTGGATTGCTGTCATTTACAGAGATAGAACGTGAAATTGCAACCCTGAAGGTGCTTGGTTTTAAAACCAGTGCTCTCAGGAAATTATTGTTGACACAGAACTTATGGTTTACAGCTATCGGATTCATATTGGGAATTCCTGTAGGTTATTATATCCTGGCAATAATGTGGGAATCATCAGGTGATTCATTTTACATTCTGCCTTCAATTTCCCTTACAAACTTCATACTGACAGCAGTAATAACCTTTGTGCTGTCCATACTTGTGAATCTGATGTTTTCACGTAAAATCAAGAAATTGGACATGGTTGAATCACTTAAGAGCGGTGAGTAAATGTTAGCGAAAAAGATGATTAGGGATATAAGGAATCATAAGATTCAATTTATCTCTATCTTTTTAATGGCCTTTTTAGGGGTTTATGTATTTACAGGGTTTGGAGCGGAATCATTTGGTTTTGAACAGACTGCGGGCCAATACTATAATGAAACAAATCTCGCAGACGGATGGATTTATACTTCAAACCTTGATGATGATTTTGTAGACAAGGTAAACAACCTGAGCCTTACCAAAGACTCTGAACGTCAGCTTGTAGTAAATTCGATTGCCGATTTTGACAACGATCCGGATATCACACTGCACTTTTTAGAGGATGACGACATATCGAAATTTCATGTTATGAAAGGTGAGCAGTTCAATCTGTCTGATGGGGATGGCGTATGGCTCGACCTCCGTTTTGCAGATTCCAAAAATCTGACAGTTGGAGACAACATAACCTTTGAATTTGAAGGAATTGAAGTTGAAAAGGAAATCAAGGGTTTGGGATATTCTCCGGAGCATGTATATCAGACATCAGACTCTTCAATGATACCTGATTATGACAAGATGGGTTTTGCATACATGTCATATAAGGCATTCCCACTGGATGACGTTCCATATAATGTGCTGCTGGTCAAGCATGACGGAAACGCTTCAGAATATGAAAAACAGCTTGACAATGATTTGGACAGGGACTATTCCTCATTCCAGTCAAGGGATCAGCATCCAAGTTTTGCGGAGTTTCGCGATGAAACAGAACAGCATAAAATGATGACTGACGTTATTCCGGTAATATTCATTGTCATTGCAATGCTGACCCTGTTGACAACAATGACAAGAATCATTGACAGCCAAAGAACTCAACTGGGCATTTTAAAGGCATTGGGATTCAAAAACCGCACAATAATGTTCCATTACATATCATATGGATTTTGGATGGTATTGGCAGGTTCAATTTTAGGTTTCATTTTAGGGCCTTTGACTTTACCTCCAATAATGTTTGATGAAATGAGCATGCTGTATTCATTCCCAAAATGGATTTCCGGCTTTGATGTGAGTTTTGTACTGGTAACTTTGCTGATGATTGTTCTCTCAGTGATAATTTCATATCTTGCCTGCAGAAAAATTGTCAATGAGTCTCCGTCAACTGCAATAAAACCTAAAATTCCTAAAGTATCCACTTCTGGATTTCTAGAAAAATTGGGAATCTGGAAGAAATTTTCATTCAACGTAAGATGGAATTATCGTGATGCCAAAAGAAACAAGTTCAGGGCACTGATGAGCATTGTTGGGGTGTTGGCATGTACAATGATTATTGTTGCTTCATTTGGATGTATGGACGGTTTTGATGAAATGAAAGAATGGTCATATACCGATATAAATCATTATTCATCAAAATTGGTCTTGAATGATAATGCTACAACTTCACAGATTGACAATATTGTTGATGAAGTTGATGGTGAAAGATTGATGGAATCTGCCATTGAAATCAAAGTGAATGACGTTAAAAAATCGGGTGTGATAACAGTACTTGATGACAACGAGTTGTACTCACCAACTGACGACAATAAAAATCCTATTGAAATCAAGGATAATGAAATCTCTCTTTCAAGAAAGATGGCTGAATTGCTGGATGTTAAAGAGGGAGACACCATAAAATGGCACATCATGGGTTCCGATAAGTGGGTTTCAACAAAAGTTGACCGCCTTCATTCAGATCCGACTTCACAGGGAATAGTTGTAACAAAAGAGAAATTGGAAGAGTTGGACTTGAACTACACTCCAACAAGTGTCATAACTTCCCAGGAGGTCAATGATAACTTTACCGGTGTCAATACAATATTCTCAATGGATTCCCTAACAGACAGTTGGGATGAGATGATGGAATCTTCAATGACCATAATATACATGCTTGCAGGATTTGCGGCATTATTGTCAGTTATTGTATTGTACAATTTGGGGCTCTTGTCTTTCACTGAAATTAAGCGTGAATTTGCAACCCTGAAAGTTTTAGGTTTCAAGTCATCTTATTTAAGAAAGCTATTGCTGAGCCAGAACCTGTGGTTTACAACAGTAGGTTTTGTGTTAGGTGTTCCGTTGGGTATTGAAACATTGCAATACTTGTGGGGTACAATGGGAGATTCATTCTACCTGAAAGCTTCAATTTCCATTAAAACATTAATAATAACATTCATAATCACATATGTGGCATCAGTGGTTGTTAACTTAATGTTTTCAGGCAAGCTTAAGAAATTGGACATGGTTGAATCCCTCAAGGAAAATGAATAGGTTTTTCCTATTCTTTACTTATTTTTTTTCAATGTCTCTTGTAATACTTGATTAGTGACAAAATATTTAAGAATGGCCGCTTCCAATCTAAAAACATGGTTGAAATTACTGCTGATTCAAAATATATGGACTTGTTGAATACTTATCCTCTTTTAAAAAGAGATTTGGCCAAAAAAAATTGGAAATTTGAATTTTTGGTAACTCCGATGGGTAAAATTTCACTATGGGATGCAAATCTTGCTGAAGTCAGCGAAAAGGCTGAACTGTCAGTAGAGGAAACTGTAGCACTTTTCAGTGAGCTGGTTAACTCATATTGATGACATTAACATTTGATATTTCAATTTTTAATTGTTATTGCTGTGCGTGATATATATCCCCATTTTAAATTTGACTATCATTGGATATATCGTGATGTTAATGTTGTGGGGATAACATTATTTTTAATAGTTTCTTTCAAAACATGTTTTTAGTGAATGCATCTGTTAATTTAAAATAGCTTTTTTATATTCCATTTTCCATATAGTATATTATGTCATTATCCAAAAAGATGCTGAGAGATATAAAAATCAATAGGACACAGTTCATTGCTATATTTCTAATGGCATTTTTAGGCATTTTTGCTTACAGTGGAATCTATGGGGAGTATTATGGATTGGTGCAAACTTCCGATGAATTTTACGACCAAACCAACATTGCCGACGGTTGGATTTACAATACTGATTTTGATGATTCCGCTTTAGATAAAATTAGTGAGTTTTCAACACAGGCGGAGCGGCAGGAAGTAGTGCAGTCCGTAGCAGATATGGAAAACCAGCCCGACATTACGCTGCATTTTACAGAAAAGGGAAACATATCGAAGTTTTACACGACTGACGGTGAGGATTTCAACGTTCAGGATGCTTCCGGAGTGTGGCTGGATGAACGATTTGCCGATGCCAGGGATTTGAATGTTGGAGACAGCATAACTTTTGAATTTGACAATATCACAATCACTAAAAAAATCATGGGGCTCGGATATTCGCCGGAGTATGTCTATGAAGTGTCTCCCAGCTCTTTAACTCCTGATTTTAATGAAATGGGCTTTGCTTATCTGTCATATGAGGCATATCCTGAAGACTTAAAGTACAATACCCTGCTTGTTAAATATGACTCTTCAGATGATGAGTTTACCAAAAAGCTGGACGATTCCATTGATTACCAGTCATTTACCAAAAAAGAGGATCATCTCAGCGTATCCAAATTCGCTGATGAAATGGCACAGCACAAGATGATCGGGGACGTATTTCCGATTGTTTTTGTTTTGGTTACCTTTTTGACTCTTCTGACAACTATGAACAGAATCATCACTCATCAGCGTACTCAAATTGGTATTTTGAAGGCTGTTGGTTTTAAGGATAAATCAATAATCCTCCATTACATATCTTTCGGATTCTGGCCGGTTCTGGCAGGCGCCATTCTGGGTTTGATAACCGGACCGATGATAATTCCTCAGATGTTTTACCCTACAATGATGACAAGCTACAGCATGCCGAGCTGGCATCCGGGATTTGACATGAGCTTTGTTTATATTGCAGTTCTGATGGTGGTCTTGTCAGTGTTGGTGACCTATCTGTCATGCAGGAGGATTTCAAAGGAAAATCCTGCAACCGCCTTAAGGCCTAAAGCTCCAAACACCTCCTCAAAAACTTTCATTGAAAAATCAAAACTCTGGAATCGTTTGAGTTTCAATCTCCGCTGGAATTGGAGGGATGCGAGGAGAAATAAGTTCAGGGCTTTGATGGCAATTGTTGGTGTGATGGGTTGTGTTGCCCTTTTGATTGCGGCATTCGGTATGAATGACAGTATGGCCGAGCTGAAATCATGGGAATATGACGACATAAGTCATTATGAATCTAAGCTGCTGCTTTCAAATGAGGCCAATCCTTTGGAGCTGTATTATATTTTAAATGAAACCAATGGGAGCTTTATCATGCAGCAATCCATGGAAATCAAGACTGATGAGGGCGAGGACACGGTCACGCTTCTGGTTTCAAACAACACGGATTTGATATCATACACGGACAGCGATAGAAATCAGATTGATATCGATGAGGGGGACGTATCCATTTCCAAAAAGCTTGCAGACAAGTTCAATCTCACTGTCGGCGATAAGATCAGGTGGCATATTGTCGGAGATGATGAATGGGTATCATCAAAAATAGGTCAGATTCATGCAGAACCGATTTCCCAAGGGCTGATAATGTCTCCGGACACTTTGGAAGACCAGGGCCTGGATTTCACTCCAACCAACATTTTGACTAATGATTCCTTCGGGGAAAACTTCCAGTCAATCAAATCGGTCACAAGCATTGATAAGATGGAGGAAAGCTGGGATCAGATGACCACTGCAGTGATGATGATGGTTTATGTGGTTACATTTGTTGCAGTTGCGCTGGCTATTCTGGTTTTATATAATCTGACCCTATTGTCATTTACAGAAATGGAACGGGAAATAGCAACCTTGAAGGTATTGGGTTTCAAGACAAAAGTTTTAAGAAAACTGCTGCTGACACAGAACGTTATATTCACTTCAATCGGATTTGTTTTGGGAATTCCTATTGGATTTTACTTCATGACACTGATGCTTGATGCGGCCGGTGATTCACTATACTATATTCCTACATTGACATGGGGAAATATACTGTTGTCTGCGGCAATAACATTTGCAATATCAATAGGCGTAAATCTGTTGTTTTCAGATAAAATAAGTGACTTGAATATGGTTGAAGCCTTGAAAGATGTTGAATAATAAATAAAAAAAGTTCTTTAAAGAAATAAATTCTTTAAAGATTAAATTCGTCACGCTAGTTTTTCGATTCCTTTAGTAGCCATCAATTTCACGAATGAACCTTCAGGTTTCATGAGGATGTTTCCTTGTGAATATTGGTTAAGTGCTTCTTGAATCATGGTATTCTTTTTGTCAGGGTCTTTTGTAACGTTAGCCAATGCTTTAGCCAATACCATTACTGCATCTCCTCTGGACATTGTTCCTTGAACGTTTTCATTACCTGCATAACCGTTATATGCGTCATTTTGCCTAACCATGTCTTCTGCACTGAGGTTACTTACTTCACCGTCAATATAAAGAGGCCTAATGGAATCAATAATGTTGTCTAAACCTTCACTGTAAATAACAACCACTGCATCGGAGTGCATTCCTGTGTTTGCCTCAACAATTTCTTGAGCATAGGTCATACCCTGGTCTGCACCGTCCCATAGACAGTCGTGAAGCATCATATTTCCACCAATTCCTCCCGGAGCGGCTCGTGAAGGGTGAGACATTCCTCCTGGGTATACTGGTGTGTAATTAGCTAATGATCCATTTTCCAAATGAACCATGAATGCCATGTCGACTGCACCATTTGGCTGTTCATATTTGTCTCCAGCTAAAACAAGTATATCCTTGCTTTCAGAAGTCAAGTCCGGACCAGAGATGAATAATGCTCCAGCTATAAAGACCCATATTCCGATAAGGATTACCAGTAAAATAGCTATAATCAGTTTCTTTGAACGTTTCATTTTTCAATTCCTATTCCTTTAATTTAAAAATAAATTACAATATAACAATTAAAATTGTTCTTAATTATTTATTTTATTATTACCTTATATAAACTTTTTTTTAAATTTAATCATTTTTATAATAATTATTAAATAATATTATATTATATAGATAATTTTAAGTAAGTTTTAAAATTCGAGTTTGAGTTTCACAAAGGGTGATAAAATGAACAAAAAAATTTTAATCATACTTTTGGCTTTGTTAGTACTTGTTTTTGCAGTATTTGTAGGATATTCCATGGACAATCCGCAGGTAATAAATGATTCTTCAAAAAAAGTTGAATTGAACGTATCATCTGAAGGACCTTTTAACCTTTCCCAATTGATTGAGGACGTTGAAACCGAACCGTATTATGAGGGTTATGACAATGAGACTTTAAATTGGATGAAATCTCTTGGAAATAAGTCTGTTTTTCATTCACTTGACTACCTTGTGATAATGGACTCTCATGATGCAGGCCAGCTTCACTCTGAATTTGTTACCGATGTGGCTATTACAGAGGTTTTCGAATGTAAAGTTCTGGAAAACCATTCAATGGGGAATGTAAAATATCCTAAGGATGTTCTATTGGTTGAGGATGTGAAGTATCTATATGAAAATATAACTTATTATGATGTTTGAGGTGTTAATGTGGAAGATATTGAAAATTGGAAAGGAATCAACGGTCAGATTGTAGCATTCAAAAATGCAGTTGGCGATGCGCAGAAAATAACTTTTATGGGTTCACCAAGCGTGTGCACTCCATTTGCAGCACTGATGGCATATGCTGTAAGGGATAAGGAAAATCATTTCATAAGTTTCATAGATGTTGATACAAGCCATGAATTTGAGCTGAAACCTTGGGGTATGAGTCTAAAGGAAGAGGTATCCGATCCTCATGATTCAGATGTGGTTGTCCTTTTGGGTGGCCTCAGCATGCCTAAGGCAGATATTGATACTGATGAGCTGAACGGTGTCGTCGATGAGATTTTAAAAGATGACGGAAAACTGGTTGGCCTTTGCTTCATGGATATGTTTGTGAAAGCGGGTTGGCCTGAAAAGGTCGATTTTGATTTGATTATCGATGGAACACTGACTGGTGTCGTTAAAAAATAATTTTATTTTCATTTATTTTTTTCAAATTAACATATCACGATATCATGATATGAAAACATTTAAATACATAATCATATCATAATATGTAAATATATAATATATGTGATGACTATGGAAAATAATAATCTTGAAAATAATAATGATGATATGTGTGAGGTCTTCAACTCTCATGAGGATGTTGTTGACCGTGTAAAAGAGCGCATACCTGATGAAACTGAATTCGCTGAGCTGTCAGAATTCTTCAAAATATTTGGAAATCCGACAAGATTAAAAATTATTTCCCTGCTAAGTATTGAGGATTTGTGTGTCTGTGATATTTGCGATGCACTTGACTTGAACCAGACAACTGTTTCAAATCAATTGAGAATATTGAGGGCAAATAACATTGTCAAATACCAAAAAGAAGGTAAAATGGCAAGATATTCACTCACAGACCTTCATATAGAAATGATTTACAAGGTAGGGTTAGAACATATATTAGAATAATTTTTAATTGGTGATAGCATGGCAGAAAATAGATGTTATGATGCGGATTGTATGGATGAAAATTGCCGCAATCCAGAACATTACAACTACATCTGTTTTGACCCTGAATGTGAAGAAACTCATTGTGAAGATTCTAATCATTATGATAAACAGTTACTAAGAGATTATCAGGCAAAAACTGATTTAAGCGTATTTGACCACAGAGAAGAAATAGACTATGATGAAGATGTTGACATAAGTATATGTGGCTGTCCTGATTGTGCAGATGATCATGACCACGACCATGACCATCATGACCACGACCACCATCATCATGAGCATGAGGTAGATTCTTGTTCTGATCCTGATTGTGGTTGTCATGATGAGCATGAGCACGAACATGACCACGACCATGAGCATGAGGAGGATTCTTGTTCTGATTCTGATTGTGGTTGTCATGATGAGCATGAGCATCACCATCATGAACATGAAGAAAAAGACACTTGCAGCGACCCTGATTGCGGATGTCATGACCACGACCATGATGCTGTCGACATAAGCATCTGTGGTTGTCCTGACTGTGCGGACGATGACCATGACCACGAACATGGCGAAGAAGAGTTATTGGCTGAAGGAAAACCACTGATAGCTAACAGGCCGATTCAAATCATCGTTGCGAGCGGAATTTGTTTTGCGGCAGGTCACATTTTAGAATTCTTATCATTTAATCCGACTCTGGTAACCTTAGTGTTCATGTTGGGCGCTTTAATTGCAGGTTACGAAATAGCCATTATGGCATACAGATCTTTAGTTAAAAGACACACTGTCGGTCCGGCAATGTTAATGTGTATTGCATGTGTAGCTTCATTTATCATAGGACACCCTGAAGAAGGTGCTGCTGTAACATTCTTGTATTATATTGCAGAATTCCTGGAAGATTATGCTGAACACAGAGCAAAACGTTCCATCAAATCCTTAGTTGAAATCGCTCCTGAAACCGCAAGGGTCAAAGTCGGTGACGGGGAAGAGCTTAGAAACGTTGATGATGTGAACATTGGTGAAATAGTAATTGTTAAACCTGGAGATAAAGTTCCACTTGATGGAAATGTTATTTCCGGTTCATCTTCAATCAACCAGGCTTCAATTACTGGTGAAAGCGTGCCTGTACATAAGGAAATCGGTGACGAGGTATTTTCAGGTACTGTAAACGTCGACGGATACTTTGAAATGGTAGTAACCAAAAAGGCAAAAGATTCAGTTATCTCAAAAATCGTAACACTGGTTAAAAGATCACAGCTCAACAGGTCCGAAACAGAATCTCTGGTTGAAAAGGTCGCAAAATACTACACTCCGGTAATGATGGTTGCAGCGGCTTGCGTTGCATTCATTCCTCCATTGCTGTTCGGCCAACCGTTAGTTGATTGGGTATATAAGGCACTTTCACTTCTCGTAATTTCATGTCCATGTGCATTTTTAATCTCAACACCTGTGGGTATGGTGTCAGCTATTACTTCAGCAACCAGAAACGGTGTACTGATTAAGGGAAGTACATATGTTGAAGAGATGCGTGATATCAAAGCGGTTATCTTTGATAAGACCGGTACTTTAACAGAAGGTAAATTGGTTTTAAGTGAAGTTGAAGTTTTAGATGAAAACTGCTCTAAAGATGATATTGTCTCCATTGCAGCATCACTTGAACAGGGTTCATCTCACCCAATTGCAGAAGCTATCGTAAACTATGCTACAATGAATGACATAGAATTCAGTGAAATAGATGACTTCAGGAATGTTCCGGGTAAAGGAATCATCGGTAACATTAACGGAGAGGAATATTATGCGGCTAACGAATCCCTGATTGAAGGAAGTTCATTTGACATTTCAAGAGATGAAATCAACAGGTATTCTGCGGAAGGTAAAACAATAGTCTTCATTGGAAATTCAGAAAAAGTTTTAGCTATCATTACAGTATCTGATAAAATCAGGTCCAATGCTCATGAGGTCGTCAGTGATTTAAGAAACAAAGGAATACAGACTGTAATGCTTACAGGGGACAATAAGCTTGCGGCAAAAAGCGTAGCTGATGACATTGGAATCGACTATGTATATTCCAACCTGATGCCTGAAGACAAGCTGAATCTCCTTGACACCATCAGAAACAAATTCGGTAATGTCGCAATGGTTGGTGACGGAATCAACGACGCACCGGCACTTGCACGTGCAAACATAGGTATTGCAATGGGTGCTGCAGGTTCCGATGTGGCTATTGAAACAGCGGACGTTGCACTGATGCAGGATGACATTTCAAAACTTCCATATCTCTTCTCATTATCTCACAAGACAATGGGAATCATCAAGCAGAACATCACCGTGGCCATTGCAGTTAAGCTGCTATGTGTAGTGCTTGCAATTTTAGGAATCATCACTCTGATGATGTCAGTTGGATTTGGAGATTTGGGATTGACCTTGCTTGTTATTCTGAACTCATTTAGAATTGGAATGGTGAAAGATCCACTATTCTAATTTTTTAACTTTTTTTTAACCTAAAATTTTTTTAGGATATCAAAAATTTTTAAAGAATTTAGACTGCCTTAAATTTGGTATAACTAAATATTTATTCTTTGTTGAACCTAAAAACACTTTAAAAAACGAATAGTTTATATACTATGATTTATTTAATGTTATATTAACTGAGGAAAACTTATTGAGGAATAAAAATTTAGGCATTATTAAATGTCTTTGTTGAGGAACTATTTTTCAAAAAACGGGAGATGTGTTATTATGGTACATAGAAAAATAGTTGATTTCGCAACAGAACATAGACATGCATTAATTTTCGCTGCAGGTATAGCTACTGCTGTAGTAGGTAAAAAAATATTGGAATCCGATGCAGTAAAAGAAGCCACCACCAATGCTGTTGCAGGTGTAATATCTGTTAAAAAAGACGCTGAAGAAAAAGTGGATGAAATTAAAAAAGATGCAGAAGCAATCGCTTGCGCAGAAGAATGCGAAGAAGAAAAAGTGGAAATTGAAGTTGAGGAAGTAGAAGAAAAAACTTCAAAAAAATCCAAAAAATCTAAAAAATAGTTTTCAGGGGTGGCAGTATGGTTCAAAGAGAATTACATCCATTCATTAAAGAACATAAACATGCTTTGCTTTTTGCTGGAGGAATAGCTACTGCAATCATTGGCGCTCACATCTTAAAATCACAAACTACCAAAGACCTTGCTACCAAAGGAATGGCTGGTGTGATTTCAGCTAAAAAAGATGCAGAAGAAACATTCCAGGACATGAGGGAAAACGCAGAAGACATAGTTTATGATGCAAACATGGATACAAAGCAAGAAATTTATATTGAGAAAAAAGAATAATTTTCTCATTTTTTCCCTTCTTTTTTTTATTTTATCTTATTTTTATTGACATTATCAAAGTTTAACTTTCTTAACAATATTCTCTTTTTTTGATTTTTTCTAAATTGATAGTAATTTTTATATACTTTAACTTTACAATTTATTAATTGTAATATCTTTATTATTAAAAGTATTACTAAAATATTATAATTTTATAATTTTGTAATACTATTAAATGATATTATTTGAATTAATTTATGAGTAATTTTTTAAGGGGAAAATTAAAATGAATAACAAAATTATTATAGGAGCAGTTGTTGCAGTAATTGCAATAATTGGTGTAGCGGCTTTTGCCTTAGGAGGCGGAAGCACAGAACATGCTGCTAATGAATTGGTAGCCTGTGTTGCGGCTCATGGTGAAGAACCGGAATTCGGTTTTGACCCAATGCATGGTTGGGGATATCATGACTCAGGAACAGAGCCACTAATTCAAAGTACAATTCTCAAAAGAGACAAGGACAATAATTTCGTAAATGACCTTGCTACAGATTATGAAATTTCAGACGATTATAAAACATACACTGTGACAATTCGTGATGATGTAAACTTCACTGACGGTTCAAAATTAACCGCAAATGATGTGGCATTTTCATACAATAAAGCAAAAGAATTGGGTGAAGGAGCAGACTTAAGTTCCATGAATGAAGCTAAAGCAGATGGGAATAAAGTTGTTTTCACTTTAAATAAATCTGATTCAACATTCATCAATAAATTAACTGATGTTGGTATTGTTCCGGAAGCTAACTATAATGAAGACACATATGGTCAAAACCCTATAGGTTCAGGACCTTATAAATTGGCTCAATGGGATAAAGGTCAACAATTCATTTTAGAGAAAAATCCTGATTATTACGGAGAAGAACCATACTTCGAAAAAATTACAAATCTTTTCTTAGATCCAGATGCAGCATTTGCAGCAGTTAAAAACGGAGATGTGGATATTGCTGAAGTTCAATTAGCATATGCAAATGAAACCGTTGAAGGATATCATTTAGAATACTTCGATTCCATTGATGTACGTGGTATATCATTACCAACACAAATGGACGAAGGTAAATTAAGTGAAGACAATATTACTATTGGTAACAATGTCACTGGAGATCCAGCTATCAGAGAAGCATTAAACATAGGTATTGACAGAGAAGCATTGCTTGACGGTGCATTCAACGGATACGGTAATGTATCATACAATGGTGTAGCTAGCCAATTGCCTTGGGCATTTGACTCCACATTTGAAGATGGTAAAGTTGATGAGGCAAAACAAGTTCTTGCAGATGCAGGATGGAACGATACTGACGGTGATGGAATCGTTGATAAAAACGGTACCAAAGCATCCTTCTCAGTTTACTACAACTCCCAAGCATCCGAAAGACAAGCAATTGCAGTAGCTGTTGCAGAACAAGCTAAAGAAATAGGTATTGAAATTGAACCTGTTGGTGGAAGCTGGGATGACATCGACCCTAATAAATACAGTCAAGGTGTAGTATGGGGATTCGGTTCAGCTGACCCATTCGAAATTGAGCACCAATATGATTCAAGAGTAGCTTGTGTAGGATATGATAACTCTGAAGGTCTTAATGACACTGCAGTTGATTTATTAATTGATGCAGCTATGGCTCAAGACTTAAACAGCTCTTATGCTACTTGGTCTCAAGCAGCTCAACAAGCAACATCCAACTATCCTTACTTATGGATTGGAACAGTTGACTACACTTACTTTGTAAGTGATGATTTAGATATTTCCAATAGTACTCACCTCATCTACCCGCACGGTGGAGATATCTGGGGTAACATCTACGATTGGAAACGTATTAACGAAACAGAAGCATAATTGAAAAAATAAATGATTTATTTATATAAATCATTTTTATTCTTTTTTTTGAATAAATTATATGAGTTGATTAAAATTAACAATAAAAAATTAGCTAAGTTTTTAGGATTTAAAGCTATTAGATTACTAATTTTATTAATTGTTATTGCAGCAATCAGTTTTATAATGATACAATTATCACCTATTGACCCTGTTAAAGCTTATCTTGGCCAAAGAATTGTAAGTCAAGAACAATTGGCAATTATGGGTGAATACTGGGGAACAAATTTGTCTTTGGGTGAAAGAGTAATTGGTTGGCTTCAGACTTTAGCATCTGGAAGTATGGGTTTCTCATTAATCTATAGGGTTCCTGTAACTGAAGTAATTGTGCAAAAATTCACCGCTTCATTTACTCTCATGATTGTTTCATGGGTAATATCTGCGATTGTAGGTTTTGGTTTGGGAGTTATTGCCGGTGCAAAAGAAGGAACCTGGATTGACAAGGCAATTAAAACTTATTGTTACATATTACAATCTACACCTACCTTTTGGATAGGATTAGTACTTTTAATGGTTTTTTCAGTATATTTAGGCTGGTTCCCTATTGGACTTTCAGTACCAATTGGGCAATTGTCTGATACAGTAACATTTTGGCAATGGTTATATAGGTTGATATTGCCTGCAATAACTTTAAGTATTGTGGGAATTGCATCTCTTACAATGTATACTAGGGATAAACTTATCAGCGTTAAAAAAAGCGATTATTTCTTATTTGCACAGGCAAGAGGTGAAAGCTTTTGGGGTATCATTAAAAATCATGGAATAAGAAATATTTTACTTCCAGCAATTACAATCCAATTCTTATCATTTAATGAATTGTTTGGTGGAACAATCCTTGTTGAACAGGTATTTGCATATCCTGGTATTGGTCAGGCTACTGTTGCTGCAGGATTGAGATCTGATGTCCCATTATTGCTGGGAATTGTAATTATCAGTGCAATTTTTGTATTTATGGGAAATCTTATTGCAGATTTGATTTATAAATATGTAGACCCAAGACTAAGGGGTGAGGATGATGAGTGAACTTCCATGGTATAATAGGGGTCTTTTCAGTTCTCTAAATCTAAGGCAAAAAACTCTTTTAACTATTGCTCTTACAGGATTAGTTTTAGCGGTAATATTTATTTGCGGATATTTAATCGATGCCAATTTACCAACAGACTTTGCCATTAAAATGAAACCACCTTCTTTAGAACATCCTTTTGGTACTGACTGGATGGGTCGGGACATGTTCATAAGAACATTGAAAGGTTTAAGTTTAAGTATCATGATTGGATTGGCGGCTTCAGTTATATCCAGTGTCATTGCTACAATTTTAGCATTTGTTGCAAGTGTTAATAAGTTCTGTGATTCATTCATATCTTGGTTAATTGATTTATTTGCATCAGTACCTCATATATTGTTAATCATGATGATATCTATTGGATTGGGTAAAGGTGCATTTGGTGTAATGATGGCAGTAGCATTTACACATTGGGTGAATTTGACAAGGGTTCTTAGAGCTGAAGTATTGCAGATTAATACATCAGAATATGTTGCATTATCTAAGAGATTCGGTAAAGGCAAACTCTGGATTGCAAAAGAACATATCCTGCCGTTAGTATTGTCTCAGATATTTGTAGGAACTTTATTAGTGTTCCCTCATGCAATAATGCACGAATCAAGCGTAACATTTTTGGGATTCGGTTTATCACCTCATGAACCTGCAATTGGTATTATTTTATCAGAATCCATGTCTTATCTTGCAATGGGCGCTTGGTGGTTGGCATTCTTCCCTGGTGCTGCATTGCTGATTGTTGTATTATTGTTTGATATTATTGGGGATAATCTAAAACGATTATTTGACCCTTCACAGGCAAACGAATAGATTGGGTGATGTTATGGAAAAATTATTAGAAGTAAATAATTTATCAATATCTTTTACACAGTATGTTCAAGGACTGAATAGGCACGATTTAAAGGTGATTTCTGATTTAACAATCGATGTTGCTGAAGGTGAAATTGTTGCCATTTTAGGTTCTAGCGGTTCAGGTAAAAGCCTTTTAGCTCATTCAATCTTAGGGATCCTGCCTTATAACTCTCATGTTGAAGGGGAAATAAAATATCAGGGCAATGTTTTAAATCAGGAACTAAAAGAAAAATTAAGAGGAAATGAAATATGCTTAATACCTCAATCAGTAAATTTCCTAGATCCTCTCATGAAAGTATCTGAGCAGGCAATTGGTGAATGCAATGATGAAAAAGAACATGATGAGAAAAAAATCAAACAAAGGGAAATCTTTGCAAAATACGGTTTGGATGAAAGTGTGGATGATTTGTATCCATTCGAATTGTCTGGTGGAATGGCAAGGAAAGTTTTATTGTCCACAGCATTAATTGAAGATCCTAAGTTATTAATTGCAGATGAACCGACACCAGGACTTGATAAAAAAAGTGTTGAAGAAACTATTGAAGATATTAAAAATCTAAAGGAAAATGGTAAAGGCGTGTTATTAATTACTCACGAAATAGATGTTGCTTTAAAAACTGCAGACAGAATTGCAATATTCTATTCAGGTTATGTAATTGAGATAAACACTGTTGAAAACTTCAAAAATGCGGATAATGTATTGCACCCATATACTAAAGCATTGATTAATTCACTTCCTAAAAATGGTTTTAACTTAACTGAGGGTGTTCAGCCATTGGATGCAGTTGCAGGATGTCCTTATTGGGAAAATTGTCCGATACGTTTGGATAAATGTGAAAATAATAAGCCAAAATTAGTTGATCAAGATGGGGTAATGATTAGATGTTTTAATTTTGAGGGGGTTAATGATGAATCTTAAGGCAAGCAATATTTCTTTTTCATATACTAAAAAAAGACAAATATTAAAAGATGTTTCATTATCTCTTAACAGCAATGAAATAATTGGGTTAATGGGGGATAGTGGTAGTGGTAAATCCACATTATGTAAAATTCTATCCGGCCATATATCTCATTATTCAGGTGAGGTTACTTTAGATGGTAACAAAATTCAGGATAAAGGATTTTATCCGGTACAATTAATATTTCAGCATCCTGAAAAAACTATGAATCCCAAATGGAAAATGGAAAAGGTATTAAATGAATCCTGGAATCCTCCTCAAGATTTAAAAAATACTTTTGGTTTAAAAGATTCCTGGTTAACACGTTGGCCAAGTGAACTTTCTGGAGGAGAATTGCAACGTTTCAGCATATTGAGAGCACTTAATCCCAACACAAAATTCATAATTGCTGATGAAATAACTACAATGCTTGATGCAGTAACTCAGGTGCAGATATGGGAAGCGCTTATAAATCATTGCAAAGCAAATAATATTGGTATATTGGCCGTTAGCCATGATGAAGAACTGCTCGACGTATTGTGCGATGATATCCTGAAATTTGATGAGATAAATAATCTTTAATTGCTTGAAATGTCTTTAGGACATTTCACTTATTCTTTTTTTTTAAATAACTACTTTTATATTTGAATAACTTTTAATAATTACATATGTTAAGTAATGATTCTTCAAATAGTGTGGATTTAATGCTTCAAAATCCTAAAAAGGCATTAATCAGCATGTCCATACCTCTTATTGTTTCATTGCTTATAACTAGTTTTTATAATTTAATCGATGCTGCATGGGTTTCTGGCCTTGGAGCGGATGCGCTTGCGGGAGTAGGTTTTTTCACGCCGATTTTCATGATTCTGGTGGGATTTGGAAACGGTTTGGGTTCAGGTGCGGCATTTGCTTTGTCAAAGTATCTCGGTGAGGACAACAAAAAGAAGGCGGATAACGCTTCATTTCATTCCATAGTTATAGATGTTATTGTATCAGTTTTAATTACGGTAATTCTATTGATTTTCCTAAATCCGATATTGAATGCAATGGGTGCTGGTCAAACAATCAGTTATGCAACAGACTACGGAGTAATTATCCTTTTGGGGTCAATTTTCATAATTCTTTCAAATGCACTGTACGGCATTTTCCGAGGGGAAGGCGACACCACACGCCCTATGTATGCGATGATTGCATCGGCTATTCTCAATATGATTCTTGATCCTATTTTCATCTACACATTGAATCTGGGCGTTAAGGGTGCGGCTATTGCAACAATAATCTCATCAATATTTGTCATTTTAGTTTTGCTGTATTGGTTTTATGTCAAAAAGGACACTTACCTGAAGCCAAATGTGTCCAACTTTGATTTCAAAAAGGAGATTTCAATCGACATTGTCAAAGTGGGAATTCCTGCAAGCATTCAGCTTTTAAACAATGCATTCTTTGCAGCGGTTTTCTCAGCATTACTGACCTTCGTCGGCTCAACTGATTCTGTGGCGGTCTACTCAACAGGCTGGAGAATAGTCACTATAGGAACAACTCCTCTTCTGGCAATCGGAACTGCTTTAATCAGTGTCATTGCGGCAAATTATGGTGCCAAAAACTATAAAAACATTCAGGTGGCCCACAGGTATGCAATGAAGGTTTCAATTGTCATTGCTGTAATCGTAGCTATTCTGACAAATGTGTTTGCGGGAGATATTGCGTCAGTTTTCGCTTCAAGCGGAAGCAGCGTAAGGATTGCTCCTGAGTTGACAAGTTTTCTTGCTTGGATTGTAATCTATTATCCTACAATGGCGGTTGGTGTTGCATCAACATATGTCTTCCAGGGTATCGGTAAAGGCATAACTGCAATGTTTCAGACAATTATGCGTGAAACAGGATTCACAATATTTTTTGCGGTATTGTTGGGTGTCGTTTTAGGATATGGCGTTTGGGGAGCCTGGATGGGTATTGTTTTAGGCGAGGTTGTTTCAAATAACATTACTATGATTTGGGCAGATTGGCAGATTAAAAAATTAATGAATATTAATGATTAAGCACCATTAATATCTTTTAAGTAAATTTTATCGTCACAGATTGTATCAACCAAATCCATATCATGACTAACGAGTAAAAATCCCATATTTCTTTTTTCAACGACCTTTAAAACAGAATCTAATATTTGTACCTGTGTAATTGCATCAAGCATTGTGGTCATTTCATCAGCTATTAGGAACTTTGTATCTGGATTAAGTGATCGTAGCACTGAAAATCTCTGAAGTTCTCCGCCTGATAACTCCTGTGGAAATCTGGTCAGCCATGTTTTTTGAATTCCGAATTCCTCTAAAAATTCATCCGGAACATCCCATGATTCTTTCAACACTTGGTCCATTTTCCATTTTGGATTCATTACTTTTTCAGGATGCTGATAAATTAATTGTACTGGTTTGAATCCTTTTTTAGGTAAAGGTTTTCCATCAAATGTCACGTCACCTTCAAATTTTGTAACGTAACCTGACAGTATTTTGCACAGTGTTGATTTTCCACTTCCACTGTCTCCAATCAAACCTGTGATTTTGTTATTGTCCAATGTAAGGTTAATGTCTTTCAATAAGTAGTTTTTTGCACTGGGATATTTAAATGAAATGTTTGTTGCCTTAAGTTCCATCTTCTGCACCTTCTTCATATTTAAAACATCTGACTTTTTTATTTCCGAGGTCGATTAGTTCCGGCCGTTCATCTTTACATCTGTCGAATCTCATTTCACATCTGTCATAATAAGGACAACCATTAGGTATTTCCCCATGCAATGGCTGATGTCCCTTAATCAGTTCAAATCCATTTGCAGGCAATGCTTTGTATAATGATTTTGTGTATGGGTGGAGAAGATTTTCACCATCGCCTGAAAAGTCCTTGTTTTCTGCAATTTCAATTACATAACCTGAATAGAATATTCCAATTCTATCAGCGATTTCCAGTGCCGCATGTATGTCGTGGGTAATTAAAAGAACGCCCACTCCATTATCTTTCATATGTTTGAAGTGGTTTAAGGTTTCTTTCACGGTTTTTTCATCTAATCCTGGAGTTGGTTCGTCTGCAACAACTAATTTTGGATCAGATAATAATGCGGTTGAAACAAGCACTCTTCTTGCCATTCCTCCAGATAATTGAAATGGGTACATTTCATCAACTTCAGGACCAAGATTATAATGTTCAAATATTTCACGTTGTTTTATTTTCTTCTCTTTTTTTTCAGTGTCGTTTTCGGTATGTCCTATTGCTTGGTCTGAAATTTTCATTAAAGGGTCAAGAAAGTTTACTGATTGTGGAATTAATGCAATTTCATTTCCTCTAAGTTCTTCCTTGTCTTCCTGTGATAATTCTTTTCCTTTGTATTTTATTTTTCCGTTTAGGTTTGCATTTTCCGGCAAAATTCCAAATATTGCATGGGCTAGGAGACTTTTTCCAGATCCGCTTGAACCTAATACTGCCAATATTTCTCCTTCAGAAATATCTAAGGTTAAATCGGTGATAACTTTTAAATCTCTTTGATTTAAACCTTTAGTGTATTGCATGAATGAAATAGAAACATTTTCTACATCTAACAATTTTTCCATTAAATCACCTATTTGTCTTCAAATGATAACTTTTAAATACTAATTTGTACTTTATCAATATTAAAGTTAATCAAAATTTATTAAAAAGTATTACTTATAACATAAATTTTAGCTGAATTGTAATACTTTTGAGGTTAATCATGAAAGTCATTATTAAAGAGTTGGATAATGATTCCAAAAATATTAAAGATGTCCAAGAGTTCTTGTTTAAGCAGATTAAAAAAGAATTCGGTTATGGATATGTTCCAGAATGGCATGAAGATATTATTAAATTAGATGAATATTATGTCAATCCGAGTAGGAATAATTTTTTCGTTGCTTATCTTGAAGAAACCGGAAAAATTATTGGTACTATTGGAATAAGGGCATATGACAAGGATTTTCCTGAATTTAGACATTTGTATTCTAATGAAACTACTTCAAGCATATGGAGATTATTTGTCGATGAAAGATGTCGCCGTTGCGGTTTGGCTTCAAAGATGTTTAGCATTGCTGAAAATTTCGCCAATCAGTCAAAATATCAAAATATTTACTTGCACACTCATAAAACATTGGATGGGGCTCTTGAATTTTGGACAAAAATGGGTTTTGTTGTGTCATTGGACTCTAATGATGAGTTGGAAACAGTTCATATGGATAAAGAAATTCATGAATTAGAAATAACTCTTCAACCGTCTGATTTCAGACATGCCGTAAAATTATAATTTTTTGATATATTTTTGAGTGTGTGGACATGCGAATATGCATTTCCCACATACTGTATCTGCTTTTCCTAAATTTTCTTCTGATACTTTCAAGGCATATTTTTCGCATTTTTTATCATCATAAAAATCATTTCTTTTAAGTTTGTAATTCCAGTTTTTGCCGCTTATTGCTCCTCCAAGACATGCGTCCCTGCATTCCATGCATTTTCCACATTTTGATTTTAATATTGGCTTTCCTATATCCAAAGGAGCATCTGTTAAAACTGAAGACATTCTAAGGGCGGATCCATATTCATTTGTTGTAAATAATGCAGATTTTCCAATCCATCCGAGTCCTGCACGTGTAGCTATTGTTTTGTGTGGAAGTTCAAATGAGTTAAACTCTCCAAAATCTGTTCCTAATCGCTTTTTAGTTTGGGCATATGCATCATATCCATTATTTATTAAAAATTCTTCACATTTCATTCCAAGTGCATCTAGTCTGGAATTTAAACTTACTAATTCATCAACATATTCCTGTGTTGGAGCATTCTGCATATTTTGTATTATTTCCTTTGGATAGGTTATGTAAAATATCACTCCAATGTTTAGTCCTTTTTTTGGTGTGAAGTTGGTTATATCTGCAAAACCTGCCTCTGTTGCACCCTCAGATAACAAAAAATTTTTTAGTTCAAGAGATAAATTCATGAGCGAATATTTAACTGTGATGTTATTTAAATTTAATTTTAGTATTACTTTGGAAAAATATATTACATTTTTTTGTTTAATTTATATTTATATTTTTTTTAATAAATTTGTAAAAATATGTTTCTTTTTTTTAAAGTTATTAAATTTTTCAAATGTTTTTTAGTGATTGTATATTTTTTAAATCACACTTTAAAAGTAATAAATATCTTTTTATATATATTATTAGTAAAATATTATACATTATTAAAATAATTTGTATTAGTATTACTAATTAGGTACTTTTTTTAAAAAAAGTATTACTTTTTATTTTAATATAGTTATAATTAGGAGAAAAATTTATGGATAAAAAAATGATGATAATTGGTGCAATCATTGCAGTTATTGTAATTGCTGTTGCGGCATTCGCATTGATGGGCGGATCCCATGATAGTGACCCAACTCATTTGACTGTAGCGGCACACAGTAACATCAAAGAACCAGAATCCGGTTTCAATCCGTTAACTGGTTGGGGATGTGGACACCAAAACTATAATCCTTTAGTACAAAGTTGTTTATTTAAAACTGATAAAAATGGTAGTATGGTTCCAGACCTTGCTACAGGTTATTCTATCAGTGATGATGGAAAAACCTGGACTGTAAACGTTAGAGATGATGTTGTATTTTCAGATAATTCCACTTTTGATGCAGAAGATGTAGCATTCACATTCAACACTGCAAAAGACACAGAATCTGATTTAGACTTAACAAATCTTGAAAATGCAACTGCTGTAAATAAAACCACAGTTGAATTTAACTTGGTAGAACCGAGATCCACTTTCATTTATGATTTAAGATATTTAGGTATTGTGCCTTCCGATTCATATGACAATAATACATATGGAGAAAACCCTGTTGGTACAGGACCTTATGTATTGGACCACTGGGATAAAGGTCAACAAGCAATTTTCAAAGTAAATGACAATTACTACGGTGACAAACCTTACTTCACTCAAGTAACCTTATTGTTCCCTGAAGAATCTACTTGGTTAGAACTTGCTAAATCCGGCGATGTGGATGTAGTTCCTGTAGCAACCTCCGCATTAAACCAAACTGTAGATGGATACCAATTCTATGAAGTTTCTGCGGGTAGGGCACAAGGAGTATCATTCCCTTATCTTAATGATACTGGTGATGTAAGTAACGCAAGTTCCAAAATAGGAAACAATGTAACTGCTGATAAAGCAATCAGGCAAGCATTAAATGTCGGTGTAAACCGTCAAGCAATGTGTGATGAAATATTCTCTGGCCATGCTGTTCCTGAATATACTAGTGTAGATACAAGAGATTATGCAAACAACGATTCCAAAGTTCAAGATGGCAATATTAGTGAAGCAAAAAGAATCTTGGCTGAAGGCGGATGGAATGATACTGATGGTGATGGAATTGTAGAAAAAGATGGTGTAAAAGCATCATTCGATTTATACTATCCTCCGGATTATCTTGACAGACAATCCTTATCCACTGTATTTGCTGAACAAGCAAAAGAAATTGGAATTGAAGTAAAACTTGTTGGTGCTGACTGGGATACAATTTACCAAAACATGTACAGTTCAGCAGCATTAATGCAACAAACTTCTCCAGACCCATACAAATCAATCTATCAGCAATACCACAGTAAAGAAGCAGATGACTTCTATATGAACCCTGGTTTATATAATAACACTGATTCAGATAAATTGATGGAAGAAGCTATGCATACTAATGATTTAAGTCAAGCTGATTCATTATGGGCACAATCTGCACTTGTAAACGGTGGAGGTTGGGGTCCTGCTGGTGATGCTCCATTTGTATGGTTAGTAAACTACGACTACAACTATTTCATCAAGGATGGAATTGATATTGGCAGTCAACCTGACGGTTTAGGAAATGATGTTTTAATTAATATCTGTGATTGGTCCAGAACCAATTCCACAGCTTAATTAACATATTTTTCCTTTTTTTATTTTTTTAAAAATTTTTTGGGGGTTTATTTATGAATAAAAATCAAATATTAAAATTCTTTGGTTATAAATTAATAAGATTCATAATACTGATGGTTGTAGTAGCTATTTTTAGTTTTGTATTATTAGATTTATCCCCTATTAATCCGGTTAATACTTATTTAAGAGGAGCGGCAGTTTCAGAAGCTCAAAGAGCTATTTTAGAAAGTTATTTTGGAATGAACGTTCCATTGCCTACAAAAATATTCCATTGGCTGATGGATTTAATTCAAGGTAATTTAGGCACTTCATTGATTTATCGTGCTCCTGTTATTGATGTTATTCTTGACAAGTTCACTGCATCTATTGTTCTTATGGCAATTTCATGGCTTTTAAGTGGAATACTTGGATTTGCATTAGGAGTGGTTGCAGGTAAAAATAAAGGGTCATGGATTGACAAGGCAGTTAAAGTATACTGTTATGCAATTCAATCTGCCCCGTCATTTTGGGTGGGTATGCTTGTTTTAATGGTATTTGCTGTTTATTTAAAATGGTTCCCAATTGGTTTTGGTGTGCCTATTGGTGTTAGCAGCACTGATGCCACATTTGCTGAATGGGCATCCAGATTGGTTCTTCCGACATTGACATTAAGTTTGGTCGGACTTGCTCCAATTGCAATGTATACTCGTAATGAATTGATTCAGGTTTTATCTTCTGATTATGTTTTATTTGCAAAATCAAGAGGAGAAAAAGGTTGGGATTTGGTTAAAAACCATGGAATAAGAAATATTTTACTTCCTGCAATAACCTTGCAATTTTTATCTTTCAGTGAATTGTTTGGTGGGGCTGTTTTAGTTGAACAGGTATTTTCTTATCCTGGAATTGGACAGACGGCTGTTGCAGCGGGTCTTCAAAGTGATGTACCGTTATTTTTGGGAATTGTACTTTTCAGTGCTGTGTTTGTATTTGTAGGAAACCTTCTTGCGGACCTTTCCTATTACTTAATTGACCCAAGAATCAAGGAGAGTGAGTTCAGTGATTAAGAAAAAGGCTGATGACAAAAGGCAATGGTTTTTATATCCCGCTAATCTCAGAACAAAAACTCTTGTAATCATAGCGATTTCTGTTTTGGTGATTATTTCGATATTTATTTCTGGTTATTTCATTGGTGATATACCAACAAGTTTTGTCAATGCTAATCAGATGCCTTCATTAGAACATCTTTTCGGTACTGATTGGATGGGAAGGGACATGTTTCAGCGAACAATCGCGGGGCTCGGATTGAGTCTGATGGTAGGTTTCATTGCATCTGTTGTAAGTACATTTATTTCAATTGTTTTAGGTTTATTTTCAAGTTTCAACAGGTTTGCAGATGAGGCTGTTGCAGGAATCATAGATCTGTTCGGTTCAATACCTCATATTCTTCTAATAATTCTTGTATCAATAATGTTTGGTGGCGGAGTATTTGGTGTTGTTATGGGTGTCGGTTTAACTCATTGGACTCCTCTTGCAAGAGTTTTAAGATCTGAAGTTAAGGAAATCAAAACCAAGGAATACGTTCATCTTGCTTCAAACCTTGGTAAATCTAAATTATGGATTGCAACAAAACACATTTTACCGTTGGTTGTTTCCCAAATCATTGTAGGGGTTATTCTAATGTTCCCTCATGCAATCATGCATGAAGCGGCAATAACATTTTTAGGATTTGGTTTACCACCTCATGAACCTGCAATCGGTGTTATCTTATCCGAATCAATGCACTACCTGTCTTCTGGATATTGGTGGTTGGCATTTTATCCTGGTGTGTCATTATTGATTGTGGTGTTATTGTTTGATTTGATTGGTGAGAGTGTTGAAAAATTGCTCAATCCTGAAACCGCTCAGGAATAAGGGAAATTCATTTTCTCTTATTATTTTTTTTAATTTTCATGTGATAATATGGGATATGTTATAAAAGAAGTTATGGATGATGACAGTGAAATTTGTGATGTAAAGGAATTTCTATATGATCAGATTAAGAAGGAATATGGCATTGGCCCAACACCTGAATTTCACTATGACATTGAGGGAATAAAAGAGTATTATGTTTTGCCTAAGTGTAATAATTTCTTTATGGTCTGTGAGGGTGATAAAATTATTGCTACTGCAGCAATAAGAGCTTATGATAAGGATTATGATTTGTTTAAAGGCCAATACACAAAAGAGGATACTGCCAGCATTTGGAGGCTAATGGTTGATAAAGATTATCGCAGGCATGGTCTTGCCCGAGAGCTTGTAAATGTTATGGAAGAATTTGCAAAAGATGTGGGCTACAGTAAAATTTACTTGCATACTCATAGGTATCTTGATGCGGCATTGCCATTTTGGAAATCTATGGGGTATACAATAACTATTGAAGAAGATGACTATGATGAAACAACGCACATGATTAAAGAAATAGCTTAATTTGTAGTATTATTTTTAAAAAAAGTATTACTATTTTTTTCAGGTTATTATTCCCTTATGTTTCTTTAAATATAGTCATATTATCTTTATTTTCATTTAATTATTCATTTAATTTATTATTTTTTTCTAATTTTAATTA
>NZ_JAZQFM010000012.1:0-18528 GCF_045539575.1 Methanobrevibacter sp.
AGATAATAATATTGAAGACATTGCAGCATTTGTATCTGCATGGTTAAAAATCTCAAAAGGTTACGGTATCAAAATCGTAAACCCATGTGGAAGTGAAGCATGGGGATGGGGTATGAACGTACACGGTGTAAACGACAAAGCTCCTTACTTTGACGTAACTTCCAAAGAAGTTATCGTTGCACTCGCAAAAGCTAACGAAATGTTAAACTTACCTCACTCTATCCACATTCACCCTAACGACTTAGGACACCCTGGTAACGTACCAACCACTATTGAAACTATGGATGCTGTTAAAGGAATCAAAAAAGGTAAAGGCGCAGCTGAAGTTAGGGACCAAGTTATGCACTTAACTCACTTACAATTCCACTCCTACTTAGGAAAC
The DNA here is from genome assembly GCF_045539575.1 of Methanobrevibacter sp. GTDB lineage: Archaea > Methanobacteriota > Methanobacteria > Methanobacteriales > Methanobacteriaceae > Methanocatella. The sequence goes on from NZ_JAZQFM010000012.1 coordinate 383, forward strand.
AGTTGGAAAGATGTAACTTCCGGTGCTGAAGAAGTCGCTAAACACTTCAACAAAGCTGACAACTTAACCTGTGATATCGGTCAAGTAACTTTCGATGAAACCACTACTATGACTGCAGACGCTCCTATGGAATACGACTTATTCAAATTATCCGGTCTTAAATGGACCAACAAGGATATTGAATGTGAAACTGCAGCAGGTATCATCCCATGTATCTACTCCAAAAGAAGCCCTGTTAGTACCTTACAATGGGCTATCGGTCTTGAATTATTCTTGTTAATTGAAGATCCATGGAGAGTATGTTTAACTACTGACCACCCTAACGCAGGTCCTTTCACCAGATATCCTAGAATCATTTCCTGGTTGATGAGTAATGAGAAAAGACAAGACATGTGTGACAATGAAGTTCACAAATGGGTACACAAAAGAACTCTTCTCCCAACTCTTGAAAGAGAATACGATTTCTACGATATTGCAACTATTACAAGAGCTGCTCCAGCTAAAATCTACGGATTCACTGACAGAGGTGCACTTACCCCTGGTTACAGAGCAGACATTGCAGTATATGACATAAATCCTAATGACATTGACCCATCCAAACAAGCTGACGAAATCGAAAAAGGTTTCAACGTAGCTGACTACACTATTAAAGATGGTCAAATATTAGTAAAAGATAAAGAAATTGTAAAAGTTAAAGAAAGTCAAAACATTTGGGTTAACGTAAAAGGATGGGAACAAAACGAGCAAAAAGTTATCGACAACATTATGCCGTTCTTCACCCAATACTACTCAGTTAAATGGGAAAACTATCCAGTACACGACCACTATGTATCAAACCCAATTAGAGTTGACGTTGACGGTAAATAGGGGTGTTTAATTTGAAAACAATTACATTTGATCAAATCAAAACTTCATCAATCGCTTTAGAATTCGATGAATTAATTCCTGATGAAATTTACTCATGGACCGAAGCAGATTTCGCTAAATATCAAGTTCCTATTGGAAATTCCAGATTCCCAATCACTGACTTCTTCGACATCACTGTTGAAGGAGAAGCTAACGGACCTGAAGAAGTTGAAATGATTTTAAACGGTGACTTAAACAGAGTAAAATACATCGGTTGTAAAATGAGCGCTGGAAACATTGTCTGTAACAGTAGTGTAGATTTACACGTAGGTGCAGAAATGTCCGGTGGATCTATTCTCGTAAAAGGTAACGCAGCTGCTCACGCTGGAAGAGAAATGTCTGGTGGATACCTTGAAATCGAAGGAAATACCAAAGAATTCACTGGTGCTTCTTACATCGGTGAATGGAGAGGTATGACCGGAGGACAAATTGTTGTTGGCGGTAACGCTGGTAAACAATGTGGTGAATGTTTAACTGGTGGAAGAATTCACGTTAAAGGTAACTGTGATATCTTAGCTGGTATTCACATGACCAAAGGTCTTATCGAAATTGACGGTGATGTAAACCGTTGGCCTGGTGGTCAAATGAAAAACGGTAACATTGTCATCCACGGATTCCTCGGTAGATTACTCGAAGGATTTGTTCTCAACGGTATCGTTGTAGATCCTGAAGTAGAAGGAACCACTTTCAAAGGAAAATATATTCACTACACTGGAGATATTGGTCTCAACGGTAAAGGTAACCTTTACTTAGGTGCTGAAGCTAACAAAGAAAAATTAGCTGAATACGGCGAACTTGACGACGAATATACTTCAATCAGAGAATACAGGAATTTATAATTCCTTTCTCTTTTCTTTTTTTTAAATAATTTTTAGGTAGATACTATGGTGAAAGAAGTAGAAATGACCTTTGATGAGGTTGTAGAATACGTTAGAAACAATGTGTATGTTGGAGATGTTTTTGAAATTTCCTATAATCGTATTTTTGCTCCAGGAGAAGTATTAGGTCTCACAGAAGAAGATGATGTAACTGGAGAAGGTCTCAGGGTCGGTTTACAGTTAACCGGTGAAATTTTAAATCAGTCAGTTGAAGTTGACTTGCATGAAATTGCTGATGATTTATTAGAAATTCGTCATATTCACGATGACGATGAAATTATAATAGAAGTATTATAATCCTCTTTTTTTTATTTATTTTTTCATGTTCATTTTTCATTGAAAATTTTTTTGTTCGATAATATACAAACAAACTTTTATATGATGAGGTGTATATAAGTAAGTAAGGGGTTGATTGTTATGAAAGAACTAGAATTAACCGCAGAAGATGCTGTAAAATATTTGAAAGAAAATGTAAAAATGCATGATAGGATTCAAATAGCCTATAATAGAGTTTTTGCAGAAGGTGAAGTTTTAAACGTTGATTTTTCAGAATATTTCGGTAAACCTGGATTTAAAATGTTAGTGTCTCTTGATGAAAGTGATTTGGGCGCTACCATAGAAATAGATATTTATGAATACGAACAGGATATTATAGAATTCATTCATTATCCTAAAAATGGTGAAGAAGTGGAAGTTACAGTAGTGTAACTACAATCTATCCATTTCTTCAAATGGTATTAATTTTTCGATAGCTTTAACTTCAATATCGATTCCTTTTTCTTTTATTGCACCAATGGTATTGAGTCCACTGCCTGCAACGACACCAAAGTTATAATTGTCCGCTTTTGCATTATATGTTACTTCTCTTGGTTTTCCAATTTTATATATTGAAAATCCGGTATTTTTAAGGATGTCCAGGAGATGCACTGCATAATCACGCGCGATATAAGGTATTTCCTTGAAGCTGGCCAATATTTTTGTGGTTCCGCTGTTTGAAGATATTGAAGTCATGTTTTTTGACAGGAATATTTTATGGGGATCGATTGTTGTTCCGTTATATGATATCAGGTCTATGAACAGTGGAGGTTCTGTAAGCTCCAGCAATCCTCCGTATATCGGATTGCACATGATTCCGTTGTTTATTAAAAGCCCATCAATGCTTAAACTGCAGATAGTTCCTATTCCTATTTTATCATCGTCACTCGGATGGTCTAAAAGCTTGTAGTAAGGATTGATGTATTTCGGATTGGAATTGTATGTGTCTTCCATGACTGTCATTGCACTGTCCAGATTGTCCTTGTCCACATAGGAAACGTTTGATATGATGTCTCCTTTTCTTTTTTCAACATTGAAATTGACCTGCTGAATTAGGTTCCATGACTTTGAAAGCAAGAATGGTATTTTAGGTTGCTTTGCGCTTCCTCCAGCCTTTAATGTAGGGTTGATTGTTGTTGTGATTGGAGATAATGTTTTGAAATCTCTGATTTCCTCTGCAATCTTGATGTCAATCTCTTCTCCCAATTCTTTAATGGCGCAGAATGGTGTGATTCCTCCGACAATGGCTATTCCTACCATTCCGTCAGGAACAGGTATTCCTAAAAGGTCTTCGCCTTCATTGGACATGTCAATTATTCCGCCGATCCCGATTTTGTCTAGTTTTTCCAGGATTTCGACAGTTTTTTGTTTTCCCACTCCCGGTATGAGTCTGAAATTTGCAGGTATCACTCCGCTGCCGTTTTCCACTACGTCCAATACAGATGTCAGCTTTGCATTTGAAAATGCGTCAAGCGGTGTCACGGATGTCTTTTTGTATGAAATCAGTTCTGTGAATGTGATTGGCTGGTGGTTTTCTATTTTCAGAAGTCCTCCGTATTGCGGCTGTGAAGGTATTCCCTCATTTAAAAGTATCCCGTCTATGGTTGTGCCGCACAAGGTTGTTACTTCAATTTCATCCTTGTTTCTAACTTTGTTTAAATTAACGTAAGGGCTAACAGAAAGACCACTTTCAAAAATTTCTTTCAGTATATTGATTGATTCTTCATTATAAATGGTTGATGTATTTACTACCACATTTCCGCTTTGTGTCATGTAGTTGAAGTCAGTTAAATAAATCATTTCTTCAAATTTTGAATGAATGAAATCAACCTGGTCATATATCAGTCCCTTCTCAAGTTTTTCACGACCCAAATCCGTGATTATTCTTCCGGAATATCCCATTCTTTCGGTATATCCCTTTTCATCCAATATTTGCATGTGGTATCTTACTGCACGTTCACCCAGATTGTATCCTTTGTTTTTCAGCTCATCAGCTATCAGCTTGGATCCGGTCGGTTTTTCCTGTGCATTCAATATCCTTAAGATTTCTATCATTCGATGTTCGGATTCTGACATAAAAATAGCCCCATTTTAAATTTAATCATAGTTCTTATCATTAAATCTAAAATAAAAAATAAATATTTAGATTTAGATATCTAAATATTTTCTTTGTTCGTATCCAAATACTTGAACACGGTATTCGTCCCATTCTTGGTATTTGAGTTCGAGGAACTTTTCGCTTACGTGAGGACCTAAAGCGTTAAGGATTAGTGGGTCTTCTTCAAGTGAGTGGTAAGCTTCCCATAAACTTGTTGGCAACAGTTTAATTCCTTTTGCTTCCCTTTCCTCTTCGGTCATGACGTAAATGTTTTCCTCTACAGGTTCTCCCGGATCGATTTTGTTCACGATTCCGTCAATTCCTGCTTCAAGCATTACTGTAAATGCAAGGTATGGGTTACATGCAGGGTCAGGGGACCTGTATTCAATACGTGTAGCTTTTCCACGTGCTGCAGGAACTCTTATTAAAGCGGATCTGTTTCTAAGACCGTATGCTCTGTACACAGGTGCTTCAAAACCTGGGACTAAACGTTTGTATGAGTTTACGATTGGGTTTGTGATTGCTGTAATTGCAGGAGCGTGCTTAAGCAATCCTCCCATGAAGTACATTGCATCTTTTGATAAGCCTGTTTCTGAGTCAGGGTCTGAGAAGAGGTTCTTGTCACCTTTGAAAACTGACTGGTGACAGTGCATTCCACTACCGCTCACTCCAAAGAACGGTTTTGGCATGAATGTTACTCTGTAATCCATCTGGTCAAATGTAGCCATGTTGTCTACGATAGCCTTGATTGCTTGTTTGAATGTGATAACTGCGTCTGCAGTCTTTAGTGCGTCTTTGAATTTGAATGCGATTTCGTTTTGACCCGGAGCTACTTCGTGGTGGGATGCTTCAACTTCAAAGTCGAGGTCTTCCAGGTTCAGGGTCAGTTCTCTTCTAAAGTCAGGTCCTTTGTCTAGAGGTTCCACATCAAAGTATCCTGCATCATCGTAAGGCATAGGATATCCGTTTTCATCAATATCCACAATAAAGAATTCCGGTTCAGGACCTATGTTGTACTGAAGTCCCATTTTTGCAATGTGTGCCAGTGATTTTTTAAGCACACCTCTAGGGTCACCTACAAACGGTTTTTGGTCTGCTGTCCAGACGTCACAGATGAATCTGCAGGTTGCAGACTCTTCAGGTCTCCATGAAAGTCTGGAGTATGTGTCGATGTCAGGTTTCAATACAAGGTCACTGTCGTTTACTCCAACGAATCCTGCAATGGATGATCCGTCAAATAACATTCCTTCATTGAATAGCTCTCCCATGTCTTCACCATTGAACGGGATGACGATGTTTTTAACGGTACCGTTGATGTCAACAAATTGTAAACGGATAAATTTGATATTATCCTCTTTCATTTTTTCTTTTATTTGTTCTATTTTTTCTTCTGGAATATCGCCCATCTAAATCAAGCTCCAAAATATTAAGATTGAGTTTTTAATAGTCGGAAATATGTTTCCTATCAAAACTATATCTTAATTTATTAATATATAAAGATTTTGAAAAAATAATTATATAATAGTATTATGTAATTTTTAGTATATTAATGTATAAGCAAATTTTTTTTAAATAAAAAATGTATATTCATTTTTTAATTTCATTATATACTGTTCATTTCATTATAAAAAAGAGTTAAAAATTTGACTTATTCTAAAGTTCTTCAATTTTGAATGAAGCCAAATCCAATAAGTCAAATGTTAGAATTTTCGGTGCAACGGTAACCTTTCCGATGCCTGTTATTATCTTATATGCCTCCATTGCTTCAAGGCATCCGATCAGATTCGGGGTTGGTCCGATTGCCGGAGGAACGCCTGAGGTTATGTTCCTAAGCTCGTCAATAACTTCGGAACTTAGCTCTTTTCCTGCAGACGGCAGGTTGAACATTTCCTCATAACTTTTGGTGTTTGATAAAAATACTGTAATCTGGCCAAGTGTTCCATGAATTGCTCCGTGGATGAACGGAATCATATTGTCCCTGGCATGTCTTGTAACAATCACTCTTGTTAGAATGTTGTCAAGCGCGTCAATGACTATGTCGGCATCGCCGATAATCTTGTCGATGTTTGATGAGTCCACGTGTTCTGTAAAGCTTGTCACCTTAACATAGGGGTTGATTTTTTTAGTTTTCTGTTTTGCAACCTCGCTTTTCGCCAGTCCGATTTCATCGGTTGTTGCAAGGGTTTGCCTGTTCAGGTTTGTCCAGTCAAATGAATCCTCATCCACCAGGACAAGCTCTCCAACACCCATTCTTGCAAGCATTTCAATGGTCTGGCCTCCGATTCCTCCGCAGCCTATGACTGCGATTTTAGAATTTCTGAACTTCTCCTGCTCGCTTTTGTCTGCAAGAGGCAATTGGCGGGTAATTATTTCCCAGTATCTGTCATCGTTTTCCATATTAACACCTAAAAGTGGTCAAATTCACTGCCGAAGTATTCGTATACCTTCTGAAGCTCTTCGGGAATATTCAGCATTTGTGTACAGAAAGGAATGCATTCCTTGCAGTCAACGCAGCTGTCGGCTCTTGAATCGTCATCAATCAATGAGAAATACTGCATTGCACTTGCCTTCGGATCATTAAGCATGTTTGCAATATTGAATTCGGTGAGGCAGTTGATGATGTCCACTCCATGAGGACAAGGCATGCAATAGCCGCATCTTGTACATCTGTTACCTACAAATCCTCTGTATTCTCTTGCGACTTCCCTTATGACTTCCTGGTCGTGTTCACTTATTTCATCGATTCTTGAAGCTATTTCAATGTTTTCTTTCACCTGTTCGAGGCTGGTCATACCGCTTAATACGCAATCGACATCGTCCCTGTTCCATAAATACTGCAAAGCCCATTCAACAGGTGTTCTTTTAACTTCAGCCATGTTCCAGATGTCCTGAACTGATTGCGGAATGTTGTTGACAAGTCTGCCGCCCCTAAGTGGCTCCATGATCATGCTGCCTATATTGACGTCCTTTAGATAGTCAAGGCCCATGATTCCTGACTGGTAATATTCGTCAAAATAGTTCATCTGTGTCATTACTACTTCCCATTTAGGATATTCGTCAATGATTTCAATCAGATAGTCCACTTCAATATGTGATGAAAATCCCACATGCTTCACGACTCCTGAGCTTAGGCAGTCGTCTAAAAAGTCCAAGACTCCAAAATCTCTTACCTTATTCCAGTCAGGGACGGTAAGGGAGTGAAGCAGGTAAATGTCAATATAATCGGTCTTTAGCTTTTCAAGCTGTTCATCAAGATACATCTGAAAGTCATCTTCGCTTTCAATGGCCCATGACGGTGACTTGGTGGAGAGTAAAACATCATCTCTGTAGGAGTTTTCAGCTAAAAATTCACCAACAAATCTTTCACTGTTTCCGCTGCCTTCCAGAGTCTCGCTGTGGTAAGGATATGCGGTATCGATTAGATTGATTCCATTTTCAATTCCATATTCGAGCATTTTGGATGCTTCTTGAGTATCAATATCAGCATTAGAATTAGTTGTTGGAAGTCTCATAGTTCCAAAACCAAGCCTTGAAACTTTCAATCCGGTCTTTCCAAGTTCATTATATAACATTTCAAATCCTCAATAACTTAACATGGATATATTTTATTAATGAACTATAAAATTGTTATGTTTTGAAAAATAAGTCTTTTAAAAATAGTTTAGATGGAAAATTCCTGGGATTTAGGATGCCGGGGGCGGGATTCGAACCCGCGATCTCACGGTATCCCAGGAATACGGTTGAGCACGCTATATTACCCTATGAGCCGTGCGCTCTAACCAGCTGAGCCACCCCGGCATCTAACAAATATATATCTTTTAATCATTACATTTAAAGTTTTTGTTTTTTAGTTATTTTTTGGCATTTTTTTAAAATTAACATATGTATTTAATAACATCTAATTATATAGTTATATTATTAATTATTTTTATTGTGATATTATGAGTAAAGTTAAAGACATGTCATTGGCACCTGAAGGTGTCCGTAAGATCGAATGGGTTCAAAAACACATGCCTGTTTTGGAATCCATTAAAGAGGAATATTTAGAAACTCAACCTTTCAAAGGTATTACCATCGGTTCATGCTTACACTTGGAACCTAAAACCATCAACTTAGGTTTAACCTTGATGGCTGGTGGAGCAGAAGTCGCTATGACCGGTTGCAACCCATTGTCCACTCATGACGATGCAGTTGCCGGTGCAGCTGACCTCGGATTAAACGTTTACGGTTGGAGAGAACAGGATGATGAGGAATACTACCAAACAATCAACATGGTATTAGACCACAAGCCTGACATCATCATTGATGACGGAGCAGACATGATTATGGTTCTCCACAACGAAAGGACTGAACTTTTAAGCCACATCAAAGGTGCTTGTGAAGAAACCACAACCGGTGTTCACAGACTTCAAGCAATGCACGCTGACGGAGCATTGAAATTCCCGGTTATCGCCGTAAACGATGCTTATACCAAATACTTATTCGATAACAGATACGGTACCGGACAATCCAGTTTCGACGCAATCATGGGAACAACCAACATGGTTATTGCGGGAAAAACTGTTGTTGTATGCGGATACGGCTGGTGTGGTCGTGGATTAGCATTACGTGCAGCAGGTCTCGGTGCAGATGTAATCGTTACTGAAGTTGACCCAATCAGAGCACTTGAAGCAAGAATGGACGGATACAGAGTAATGACCATCAGAGAAGCAGTAAAACAAGCTGACTTAATCATTACCGTAACCGGTAACGCTGATATCATCTGCGGTGATGACTTCAAATACATGAAAGACGGATGTATGCTTGCAAACTCCGGACATTTCAATGTTGAAATCAACAGACCGGACCTTGAAGCTATCTCAACCGAAGTAAAAGAAGTACGTGAAAGTATTGAAGAGTTCACCACAAAAGACGGACGTAAAATCTACTTACTCGCAGACGGCCGTTTAGTAAACTTATCTGCAGCAAGAGGTCAAGGTCACCCTGCTGAAATCATGGACATGAGTTTTGCTGTACAAGCATTATCCGCAAAACACATCCTTGAAAACGATTTGCCTGTTGGAGTAACCAAAGCTCCTGATGAAATCGACTACACCGTAGCAAGCATGAAATTGGATGCTATGGGTATTGAAATCGACTCATTAACAGACAAACAAAAAGCTTACATGGCTAACTGGCAAGAAGGAACATAATTCCTTCAAATTTTTTTTCTTTTTTTATGTCATATTTCAGATATATTGATAACGGTGACGGCCCAACCAAGCTGTTTATTGGTGGCGTTCACGGAAATGAAGGGGTTACCTCTCTGAAATTCATTCAAAGAATTCAAGAAGAGGATTTGTCCCCCGGACAGTTCTATTTTTATAATTTTGACAAGACTCCTTATATTTCAACAATTAAAAAAGAATATTATCAATCCGAGATCGGTCAGAAGATTTTAAATTTGATAGAATACTTCGAGCCTGATTTCTACACTGAACTGCACTGTTACAATCTTAAAAACTATGAAAAGTTAACCTCAATGGAGAGATATAAAAAGACAGGCGTTCCTCCGTTGATTAAACTTGGAAATCATGTGCTGGTGTCTTCAGTTTCACCTCTGATTCGGATGACATATTTTTCAACAGAAACAGTCTGCAAGACATTGGAATTTCCATGTTTTGAAAAATTAACTCCGCAAATAGAAGAGGAATTCGGCTTCAATAGGCAATTGGCTATCGAAACTTATGAAAAATTGCTGAAACTCATTTTAAAATCTCCTTCAAGACAGTATTTTGAAATGGAGATGCTTAAGGATTATGCTCCTCAGGTTAATTTGGCTGTTGAATATGCAAAAAAAGTGTTTGGAGAGGATTTCCCTCCATACTAAATCTATTTTTTTATCTAAAACCAGGCATCAAGGCTGCCTTGGGATGAGTTTAAATTTTTAAGCTTGTCTGAAGCTTTTGCAACACGGTCTTCGGAAAATCCGTGTTCATAGCATAGAAATTCGATTAGCTTGTCCTGTTTTGGTTTTTCCCACTTGATTTTGTAGTCGGTATTGACGTTATGGTTTAAAAACAGTTCCCTGACCTCATCCAAATCGTGGGTGGACTGTTGTTGAAGCTCTGCCAATTTCTCTTTAAGCTGTCCCTTGTGGGCTAGTTTGAGTGCGGTTTTTGCACCTACTCCCTTCAGGCCTTCACAGAAATCGGTTCCGATTAAAATTCCCATGTCAATCAGTTCTTCACGGGTAATTTTAAGTTCTTTTAAAACCCTGTTCAATTCATAGTATTCAAGATTTCCCAGATTGGAATTGATTGCAAGGTTTCTCACGACCCTTTTGGCTCCAAAAAGCAGGCAGTCGTAATCCTGGGAGGCCACTGCATATGCATCGCCGTTTGCAACAAGGTATGCTGCCTGAGCTTCACCTTCTCCCTTTGCCTCAACATATGGTATTCCCATTAATGTAAGAAGCTTTTTGGAGGATTCAATAATATCCGCTGAGAGTTTTGATGATCTCATTGCAAACTTGCGGGCCTTTTCAGTATCTCCCTGCGCTAACGCTTCCTTGTAAATCTTTTCGGCTTCGTCCCTAACTTCTCTTCTTTTTGCTTGGGTGTCACTTTTAAGTTCGCTGGACTGTCCGTCAAAGACGTAGATTGGTTTGATGTCCTTTTCAATCATTGATGAGTTTCTGTATAATATTCCGCTTAAGTGGGATGTGACATTTCCATTTTCATCTGTCAATGGCCTTCCGTCCCTTTGTCTGATGGTTGACAGGAACTGGTACAGGGTATTGAACGCATCAATTGATACGGCCCTTCCTTCCAAATCTTTAAAGTCAATCTTTTCAGGTTCAATTATGTCTTTAAGTTTAACACCCATTTTAACACCTAAATCTCTGTGAAATAGCTAACAGGAAACATTTCCTTAATCCACATCAGGATTTCATCATCGCTGATGATAACGTAATCCCGTGCCAGGAAGTCCTCGTCTGTTTTAAACAAGTCGATCAGCTTTTCGTTTGGCTTTTCTATGAAGATGTTGTTGACTTCCCTTCTGGATTCTATATTGTAATTTTTTAAAATTCTTCCAATTGGTATATCTGCTCTTAGCAAATCAGAGCAAACTTCCTTGCTGCATCTTCCTAACGGAACGTGGGATATTGCATATATCAAAGGTTGGTCATCCTTATGCATTATAACTTCCCTAAAATTAATTTCGTCGCCCGCATCAACATTCACCAATTTCGCATGCTCCTCATCAGCATCTTCAAAATGTTGGTCAAGGGTGTCCAAAGTAATTTTTCCGTATAGCACATCTAAAATTGCAGTAATGGACCCGTCTGTTGTCAGCAGAATTTTCTGTGTGTTTGAGAATTTCTGACCGTAGTCTTTTTCCAGGTCGTTGATTTTTTCGATTAGTGGTTTGTTTGCTTCGTTTTTGTCTTTCTGCATTTTAATCACTTATAAATCTTTTGGATTAGTAATAACTCCTTTAATTGCTGAAGCAGCTACTACTTTTGAGTTTGATAAGTAAACTGAAGATGCAGGATCTCCCATTCTTCCCTTGAAGTTTCTGTTTGTTGTTGAAATGCATGACTCTCCTTCTGACAGCACTCCCATATGTCCTCCAAGGCATGGTCCGCATCCTGGGTTGCAGATTATTGCTCCTGCGTCTATGAATGTGTCGATGTATCCTAAATGCATTGCCTGTTTGTAGATTTCTCTTGAAGCAGGAAGAATCAGCAATCTGATGTCATCGCAGATTTTTTGATTTTCGAGTATTTCGGCTGCATCCTTCAAATCGGACAGTCTTCCGTTGGTACATGACCCGATCAGGCACTGGTCTACTGCGGTTCCTTCGATTTTTGAGATGTCGCATACGTTGTCAACATCGTTCGGACAGGCGATTTGAGGTTCCATTTCGGTTATGTCAAAGTGCTTTTCTGCGCAATATTCAGCGTCCTTGTCTGATCTTACAATGTTCAGTTCGGATTCATTTTTGCCTGTTCTTTTGCAGATGTAGTCGATAACTTCACGGTTAGGTTCCATTATTCCGTTTTTTGCACCCATTTCTATTGCCATATTGCACATGGTTGCTCTTCCTTCAACGCCCATGTTTTCTATTGTGGGGCCGCAGAACTCGGCTGTTTTGTAGGTTGCGCCTGCTATTCCTATTTCACCTATAATGTTTAGTATGATGTCTTTTGGTGCAATGTAGGGATTTAGTTCACCTTCAATGGTCATTTTAATTGCTTCAGGAACCATGAACCATGTTTTTCCTGTTGCCCAAACCATTGCAAGGTCTGTTGCACCCATACCTGTTGAAAATGCTCCGAATGCACCATATGTACAGGTATGTGAGTCAGCACCCACAATGACTTTTCCGGGTTCGACCAATCCCATTTCCGGAACTACCTGATGGCAGATTCCCTCTCCATGAATAAAGTTTTTAGTGATATTTTGTGTCTTTATGAAATTTCTGCACACCTTTTGAAATTCAGCGGAACCGATTGTATTTGCAGGGATGTTGTGGTCAAAGATAATGGCTATCTTTTCAGGGTCCCACACCTTGTCCGCTATCTTTTCAAAGGTTTTGATTGCAGGAGGTGAAGTTCCGTCGTGTGACATTGCAAGGTCGACGGGAATTTCAATGATTTCTCCCGGACTCACTTCATGTCCTGCCTTTGAGGATAATATCTTTTCAGTAATGTTCATTTCAATCTATTCCTTTTTACTGATTTTTTTAACAATGTCCTTGAATACTTGATCGTTAATGTATTTTCCTTCTTCCCTGGATTTTTTGACCAGTTTTACGATTTCAATGAGTTCCTCATCACTGACATCAAGGTCACATTCATTCAATTTTGCCCTTACTGCTCTGCAGCCTGAATGTTTACCTAAAACAAGTTGTCTTCTTTGACCGACCAGTTCCGGAAGGTAAGGTTCGTAACAGAGCGGCTCTTCAATAACAGCATCTACGTGTATTCCGGATTCGTGCCTGAACACGTTGTTTCCGACAACAGGCTTGTTGTATGGAATAGGAAGACCGCTTGCTCTTGATACAAGGTCGGAGAGTTCCTTGATGTATTTGGTTTTAAATCCGTAGTCTTTTCCGTATAATATTTTCATTGCCATGATGAGCTCTTCAAGTGAAGCGTTACCTGCTCTTTCCCCAATACCGTTGACAGTTGTTGAAACTGCTTTTGCACCAGCGAGAACACCGGTGATTGAGTTGATAACTGCAAGACCGAAATCATTGTGCAGGTGAACTGCAATATCGATGTCTATGTCTTTTACAAGTTCTTCAACAAGGTATTTGATTCCTTGAGGGGTAATTGCTCCGGTTGTATCTGCAATATGAACTCTGTCGGCTTTGCATTCCTGAGCTTTTCCGTAAATACGTTTTAAAAATTCAATGTCGGTTCTTGTTGCGTCCTCTGCGGAAAATGCAACGAAAAGTCCGTGGTCTTTAGCGTAATCCACTGCGCTTTCACACAGGTTTATTGCGTCTTGCCTTGTAATGTGCATCTTGTGGTCAAGGTGGATGTCTGAGGTTCCGACAAATGTGATTACGCCGTCCACATCACAGTCAAGTGCAGCGTCAATGTCTTCAGGTTTTGTTCTTGTCAATCCAAGAATTGTAGCGTCAAGGCCTTCGTTAGCTATTGCCTTTACTGATTCCTTTTCCTTTTCAGAAACAATTGGAAAACCAGCTTCAATTTGATGTATCTTAAATTGATCAAGTTTTCTTGCGATTTCTAATTTTTCTTCAAAGCTGAAACAAACTCCAGGTGTTTGTTCGCCGTCTCTTAAAGTAGTGTCATAAATTGTAATGTCATCTGGAAATGTTAATTCAGACTCTTTGTTATAATGACTTATAAAATATTGCAATATAATCACTTCTAAAAATTAATCTAATATAATATTATAATAGGTTTGTTATTTATATAAGTTTTCTAATAGCTCCAGATATGAAGTTCTCTCAAACCCGTCAGTGATGCCCAATTTTTCGAAAAGTGCAAATATTCTGTCCTGAGCCTCACTGTAGTCCGCACCGTCGTCAAGGGCAATTTCTATTTCCATATATGGGTCAAGTCCTTCAATGTCATCAAGGGATATTTCAAAGTTTTCATATTTGTAGTACTGCCTGTTTTTTCTAACGGCCCTTACCTGTTTAAACCCTATTTCCTCAAAGATGTCCGCACATTTTTCGGCATCCTCGATTCCCATTTCAATCTCTTTTCTGGTTTTGGATTTTGAGTCTATTTTAGGTCCCTTGTATGTGATGAATATGTTTGTTTTGTCATCTTCTTTTGTGGTTCTTATTCTCAATGCCTCGTCGGTTTGGGCAAAATCAACCACCGGGCTGTTGAAATAGATGTCTTCCTGAAACTCCTTTTTGGTTTTTTCCGCACCGATTTCGGCGAGCCTCTCTTCAATTTCTTCAAAACTGTCTATTTTTGCTTTCACTTCAACTTCTATCATGGTATCTGATATTATTATGTAATTATTTATTATTATAACTGTCTGATTATGTTTCTTATGGCGAATTTAAATATAATTTATATACAGAATAGATTATAAATAATAGTTTTTATATAAATTTTAAGTATAATTTTAGCAGGTGAGAGGAATGTCTGAATTTGGGGAATTATTAAAAAAAGAGTTTTTCATAATAGATTCCAATAATCTGGATTCAGTTGAAGATGAGCTTTACGGGTATGTATTCAGCAATGATGAGGTCATATTTGATTGTGATGGCGCTGAGGTTGCCGGTGGGGGAGAAGGCACATACGTCATTGTTAAAAACTCCGAATCTTCTATTTCTGTATTTCAGGATTTCAACGGGTCATACGGTTTGTATGTGTATGATGACGGTGAAAATTTCGCCGTTTCTAATTCATTCAACTATCTTGTTGAACACCTCAGAAATCACTATAGGCTGTCATTAAACGAGGATTTTGCCAAGGTGTTGATGTCCTGCGGACTGAGCACCTTCAGCTATAGGGAAACATTGGTCAATGAAATTGAAAGAATCCCCAGAAACTACACTATTCACATTGATAAGGACACTAAAACATTAAGCTTTGAAAAGATTGACTTTATGGAGCATACCATCGAATTGGATTCAGAGGAAGGTTTGAACATATTGGATAAATGGTTTGAGAAATGGGTCAATATACTCAGGTCCCTTAAGAGGAAAACAAACAATATCCAGGTTGCCTTAAGCGGAGGCTTTGACACAAGAGTCATTTCGGTTTTATGGCTGTGTGCGAATATAGACTTAAATAAGATTCATATCCGCTCCATTGATGATGATAATCACACCCACAGTGAAGATTTCAGGATAGCGTCAAAAATAGCAGATCACTTTAATTTTCCGTTGAACAACAATCCTATTCAATCAAAAATGGAGTATTACAATGACTTCAAGACCGCACTGCAGCAGTCCTTTTATGTCAAACTGGGATTTAACAATGAGCTGAATTACAGGGTCGGTAAAACTGACCGTCCGGTTTATTATATAAGCGGAAAGGCCGGTGAAACCTTAAGGGAATATGATTCATTCCGTGGCAAAACTCCTGAGGATTTAAAGAAATATTTCGCCAAATTCGCCAGAAAAACACATCCGTCATTTCAGGCCCCGACTTTAAGAGTTGCTCAAAACACTTTCGATGAGTTAAGCGAGGAATTTTCAATCGAAGATAAAAATTCCAGGCAATTGAGCAACCTGGTTTACTCTGAGGTGAGATGCTGCAACCACTTCGGTAAGCTAAGCGTTGAGGATTACTTTTCAAACAGAATCAATCTGACTCCTGCACTTGATCCGGATTTGCATAAGCTGAAAATATCTACTGATGAATGCGAAGACAATTTTTTACTCATTACCTTAATCGTGTTGCGATATTGTCCTAAACTACTGGAATTTGAGATTGAAGGGGGCAGGCATTTTGATAAGAAGACAATTGAATATGCCAGAAAAATAAATGAGATTTCCCCATATGTTCCTATCGACTATGAGTTCATCTCCGAACCTGAAATTAATGAGGATGAATCCACCCCATGTTCCGTGATTCCTGAGCCGGACGGCAATGCCGATACGCTTTCCATTTCAGACATCTTCAAATCATCATGCCCTAATGCATTTGAGTTCATTGACGATTATCTAAAAGACATTTTCCATTCAAGAAGGTTTAAAATGGAATATATGAAATATCTGCCTGAAGAGTCATATTATAACATTTCAAAATCAATAGAGTCAAGAACCTATTTCCCAATGAAAAAGGCTTATCCCGCTTTTTCAGTATTGAAAATAATCAATGACATTAATTATTCATGTTCTAGACAGTCAAACATGTATGAGTGGATGGACAGCTTCAGCCATAATAATCTTGAACATGAAATGAGCAGGGAGTGCCGTGAGCTGATATTGAAATATGCAACCGCAAGAATTGATATAAAAAATTTCGGTGATTCAAACAATTCCGTGGACCTTTGCCATATTTCCGATAAGGACTGCTTTTTCGATTCCCCTAAGTGGTTCAGTAATGACAATGGTGTTGGAAAAGTCATGAAAAGTTTTTCAGGCGATTTAACAATAAAGCTTAAGTGCATTAATGATGGAACCCTAAAGGTATTTCTCAAATCTCCTGACGTTAAGGATGCAAACAATAACAGATTCCCTGTATTTATTGATTATCTAAGTTTTAAAATCAATGGTGAGGAACATATGGAAAGAAACACCCTGGCCAGTAACCGCAAGCCCCTTGTTTTTGAAAAAAGCGTTAATGACGGTGAAATCGTTAACATTCATATAAAGTGGCTGCCGTTTAATCGCAACAGTGTTTATGAACCAAAGAAGAATATTAAAAAAGAAAAGCCAAAGGATGTTAAAGAGAAAAAAGTTGAGGATGCGCCTAAGTCCAATGGGGTATTTAATAGGATGAAGCATAGAATCGGCAAAAAAATATGAGATTTTAGGTGAATTTGCTCCTGAAATTAATTATTGCCGGTTGGTTCTGTCAACTTTATTTTACCCATCTTTCTAAATTTAGTTTCCTTATTTGTTTTTTAATTATTATTAATAAAAATGGGTAACATTTATAAATAATGACTTTCAATACATTAATTCTCAATTATATTTATAAATTAAATTATATTGTGAAATAATAAAAAATTCTGATTTTTTTTATTTTTTAATAAAAGTTTTAAATAAACATACCTTTATATACTATTTAAATTAAATATTTTATTAGTAAAAATTTAATGTATTTTTTTGTTTTCTTAAATTTTACTTACTACTTTTAATAACTTATGGAGGTTTTAAATTGACCGATGTTGATATAAAAATTGAAAACATTGTTGCTTCTGCAAGCATTGGTAAAGACATTGTTCTTACTGAAGTGTCCAAAGCTTTAGAAGGGGTTAATTTTAATCGTGAACAGTTTCCAGGATTAGTTTTCAAACTTAAAGATCCTAAAACAGCAGCATTAATTTTTAGCTCTGGTAAGCTTGTTTGTACTGGAGCAAAATCTATAGATGATTCTAAATTAGCAATCAAGAAAACTGTAGATTTAATGAGGACTGTCGACACTGACATTCCTGAAGAGTTTGAAATTAAAATTCAAAACATTGTGGCTTCTGCTAACTTAGAATCCACATTAAATTTAGAGGCAGTTGCTTTAGAACTCGAAGATACTGAATACGAACCGGAACAATTCCCTGGTTTAGTATACAGATTATCCGATCCTAAAGTGGTCTTATTATTATTCGGGTCCGGTAAAGTTGTATGTACTGGTGCTAAAACCCGTAGTGACGCTAAATTAGGCGTCGAAAGAGCTTACGACAGATTAAGTGAGCTAGATTTAATATAATTTGGTGGTATTATTGATTAAACTTGTAGTATTTGACTTAGATAACGTTATTATTGATGGTGAAGCAATAGATGAGATAGGAAAATTA
>NZ_JAZQFM010000013.1:0-42196 GCF_045539575.1 Methanobrevibacter sp.
ATGAATGAAACAATGAACCTCTGGGACAGGGGAGATAGCACGGTAATTCTACTCTCGTGGGAGAGTACCAGCCCGTGAAGTAAGAATCCTCGACTTCTACAAAGTCGAGGTAGTTCAATCATTCAACTGAACAATACCTCATATCTTTGCCATCATTGATTTTAAGGATATGAACAGACTAAAAAAAAGTTTTATATTCATATTGCCCCTAGAATTGTTTAAAATACTGGATAATACATTTTACATTTCTATACTATCAACAATATACAGTAAAACTAATGAACAAAATCCAAAAGACATGGTAAAATATATATTTACGTATACCTAAACTATAAAACAGCTATAAAACATGGAGGTGTTAATGTGGAAATGGACGCACTTGTAAATGCAATCCTCACATTTATAGTTCCAGGATTAGGCCAAGCAATTGAAGGATACAAACAAAGAGGAATAATATTATTTGTAATATTATTAGTGCTAATAGGAGTATTATTCTACTTTAACGTAGACCAAATTGCTCAACGCATCATATGTGGTGTTTACGGCCTTATTGCAGCATATGACGCATACAGATTATACTGATTTTGAGTAATCAACAATTACTCAAAAACTACTTTTTTATTTGAAACATGTTTGACACATCCTAAAAAAATAATTGAAGTTTCCAAACCTGTTGCTGTGAATCAAATATTGAACATCATGACAGTTTGATGCTGTAATCAGCAAATAGAATTCACAATACCCCTTGGTGAAAAACAACATTTTGTCTTCAAGAAACATTGCAATAACAAAATACTATAATTTTTATATTTCATTGAACAAAATATCTCATATGAAACTTATTGACCGTGAATTTTTCAATCGAAACAAAAAATTATTATTGATTGCTTTTATAATTGTATTCGGTTCTCTGATTGTCGGAAGTATTATAGGTTGTTTTGAAGCCGGTGACAGTTATGGAGAGATAAGTGAACTAATTGAATATGCACATGAACACAATATGCAATTCAACAGAAGTTTCGCCACAAGCAATACCGGCAGTTTGGAATATTTCATACATAATTTCAGCATAGACATTATGACAATGATTGGAGGAATATTGCTTTCAATCCCATCAATTTTTAACGTGCTAAACAGCAGTTATATAGCTGGCCAATATATTGGAAAAGATTTCATATTCGGAGCTGTGGCAACACTTCCTCACGGAATTATTGAATATTTAGCTACAGTTTTTGCACTTACAATTGCATTTATCATAACCCGCCGTGAAATCATCCTTATTAAAACAAAAAGTCTTGATGGAATTAAAACAGATTTGAAAGACATATTCATCCTACTGATATTGGACATAATATTTCTAGCTGTTGCAGGATTTATTGAAGCCAGCATCACTCCGGGAATAGTATCAGCAGTTTTCGGAATCTAAATAAATACACAAAAATTCAAAGTTGAAATATACATTGAACATTAAATTCTTGAAAAATTATATAATTAACTTTAAAGAAAAATATTTTTAACACGAATGGAGAAAATTTAATGAGTAAAAATAGAGTCGAATGGATTGATTTTGTACGTGCAATTGCAATATTAACCGTATTGTACATTCATGCAACTGACGGTATTTTCATAATATCTTCAGATTCAATCATGAATTTTACAATGTTTTCCAGAGTATTTAATTTTGCATCACTTTTTATTGGACGTATCGGAGTTCCATTCTTTTTAATGATTACAGGTTACTTATTATTGGACAGATCATATGACGACGAGCGTGTTCGTAAGTTTTGGAGCAAAAACTGTAAAGGACTGATTATTGTTACAGTCATCTGGGCAATAATCTATGCAATCAGCCTGCAATTCGTTGCTGTCGGATCCAACCAGGTCAATTTTGCAGAAGCAGGAAACTTGTTTTTCAGCCACATGTGGTATATGCCAATGATTATTGGAATGTATCTTTCAATGCCATTCGTGGCAAGTGCATTGGAACATTTTGACCCTAAAACAATTAATCAGGCAACAATAGTGTTTGCATTTTTAGCATTCCTATTGCCGTTCGTAACAGTTGTTCTTGCAATGCACGGCATTGAAAATGTCAATATCCAGTATTGTCTTGGATTCAGTGGTGGAGTATATGGTATTTACATCATTTTAGGATATCTGGTTAAAAAGAACTTGTTTAAAAAGTATTCATCTTCAAAAATGGGATTGCTTGCTATAGTATCATTCATAATATGTGTATTATTCCAGTACTACTCATTCATAAAAGGATATAATTTCTTCTTATGGTATGAGTTCCCATTCATATTAACCGGATCTTTTGCATTGTTTGAATTGTCATCCAGAATGGGCAAAGTAAGGGCATTTCCACTTGTCAGCTTTTTGTCAAAATACTCATTTGCAGTGTTTTTAGTTCACAACCTATTCAGATTACCATTGCTTCCAATGGTCGTTCAGCTACCATTCACAGAACCTGTAAAAGCAATTATTCTTTGGATTTTACTGATAATACTCAGTTATGTTGCAGTTGTTATCATCTATAGAATCCCAAGATTTGGAAAATATATTTTGTATATGAGATAATTAACCAATTATCTCTTTTTTAATTTCTTTAAATGCTTTTTTTGCTTCAGATGAAGGGAACAGAGGATAAATATGGAACAATCCCTCACCGATTATGAATCTGACATCAACGCCATCCTTTTTGAGATTACCAACATATTTTTCAATATCCTTGCAGAATATTTCATTGGTTCCTGCAAAAATTAGTGTTCTTGGCAAACCATCATTATCGCCATAAATTGGACTAACTCTATAATCTTTTGTATTCAAATCTCCTGCCCATGATTTGCCTATTTCCCTTAAACCTACTTCACCTAAAATAGGATCGTTTTCACTGTCATAAGGAGGATTGCTCATTGAAATGTCAACCCATGGAGAAAATGTTATGATTTTATCAGGCTGAGGCAGATTGATTGTTTTTAAATGCTGACAGAATGACAAAACAAAGCCTCCACCCGCAGAATCCCCCATCAAAATCAAATTGTTTTTGGAAGTAAGTGATTGATACAAATCTGTAATCAGGTCAAATGATTCCATTGCTTTATGCAAAGGAGCGAGAGGGTAAACGGGAAGAAGTACATGTGCATCCAATTTTCGTGAAAGCTTGAGGCCATATAACAAATGCTGATAATTTATTTCATTGACGTATGCTCCCCCATGCATGTATAAAATTGTATTTTTAGCATTTTCATCACCGAATGTGAAAACCTCAAGACCGCCAATATTCCTGCTTTTGAAAATGGTGTTCGGAATGTTATCAGATGATTTTGACTTTTCATCTAAAAACTCTTGAATTTTATCCATTGAGTCCATATAATCAGGTTTGGTGAAATTTAAAATAACCTCTTCTATTTTAGAAAAAAATGACCTTTTATCTGACATGTTTCAACCTTAAAAAAATAATATTCAAATATTTCAATCATTTATTTATTGTGATTGTCTACTATTTAAACCTAACACAGTTGAATAATCTATTTAATCAGATTTATTATCTTAATTTTCAATGATAAACTGAATTATGTTAAAAAAATAGAAAAAATAAGTTAAATTGAATTAACTTATTTTAATTGTTGCTTTTTTACTTATTGATTTGTAGTATGCATTGCCTGCAAATTTAACAGTTGCCTTGAAAGTACCTTTTTTGGTTAATTTTGTAATTTTAAAGGTTGCTTTACCTTTGCTGTTTGTTGTTGCCTTATATGTTTTTCCTTTAATCTTCAAGGTAACCTTTACTTTTTTAACTGCCTTTCCTTTGCTGTTTTTCAAGGTTATTGTGTACTTTTTAGTTTTTAAGGATTTTTTGAATTTCTTTGCACTGGCTGTAATTTTTGTTTTTTCCTTGTTGATAGTCACTTTAACGGTTTTGCTCAAAGTATTGTAGTTAACACTGCTGGTTTTAATAACCAGATTTCTTTTACCTGCTTTTGCGGTCTTGAGCATTTTTGAAGTTAATGAGACTGTTGCAACACCCTTGGAGTTTGTAGTGGCAGTAGCTACTTTCTTGCCGCTTAATGTGAATGTTACCTTAATTCCGGAAACCAGTTTATTGTTAATGTCTTTAACAGTAACATAGTATTTTCCACCATAGTTAATTACATATGCCTTATTGGCAGCGGAAATTTTCAAATTCTGTTTTAAAACGTTGAAAGTTACATTTTTACTTGAATTAGCATAGTTTTCACTGCCACAGAACCTGACTTCACAGACATAGGATCCGGCATTAAGATTAGGAATTTCAAATGTTACACTTCCATTGACAACATCTGCTGAATATTCGTTATTGCCGATGATTGCCAAGACAGTTCCCTCTTTAACTTCCTTGTCGTTGGATGAGACATTTACTGTAATTTTTACAATATCTCCATAAGTAACATCACTGATTTCAGGAATTAATTCGACAATGTAAAATGGCCTGAGTTTTTCTGAATCCACCCCATCAAATTCAATTGTAGCGTTTTCCTTTAATCTGATGTTATTTGTTCCCAAAGAAGCAACATTATCTTTAAATATTGAATTGTCAATTACAGTATTTCCGCAGCTAACTAATGCACCACCATCAGAAGCAGAATTGTTTTTAAAAGTGCTTCTGTCAATTTTTCCATTTCCATTGAAATAAACTGCACCGCCACCACGTGAAGCAGTGTTATTTATGAAGTTACAGTCAGTTATTTCACCACCATTGTAAATAAAAATTGAACCTCCATGGTTTTGCTTAGCAGAATTATCTGTGAAATTGCAGTCATTTAATTTTATATTATCAATGTAAATTGCGCCTCCGCCAAATTCTGCAACATTACCGTTGAAAATGGAATGCTTTATTGTTCCATTTTCATCTGAGTGAATTGCAGCACCGGTTCTTGCGGTATTTTCTGTGAAATTACAATAGCTCACATCACATATGCTGCCGTGAACGTATATTGATCCGCCTTCCTGTGCATGGTTGCGTTTAAAATTGGAATTTGAAATGCTTCCATTCATCCAAAAGCTAACTGCTCCTCCATCATAGCTTGCATAATTATTTGTGAAGTTAGATCCAGCAATTATTCCTGTTCCATTGAAGTAAATTGCTCCACCATACATTTTTGCAGAATTTTTTGAGAAATATGAATTGGAGACAGTTCCTTGGCCTGCAAAATAAGCTGCACCTGCACTATAGTTTGCAACATTGTTTGTGAAAATGGAATCTTTTATTGTTCCATTATCGTTGAAATAAACTGCACCACCATCACCAAATTCATCACTTATAGTGTTTCCGTCGAATTTACAATTTACAACTTCACCTATTTCATCAAAATAGATTGCACCGCCTGCTTCTGCACTATTATTGAGGAAAGTGACATCCTTAATTACTCCGGTTTTAGCGGCAATTGCGCCTCCAATCACAGCAGAGTTGCCAATGAATTCACCATTGAAAACCACATTTTCAAAACTTTCAAAGAAATTGACTCCCCCACCTGTGCTTGCACGGTTGTTAATGAAATCACTGTTGAAAGTTATATTGTGAGGAGTTTGCCTGTAGTTTACGCCCCCACCGGTTTTAGCAGCAGTGTTATTTACAAAGTCACATGCAAACGCACAGTTGGTTGACACATCCTTGAAAGTTATAGCACCACCATTTCCATTTATTTCATCAACTTGACCCAAAGCACTGTTATTTAGGAAATAACCTGCAAAGCTATTGTTATTTGTAGTGTTGTGGAAAAACATTGCTCCACCACATGATTTTGCAACATTAGATCTGAAATCACAATCGAATTTATTGTTGTTTGCCTTATTGTAAAAAAAGATTCCTCCACCATAAAATGCGAAATTGTCTCTTAAAACACCTTCAAAAACATTGCCATTAGCAGAGTTATAGAAAAATATTGCACCCCCACTGGCAGCGTTTGCACGATTGCTATAAAAATCAGCAGCAAATGTGTTACTTTCAGATTTTCCCCTAATGTATATTGCACCTGCTGCCCTTACAGCAGAATTGCCCTTGAACTGACCGTTTATTGTGCTATTGGTAGCTCCACCATAAAAGTATAATGCACCACCATTATTCGCGCTGTTATTAATGAATGTAGAGTTAATTTTGGAATTTGAAAATGCACTTGCAACATATACTGCACCACCGGATTTTCCTGCAGTATTATTGTAAAACTTTGAATCCAAAATGTTTAAACTATTTATTGTATAGATTGCACCACCATTTTCGGCAGCATGCCCGTTAACAAAATTAATATTTTTCAAAGTAACGTTTAGAGCTGTTATGTTAAATATCCTAACCTGTCCCGCACCATCAATTGTGTGGCCGCCACCATCAATTACAATATTGTCCTTGGTAATCCTGATTCCATCAACATAACTGGAATCGTTAGAACAATATACATAATCCTTTTTCAGTGTAAGATTTCCGCCTGTCGCAATATTGCTAATTTCATCATTCAAACCTGTGAAATTGCCTATTTCACCGGAATTTTGATCAATTTCCAATGTCGTTTTGTCATTCTGATTAATCATAACAATATCATCTGTTACATTTTCATGTGCACTCACTGCCGAAACGGAAAGTATGCAAATGAAAATTAAAAATAACAAAAACTTTTTATTCAATGTCTTTCCTCCAAAAATATTAATATTATTTTATGTTTATGCTTACATATAAATTTTTAAAAAAAGTTCAAAATGAATAAAATAATCTAAAAAATTATAATCAAATGTAAAGATAAGTATACAACTTATTACTTTCAATATTATCGGTCAAAACAAATTTAAACACTGCAAATTATAAAAATAAGAATAATTTTTAATTTTTGAAATTATTTCAAATGCTAAAATAAATTCTTTACATCAAACATTCCCAACTTCGCTGACACAAACAATAACCTGAGCATATCAATAATTTTAATTTAATAACATTTAACGAAAGTATTTAAAATTAAAAAAAACAATATAAAAATAGTGATTTGATATGGATATTGTGAAAAATTATAATGAAAAAGAATTAACAATTGAAGTTGGAGACCGCATTGACACCGTCACTGCGCCTGATTTTGAAAATGAAATCCTCGATGAAATGGGGAAATTCGATTCATTGATAATTGATTTTGCCAATTTAGAATACATTTCCAGTGCAGGTTTACGTGTCTTGATTGCAACACAAAAAAAATTGAAACCTGAAGACATTCCAATGACCATTAAAAACGTCAATGACACAATTAACGAAATATTCAGAATGTCTGGTTTTGATAAAATCTTAAAGATAGAATGAACTCAATTTCATTAAAACCGGAAATAAACGAATTATACACTTTAAATGAGTTTGTTTTAAATGAACTCGGAAAGGAAGACCTTAAAGTTAATTTGATTGTTGAAGAAATATTTGCCAATATTGTAAATTATTCACAGACTGATTATATCAAAGTTAATATCGAATTCGAAAACCAGATATTAACTATTGAATTTATTGACAATGGCATTGAATTCAATCCACTCAAAAAAGAAAACCCTGAAACTCCAGAAAATATTGAAGATGCTCAAATTGGAGGCATTGGAGTTTTATTTATAAAAGAAATAGCAGACGATTTATACTACAGCTACATCAATGGGGAAAACCATTTGAAAATTATTAAAAATGTGGAATAATGATTGATAAATTTAAAAAAATAATGATTCCATTTGTTATAATGTTAATTTTTAACTTGGGAACCTATTATTTAGCATATGGACAAAATTTTGGTGCGGGAGTGAGCCCTCACGTAGGGATACTTCTAGTTTCAGGACTAATTTTTGGACCTTACGGAGCAATCGGATCTGTAACAGCAAATTTATTATGTGATATTATAAGGGGTTATAAGCCTATGCTTGCAATAACCTCAGAAATAATCAGTTTTGGAGTGGCTTATTTAGCATATAAACTATGGTATGAAACTTACAAATCCAGAACAGAAATTTCAATGCCAAAATTAAACAACACCTCAAATGTACTTTTATTTTTTGGAATCATACTTATTTGCGGAGTTTTATACTCCGTACTACACGGAAAATTGTTTTACTTAATGTATCCCAGAGTAAGAACTATTATTCCACTTATTGAAGTCAGATACTTCCTAAATTTTATTAACTCATCATTAATATTTGGAATAAACGGAATCTGGATTTCTAATAAATTTAATTTTGCACATATCCCTAAAATATCAAAAAAGAAGTACAACAAAAAGTTATACCAAATACTTGGAAGTTTAATGATAATTTCATTAGTAATAACTTTGATTTTGGATTATAATCTCCAAATAAATGATTTCATCATTACAGCGGAATTTATAATACTCTGCTTAATAATGTTTATTTATTTATCAAAACCTATCAAAGGCAATATTGTTGAAAAAAATGAGAATTCCATTTCAGAAGACATAATGACCATTTTTCTCATAACAACATTAGTTATAATCTTGTTTGGAATTGTACTATCCAGTGACCACATATTAATTACCATCATGGATGATTTCCTCCCGTTAGATAAGACAGAAGTTATAATCATAATGATGATATTTATGGATATTCTGTTGCTCTTTTTCCTCATTCCATCCCTAACAGTTCTAAAATATGTTGAACGAAAAGTAATTGAACCGATTCTATCATTTGCGAAAATTGAAGAGTTCATACATGAAAATGAAAAAATAGAGTCTGAAAAGTTAGTGGACATATATTCCAACTATATTGCCGAAAAAACTGAAATTGGAACCCTTTCCAACTCATATATACAACTTATTAATTTTAATAACAATTATATTGAAAATATCAAGGAAATTGAAGGAGAAAAAGAACGTATTAAAACGGAACTCGAGATTGCAACCAGAATTCAGGCTGAAAACCTGCCAACAGAACCAATAACAAATGAAAATTATATAATTGACGGTTATTCAAAACCTGCAAAAGAAGTTGGAGGGGACTTCTTTGATTATTATGAATTGGATAATGAACATTTAGCTATCATCATTGGTGATGCGTCAGGGAAAGGTGTTCCTGCGGCGATCCTTGCAATGATTACACAAGTGATGATAAAACAACTCCTAAAACACGACAAAGACCCTTCAAGAATTTTATACTTATTGAATAATCAATTGGGAGAAAATAATTCTGAAGCAATGTTTATGACATTATGGCTTGGAATTTATAACAAAACAACAAATAAATTAATATTCTCAAATGGAGGCCATAACCCTCCATTAATAAGAGAAAATGATAAATTCGAATATTTAAATATGGACCCAGGAATAGTTTTAGGAATTTTGGAAGATTACGAGTTCAAAAATGAAGAAATAATTTTATCCGATGAACTGGTGATATATACCGATGGAATTACTGACGCAAACAATTGCGAAAAGGAAATGTATGGGGAAAAAAGATTATTGGACTTCTTTAATGATTTTAAAAACGAAAATAATCCAATCAAACCACTGTTAAATGACATCAATAACTTCACCGGAGATGAAGAGCAGTTTGATGACATGACATTACTATATTTGAAGGTCAAAGATGATTAAATTAGCATATTGTGACGTTAGCAACTTAGATTTGGATAAAGCATATGAATCATTGCCTGAAAACAGGAAAGAAAAAGTTAAGCATTTTCGATTTGAAAAAGATAAAAAGCTCAGTGCAGGAGCGTATTTGCTTTTAGATAAACTGCTAAAAGAAGAAAACATAACCGAACCCGTCTTCAAAACCGGCAAATACGGTAAGGCATACATATCCAACTTCGAAGACATTCATTTTAATCTAAGCCATTCGGGAAAATTGGTTTCCTGTGCCATATCCGATGCTGAAGTTGGGGTTGATGTTGAATTTAATGATCCTTCAATTGATTTGGACATAGCCAAGCACTACTTCTACAATAGCGAATATGAAAGCATTATGAACTCAGAAAAACCATCTGATGAATTCTTCAAGTATTGGGTTTTAAAGGAAAGTTACATGAAGTACACCGGGCTGGGATTTTACTTGGATTTAGACAGCTTTGAAATACTCCTCAATGAAAAAATTAGGCTTAAAAATGATAAAAATAATCTTAAATTCAGTTTATTCAATGTTGATGAATACAAAATGGCTGTCTGCTCAAAGTATAGTGTAGACAAATATTTCACATTCTCAGCAAATGAATTACTCTGATTTTACAGCTATTACTTCACTATAAATCCCACCAATACCTAAAAACTGGGTTGCAAATGCAAATAAAAACAGAACAGTGTTCCACACATAATTTAAGAAAATATCTGGAATGACTATATACCCAAGAGATAAAAAAACAACAATTGAAACAATCATAATAGTATACTCTTTTGCATAATGCTTCCATCCAATCAAATCAATATCCCTTTTAATATCCAATAAATTAAAAGCAGATAATATCCTGCCAGTATAGGCAAGCCTTGCCAATCCTATTTCCATGAAGAATGCCAAAATATAAAATAAGATAGCACCAACAACAAAAAAAATTAATGAATCAACAGGACTGTGTGAAAACACTAACTTCACGGTGTGAGGAATATTCAATAACAGCTCTTCCAATTCAAAATCTGGAAAATGCAATGGAGAAGAAATACCATGCATTACAAACCCTTGAACAGAAATATAAACAATAAAAACAATTGTTGATTTGATTCCCAAATCAAGAACGTCTTTAATAATTATTTTTGGTAATCTGACACCGCCTTTAATTCTATCACGAGTAATTAACATCCCATAACCATAAATGAGAAAAGCCATTAATACAACAACTAACAACACCAAATACCCATTAGGATTTTTATAATAATCCTGAATATAATTTAATAATACGAATAACGCCAAAATCAAAATAAAAAATGGCATGTTATATGTGCAATAATCCCAAACTTCTCTCATCATATTCCATGGCATAATTACTCCTCAACAATAATATCTTTAAAAATGAAATAATAAACTTAACGAAATGAAAAAAAGTAAGAACATGCTCCATTTCATCAACTTAAAACATTCCAACCGTCATCAGTCAATATTCAACGGCAAATCGCCAATGACATCAGCCTTCTTAGAAATGCTTACAGTATCTTCAAGGCGAACTCCAAATTCCCCTTCCAAATAAATTCCAGGTTCCACTGTAATGACCATGCCCTCTTCAACTAATGACTCATCACGGGGAGAAAATCCAGGAGTTTCATGAATATCAAGTCCCAAGCTGTGACCGGTTGAGTGTATAAATCTTTCCCCGCATCCATACTCAGAGATAATATCACGTGCAACCTTATCAACTTCGCAGCATTTCATTCCAGGTTTAATAGCTTTAATTGCCTTGTCATGTGCTTCAGCGACAATGTCCCAGATTTCCTGCTGGCGTTCAGTGTAAACCATGGTACGGGTATTGTCAGAGCAATAGCCTTCAAAAATACAACCCCAATCAATCAGTATGGGTTGAGATAATTTCTTTGCCTCAGGAATTGCATGAGGAAGGCTTGATGATGGACCACTTGTGACAATTGTATCGAATGATTCTTTTGAAGCCCCATTTTCAATCATGTAACGAACAAGATCAAATGCGACTTCCTTTTCAGAGCTATTATTGTTCAGGATATCCAACTGCAGGAATGATTTTTGGGCAATTTCAGTTGCTTTAGCAATTTTTTCAATTTCTTCAGGTGTTTTTATCATTCTTTGCTTGTCAATGTATGTTTTGGCATCAATTTTAAAGTCATCTTGGAAGCGGACAAAAGTGCTGAAAGGCAATGTAGGTTCGATGGCCAGACTTTTGATTCCGTCGTCCTTTAGCTCTTTTATCATCACGTCATATGACTCATATTCCTTCACTTCAATTGAAGAGGTATTTTTAGCCAGTTCCATATCCATTCCAGAAGCATAGATGATAGGACTGTCCTTTATCACGCAAAATGCAAAGCTGGTTGGCTTATACCCAGAGATATATTCTACATTGGTAAATCCAGTTAATAAATAAGCTTGAAAATCATCTTTTTTTAAATCTTTTAAAATGTTATCAATATGTAAGTCCATGTTAAATAATTTAGAAAAGGTATTATAAATAAAATTAGTAATTGAAAAAGAAAAAATCCAATTTAAATCATGATTTGAATTGAAAAAAGATAATTTTATTAAAGTCAAAATAGATATTTTAAGATTATGTTTAAATTTACAAGTAGTGAAATAAGAGATTTAATAATCGCATTTATCGTTATTTCTCTTTGTTTTGCAATAGTAAATGGTGGAAGAGATACAAATGCAGTCCTTTCCATATTGCCGATAGTCATGGTCGGTGTAGGCGCAGGTTTCATCCTACACGAACTTGGACACAAATTCGTTTCAATGAAATACGGATACTGGGCGGAATTTAAGTTATGGCCTCAAGGATTGATATTCGCACTTGTCACATCATTTTTCGGATTCGTATTTGCGGCACCGGGTGCTGTTTATACCTATGCAAACTACATGACTGATGAAATTAACGGTAAAATATCAATTGCAGGACCTATTGTCAATATCATACTCGCACTGGTCTTTTTAGCAATAGCTACAGCAGTTTATCCATCAGCATTCCATTCTGGAAATTCACTTTTAATATTCCTCATCTGTTCTGTAGGATACTCAATCAACAGTTTCCTTGCTGTCTTCAATATGTTGCCTATAGGAAACCTGGACGGATCTAAAGTGTTGGACTGGAATTTTGGAATCTGGATTGTCACAATTGCAATTGCCGGAGTATTGACATTGATGTCAATGACAATGGGCGTTGAAAACATAGTTAGAATGATTTTAGGATTTTAAAAAATGAGTGAAGAAATTACATACTTTAAGGGAACCCATAGGGTAATAGCTCCAAAAAGGACTATTGAGATTAATGAAGACAAGCTTAAAACTGCGGGAATAACCCGTATTGCAGACATTACCGATTTGGACAGAATCGGCCTTCCAATTTACACTGCAATCAGACCTACCGCCGAAGAGGGCGGAGTCAGCATTTACGGTGGAAAGGGAATTACAAAAGACCATGCAAAGGCATCTGCAATGATGGAGGGTTTTGAAAGATATTCCGCTGAAAGACAAAGCAGCGATGAAAGCATAATCTCAACTTTAGGCGCCATTGACAACAGCATTGACCCCAAATCACTGAATCTGCCAAAAGAACTTGAAAGGACAGATATTGGAGATTGGAAGCTGGAGTGGAGCATTGCACATGACATAATTTCAGATGAAGATTATTATGTTCCGACAAATGCAGTTTATCACCCTTATAATCCTAAAGACAATGCAAAAACTTTATTCAAATCAAATACCAATGGACTTGCCTCCGGAAACATATTAGAAGAGGCAATATTGCACGGAATGTTTGAGGTTATTGAAAGGGACGCATGGAGCATCTTCGAGCTGACCCATAAAAACTACTCACAAATCAACCTGAATTCCATTGAAAGTGACGTCATCAATGACATTCTGGATAAATTTGAAAGTGAAGGAATAAAAATCAAGCTAATGGACTTTACAGCAGACATTAAGGTTCCGACAATAGCTGCTTCCGCAGACGATACAGTTACAAGGGATGCGGGACTGCTGACATTGGGAATTGGAACACATCTTGACCCTGAAGTTGCAATCCTCAGGGCGCTGACTGAAGTGGCTCAAAGCAGGGCAACCCAAATCAACGGTGCCCGTGAAGATACCGTTAGAGCAGATTTTGCCCGTGAAGCAGGATATGAACGTATGAAAAGAATAAACAAGTTCTATTTCAGACAGGAAGATGAGCAAATTTCACTTTCAGACATTGAAAATAAGAGTACTGCTTCAATTACAAAAGATATTGAAATCGTTAAAAATGAACTGATGGCAAATGACATAGAAAAAATATTATACGTGGATTTGACACGTCCGGAGCTTGACGTTAGTGTTGTTCGCGTAATCATTCCTGAAATGGAAATGTATGCAATTGACCAAAGCCGTGCAGGCTATAGATTCCTGAAAGTCTGATTAATATGGTAAAAGTTATAATTTACACAGGATTATCACTTCCTTTTGATGAAGCAAGAGAAATTTTGGACAGCTCCGAAGGCATTGAAGTAATTTATAAAAGACCCATCAAAAGAGGAGACCTGTCCCTGGCTTTAAGAGAAAATCCAGACATCATTGGAATAATAGACGGCGTGTTTCACCAAAGCTCAGCCGTTGGACATAAGGAAATTCTTAACGTGATGAAAAGAGGAGTTAAAGTTTATGGAGCTTCAAGTATGGGTGCTCTTAGGGCATCTGAGCTTGACACATTGGGAATGACTGGAATAGGATATGTTTACAGTCAGTATGCCAGCGGCGAAGTTGATTCCGATGATGATGTTGCAGTGATGCTAGACTCCGAAACACTGGAAGCCCTTTCCGAACCGCTGATTAACATGAAATATGTTTTCACAAATGCAGTGGCCGAAAATATCATTACTGAAGAAGAAAAAGAGGAATTGCTCGCCATTGCCAAACAGACATTCTACCCTAAACGGAATTATGCTCAAACATTAACCCAATCAAGTTTGGATGACGATACCAAAAACAGCCTAATCGATTTCATTCGCGAATCTGCAGACATTAAAAAAGAAGACGCAAAAGATCTTCTCAAAACCATCAAAGAAGAGATACAATGAATCTTGATGATAAAATCAATATCGTGAAGGATATTCTGAAAGATAAAAAAGTCGCCATTGGTTTTTCAGGCGGCGCTGATTCTACTTTTATAGCTTACATATCATCCAAGGTTGCCAAAGATACCCTCGCAATAACTATAGACAATCATCTGATGCCGACAGGTTTTATCGAACATGCGCAAAGAGTTGCGGACCTGTTCAATATCAGACATGAAGTCATCGACATCGATTTTTATGAGGATGAAGAGTTTCTCAAAAACAACTCAAAAAGATGTTATAATTGCAGGAACCTGATGTATGGGCAAATTAAAAAAGCTGCTGCAGAGAATGGATTTGATTATGTCTGTGATGGAAACAACATCAGCGACTTCATATCCGACAGGCCAGGAATCCTAATTACTTATGAAAAAGAATTTAAAACACCACTTATTGAAGCCAGATTATCATCAAAAGAGATCCACGACTATCTGGATAGCAACAATATCCCCTATTCAAAGTCAACAACATGCCTTGCAACAAGAATCCCGACAAACACGCCTACATCCAGGGAAAAAATTGAGATGATAAGAAATTGTGAAGACTACATCTACAATAACACCGGCTGTGAAATAGTGAAAGTTAGATATTTTGAAGAAATTGGTATATGTGAAGTGGATAACATCGATGAGATTACATCACACAATAAATTTAAACAAATACATGATGAATTAAAACACCAAGGATTTAAAAAAGTAGCTTTAAATTTATCACCAATTCAAGATAATGACATGATTGAACTTGACTATGCAGACGGCGGATTTTCATATAAGCTTCCCTACACCATAAATCTTGAAAAAACAAAATCAGTTCTTGAAAGTGTTGATGAAAACACTGAATGTGAACTTAAAACCGATAACATCACCATCAACAGGAATGGTCTGATAAAAGGAGACAATTTCAAAAATTATGAAAGCGCCTTAGACAAATTTATGGAAATATTATCTAAAATCAGAAGAAATATCTAAAAAAAAATAATTAAAACCTATTAAAACTCATTTTTTCATTTCTTGATATTTTTTCAATACAATATCTGGAGTTTCAATAGTTTTTTCAAATGTTTTTACAAACTCATTGGACTCGTGATCTTCACTAGATTTTGCCAGACCGTTGAGTATCAACTGTTTCCCATCAATTTTAAAACCAGTTTCATCTGCAGCCACCTCAATCAAATTTATTTCAAGAGAAGTTGCATTTTCCAACTCATCATCAGCCTTAACCTCATATTTGATTTTCAAATTTTTATGAGGCATGAGCTCATTTATAGTTCTTTTTATTACTGATTCAAAAAGTTCAAGGAATTTTACAACAGGCGGCAAGTTATTAGCCCACCAGTAAGCGATTACAGAATTAAGAACTATTTCGTGTTCGACAAAATCATCATATAATCTTGCACGAACACCAACAGCACTATCATCAACTGTTTTAATCACTAAAACAGGACTAACAGCCATTATATCACAGTTATTCTACTAATGCTTTGATCAAATCACTAGCTCTTACAAGACCGACTAAATCTCCTTCAACACCGATTACAGGAATCTGTTCAATGTTTAAGGATTTCATTTTCTTAGCACAGTCTGAAACTTTGGTTTTAGAGTTAGCTACTTCCACATTTCCAACTGCAACATCACTGACAACCTTGTCTGTGAATTTCAAATGGTTTTTCTCGATGTATAATACGGAAGTACTATCCCAAGACCATTTGTCTCCTTCAGTACCGACAGTGGAACTGTGCTCACTTCTTTCGGAAATAATTTCAATTTCGGAAATGAAATCTGTTTCAGTTAAAATACCTGATAATTTAGCATCATCATCTAAAGCTAAAACTGATTTTAAACCAAACTGATTCATAGTTTCGAAAGCAACATTCAATGGAGCTTTTTCCCAAGTAGTTGGAACTGTAGTAATCATATAATTTTCAACTGCATCGTCAATGTCGATTTTGGTTAATGCTTTTGATACTAAATCGAAAGATGTGATGATTCCAACAAGTTCCCCATCGTCGTTTACAACAGGAACCCTTCTCACATCATTTTCAATCATTTTGCGAGCTGCATCAACAACATCGTCACCAGGATTTACTGTGACTAAGTCTCTGCTCATCAACATTGCAATTTGTTCTTCATCAGGATTATTAATTAAATCAGAACGAGTTACTAGTCCTACTAAAATATCAGTATCTTCTTTAACTACAGGAAGCACTGCTTTGTTTTCTTTTCTCATTAAGTCTAAAACTTTTTCTCTGTTACCTGGTACGGAAACACTTACTACATTTTTAGACATTGTTCTTTTAACTAACATAAAAACACCTTTTTTAACAAATATAAAAATAAAAAATGATAATTAATGGACTACAAGTACTGCGCATTTGGCTGAATTAACAACCTTATCTGCCACACTACCCATAATAAACCTATCGAAACCAGATTTACCTGAACTACCCATCACTATTAAATCAATATCTTCTTCCACTGCAACTTCCAAAATACATTTTGCAGGAGAACCTTCTTTAATTACATGGGACACTTTTATATCATCCACATTTAATTTGTCAAATTCCGCAAGATTCTCTTCTGATCTCTCTTTTAAGACTTGATTTAACTGGTATACTTCATCATCCAATGGAAGTCCGTTAACAAAATTGTTTTCTGTGACACTCACAGCAACTATTTCAGCTCCACTAACACCTGCCAAGTATAAGGCGTGTTTTTGAGCTTTTTTTGCAAATTCTGACCCATCTGTAGGGACCAATATTTTCTTATACATCATTAACATCTCCCATAATATATAGATTTACTATCCATGATATTATACAATACATTTTTTATTAATGATATATAATATATTTTTCGTTTCACTGCGATTGCATATATTAAGGTAAGGATTTTTAGAAAAAGATTTGAATATTGCAAATTCTGCAAAATTTCCCTCACCAATCACGGATTTTTGAACAATTTCATTAATTTTATGGGTGCAAATGTTTGTTGTTGCCATTTGCAGCAATTGTCTAGGGTCGATATATGACCTATAATAAACCGACATCAATTTTAAGCTGAATTCCAACTCCCTGAGCATATTCGGTGAGTTAAGCATTACGTTGTCTGTTCCAAGCAACGGCTTCATTCCACGCTCCAGCATTTCATTTAATCTGCAAACCCCGACATTCAAGGTTGCGTTTGCCCTCGGACATACAACAACATTTGAAGATGAATTTGACACCAGCTCCAGGTCATTGCGTTTTGGGTTGGTGAGATGAACCAGTTGGGAGAAATTATTTTTTACGCCCTTTTCTATTTCTGTTTTATTGAAGCTGTTCAATGATTCTATCTGATTGGATTCTGATTCCGCCACATGGATTGATGATATTTTTGATTGCTTTTCACACTCATCAACAATCAGCCTTGCCACGTCTTCAGTTATCTCGCCAAAACCGCTTGGCGCAATACCGTCTGCAATTTTCAAGATTTTGCGAATGGCTGTTCTGACTTTGCCCAAGTCCGGATCATCACCGTAAAAACTGTCATCACGGCCTAAAATAATTGGATTTATTGGAATGTCCTTGCTGGCTTTCTTTAAAAGTTTGATTCCATCAATTCCTCCTTCGCGATAGTCAATGAAATGGGTGGTTCCTGAGCGGACCATATCCCACATTGATTGGCTCATGGCATCAATCAGCTCATCGTCGGTTGCATTGGCCAGTGCCCTATGCTTCACCCCATTCGGAGGCTTTACCATTTCGCTTAATGACAGGGAGTATCCTTCATCTTTAATTATGGAATCGCCAATGTGCATATGGCCATTGATAAATGAAGGGCAAACCACCGCACCTTCAACATCAATAATCCTGCCTTCACTTGATTCTTTTGAGATTTCAATGATTTTGCCATCTTCTACAACGATGTTTTCTCGGGATGGAACTAAATCTTGACCTTTTAAAATGATTCCATTAGCTATAGTAAACATTAAAGTAGAATCTAATTTTTTTTATTAAAATAATTTTTCATTAACTATATTTAATTGAAAAAAATAATATTACATAAGTATTGGTTTAAGTGAAAATACCTTAAATTATTGCTTCGTTTTTTTAACATAAGGGGATGATTTCTATTAACTCTCAGGAAATAAGATACTTCTACAGGAACATTGTAAAAACCGGTGATGTATACAGAGTTAAACATAATAATAAAGACTATGGAGAGTTCAGGAAATTATCTGACGCATTATATGAAAGAGATGCACTGTTTTTTTGTAATTTTGACTATGATCTTCTTGTTGAATGTGACCTTGAAAACAAGTATGAAAACATGGAATTGCCCCCATTTCCTGAAAAACGACCTAAAGGACGTATTAAAGGAACCAAAGTAAACAAGAAAGAAAGGGAAGGGGAAATCCTTTTTGACCATAAAGTCAGAGGTTTTTATATCAAAAGAATGGACGACATAATCGGCTATTATGACACAATGACTGAAGCGTTCTATTACAAAAAGCTTCTGATGGACAATGACTGGGACAAAAGCGTTCTGAAAAGCAACATTACCGAAAAAATTGAGGTCAATGCCCTTATTGATCAAAGCAAGGAGTATAAGGTGCAACTTAACTTCTGTCCTAAATGTAAAAGCAGGTTAAAAATTGGTGAAGAGGAATGTCCTTCCTGCGGTATTAATATTAAAGAATATCTGTATGGTAATTAAAATAAGCCTATAAACTTTACAGACTCAAAAAAAAATAAATAAGGATAGAGAAAAATTATTCTCCATCTGCATAGTCGTTTAATGATTTTACATTAAGTTCACTGTCTTGTACAGCTGCAATAGCATTTAAAGCTGCTCTTGCACCAGCCAATGTAGTAACATAAGGAATACCGAGTTCGATAGCTAATCTTCTGATGATGTAACCGTCTTGAGCGGATTGTTTACCTTCAGAAGTGTTGATAATCAAATCAATTTCCTTATTTAAAATTGCATCCCTGATGTTAGGGGATCCTTGAGACACTTTTTTGACCTTTTCAATTTCTTTAAGTCCTGTTGCATCTCCAGTTCCACTAGTGGCTATGACTTTAAATCCTAAATTAACTGCCTTTTCAGCGATTGGTCTGATTTTTTTCTTGTCAGATTCTTTGACACTTATGAATATTTTACCTTCTTTAGGCAATTCCATACCTGCTGAAAGCTGTGATTTATAGAATGCCATTCCGAAGTTTTCATCAATACCAATACTTTCACCGGTGGATTTCATTTCAGGACCTAAAACAGTGTCTGATTCCGGCAATTTCAAGAATGGGAATACTGACTCTTTTACAGCAACGTGATCAATTTTAATTTCTTTGGTTAAGTTGAAGTCTTTGAGTTTTGCTCCATCCATAATCCAAGTTGCAACTTTTGCAAGTGGCACGCCAATAGCTTTACTTACGAATGGAACTGTTCTACTTGCACGTGGGTTTGCTTCAATGATATAAACCATTTCCTCATCAAGTTTGACTGCATATTGAATGTTCATTAAACCTTTAACATCGAGTTCCAATGCCAATTTGGTTGAATTTTCACGAATGGTATCCAATATATGTTCAGGAATTGTTTGAGGAGGTATTACACATGCAGAGTCTCCGGAGTGAACACCTGCTTCTTCGATGTGTTCCATGATACCTGCAATGAATACGTCATCGCCGTCACATAAAAGGTCAACATCCAGTTCGATTGCGTCTTCGAGGAACTTGTCCACAAGGATTGGGTGATCTGGTGAAACTTTAACAGCCTCTTTCATATATTCTTCAAGCTCATTAACGTCATAAACGATTTCCATTGCTCTTCCACCGAT
Organism: Methanobrevibacter sp.; assembly: GCF_045539575.1. Lineage (GTDB taxonomy): Archaea > Methanobacteriota > Methanobacteria > Methanobacteriales > Methanobacteriaceae > Methanocatella. The sequence continues at coordinate 20,568 of NZ_JAZQFM010000013.1, forward strand.
AACATATGATGGACGTACAAGCACTGGGAATGTGATTCTTTCAGCAATTTCTTTAGCCTCTTCAAAAGAGTTAGCTGTTCCATATGCTGCTTGATGAATGTGGAGTTTTTCTAAAAGTTCAGCGAAAAGTTCTCTGTCTTCTACTCTGTCAATGCTTTCATATGGAGTTCCCATGATTTTTACACCAGCGTTTGCCAGCGGCACTGCAAGGTTAATAGAAGTCTGACCACCGAACTGTACAATTACGCCGTCAGGTTTTTCCTGCTCGATTACACCCATTACATCTTCAAAGGTTAACGGTTCAAAGAAGAGCTTATCTGAAATGTCATAATCTGTACTTACAGTTTCAGGGTTGTTGTTGATTAAGATTGTTTCGATTCCATCATCTTTTAAAGCAAGAGATGAATGTACACAGCAGTAATCAAATTCAATACCTTGACCAATTCTGATTGGACCTGCTCCTAAAATAACAACTTTCTTTTTGGTGGTTGATACCAATTCATTTCCGACATCGTAACTGCTGTAGTAATATGGAGTTTTAGCTTCAAACTCAGCAGCACAGGTATCTACCATCTTATAGGATTGTTTTATGTTGTATCTTGAAAGAAGGTTTCTGATGTATTCTTCGGTTTGACCGGCCAATGTAGCGAGTCTTTTATTTGAAAATCCTAATTGTTTTGCTTTTCGTAAGTAGAACTCATCATCCAATTTTTCTGCTGTAACATCGTTTTCAAAGTTTACGATGTTTCTGATTTTGTATAGGAAGAAATTATCGATTTTTGTAAGTTCCCTGATTTTATCGATATCCATTCCGTCTTTTATAGCAGAATAAATTTGGAAATAGATTAAATCGGTAGGGCGTGCAAGGTCTTCTTCTGTGTAGTCCACATATTCAAATCCGTCAAAGCCCATGTCAAGGGATCTCAATGCTTTCTGGAACGCTTCCTCGAATGTTCTTCCGATAGCCATTACTTCTCCGGTTGCTTTCATCTGAACACCGACTTCACGGCTGATTCCTTTGAACTTGTCAAATGGCCATCTTGGGATTTTGATTACTACATAATCGATTGCAGGTTCGAAAGATGCAGGGGTTTCCTTGGTGATGTCGTTTTTGATTTCATCCAATGTCATTCCCAATGCAACTTTTGATGAGATTTTTGCAATAGGATAACCTGTCGCTTTTGAAGCGAGTGCACTACTTCTTGATACACGAGGGTTTACCTCAATAACTTTGTATTCATCGGTTTCAGGGTTTAATGCAAACTGAATGTTACATCCACCGCGAATTCCCAATGCTCTGATAATCTTGATTGATGCGTCACGCATTTTTTGAATGGTTTCATCGCATAGGTTTTGAATAGGAGCAACAACGACACTGTCTCCTGTGTGAATACCCATAGGGTCGATGTTTTCCATGGTACAGACGATGATACAGGTGTCTTCCTTGTCCCTCATTACTTCAAATTCTATTTCTTTCCATCCGAGAACTGATTCGTCAATGAGAACCTGGTTGATGAAACTCATATCGAGTCCGTGGTTTGCGATTTCAATTAATTCCTCTTCGTTGTGTGCAATTCCACCACCGGTTCCACCTAATGTGAACGCAGGTCTGACAATTACAGGATATCCAATGTCTTTTACAGCTTCAAGTGCAGCATCTACGCTTTCTACAGCCTGACATTTTGGAATTTTCTCCCCGATTTCATCCATCAGATTTGCGAAGAGGTCACGGTCTTCCACATCTTTAATAGTTTGAACGTCGGAACCTAAAACTTTGATTCCTTCGAGTAATCCTAAATCTCCAAGTCCTGTTGCAATATTCAATCCGGTTTGTCCACCCATAGTTGGTAAAATAGCATCAATTTCTTCTTCTTTTATAATTTTTGCAACGACTTCCGGAGTCAACGGTTCGGTATAAACAGTATCTGCCATATCAATATCAGTTTGGATTGTAGCTGGATTACTGTTAACGAGTACTGTTTCAATACCTTCCTCTCTTAATGATTTACATGCTTGTGAACCTGAATAATCGAACTCTGCAGCTTGTCCAATTTGAATAGGTCCAGAACCAATAATCAATACTTTTTTAATATCCTTATCAACTGGCATTTGTAATCCTCATTTAATTTTTTTAATAATCATCCATCATTTGACTGAACTCATCAAAAATACTTCTTGTATCGTTTGGACCAGGACCTGCTTCAGGGTGGTACTGAATACATTTAAGAGGCAATTCCTTGTGGGAAACACCTTCTGGAGTTCCATCATTTAAGTTAATTTGAACTAATTCTAAGTCTGTTTCTTTTAAGGATTCTTTATCAATTGTGAATCCGTGGTTTTGTGAAGTGATAAATACATTTCCGGTTTTTAAGTCTTTAACCGGCTGGTTTTCTCCACGGTGACCGAATTTCATCTTGTATGATCTTGCACCGAAAGACTTAGCAATCAGTTGCTGACCCATACAGATTCCGAATATTGGCAATCTGTTGGACAGTTTTTTCATGGTTTCAATTGTTTCGGTTACCCTGTCAGGATTTCCAGGTCCGGAAGTAATCATCAAACCACTTGGAGAGTAATCCAAAACAGTTTTATAATCAGTATCATAAGGGAACAAAACTACACCAATGTCCCTTTCTAAAAATGAGTTAATGATATTCTTTTTAACTCCACAGTCGATTAAAGCAACTTTCTTGTCCGCATCTTCATTGAACACTTTAATTTCTTTGGTTGAAACCAAAGGAACAACATCAATATCTTCAATGCTTGGTTGGGACCTTGCCATTTCAAGCAATTTATCATCATCAATGTCTTCAGTTGTTATTGCTGCTTTAAGTGAACCTCTTTCCCTGATTTTTAAGGTCAAATCACGAGTGTCGATTCCACTTATTCCGGGAGTTTTAAATTCTTTTAAGAATTCGTCAAGAGTTTTTTGAGGTCCCCAGTTGGAAACTTCACGGCAAACCTCACGACAGACAAATCCTTCAACCTGAATCTTGTCAGATTGATACCACTTTTCACTTACCCCATGATTTCCTTCCAAAGGATAAGTAGACATTAAAATTTCTCCTTTAAAAGACGGATCAGTCAAGGATTCAGTATAACCTCCCATACCTGTGGAAAAAACAAGTTCTCCCAATTTGGTGGTTTCATAACCGAACGCTTCACCTTTTAAAATAGTACCATCTTCCAAAGCCAATTTAGCTATTTTTACCATTAAATCACCATTATAAAAAAAATATAAATCTCTATCTTTAATATATATTGTTTTACTATATTATTAAATTATTGTTTTTTACAAATTTATTAGAGAATATTTGAATATTTTTTAATTTAAAATTTTTAGGCATACCAAAATATTTATAGTGATTTTTTAAATATCTTATCAAAGGAGATGAAAAAATGAGAAAAAATTTTGAAGATTCAATAGTAACTCCACTTCCAGTCTTGATGATTGGAACATATGACGAAGAAGGAAATGCAAATGTAATGAATATCGCTTGGGGAGGTCAATGCGGACCCAAACATATTGCAATCAACATAGGACTTCCGGAAGTGGAAAAAAAGACCTTGAAAAATATCAAAGTCAAAAAAGAGTTTACAGTAAGCTATGCCACAAAAGACACAATGGAAATATCCGACTACTTCGGACTATTTTCTGGAAACGTTGTGGACAAAATTGCTGAAGCGGAAGTGAATGTTGAAAAAGCAGAAAATGTAGACGCTCCTATAATTGCTGAATACCCATTAACTGCAGAATGCAAATTGGTTGAAATGAATGAGAATGATTTAGGGGAAATGCACATAATTGGTGAAATTGTAAATATCTCAGCAGACGAATCAATCCTAGATGATGAAGGAAACATTTCAGTAGACAAATTACAACCAATCGTCTACGATTCAATTGGAAAAACCTACAGAATTGTTGGAGAAGTTGTTGGAACCGCTTTTGAAGATGGAATTAAGATAAAAAAATAATTTCATCCCTTTTTTATTTTTTTACCAACCACACCAATATATTTAATTCAAATCATTCAATATAATAATATCAAAATAATGAGAGTAAAAAAATGGATTTGGAAAGCCAGGACCTTATTAAAAAACACCTAAATACTAAAGATTTTGCCAAATTTAAGAAATTAATCGCTAAACCAACATTATATGATGTTCCAGAATCTTTAACAGGTGAACTCAGACCCTACCAAAAAATAGGCTATTCATGGCTGGTTCAAAATATCAGATATGGATTTGGAAGCATACTGGCCGATGATATGGGGCTTGGAAAAACAATACAGGTGCTCTCCGCAATTCTTTACTATAAAGAGAAAGAGCTCCTGGAGGATAAGACCGTACTGATTATCGTGCCGCCAACTTTAATATCCAATTGGGAAAACGAAATCAAAAAATTCACACCGGAATTGACTTATTTTATTTATCACGGATCAAACAGAAGCTATCCTCTAGAGAACTATGACATCATTTTGACTTCCTACGGCGTTGTCAGACTTGATTTGGACATGTTTCTGGACGAGCGATGGTTTTTATGTGTCATTGATGAGGCGCAAAACATCAAGAATCCAAATACAGAACAGACAAAAGCAATCAAAAGCGTTAATGCAAGGTCCAAAGTTGCCCTGACCGGTACGCCAATAGAAAACAAGCTGATGGACTACTGGTCAATATTCGATTTTACAAACAAGGGATACTTATCAACAAAGGATAGTTTCAAAAAGCAGTTCGTCATCCCAATAGAAAAACTGGAAGATGAGGAGACAATCCACGAGCTAAAGACAATAGCCAAACCATTCGTTTTAAGAAGATTGAAAACAGATGACGACATTAAAAATGAACTTCCGGAAAAATTCATCAATGACATCTACTGCACACTATCCAAAAAGCAGGTTAAACTGTATAACGCAATCCTGGAAGAGATTTTCTTCGATATTGAAAATTCAAAAGGAATTCAGAGAAAAGGAATAATTTTAAAGATATTGACTGCTCTAAAACAAACATGCAATCATCCTGCACAGTTTTTAGCCATTAAAAATCCGAAAATTAGCGAATCCGGAAAAATGGAGCTTTTGGTAAATATTTTGGAAAACATACTGGCAAATGATGAGAAAGTCATAATATTTACCCAATACGTCGAGATGGGCAAACTGATTCAGGAACTGATTTCCAAAAAGTTCAAGCAGGAAGTGCTCTTTTTACACGGCTCACAGACACTCAAGGAAAAAACAAGGATTATAGACACATTTCAGGAAGATGAAGACTACAAAATTTTTGTTGCAACCCTCAAAACTGGTGGAACAGGTTTGAACTTAACTGCTGCCCAAAATGTCATCCACTATGACCTATGGTGGAATCCTGCAGTTGAAAACCAGGCTACAGACAGGGTTCACAGGATCGGCCAGGATAAAGATGTGATGGTTTACAGGTTCATCACCAAAGGAACTCTGGAAGAGACCATTGACGCCATAAGCAAACATAAAACAGATCTAGCGGCCAAATCAATAAGCAACGACGAAACATTCCTTACCGAAATGACCAACGAAGAGCTGAAGGAAGTATTGAAATTAAGGTTATAATCAGAATTTCATGCTGAAGTTAAGGCTTCTTGAGGAGTGTGTCAGAGCACCTATTGATATGATGTCCACGCCCAATTTTGCATACTCGACAATTGTTTCATCAGTAATGCCCCCTGAAACTTCAATCAGTGCCCTTTGACGAATGTTCAACTCGTTTAATTTGTCGATTACCTCACTGACCTCTAAGGGAGACATGTTGTCAAGCATTACGATATCCGCACCGTTTATCACACATTCCACAGCATCATCGAGTGTCTCCACTTCGATTTCTATTTTTTTGGAAAAGCTGACATTGGCCTTTGCCCTTAACAGTGCTTCAAGGGGAGTTCCGCAGGCAGCAATGTGGTTGTCCTTAATCAATACCATGTCATCCAGACTGAAACGGTGAGTGTCTGCACCCCCAACGCCCAAAGCGTATTTATCGAATTTAGCGATTGCAGGTGAAGTTTTACGTGTTCCTGCAACCCTTACATCATAATCCTTCACTAACTCGACATAATGACTTGCGGCGGTTGCCACACCACTCATTCTCATGGACAAGTTCAGGACTGTTCTTTCCAAAAGCAGAATTGTCCTTGCATCCCCTGCAACTGACATTAACAGATCGTTTTTGGATATTTTTGTTCCGTCAGTTAACCAGAATTTGACTTTAATTCCGTACTCCTCGAATACTTCACGAATTACATCCATACCTGCTAAAATTCCTTCATCTTTGGAAACTATCTGAGCAGATATTTCTTTTCCCTTTTCAACAACCGCATTTGAAGTAATGTCTCCGAAACCTTCGTCCTCTTCCAACATGTAGCGAATAATTCTATCCAAAAAATCACCTAAAATTTAATAATTGATTAAAATATATATTTATTTTATAATATAAATTAGTGATTATATGGAAATAATATTTTTAGGAACATCTTCGGCAGTCCATTCAAAGGAAAGAAATCAGGTTTCAATTGCCTTGAAGGCCTTTGGAGATGTTATACTATTTGACTGTGGGGAAGGAACCCAAAAACAGATGCTTAGTACAAAAGTGAGTCCTATGAAAGTGTCAAAGATATTCATTTCCCATTTTCATGGCGACCACATTTTAGGCCTTCCAGGACTGATACAGTCATTGGGTTTGCTTGGAAGAGAAGAAAAGCTAACAATTTATGGTCCTAAAGGATTACAACAGCTTAAAAATGCAATCTTCAGCTTAGGCTATTGTAAAATAGATTACCCAATTGATTTTATTGAAATCGAAAGCGGAACTATTGAAGAAACTGACGAATACATTATCAGTTGCCAGTCAGTAAGACATAATGTTCCGTGCCTCGCATATTCAATAGAAGAGAAGAAAAAACCGAGATTCCTGAGAGAAAAGGCAATAGAGCTTGGAGTTCCGGTAGGTCCTGCTTTTGGAAAGCTCCACAACGGAGAGGAAGTTGAAATTGACGGCAGAATCATTAAACCTGAACAGGTTCTTGGAGAACCGAGAAAAGGAATCAAAATAACCTACTCAGGAGACACAAGGCCTTGCGAGGAAATGATTGAATTTGCAAAGGACAGCACATTGCTAATCCACGAGTCAACATTCACCTCAGAGGAAGCACAAAATGCAGAAGAGCATGCCCATTCAACAGCGGCGGATGCCGCATACGTTGCAAAAGAGTCAAACAGCAAAAAACTGATAATTACACATATAAGCACAAGATATGGCGAAAGTTATTCCAAAGTCCTGTTAAAAGAAGCCCAGGAAGTATTTGAAAATACTGAAATGGCACATGACTTTTTAGAAGTTGAGGTTAGATGATCACCATGTATATTCCAACAACATTCGATGATGCGACATGGACATTTATCAGCATCATAATTATCATTGTTATTACATTAGCGATTACCAGGTTCGTTGCATTTTCAATGAATAAAATGGAACGGTTCCAGGACGACATGACCGCAGCATACCTAATCCGGGACATAATAACATATGTAATTTATTTTATTGCATTGATGGTCATTTTACAATTCTTTGGAATCAATGTTGCAGGAACCCTGCTGAGCGTAGGTATCGTAGGTATTGCAGTGAGTTTTGCTGCAAAAGACATTATTTCCAATTTGTTTTCCGGAATCATATTGATTATCGGGAAAAGTGTCAAGGTTGGAGAAACAATTGAAATCAACAACCAGAAAGGATATGTTGAAAGGATTTTCCTTAGATCAACCGTTATTGTGAATGATTTGGGAGTTAGAATCAATGTTCCGAACTCCACACTGACAAACAATACATATCTCCAATATAAAAAACCTGAAAAGTACAGAATTGATATTCATACTGGTTTGAAACCTAATGTTGACATTGAAGACTTCTCAAAATACATCATTGAAAAAATAAGCTCATATGACGGGGTCGCTGAAAATCCGAAACCTCAAGTTTTTGCAAAGGAGATAACCTTTGAAGAAAGCAAAGTTAAAGTATCATTTTGGATAAAAGAATATAAAACAAAAGACGAATATAAATTAATTATCACTAATGAAATTAGAAAATATGTAGAAAAAGTAGGTGAGTAATATGAATTCACTTCAAGAAGAAATTTTGAAAATTAAAGAAGAAAAGAATGCAATTATATTGGCACACAATTATCAGCCAAAAGAAGTTCAAGAAATAGCTGATTTTCTTGGAGATTCACTGGAATTATGTATTAAAGCATCTGAAATTGACGATAAAGACTTAGTGGTCTTCTGCGGTGTAGATTTCATGGCTGAAACTGCGTATATTTTAAACCCTGATAAAAAAATCGTGATTCCAACTCTTGAAGCGGAATGCCCTATGGCACACATGTTGCCTGAAGAAGAATTGCTGAAGGCTAAAGAGGAACATCCTGATGCGGGAGTCATCCTTTATGTCAACAGTATTGCAGAAGCAAAACAGCATGCAGACACATTATGTACATCAGCAAATGCAGTCAAAGTTACTGAAAGCCTACCTCATGATAAAATACTGTTCGGACCTGATAAAAACCTTGGAACTCATGTTGCTGCAAAAATAGACAAGGAAATCATTCCTGTTCCAAAGGACGGTCACTGCTACGTTCACAGATTATTCCATATAGAAGACGTTGAGCTTAAAAGGGAACAATACCCTAATGCGGAAATCATCTGTCACCCTGAATGTGACATCAAGGTTCAAAATGCATGCGATAAAGTAATGTCCACCGGAGGAATGTTAAGATACATTGCGGAAAGCGATAAGGAAGAGTTTGTTATCGGAACTGAAATTGACATGATTACAAGAATAAACTCAGAAGTTCCGGGCAAAAAACTGTATCCTCTCCTTGAAGGAGCAATATGTGAAACAATGAAACTGCACACCTTGGAAAAAATAAGAGACGCTCTCGTTAATGAGGAACCTGAAGTTGTTCTGCCTAAGGATGTTGCAGACAAGTCAAGAAAAGCCGTTGAACATATGCTTAACGCATCAAAATAGCTAGTTAATCCTAGCTTATTTTTTTCTATTTTTTAAAATCTTTCAAAAATTCCCTGAATTCATCAAACATCACTGAATAGTCCTCATGTCCTGTATGATCTCTACTGGACTTGTATAGAACCACTTGAGAATTTTCAATTAGATTCTTTAAAGGAAGTGTATCTTCCTCAGAAGAGTAATATAAATCGTCTTCATTACCGAAAATTAATGCCCTTGCCTTAATATCACCTAATTTTTCTTCGATATTAAAATTCAAAATGATATCATTGGCAAATTTAACGTCATATATATCAGTGAAAAGACCCTCATCAACATAATCGTCCATTAAAACATCAATTTCATCATTGGACATTTCTTGGAAAACCTTTTTTGAAAAATAGAATGAATATAACAATTTATAAACTGAAACCAAAGTTCGTGATAACGAATCATTATAATTCTCATCATAAAATCCGTCCGATGACTCGATGATACTGTCTACAGCTCTTGTAATTACATATCTATAACCGTTAGTTTTATAGGAACTGTCACAGACCATAATAAAGTCCATCTCATCCGGATATTCACATGCCCATGTGTAAATGGAATATCCCCCCAATCCTATCCCACACAAGCCCAACACATGATTAATGTTTAAAAACTCATGTAAAAATTGCCTATTGAAATTAACCACGTCCAAAACTGTATATTTTGGAAAATTATATTTCAAGCCAGTGGTTGATGGGGAACAGGATTCCGGAAAACCTAAGGCAGTAATGGAAATGATGCAATATTCATTTTTATCAAATGGGGCGCCGTCAGCTGTAATTTGATATAAGTCATTAACTGAAGAACAAGATCCATTGAAATTATGGAAATAAACAACGGCATTTACCATGTTTCCGTCATCATCATATTTGGGAGTGCCAGTTATGTTATATTCCACATTAACATTTTCAAGAACATCCCCATTCTCAAATTTAAATTCATCAAATTCATATTTACCATATCCCAAAAACGACTCATCGAACACCACAATAGACACCCACTATATTTGTAATTATATTATTTATTTAAAAATATATAAAAATTACCTAACATCAAAATAAATTAAACATTGTATTGTAAAAATAGAAAAAAATTAACTATATTGAAAAATCTTATAAAAGATTAATTTAGTCATTTGAACTGCTTTAAGAAGGAAATGACCTCAGAACCCATATCTGAAAAATCATGTTCATCATAAAAACTTTCCTTATCACTAAACACCAGCACTCTTGAATCTTCAATAATGTCCTTTAAAGGCAGGATATCCTTCTCATTATTGAAATATAAATAGTCAGAGGATCCCATAATTAATGCCTTTGCCTTAATATCCTTCAACTTATCGAAAACATCATATCTCAAAAGACAGTCATTACGGGATTTGAAATCATATATGTCAATGAACAAGCCTTCATCAACATAATCCCCCATTAAAACATCAATTTCATCATTTGAAAATTCTTCAAAAACCTTTTTTGGAAAATTGCCTAAAAACGCTAACCTTGTGAGTGTTACAATCAGCTTTGATAGGGAAACAGAATATTCCTCACGGTAAAAATCATCGGAAGAATCCAATATTGAATCTGCAACATTTAAAAGAACGTAACGGTATCCATATGTTTTAAAAGTAGTGTTTAAATTAATAATAAACTCCATTTCATCGGGATATTCACATGCCCAGGTATAGACTTCAAATCCGCTGACCCTCTCACCAACAAGGCCCAACACTTTCCCAATGCCAAATTTTTCTTTTAAAAATTGTCTTTTAAAATTAACCCTGTCTTTTAAGGCATATTGTGGAAACTGATATTTCAAACCAGTTGAAGAAGGAGAACATGAATCTGGAACTCCAAGAGGAGTTATCTTAATGAAAAAATACTCATCATTAAACTCTTCCAAAATTTGATTGTGAAATTCCTGCAAAATAGAGCTGTCATTTTTAAAATTTGGGAAGTATACAACTGCATTAACAATATTGCCGTCAGCATCATATCTAGGCGACCCGCCAGTCCAATATTCAACATTGACATTCTCTAAAATTCTTCCAGATTCAAATTCAAATGAATCCATAATATAATTATTATAATCAAGACCGAAATTCATTTTCTTAAATGTTATATTTAAATTTTTCACATATATAAAAATTATTGAAATTATTCAATAAATAAAAATAATGTTACATAATCACATATCCTCTAAAAAACTTGATAAAAATATGTTCATTTCAATTTCTTCACGTGCAATGAAGTCATCCAACCTAAATTGGGCAACCTCGCTTTGAAACGGATACAGACGGTCATCAAAGTACATTTTTAATTTAAATGACTCCCCGTCAATTTCAGTTTCCTCTTCAAGATTTTCATTCAAAAAATCCATCTGGTCTGAAGATAAGCCATTGACCAGATATTCAATGAAATTTTTATCATCGATTTTTCCATAGTTTGAGATTTTAACCATCATCAAAATTCTCCATAAACTCATTTAATTCATAGGCTATGTTTTCAAGTTCATTGAAGCACAAATGCCCCAATTCAGAATCCATTACAATCAATTCAGAATCTTCAATCATTTCAGACATTGGAATGCCGTCAAGTTCCGGCGGAAAATGAGGGTCCTGCTTGCATGAAATGATCAGCACTTTGGATGTGATTTTATCCAAGTCATCTTCCACATTGAAGTTCATGCTGGCGGCATTGCAGTATTTCAAATCATAAATGTCAGTTTCTATCATTTCATTTCCAAATTCTTCAAATTCAAAACTCAATTCATCGTTTGTTTTTGCCCTTAATGCCTCTTTGGAAAGACCGAAGTTAAATTCTGCCAGACAGGCTATCCTTAAGGTCCTTATTAATGAATAGGTCAATTCACCTTTTGCATAATCCGGATCAGACCCAATAATCTCATCCACGAATCTTGAAAGAATGAAATCATGGCCTGCAACCTTGTAGCTGCTTACACCAGTGATTATAAAGTCCTGAAAGTCAGGATATTCAATAGCTTGAGTCAATCCTACAAATCCCCCCATGGAATTGCCTATCAAGCCTAAAACATGATTAATCCCGAATTTTTCGGCCAAAAACTGTTTTTGGAAATTTACAACATCCAACATGTTGTATTTTGGGAATTTATTTTTTAAGCCAGTTTGTGAAGGAGAACATGACCCTGAAGATCCCAGAGCAGTCAAACTGATAAAAAAATATTTTTCGCTGTCAAAAGGACAATTTGGAAATGTTAACGGTAAAATTTTATTAACTCCAGCAAAGCTTCCTAGAGAACCGCTGCAATAAAGAATTGCATTGTTGATAACTCCATTTTCATCATATTTTGGAGTTCCATAAGTCATATACTCAACTTTAACATCATTCAGGACTTTTCCATTTTGAAATTTGAAAGAATCCATTATAAAGTCCTCTTTTTTATTTTCAAAAAATTCATCATCGAAAATTTAAATCCCCTCCATTAACTAATATATTGAAAAAACAAAATATTTAAATTAAACTAAACAATGTTATTGTGATGAAATATAAAATATTAGAAAAACCCAGTTGTGATGAAGCATACGATTTGGTTCAGGAAGCTTTGAGAAAAAAAGCGACAATTCTTATTTTTGCTTGCTGTAAAGTTAACTATGAAGGTCGTGCGTTAAGTGAATTAAACTGGGGAGAACGTATAGTAATGATTAAACCGGATGGAGCATTTTTAATCCATCAGGAAAAAAAGGTTGAACCCGTAAATTGGCAACCTCCAAAATCAAGAACCCGAAGCTATATCAAAAACGACAATCTCTTTTTGGAAAGTCACAGAAGAACACCTAAGGAACTGCTGACAGTTGAGATTAAAAAAATCCATTTTATCAATTTCGCAAATATTGAGGACTTCGAAGAGCTTGAACAGGCAGGATACGAGAAGGACATGGGCGACATGATTATGGAAAAACCCCATATGATTGAAGAAGGATTCACACCTACTGCAAGAGAATACAGCGTGGAACATGGATTTATTGACATTTTAGGAAAAGACAGTGACAATAACCTGATGATATTGGAATTGAAAGCCAGAAAAGCAGGCGTTAATGCAGTAAAACAGCTTAAAAGATATCTTCAGGACTTTGAAAATACTGAAAATGATTATCTGAAAGAATGTCAGGCCCAAAAGAAAAAAATAAGAGGATTGCTTGTGGCACCATCACTTATGGAAGATGCGCAAGAGATGATTGAGGAAGAAGGCATTGAATTTGTTTCAATTGAACCTCCTCGCGAGTTAAAAAGAGATAAAAAAGTGACATTGGATGCATTCTAGTTCAATGCATCTTCAATTTTTTTAAGTTCTTTGGCATGGAACTCTTTAGTTAACTCATTAGCCGGAATTGAAGTTGTAACATGACACTCTTTTTCTAATTTGTAAATGAGATAATCTTCATTTTCAAGCGGAATTGTGTCCTCTTCATCCAGTAATTCCAAACCGTCCAATTCAGCTAAAATATTATCATATTCTTCTTTTTCAAGTGCAATAACATCATCGATTTCCATTTCCTGAAGTTTTGGATTTAACTGATATGAAATAGCTACAAATCCGTTGACTTTTTTATCGGAAATTGAAAATTCTGAATGTCTGATTTCGTCCATAGACATTTTAACATGAAAAACAGTGTTTTTAGTGACTGGAACTTCACTGGACAAACCAATTTGATTGATCTCATAATTATTTTTCCACTCACCTATTTTGTAAATTGCATAATTTATGTCATCAACATTAATAATTTTATTCTCATCCATGATTATCACGAATATAAATATATTTTTATAAAATAAAAAACTTATTATACATATACATTCTTTATAAAAATGTAAATTCAATGGAGGTTAGGCTGTGAAAAAATGTCCTGAATGTGGAAATCCTAGTTATGATGGTGCTCCTGTTTGTGGAAATTGTGGATTTAAATTCCCAAAACAAAAGGTTGCCGTTAAAAGAGAAAGAAGTATCTTTGATAGTCAACCAGAAGTGGAAAAACCACCTAAAGTAGAAAAGCCACCTAAAGTGGAAAAACAAAAAGTAAAAAAACCTTCCAATGAACCAGGCGTATTAGATATTATCAAAGAAAAGAAACTTATTATTGGAGCAATATTACTTATTACTTTAATCGTGATTTGTGGAATTGTCCTAACTGGATCAAATAAAAATACTTCAACACCTATCGCATCCGGCGATTTAGCCGTGTATGATGCAGGTGACTTTTCATTCAAATATCCAAAAAGTTGGGAACAAGTAAATCTCACTGATTCCGAACACGAAACCGCTATATTCTATATGGATGAAAACAATACAGTTATTGAACATTATAATATTAGCAGTAGTGCCACATCTCTAAAAGATATCAATCAGCAAAGAATCACCTATGCTTTAGATAACGGAGATGCTGTTGAACTTCTTGAAACCGTTACTTTAGATGGTAGAAACGGATCAAATATCATTTTAGAAAATGCTGATGGTAACTACACAAGATATGTTTCAATGTTTACTGATGGTGAATTATATGTTTTCAAAGTAAGTGGAGGCTCCATTAATTCAATTACATCAGAAAATATTAATAATGCGATAAATTCTGCAGATATTGCATAAGTATGATTTAAATCATACTTTTTTCTATTTTTTTAAGTGTTAACATGACTAAAATCAAACTTGCTCTTTGTCAGATGAACGTTATCGATGATAAAGAAGAAAATTTAATGAAAGCCAGTTCAATGATAACCACCGCCGCTCAAAATGCTGATTTTATTGTCCTGCCGGAGATGTTTAACTGCCCATATTCCAACGATAAGTTTATTGAATATTGCGAAGAGGAAAATGACAGTCATACATTAAATGTCATCTCAAAACTAGCTAAAAGCAATCAGATGCATATTTTGGCAGGGTCCATTCCGGAGGAGGAAAACGGCAAACTGTACAATACATCTTACCTTTTCAACAAAAATGGTGCAATAATAGCCAAACATAGGAAAATGCATCTTTTTGACATTGACGTTAAAGATAAAATTACATTTAAGGAATCCGACGTGCTGACTGCTGGAAATGATTTTACAATAGCCAGAACAGATTTCGGAAAAATAGGCATTGGAATATGCTATGACATCCGCTTTCCGGAACTTGCAAGAGTCATGGTTGAAAATGGTGCATTAATGCTCTTCTATCCTGGAGCATTTAATATGACAACAGGTCCCGCACATTGGGAATTGCTCTTTAGAGCCCGAGCACTGGACAATCAGGTTTATTGCATTGGAGTTGCTCCAGCACTAAACGAAAATGCAAGCTATCACAGTTTCGGCCATTCAATTGTTGCAAACCCATGGGGTGAAATAATTGCCGAGGCAGGTCAAAAAGAAGAGATTGTCTATTGTGAAATCGATTTGGATGAAATAAAAAAAGTAAGAGAAGAACTTCCGCTTTTGAAAAACAAAAGAGAAGATCTCTACGAAGTTATCAAAAAATAACTATTTGAGTTTAGCCAACCTTTTTTCAAAGTAAGGCAGTTTTTTATCGTTGTCTGCGAATACTTCAATAGCTGTTTCAATGACTCTAACTTCATTGTCATAGTCATTCTGTTTTCTGTAAAGAACACATAATCTTTTATATGGAGCATCTTTAGGCTGTTTTGCTTCCACATATCTTTCATATTCCTTAATAGCTTTTTGAAGATTGGTTTTTTCCATTTCCTTAATGGTACTCATTGGAATAACTTTTACAATTGACTTACCTGAAGCCTTAGCCTTTTGTCTTTTTTCTGCTTTTTTAATTGCCTTATTACAGGATTTTTTGAAGTCCTTGTCGTCTTCACCTTTTCTTGCCTGTTTAATGAGTGCAATTGATTCTTCGGTTGCAAGGTCTCCCAAAGCCTGAATAGCAGCTAATTTTACACCCCAATCATCATCTTCCAGACATTTGGCAATTGTATCAAGTTCATCATCTGCCTGAAGCTCACCTAAAGAGCGCACTGCTACTTTTCTGACACCAAAGTCATCATCTTCGGTTGCTTCAACAAAATAAGGAATAACTTTTTTATCTTCAGTTTCTTTAAGTGCAAATGCTAAAAAGCGTTTATCTTTTCCTTCAGCATTTTTGAATTCTTCGATTAATTTATCGACAGCTACATCCCCCATACTGCCTAAAATTTCAGCAGCTTTAAATCTGACTTGAGCATTTTCATCAGTAGTTGCTTTAATTAATGGTTCAATAGCTTCCTCATCAGTAATTCCAACCAATGATTCGATAGCTTCCTTTCTAACTTTAACATCATCATCTGATAAATTGTTAATAGCTTCGTTAAAACTTAAATTAGTCATGATATTAGGTTAGTTTTTGAGAATATATAAATACCCATTACAAAAAATACGGAAATTCAGGATATTTGCTTATTAAAAAAAAGAAAAAAAGAAAATTGAAAAAATAATTTTTCAATTTAAATACAGGTGTATCCACCGTCTACAGCAATTGCTTGACCAGTTACGTAACTGGATTTAGGTGATGCGAGATATACAACAGTTGAATCTAATTCTCCATCAACACCAGATCTTCCAACAGGTACAACAGTTTTTGTGTATGCTTTGTACTCGTCATTGTCAATGGTTGAACGGGTAAGTTCAGTTGGGAAAGTACCTGGGCAGATTGCGTTTACGGTAATGTTGTATTTTGCCCATTCTGCTGCTAATTGTCTGGTGAGGTTTACTACTCCACCTTTTGCTGCTGCATATGGGGAGGTAGGGGTTGCCATAGTTCCTACTAAACCGAACATGGATGCAGTGTTGATGATTCTTCCGTATTTTTGAGGAATCATTGCTTCACGAGCAACAGCTCTGGACATTTTGAAGGTTCCTGTAAGGTCCACATCTACAGTTTTGTTCCATTCATCGTCAGTTAGTAATTCTGCTTCTTTGGTTGCTCCGTAACCTGCGTTGTTGTGGAGGATGTCGATTCTTCCAAAGTGGTCCATGACTTCTTTTACACAGTTTTCAACACTTTCAGTGTCGGTTACATCACAGACTACTCCAATACAATCAACACCAAGTTCTTTAATTTCAGCTGCGACTTCATCTAATCTTTCTTTCCTTCTTCCTGTAACTACTATGTTTGCACCGTATCTTGCGTATGCTTTTGCCATGTCGACACCAATACCGGAGGATGCTCCGCTTACTAATGCGACTTGTCCTTCTAAATTAAATAAGTCATTCATATTTTTCACGCTCCACCATTTCAAAATAACTCAGTAAGTTATTTTTTCACATGGTATGAATAATAATATGTTTAATTTGATTTATAAAATTTATCATTTTAATGAATTTTTTCAAGTGAAATGTAAAAAATAACGAATGTTATCCATAATTGATTTAATTAAACTTAATCATGTTTAATTCAACTAATACAAACACATCTGCGACAATCCAGTTAAAATAAAAAGAAAAATCCTTAAATTTAGTCATGCCTAAATATTAAAACAAATCATATTATATAACAAATTTTACAAAATTAAAAAATAGAAATTTTTCAAAAGAGTGATTGAAATGATTGAAGAGCAGACCAAAAGCTATACCAAAAAACAGATTTTAAAAACCCTGCATCCATGGGTTCAGAAATGGTTTAACTCACAGTTTGAAGACTTCACTCCAGCTCAGAAAAAATCAATCATTGACATACACAAGAAAAACAACATACTAATTTCATCACCAACAGGATCAGGTAAAACATTAACAGCGTTCCTATCAGTCATAAGCGAACTTACTGCACTTGCCGAAAAGGACAAACTAGAAGACAAGGTTTACTGCATATACATTTCACCCCTAAAGGCATTGGACAATGACATTGAAAAGAACCTTGATGAGCCATTAAATGGAATTGAAAAGATTGCAGGAAGAAAGCTTGGAATCAGAAAAGCAGTCAGGACAGGTGACACAACACAATACCAAAGACAGAAAATGCTTAAAAAACCTCCCCATATCCTCATTACAACACCCGAGACATTGTCCATTTTACTTGTAGCTCCAAAATTCAGGGAAAAACTGAGCCATGTGAAATACGTAATCATTGATGAAATTCATTCACTGGCCGAAAACAAAAGAGGAGTGCATTTAAGCTTATCCCTTGAAAGACTTCAACATCTGATAGGCCATTACACAAGAATTGGCCTTTCCGCAACAGTCAGTCCGATTGATGAAGTTGCAAGGTTTTTAGTGGGCTATGAATATGGCGTTGAGCGGAACTGTAAGATTGTCAATATAAACTACCTCAAGGAACTGGATATGGAAGTAATGTGTCCCGTAAGCGACATTGTGCTTGCAGACGAGGAGGACACCCGCCTTGGAATGTATGACCTGTTAGACGATTTGATTTGGGAAAACAAAACAACTCTAATATTTACAAACACCCGTAGCGGAACTGAACGCTTTGTCTACAACCTAAAGAAAATGTATCCTATGCACTACAACGGCACAAACATAATGGCACACCACTCATCCCTTTCAAAGGAAGTCAGACTGGAAACGGAAAACAAGCTGAAAGAAGGAAAGCTAAAGGCAGTGGTGTCATCAACATCCCTTGAACTTGGAATCGATATAGGATACATAGATTTGGTCGTGCTAATCAACTCTCCAAAGTCTGTCGCAAGGGCTCTTCAAAGGATTGGAAGAAGCGGACACAAACTCCATGAGAAATCAAGAGGGAAAATAATCGTTACTGACCGTGACGATTTGGTTGAATGTTCAGTATTGCTTAAAAACGCAAAAGAAGGAAAAATCGACAAAATTTCCATCCCTAAAAACTGTTTGGACGTGCTTGCCCAGCACATCTACGGAATGAGTATAGAAAATCCTTGGGACATCGATTATGCATATGACGTGATAAGGAAAAGCTACTGCTACAAGGACCTCACAAGAGACGATTATGAAGATGTCCTGAGCTACATGGCAGGAGAGTACACTGAACTTGAGGAAAGGTACGTCTACGCCAAAATATGGATTGACTATAAGGAAAATACATTCGGAAAACGTGGAAAACTGGCCAGGATGCTTTACTCCACAAACATCGGAACAATACCTGACTCATCAGGAGTGCTTGTCAAATGCGACGGCGAAACTGTCGGTAAAATCGAAGAAGTATTTATGGAAAGGCTGAAAAAAGGAGACACATTCGTTTTGGGAGGCAGAACCTACAGGTTCAATTACGGAAAGGGAATGACAATCAATGTGACTCCCGCAAGCGGCCCCCCAACAATCCCATCATGGTTTTCACAGCAGTTGCCATTGTCTTTTGACCTTGCAATGGACATCCAAAGGTTCAGGGCACATATGGACGTGAAATTCAGATACCGCAGAAGCAAAGAGGAAATTATGGAGTTCATTCATGAATATTTGTATGTTGATGACTTTGCGGCAAATTCCATCTACGAATACTTTGTCGAACAGTTCAAATATGCCCACATACCAAGCAATCAAAGACTTCTGATTGAATACTACAAGGGATTTGGAGGAAGAAAATTTGTCATCTTCCACTCACTGTTTGGAAGAAAGGTAAACGATGCCCTTTCACGAGCTGTGGCATATGTTGCCGCAAGAAGATTTAACATTAACGTGACAATATCCATATCCGACAACGGATTTTATTTAAGCTCTGACGGTACAATCGGCGGTTTGGAATCATTCAGGGAACTGACCCCAGAAAATTTCGAGACAATCCTTACAAAATCATTGAACAAAACTGAGACATTGGCTTCAAGATTCAGGCATTGCGCCGGAAGATCACTGATGACCCTTAGAAGATACAAGGGAGAATCAAAGTCCGTTGGCCGTCAGCAGGTTCGTGGAAAGATATTGCTCAAATTCGTACAGGACATGGATGAAAACTTCCCGATTTTAAATGAGGCCAGAAGGGAAGCCCTCGAAGATTATATGGACATAAAAAATGCACTTAAAGTAATTGAAATGATTGACAGAGAAGAAATGGAAATAAAAACAATCAATACAGTTATTCCAAGTCCATTCGCATTTAATTTAGTTTCACAAGGATATTTAGATGTTTTAAACCAAAACGACCGAGGAGAATTTACAAAAAGAATGCATCAAGCAATACTTGACCAAATCAAAGACAAATTAAAAGACATCTATTGAACAAAAAAATCAAAACATTAAATTAAATGAATTAACAAAGTACCAATATTAACAAATTAAAGGTGACATCATGACAAAATGGAAAGCAGTTATCATTGGATTCATATTAGCAATAATGGTTCAAGCATTCTTTTCACACTATGAATTCATTGGATTGTTAATAGTTGGATTTATAACAGGATACATTGCACACAGCGGAGCCTTGGGAGGGCTGTGGAATGCAGCAGTTGCAGGAGCTCTTGGAACCATAATCAGTGCGATACTATTCATTATAACCGCAACAATCGGTGGCAGTTTCTTTGGAATATTTGGAGGATTGACTGGATTTACAATCTCCGGACTTTCAGGACTGGGTGCCGTAATCGGTGAACTGATTTATTATGCAATTGTCATGGGAATTACAGGAGCTGTTGGAGGAATAATGGCTTCTAAAAAAGAAAATTAAATTTTTGGAGATATTAAATGAGATATGATTTGGGCATAAATATTAAGGCTTTGGTATTCGGTGCAGCTATTGCAGCAGCATTTATACTATTCGGATACCAATTCAATGATTGGCTATATCCTTTTTCAGCTATCGGACTCATATATGCAGGATATGGACAGAACGATTTGAAAATGGGAACCTTTATGGGTTTACTTGCATCAACACCTATTGTTGTATTAACCCTGCAAGGATACATGGGACAATTTGACGGATTTTTCCTTACCGAAAACGGAATTATGACTGTGACACTTATCATCCTAATTGTTGGTGCAGTTGTCGGTTTTGTTGGTGCATGGACAAAAAGAAGCCGTGTAAAAGCTTTAGAGCAATATGAAAAACAGCAAAAAATAGGAAAAAACAAAAATAAAAAGAAAAAAGCAAAAGTTCAACCTCAAGAGGAAAAAACTTTTGTCGATAAAATATTTAAAAAATAATAACAAATTTATGTTATTATTTTTTCTAATTCATCTCTTTCTATACCTCTTTTAATTTCAAGAGCAATTCTTCTACCCATACTCATTGGTTTACCATAAGTCAAGTAGGAGTAAGGAGAACCATCCATAAATGTATTTGTTCCACCATCAGTTCTTGCACTGATTTCAAAACAGATTACTTCTAAATTATCGTTAACTAATGTTTGCATACAGAATGGACCGTTTAATCCTGGTGCAACTAATTTTTTAGCACTTTCAGTTAATTTATCAGCAATGTCGAATACTTGTGGAAGTAATGATTCACGAATTACTGCAGGGTGGTTACCTGTTACAACATAAGATGGGCTTAAGTCAATGTCCAATTGATCTTTTGCAGGCATCCTTACAAAACCGTCAATGCTTGATTCATATCTTGTATCCATACCCATTAATTCAACTGTATCATCAAGTGCTGAGTAGAAATAGTGAATACAGTAATTACATCCT
>NZ_JAZQFM010000014.1:0-51267 GCF_045539575.1 Methanobrevibacter sp.
CGTCTCTAAAAATGATTCTCCTTACTAATTTTAAAATGATTTTTTTTAAAAAACAATAATATTATAAATAATAAAGAAGTAATATTTAAGTATTATAATTATATTTTATTGGAGGAAATACATGCTTCTATTAATAAGTCCTATAAATCATGAAGAAGCTCTTGAATCAATTAAAGGTGGAGCAGATATTGTTGATGTTAAAAATCCTAAAGAAGGTTCTTTAGGTGCTAATTTCCCTTGGGTAATTAAAGAAATCAGGGAATTGACTCCTGAAGACAAACTTGTCAGTGCAACTTTAGGTGATGTGCCTTACAAACCAGGTACAGTTTCCCTTGCAGCAATGGGTGCTCACGTTTCCGGAGCAGATTATATTAAAGTCGGATTATATGGAACAAAAGACCATGATGAAGCTGTTGAAGTCATGGAAAATGTAGTAAAAACTGTAAAAGATGTTAGTGAAGATACAATTATTGTAGCAGCAGGTTATGCTGACGCTCACCGTGTAGGTGCTGTAGGTCCTATGGAAATTCCAAAAGTGGCAAAAGATGCTGGATGCGACCTTGCAATGCTTGACACTGCTGTTAAAGACGGTCATACCTTATTTGATTATCTGGATATTGACCAATTAAAAGAATTTGTTGAAGAAGCTCACAGCTATGGATTGTTGACTGCACTTGCAGGATCTGTCAAAAAAGAACAGCTCAAACCGTTACATGATATCGGTTGTGATGTTGTTGGTATCAGAGGCGCTGCATGTGTTGGCGGTGACAGAAACACCGGTAAAATCCACCATACCGCAGTTGCAGAGCTCAAAGAATTATGTGATTCATTCTAATTAGGTGTAATTTATGTCATATTCAAAAAAAGTTCAAGAAGCAAGAATGTCTTATACTTTTGATGATTTTCTCTTAACTCCAAATGCAAGTTATGTTGAACCTAAGGACATCGACACTACTGTCGAATTAGGTAAAGGAATAAAATTAAACATTCCTGTTTTAAGTGCGGCAATGGATACCGTAACTGAAGCAGACCTTGCAATCGCTATGGCACAACAAGGTGGTATTGGAGTTATCCACAGAAACATCTCACTCGAAAGACAAGTTGAAGAAGTTAAAAAAGTAAAAAACGCTGAAGATTTAACAATTCGTGATGTTATAACCATTTCACCTGACTCCACTGTTGCTGAAGCTCAAGTGTTAATGCGCAATGAACTCATCAGTGGTTTGCCAGTTGTTGATGGTGACAAGATTATGGGTATTATCTCCAAAAGGGATATCAGACCTGTTTTAAAATCAGAACCTTCCACTGCAATTAAAGAAATAATGACTTCTGATGTGGTAACAGTTGAGGAAGGAGTTTCCGCTGAAGAAGCATTGAACGTTGCTTATGAAAATAAGGTTGAAAGACTCCCTGTTGTTCGTGACGGAAAATTAGTGGGAATTATTACTATTAAAGATATCTTAAATCAATCCCAATATCCTGATGCTGCACGTGACAAAAACGGTAACTTTTTGGTTGCAGCAGCTTGTGGTCCGTTTGATTTGGACAGAGCTATGGCACTTGACCAAGCGGGTGCTGATGTCATTTCCATTGACTGTGCTCATGCTCATAACATGAACGTTGTTAAATTCACTGAAACCATTAAAGATAATATTGATGCTGAATTATGTGTTGGTAACATTGCTACCGCTCAGGCAGCAGAAGACTTAATATCCATGGGTGTAGATGCACTTAAAGTAGGTATCGGTCCAGGTTCAATGTGTACCACTCGTATTGTAGCAGGTGTCGGTGTACCTCAACTCACTGCTATTTCCGATGTGGCTGATGCAGCTGCAGATTCAGGCGTTCCTGTAATCGCAGACGGTGGTATCAGATATTCCGGTGATGTTGCAAAAGCTATCGGTGCCGGTGCAGATGCAGTAATGCTTGGAAACTTACTTGCAGCATCCTTAGAAGCTCCTGGTGAAATTGTTGTAATGAACGGAAAACAATACAAAAAATACCGTGGAATGGGATCCATGGGTGCAATGACCAGTGAGTACGATGGTGGAGCAGACAGATACTTCCAAGGTCAAAAAAGTAAAATGAACCATACTAAATACGTGCCTGAAGGAATTGAAGGTGCTGTACCATACAGAGGAACCATTGCAGAAATTTTATTCCAATTAGTAGGTGGTTTAAAATCATCTATGGGTTACTGCGGTGCAAAAGATATTGCTGCAATGAAAGAAAAAGCAAACTTTGTTAGAATTACAAGTAGTGGTATTAAAGAATCCCACCCTCATGACTTGTTAATTACTAATGAAAGTCCTAATTATCCAACTCTTGACTAGTTGGGTAATCACTTATATTTTTAGATGAGATTATTGGTAGTGACATAAAGATTTATAGGTAAATAAAATTCTCATCTAAATCAATATTTTTTATGCATTTTTAATGGTTTTTTCTTAAAAATGCTTATTTTTAGCAAACCTTTAAATATTAGTTTATACTATATTATCATATTAGATAATTTTATGATTATTTTAGATAATCTATGTAAATTCAAAGAATTTACAACTTAATTAAATTTTATTTATTACGGAGAGAATATAAATGGCAAGAACTAAAAAAGTTGGTATCACAGGTAGGTTCGGTGCAAGATACGGAAGAAAAGCAAAAAGATCTGTTAAACTCATTGAAGAAAACATGAAAAAGAATCATGTTTGTCCTAAATGTGATAGACCTTATGTAAAAAGACAAGCTGCTGGAATTTGGAAATGCAGAAAATGTGGTGCAGTATTCACTGGAGGAGCATATGTTCCACAAACTCCTATGGCAAAATCTGCAGCACGCAGTATCAGAGACATTAAAGTGGAGGAATAGGCTTTGTATAGATGTCCACGTTGTGGAGCAGAAGTAGACCATAAAAGCTACATGGAAAATAAATGTCCTAAATGTAGATATAGGATTTTATTTAAAAATGTTCCAGAAACTACTAGAGTAATAAAAGCAAGATAATTTCTTTGCTTTTACTAAATTTTTTACTATTTTTGATTTAAATGTTAATTTCAACTTCTAGAAAACCTTCTCAAAAAACTAGAAAGTTTTGTAAAACTTTAGCGCGCACTACAGATTCAACCTCTGTTAACAGGGGTAAAATGAACATGCGTGAACTTCTCCTTAAAGCTCTGGAATTGGATGAAATTAACGTGGCTGTTGTTAATGAGATAAAGGGAAATCCGAGTAAGATAACATTTTACTCAAATAAGGGTGAAGTCTTGCTTGTGCTTCTCATCAGCGTCTCAATGGATAACAATGAAAAGCTTAACATTGCGCCGTCACAATTGAAAATAGTTTCAAGTTTTGATAAGCTCAATGTCTTAAGTGATATTTTAGATATTGACCTGGTAGATATAGCTGAGGACAATTTTATTATTATTTCTCAAGATGATGATTTAGTAGCTAAAATTAATTTTGTTAATAAATTTGGAGAAAAACTCAAATTCCAAATCAACGTCAAAAAGATTTTAGAGGCGACACATGATTGATGAAACTCCTCTTGAATCAGTCAAAAGTAACATATCAGTTGAATTTGAAAATAGCACTCAGGCAAAAATAATTTATGATGCTATTATCTTAGAGTTTGAAACAGCTCCGGATTTCAGATCATCCATGACAATCGAGCTGGATGATTCAAATATTTTAATTAATATTGATGCGGAAGATTCCACTTCTTTTAGGGCTTCCGTCAATTCAGCTATTAAATGGATTAAACTGGCATTAGAAATAAATAATTTAACAAACTAATAAAATAATTATATAGGTGATATTATGGAGATTCCTGAAAACATTCAAAACCAATTAAATCAGTTTCAACAATTACAACAACAAGCTCAAGCAGTAACCATGCAAGTTCAAAATGTTGAAATTCAAATTCAAGAAACTGAAAAAGCTTTAGAAGAACTCAAAAAAACCGATGATTCTACTGAAGTATTCAAACAAGCTGGAACTTTACTTATTAAAGTTGAATACGCAGACGCATTATCTGAAATGGAAGACAAATTAGAAACTCTTCAATTAAGAAAACAAACCATGACCCGTCAAGAAGAAAGAGTCATGAAAAAACTTGAAGAAATGCAATCAACCATTCAAAATGCAATGCAAGGTATGGGCCAATAGGCTTAATACTTTTTCCTTTCTTTTTTTAGATTATTATGTCCAAACTTAAAAAATTAACTCAAGATGATTTATCCACTATTTCTGACGATTTCGGTGAAATATTAGAGCGTGAAGTTTCTAAAAACATTTCAACAAAAGAAATTGAAGATTTGGATTTGGATATTGTTCTCAATTATGAAAATGATCAGCTGGATGTTGACGTTGATGTCGGCGTTCTATTTGATGAGCTTTCCGAAATCAACCAGGACCAGATTATGAAATCAATTGACGAGGCTTACTTGAAATTTGATTCATACATTGATGAGAACTTCAGGGAATAGTCCCTGTTTTTTTTTTTAAATTTTTGTGTAATACTTTTATTATCTTTTTTATTATATGAAGTAATACTTTTTTTTAAAAAAGTATTTATACTACTAATTTATAAATAATTATTGTGTAAGAAAAAAATTAAAATTCTGCCATTTTAATTTCAATAATTTACCGAATTGGTTTGGAGTAACTTCAATAGCTTAGCAATATTTACATTACATTTATGACTATCTTTCAAATTCCCTCTTTTTGTTACTTCAAACTGATTTTTTTCAAATGAACTTTATCAAGATAATTTTATTAAATTTTAGTGATTTTCTGTTCTTAAAAATTTGCTGTTTTATTATTTTGAGAATGTTTATAATTATTGTTTAATTTTGAATATTTAAATTAAACATATAGTTTATTTTTTCATAAAAAATTAAAAACTTTATATTCAAGTTTACTTTAATTTTTCTAAAATAGAGTAACATTTATATACTATGTGACTAAAAATAATAAGTAGAGGTTCATAACATATTGTTATTAATCAAAATTGATCATTATTTTTATTACTCGGAGGAAGGCTAAAAAACACATACGTCTTCCTCACCTCCTTGAATTTTTTTTTTTAAATCTTTTTATACTTTGATATTCTAATTATCTATTATGTTAAAGAAAATTCCAGTCATTGATTTAAAACAACACCAGGCCGTAAGCGGTAAATCCGGAATGAGGGACACATACACACCACTA
Source organism: Methanobrevibacter sp. (assembly GCF_045539575.1). Taxonomy (GTDB): domain Archaea; phylum Methanobacteriota; class Methanobacteria; order Methanobacteriales; family Methanobacteriaceae; genus Methanocatella. Next base: position 5,206 of record NZ_JAZQFM010000014.1, read on the forward strand.
AACACTATTTTTGCACCTTCTTCAAACCCTGTTGAAATTGCACAGGGATTGAAACTGAACGGTGCTGACGAAATGTACATTGCTGATTTGGATTTGATTGAATCTCAGGGCCACAATATTGATGATATAAAGATGGTCAACACAATTCTGCCAGTCATGTTTGACGGCGGCGTGAAAAACCTTGAGGCATTCGAATTTTTCCTTGATTATGCATACAAAATCATCGTGCCGACAGAAACTCTTGAAAGCATTGACGAGATGAGAAAAATCTTTGAAAAGTATCCGAAAGAAAGGATTGTAGTAAGCGTTGATGTGAAAAACAATGAGCTTTTGTCTAAAAATTTTGATATGAGTCTCGCTGAATTCAAGCAAATCCTAAAGGAACTTGATCCTAATGAAATAATTCTGCTGGATATTACTGGTGTTGGCACTGAGAAAGGATACAACAGGCAGCTTTTGGATGAATTTGAGGACTTAAAGGACAAGCTCATAATTGCTGGAGGCCTGAACAAGCAGTCCATTGGCGAGCTGGATGCTCTTGGAATAAAAAAAGTGTTGATAGGAACAAGCCTGCATTCCGGTGAAGTAAATCTCATAGGTTAAATTAAAAAAAAGAATAAAAAGGTAGGAATATTATTTTTTAACCACTTCCCCTACCGTATGACAGTCACTGTCCTTGTTCATGGACAGTTCGATTTGGAAGGTGATGATGTCATTTTGAGTCTTATCTTCCAAAATCAGATCTTTAAATTTTCTAATTACCTCATCAAACTGCAATGACCTTCTAAGAAGATCTGCCTCAATAAGTATCAAGGCAGTCTTTTCATCGGTATCTTGAGCTTTCATTTTATTCATTGATTTTAAAGCCATTTTTCTAATTTCAACTGCAAGTTCATCACCATTATCGTCACATGTCCAGGCACAATGCAATAATGATAAAAATTCAGCCCCATAATCTTTTTCCGCTTTGGATATCAGATAATGTTTGTAGAATCTTTCAGACAGTTTGGATTTGAAACTTTTGCCTTCACAGGTTAAATATTCATCTGTATTTAAAAGGTCTGCCGGTACTTCTAGCTTGTTTTCAAGATTGCTCGCCACATAACCGCAATGTGGGCATTCCTCAAGCCAGGTATCCATGGTGCTTCTTTGCATTTCAGGGGGCCTTAAATCAATGTCAGGGTATCCCCATGAATTGGTACTTGATAAAACAGGGTGCATGCTTGTTCTGCCACAAACAGAACATTTCTTTTCAAAATCTCTAATGATGGTCATAATTTAGTGATGTTTTCAGGTTATATTTAAATCTTTGTTTATTTGGTCGGGTGTTGTCAAAAAAATATGAAAAAATAGTGTATTTTAAAATGTATATAAAGTAATATTTTTTAGAAAAAATAATGAAAAAGCTAAAACTTTCATGAAAGTCTTATACTAAAACGCTTAGGACAATATATGGGAAAACACATGCAATAATAAATAAAGCAATTCCTAAACCTAATTTAGGTTGGTCTTCGTCTAATGCTCCTGAAATAATTAATATAATTGAGAAAATTCCGAAAATTACAGGTAAAATATGAGAAAATATTGTTGTTCCAACCATTGCCATTTTTAATCACTACTATAATTTACATTTTTTAATTATATAAATATAACTTAATTTCACTTTAAAATTTATATCTCCTAATTTAAATAAATTTTTTATTATATGATGAACAAATTTAAAGTTATGAGAATTGACGTACATCATCATCACAAAAAAGCGGGTGAGAATTTAGCATTTGTATTTTTCATGAATCTGGCATTCAATATAATTGTCATTGTTGGGGGTTTGGCAACCAACAGTATGGCGATACTGGCTGACTGTATTCATGACCTGGCAGACACAATATCAATTGCAATTGCATGGATTCTTGAGCATGTTGCCCAAAGGGACTCAACAGACAAGTATTCCTATGGATATCAGAGATTTTCAATTTTAGGTGCTGTCATCACATCTGTTTTTGTTATCATATTGGCATTTGTCATTCTCTCAGAGGCTATTCCAAGGCTGTTTTCTCCGGAAGGTGTTGATGCAGGGGGAATGCTCATATTGGCTATCATCGGAATAGTATTCAAGTCATTGTCAGTTTACCGCCTTCATGGAGGTGAAACCTTCAATGAAAAGGCTATCTTTTTCCATCAGCTGGGTGACATCTTTGAATGGGTAACCATTTTGGTATTGAGTTTGATTCTGATTGTTTGGGACGGTGCACCATACCTTGATCCGTTCGTTTCAATAGGCATTGCATTATGGCTCATATTCAATCTTGGAAGAAATCTCTACCATGCCATTGAGGTCCTGCTTCAAAAGACTCCGGACTACTTTGATGTTGAGAAGTTTAAAGGACAAATCCTTGCAATAGATGGTGTAAACGGCATTGATGACTTTCATATATGGTCACTTGACGGAATCGATTCAGTAATGACACTGAAAGTCGATGTGGACTTTGGCAAGAATGTGGAACTTATCAAAAATGAAATCTATGAAATTTCACAGGAGTACCATATTGTTGATATTACCGTTGAGCTGGACTAGGCTAAAACTGTTGATTTTAATTTGTAAAAGGTTAAAGTATTATTATGACACTGGTTATCATAGGTCCTGTAACTCAGGATGTAATAAGGATTGGTGGTGATGAGTCCCACAAGGTTGGAGGGGCGACTTACTACCAGAGTTTTGTCTTTGAAGAATTCTTCAGCGATTATCTGGCTTTTGTAAATTGCAGTGATGAAAGTCTTGTAAATGATTTTCCCGATTTGTCAAAAGTTAGGCTAATCGGTAAGGATGACACTCATTTTTTCATAAACGATTATCCTGACCGTGATGATTTGAATGTTAGGCATCAATTGAGCAATTTTGCACAGGTTCCTGTTTTAAAAAGTGATTTGGAAGAAATCTTGCCTGATGATATAGATGCATTTGTATTGAATCCACTTAACCGCTATGATTTTCCTGCCGAAACAGTTGATTATCTGAAAAGTTTCGGGGTTCCTATATTTTTGTCAATACAGGGTTTTATGAGAATTCCTGGCGATGAAGTAAATGGAAACTACACTATAAAATTATCAAACTTTGATGACTTGACAAATGTTTTGTCAGGTGTCAATGCAATATTTATGGATGAAGCGGAAGCAAACATGATTGGCATGGGTCATGATGTAGATGAGATGGTGATAACTAATGGAAGTCATGGATCTAGAATTGTCAGTGAAGATGAAATAAAAATTGAGGCTATAAAATGTGATAATCCTGTGGATACTACCGGTTGCGGTGACACATATATGGCAGCTTATATTTCACAAAAATTACTGTCCAAATCATCTGAAATTGCAGGTAACTTCGCTTCAAGAATTGCCAGTGAAAAAATAGAATATTCTGGACCTTATAATAAAAATAGATAACTATTTATAATAAATAGTTTAATTGTCTTTTTTTAATTTTTTATTTTTAATTTTTACTCAATTTTAATTAAATTCACATTATTTAGTAAACTTTATTAATTAATATGATTATAATTATATATGAATTTCTGAATTTTTTTTACACTATAAAGGGTCATCATGTTAAACAAATCAAACAACTTAATCGAAAAGGAATTTAAGAATTTACGTAGGGAGCTATTGGACTTAACATTAAGAAACCAGCTTCTTAACTTTAAATCAAGAGCTAAAACAATCACCATAGTAAATCAATCCCCGACAAACCTTTTCCAGACATTGGTTCTTCAAGACAGCAAAATGTATTTTGTAGCCAACAAGAAGGACAAAAAGGAAGACAAGTCTTCAGTTTGGGATCACATTCCGTTTGATTTTTCCAAGTTTTCAGAAGGAGACAGAAAGCTAGCCACTGATTTGACCCCAAAGGAACTTCAAAAAAGATTATATTACATTAACAACCAGGCAAAGACAATGCTTCAGGAGCAGGGTTATAACATTCTATACTTGGCTGTTGGATTTCTTGAATGGAAGGACAAGTCCAAACCTAGGCAGAAAAACAAGGCTCCTCTGGTTTTGATTCCTGTTGCAATGGAAAGGAAGAAGGTAGGGGAATCATTTAACCTTGAATGGACTGGTGAGGATATTCAAACCAACATCTCACTTAAGGCCAAACTCAGGGAAGCGGGAATAGAGCTCCCTGATTTTGAATTCAAAAGATATGGTGAGGTAATTGACCATTATATTGCAAGCGTTCGCCGTGCAGTGTCACGTATGGACGGATGGGAAGTGAACCATGATGTGGCTTTAGGTTTCTTCAGCTTTACAAAATTCGTAATGTATAATGACTTAAACCCTGAAGCTTGGGCAGATAATGTTGATTTAACCAAGAATGAACTTATTCAGGCTATTTTCAATCCTGCAAAAAACGACCAGGAAGCATTCAGGGAAGAAGACATTGATTCACAGCTTGAATACAGAACAATGTATCAGGTTTTGGATGCAGATTCATCCCAGATTGCAGCTATCCAGGACGTTAAGGCAGGACGTAACCTTGTGGTGGAAGGACCGCCGGGAACAGGTAAGTCCCAGACTATCGTAAACCTTATAGCTGAGCTTTTGGCAGAAGGAAAATCAGTCTTATTTGTATCAGAAAAGATGGCAGCATTGGATGTTGTAAAGGACAGGCTTACAGGTGTTGGTCTTGGAAAATTCGTTCTTGAATTGCACTCTCACAAGACAAGACGTAAAAAGTTCCTCAAGGACCTTCAAAAGGCTACCAATGTACGTGCTCACGAGCCTTTAAACATTGACCAGACAATCCGTAAGCTGGAAACATTGCGCCGTCAGCTTGACGATTATTCTCAAATTATTCACAAACCTGTATTTGCAGTAAACCTGTCAGCATTTCAATTGTACGGTATGAAGGAATCTGCTGACGATCATTTTGCAAGAAAGGATGCTCTGATGCCATTGGTCAGATTTGAAAGCCCTGAAACCGTCACCCTGAAAGATTTGGATGACATGAAAATAGCTTTGGAAAACCTGGCCGAACTCTATCAGACTATCTCTAAGGAAAATCCTTGGAGCAAATGTTCACCGAAAAGCTTGCTTCCTGCTGATTTAAGGGAAATTGAAATACTGATAAACGATTCACTTCATGCGTTGGATAACTTCCTGGTGGAACGTGGAAGGGTTTATGACATTTACGGAATCAAGAAACCTGACACATTAAATGAGTTCCAGAATTCACTTTCAGCATTTGAAATAATCAAGTCACAGAATGCTGAGCTGATTGACGGCAGTATCCTCAAGTCAGGCGCATGGAACAACAACAATGATGATGCTTATTTATTAATTAGGGAACTTGAGAAATATCAAAAGTATGCTCCGGCATTGGATAAATTCAATCAAAGCATTTTCCAGGCAGACATTGACAGGATTATCTTTGAGCTGCAGCAGCTTTCCCATAAGAGGTTCCGTTTCTTCAACTCAAATCAGCACATTGAAATGGTTCAAATGTATTATGCAGTTCCTGTAAACGGAAGCATTGACGACATCATCCGTGAGCTCAAGCAGGCAAAGGCAATCATTAAAATCAGAAAAAACCTCGAAGCCAATAATGCTCTAGGCCAAAAGTATTATGGTGGATACTGGCATTTGAATGCTGATCCGAATGATTTGAAGGCAATAGCAAGATGGATGCATGAATTTACCGCACTTGTGCGTGAAGGAACATTTTCCGAAAATACAATAGACCTCATGAGTAAGGATTTATTCGACATCAAGCCTGAAAGGGACCTTGCGGAATACATTGATGCCGGTGAGGAATTCGTAAGGGTATTGTCAAGATTAAAAGATAAGCTAAATCCTAGAAGCAAATTGATTTTCAAAAGAGAAACTGGTGACGTGCCGTTTGAAGCATGGCAGGAACAGTTGTATAATTGGAGAGGACAACTATCAAGCCTTCATTTATGGTCACAATACCTCAATACCAAAAATGCTCTAAAAACATCAAATGCAAAGATGTTCGTTGATTCAATTGAAAAAAGAAACATCAAAAAAGAGGATATTGAAGCATTGGTTGACGGAAACTTTGCAGATTCACTCTTAAATATATTATTCGTTAAAAACCATGAACTTGCAACATTTGTCGGTGAACTTCACGAGAACAGAATCCGTGAATTCAAGGACTTGGACAAGAAGATTTTAACACTTAACCGTAAGAGAATTTTCCATAAGCTGAACAGCAACATTCCAAAGATATTCGGCGGAACAGAAAATCCTCAGGCAAAAATATTGGCCGGTGAGTTCACACGTAAAAGCGGGCACATGCCGGTTAGAAAACTCCTTGAAAAAGCCGGTGGAATGATTAAGCAAATCAAGCCATGTTTCATGATGTCTCCTCTGTCCATTGCACAGTACCTGGACCCGACAAATGAAGAACTGCAATTTGATGTCGTTATTTTCGACGAGGCAAGTCAGGTAAAACCTGAAGATGCACTTGGTGCATTCATGAGAGGAAAAACAGCTGTTGTTATGGGAGATACCCAGCAATTGCCTCCAACTTCATTTTTCGACCAGATGTCCGATGCCGAAAGCGATGAGGAGGAAGCGACATCACTGGATATGGAAAGTATCCTTCATTTATGTAAACTCTCTTTCCCTGTAAAAATGCTTAAATGGCACTACCGTTCACGCCATGAATCATTGATTACAGTATCAAACCGTGAATTTTATGACAATGATCTGTTGGTTTATCCGTCCCCGTCACATTCAGACCCGGAACTTGGATTGAAGTTCCATTACAATCCTAATACTCAATACTTAAGAGGAGCATCATCCAAAAACCCTCTTGAAGCTGAAGATGTGGTGGAAGAGATATTCAATCACTTCGAAAAATACGGAGATACAAAAAGTTTGGGTGTCGGAACATTTTCCGTAGCACAAAAAAATGCAATTCTGGAAGCATTGGAAGTAAAACGTAAGGAAAGACCTGAATTCGAACCGTTATTCTCAGACAATAAGGAAGAAAGATTCTTCGTCAAAAACCTTGAAACAATTCAGGGGGACGAAAGAGACGTTATTCTAATCAGTGTAGGATACGGTTTTGACCAGGATGGAAAGATGTCATTGAACTTCGGTCCTCTTAACCAGGACGGTGGGGAAAGAAGATTAAACGTATTGATTACACGTGCAAGAGAAAAATGTGTAGTATTTTCAAACTTTAAGGCTTATGACATGAACCTGACCGCAAACCCTCCATACGGTGTAAAATCCCTGAAAGAATTCCTTGAGTATGCTGAAAACCTGACTCTTGGAACTCAGGGTGCGGATACATACACAAAAGAACCGTTTGAAGATGCAATCGCAAGCTTCTTGGAGGAAAACGGTTACACTGTTGACAGACAAATCGGATGTGCAGGATTCAGGGTTGATTTAGCTATTGTAGATGATGAAAATCCTGGAAAATACATTTTAGGAATCACAACCGACGGAAAAATGTACTCTTCAAGCAAAGTGGCCCGTGACAGGGACAGACTTCGTGAACAGGTATTGACAGGTTTAGGCTGGAAGCTCTATCACTTATGGTCAACCGATTGGTACAGAAACAGGGATTTGGGACGTAAGAAACTCCTTGAAAATGTTGAAAAATCAATCAAGAAGTCACGTGAAGAGGAAAGGCGCAGGTCTGAAGAAGAGAAAAAACTTGCTGAAAAAAGAAGACTTGAAGCTGAGAAAAAGGCAGAAGAATTACGTTTGGCACGTGAAAAAGAGGAAAAGGAACGTGCTGAGAAGGAAGCTGCAGAAAATGAAATCAATGCAGAAGACATTGGTCCAAGTGATTTTGTAGAAGTCGAAAAAGCCGATGACGGTGACTTTTTAGAAAAACCGATTGATGTTTCAGAAATTGATCCCGAAGAGTTCTTCGGGGAAGATGCAAAGGCAACTTCCGGAGATTCCAAACCAATCAATGAAGATAACAGTTCTCAAAAGGAAACTCCATCTGAGTTTGTCGTAGTTGATACTCCTGATGAAGATGTAAAATATGAGGAAACTCCGTCAGAGTTTGTTGCATCTGATGATGCTGATGAAGATAATCTGGAAATTAATTCCAAAGAAAAACAAGAGAGTGAACCTTCAGATGTTAATGTTGATTCCGCTGTTGATGATATAACTGTTGAAGATGTTACTCAAAGTGATGTTGAAACTCCAATGGATGATATTGTTAGTGAAGATGTGGAACCAACTGTAAGTGAAGAAGTAATTGAAGAAACCCCTCAAAATGATATAGAAACTCCAATTGAAGATGAAACTTCCAAAAATGAATCAGAAGATGACAAGGAAGTTTGGGAAGCAGAAGATGAAATGCCTTCTCAAAATGATGATGCTGAAGTTTGGGAAGATGATGAGGGTGTTTCACCTGAAGACAATGCCGAAGTTTGGGAAGATGATAAAGATTATGCGGATGACCCTGAATCAGAATCAAGGTCATTCAAAGACAGAATAAAATCATTTATCAAACATGATAATGGTGATGAGGAAGAAAGTTCACCAAAAACTTCATTTTTCGAATCACTTAGGTCAGTAAAAGATTTCAATGAGGATTCAGATTCCAAGGATGAAATGGAAGAGGAAATAACTGACAATACTTCTGTCAAAAGTCATTTTGAAGATATTAAGGTTGATTTGGGTTCTGATGATGATTACATTTATGTTGATCATTCAAACGATGAACTGCATGAGGAATTTGAGGAGTCAGCAAAGCCTGACATTGAAGATTATGCAACAAAAGATGATATGGACTACTCATATGATGATGAGATAATTCATGATAAAACACATCAAGAGGATGATGTTAAGGAAACCACATTTAAAAAACCAATTTTCAGCAATAAAATTAATATAAAATCAGATGATTCTTCAAAAGAAAATGAACCTATTGACGAGCATGACAATATTGATGTAAACATGCCTGAAAACGATAATGCTGATGAGGAAGTGGTTTTCGAAGAAAATCATGAACCTGAAAGCGATAAGGTTGATTTGGGTTCTGATGACGATTACATTTATGTTGACCACAGCGGTGATGAGACAGTAGAAGATAAAGATGATGATGCTCATGAGGATGTAAGTTTCGATGAGACTCCTCAAAAAGAAGTGAAAGTCAAAAACAAATCCAGAAGATCCAATTTTGTAAAGTCAATCATTTCCGATGTTGTCGGTGGCGAATCCAGATTGGAGCCTGAAGAGGTGGAGACAGTTCGTGGTGAAGTCATTGAAGAGGATGAGGTTCCACTTCACAAGCCTGCACCTAAAGATGAATTTGTAGTGGAAGCAGAGATTGTTAATGGGGTTAATCCTTCTGAGGATAATCTGGAAAGGCCAACTCCTAAAGACGATTACTTTGAAGAGGATGAGGAACTTAACATATTCACCGATGAACTTCCAGATTTAAGTCATGATGAGTATGATGAAATTCATGAAGAGGCTACACGTGTCATTGACAAGGCTATGGATGAATTCATGGATGACGTATTTGATAAAAAACCGGTCAATGATTCCTTTGAGGAAAAAATCAGGGATAAATTTGTTGATGAGGAAATTATTGATGTTGAATCCGAAAACATTGCAGACGTTAAAGTTTCTGATGAAATTAACTTCAATGATTCCAAAGCTGCAAAAGACTTTGTCAGACATTCTGATGACATTGACATTCGGGATAATGATGTTGCAGATAAAGCAGTCAAATCACCAAGTGAATTTAATGACATTAACGTTCAAGATAATGAAATAAAAGATGGAGTAATTAAGAATGATGCTTCAGATATTCAAGATTCTCAAAGCATTGATGATACAGAACCGATTGTGGACGATGCATCTACTGTTGAGGAAGTAATTTACTTTAAAGGTGCAAATGATGTCACCAATCCGTTAAGGAAAAATAATGTATATTATAAAAATGAGCATAAAAACAAGTCCATAAGGGATTCCATTAAAGGATTTAAAAAGGACATGCAATACATTAACAAGTCCCTTAACGAAATTGAAAATCCTACACAAATCGATTATGTTTCTGTAGTCGACAGAACTGAAGAATATGACCCTAACGATTATTTATCAAGACCTAGTGATGACGATTCCGATAAAATAATTCAAATGGAAGAGGAATTGACATTTGCAGAAAAAGAAGAAAGAAGAATTGAAAGAGATTTGAATGAGGAAAGATTTGAAAACAGCATGCCTTCCAATGATGACGTTATTGTAACCGTCAATAATCCTCAAGTTCGCGAAGAGCTAAAAGATCAGGCTTTGGAAAACATCATTCAAACTGCAAATGAGGACTATAAGGAAATTGAAAAAGAAAGATTCAAAAATGAAAACCAGCTGAAGGCTTTTGATGATAAAAAGCTTCCGGGTAAAAGAAAACTGGAAGATGAGATAGTCGATTATGTCCAGGCCTCAGACATCGGTTTAACTCCTCAAAACGATTTGTATGCAGTGCCGATTTCCAAAGTTGCCGAATCAGTTAATGCAATTGTGGATATTGAAGGACCTATACACATTAAGGAAGTAACCAACAGGGTTAAGGATAGCTGCAACATTAAAAGGGCAGGCTCAAATCTCAAAAAGACTGTTAATCTAGCTATTGATGAGGCTGAAAATGCCGGAGATATTATCAAGATTGGTGATTTCTTATACGATGCTTCAAACAATAACGTTCTTGTCAGGAAGAGAAACAAGCCTAATGTTGATTTGATATCCGATGAGGAAATCGCAAAAAGCATAGAGCTGGTATTGCTTTATAAGGATAATCTTACAACAAAACAGATTGCAAAAGAAGCTTCACGTAACTTTGGATTCAGGTCCACTTCCAAAAAGACCGCTTCCAGAATAAATGGCGTTTTGGATTTGATGATTGCAAACAACAGAGTTAAAATCGTCAACGATTATGTTGAGCTTAACTAGGTGGGATTATGTCAACAAAAGTCAAATCTCCCGATAACCTGCCGAGCAAACCCGGCGTCTACATCATGCGTGATGCATCAGACACAATAATTTACATAGGCAAGGCAAAAAACCTTATCAAAAGGGTAAAATCTTATTTTCGAGAAAAGCTTGACAGGCCAAAGACTCAAATCCTGATGAGTCACTTTGACAGCTTGGAATACATTGTAACCAATTCCGAAAAGGAAGCTCTGATTCTAGAGGCTACATTAATCAAGAAGCATCGTCCAAGATATAATGTTCAGCTTAAGGATGACAAGAGATATCCTTATGTTAAGATTACCGATGAGAAGTTTCCCCGCTTGGTCATTACAAGAAACGTCACTAAAAATGGAATTTATTACGGTCCGTTTACCGATGTAGGCTCAGTTAAACAGACTGTCAAGTTTTTAAAGTCATTATTTAAAATCAGAACCTGCCGTAACATGAACGGACCATGTCTAAACTCCCAAATAGATTTGTGCTATGCTCCGTGCATCGGCAAAATCACAGAAAAGGAATATTCAGAAATAATCAATAAGATCGATTTGTTTTTCCAGGGCAAATACTCTACAATTGTCAAGAACCTTAAAAGGGAAATGATGGATGCCGCAGCCAATGAGGAATATGAAAAGGCGGCAGTAATCAGGGATCAGATTGCATCAATTGAAGAGATTATGGAAAAGCAGTTTGTTGATTTGGTTGATGATGATTTGGACCAGGATGTAATAGCCCTTGCTCCCGGAGATGATGAGGTCGTTGTAATTATCATGCCGATTCGTAACGGTAAGATAGTGGGCCGTGATGACTTTTTAATGAGCGCATCCCAGTATGATTCATCATCCGAAATCATGTTTTCATTTATTCAGCAGTATTACGGCTATAACAGGCACGTTCCAAAACAGATTCTTTTGGATGAGGACATTGATGATAAGCAGCTGTTGGAAGAGTGGCTGAGTGATTTGAGAGGAAATAAGGTTTCCATCAAGGTTCCTCAAAAAGGGGTCAAGGCAAGGCTTGTTAAAATGGCCCGTAAAAATGCTGAAATCATCAAGCATCAAAAGAAAAAGATGGAGTCATCATTGATTGAACTTAAAAAATACCTGAAACTTGAAAAGGTCCCTCACGTTATTGAAGGGTATGACATAAGTAACATTTCAGGTAAATTTGCGGTGGGTTCAAAAGTGTCGTTCAAGGACGGAAAACCCAACAAAAAAATGTATAAACATTTCAAAATGGAAACTCCCGGACCGAACGATTTTGCCATGATGGAGGAACTGCTGACTCGCAGATTGAAAATGATAGATAAAGATCCCGAACCAGACCTCATAGTCATCGATGGAGGTAAGGGACAGCTGGGTATGGCATGTGGAGTTTTAGAGAAATTGAATCTCACTCATATTCCAATCATTGGTCTTGCAAAGGAGTTTGAAGAAGTGTTTACTCCAAATTCTTCTCGTCCAATTATCATTCCTAAAAACAATCAGGCTCTGTACTTGCTTCAGCAAGTTCGTGATGAATCTCACCGTTTTGCGATAACTTATCATAGAAAGCTTCGTAGCAAAAATATCTCGGCTTCTTCATTGGACGATATCGCTGGCATTGGTAAAAAACGTAAGGTTAATCTTTTAAAAGAATTTGGTACAATAGATAATATTAAAAATGCTTCTGTTGAGGATTTGGCTAAAACGGAGGGCATGAATCAAAAAACGGCGGAAAATGTCTATAATTATTATCACTAAATTCTTATTTAGTTTCAGTAAAAACAACTAATTTTCCATTAACTTTAAATATAAGTATTTTTAAAAGTCTTTATAAAGAATATAAAAGGAATTAAAGTTATGGTTAAATGTCCAAGATGCGGATACGAAAATGCATCCTCATCTGTATATTGTGATAACTGTGCCTACCTCCTTTCTGAAAAAAATAGTGCTAGGGTAACTAAAGAAAATAAACCTGGCAGGTGGAATGTGGGCATAGCTAGAAAAATTGTGATTGTTTTGGGTATAATTGTTATTGCATTATTATTGTTCTCTTTTGCGTTTAATAATTCACAACCTTCTCATAACGATACACTAAATGTTATTTACGATGATGGAAGTCACCATCAGTCATCTACTTATCCATTCAAAGCTATTGTCAAAGGCGACGGTAACTGGTATGCCGAAATGGGTAATCCTGATTATCTTGTTTCTAAATCAGGTTCAGGTTCAAAATCATTTTCACTGGATTGTGCTGCATGGGATGATGTTGAGATAAATGCTCAAAAATATAGTGGTGAAGGTGAACTTTCCATTCAACTTTTAAGAAATGGTAAAGTTGTAGCTGAAAATTCAACTACAAACGGTACAGATAGTGTTTCAATTTATTTTGACAGTTAGATTTGGCCAACAGCCTTTTCTAATAACTCTATCAGCTCTTCAGTTTTGTAGAGTCTAATTTCCTGCTCATCGTTTCCTTTAAATATTTTGATAAATGTGATCATGTCATTGCATAACTGCTCATATTGAATATTTAAGGTGTTAAAGTTAGACAGTAGTCCGAATGCTCTTTGCTGATCTAATTTGGGATTGTCCATTAAAAGGCGTTCCATATTTGCAAAATGAGTTTCAATCATTATTTTTTCCTGTTCTAATGCATCTAAATATTCTTGAATTTTACTTTCATTTGCCATTTTTATCACTTGTTTTTAAATATGTCAATATAAAATATAAATAGTTTCATGAATATAATTGTATTATTATAATAGGGGCATCGAGAATGATAAAAGTAGAAAACGTAAGTAAAGATTATGAATTAGATGGCGGAACTAAAATTACTGCACTTAAAGATGTCAGTTTTGAAGTAAAAGAAGGTGAAATTTTAGGAATCATGGGAAAAAGTGGTTCCGGTAAGACTACACTTTTAAGGGCTTTAAGAGGAGTTGAACACATTGATGCGGGAAGCATCACTGTTGGAGAAGTTACTGTTACAGAGGACTCTTCTCAATTTTATTATAATAATCTTAAAAAGGAAACTGCAATCCATCTTCAAAGGTCTTTCGGTTTATGGCCTGACACAGTACGTGAAAACGTATTGAGAAAGTTATATGCCAGGGAATACTTTGATGAGGGAGACACTAATTTTCAACTTGCTGAAAGTGAATTCGGTGATGAGGCCGATGAGCTTCTGGAACTGGTTTCACTCACCCACAAGGCAGACCATTATGCGTCAGTCTTAAGTGGTGGTGAAAAGCAAAGACTTATTATGGCTCGTCAGCTTGCAAAAAGACCTAAAGCCTTACTTCTTGATGAACCTGCTACCATGGCATGTCCTAAAACTAAACAGGAAATTTTAGATGCTGTTAAAAAAATCAATGATGAGTTAAATATTACTGTTATTCTTGTTTCTCACTTGCCTGATGTCCAAAAATACCTGGCGGATAGGGTGATTTTACTTGAAGATGGTGAAATTGCCGATGAGGGAAATGCTGATGAAATCTGTGATAAGTTCATGGCGGACATGGAGCCTGTTGTGGACATTGAAAACATCGCAACCGATGAGGACTTAATTGACGTTAAGGATGTAAGAAAAAGGTTTTATCTCCTGACCGGTGGGGAAGTTCTTCAGATGGAAGATATCAACTTCAAAGTTCAAAATGAAAATATCTTAAGCATTATCGGACCTAGTGGTGCAGGTAAAACAGTTCTTTTAAGAATGCTTGGAGGGCTTGACCATCCAGATGATGGGGATGTGCTCTATTATGCCGACGGCGAATGGAGAGATATTGAAATTCCTGGAATGAGCCGTATGAAAATCCGTTCAAAATTAGGATTCATGCATCAGGAATTTGCTCTAACCCATTATGCAACAGTTTTAAGCCAGCTTGCAACCAGATTAGGTTATAAAAATCAGAATATTGTTAAGGAAGCACAAAAAAGAGCTGAAAGACTTGGTATTGGTGAAGAATTATTGGATTCATTCTATCAGCTCACTGACTTGCCAGAAGCGGAAGCTAAACGTCGTTTGGAACAGGTCGGTTTGGATGCTGAAATCTTGAATGATTTATTCCCAAGATTCCCTGAAACCGCAACTAAAGAAGCTGTCGCTGATATATTTGAAAGTCTTGACCTTGATTTGGATATCCTTTACAGAAAATCATATGAACTGTCCGGTGGTCAGAAGGTACGTGTAATGCTTGCACTGATTTTAGTCTCAAGACCTAAATTCCTTCTATTGGATGAACCGTTCGGTGATTTGGACCCTGTAACATTAAGGGATGTAACAAACTCCCTCAAAAAGATTTCAAAAACATACGGAATTACCGTTGTAATGATTTCACATAACACTGACTTCATTAAGGAACTGTCCAACAGGGCAATCTTTATGGATGACGGTAAAATCATAGACGACAGCGATAACATCAATGAAATAGTTGACAACTTCATTGATTTCTGTCATGCCGACTACCTTAAAGGGGACTGCTGAATGTTTGACGTAATAATGGTTCCCGTTGACGGCTCAGAATATTCTTTCAAGGCTGCTGATGTTGCAATTGAAATAGCTCAGAAATTTTCATCCAAAATTGCCGCAGTTCATGTTCTGGAGGAATTTTCATTCAACAGCTATGATTCCGAAGAGGATTCCGGTGATGCGATTTTAGGAAAAATCACCAAAAAGGCAGGTGAAGTTGGTGTTGAGGTTACAGAACACCTACTTACTGCAGATCCGTTAAGGGATATGAGCTTCATTGTTGCCCAGACACGTGCTGATTTGGTTGTTATTCATGCTCATGGGGCTAACAATAATAGATTCGTATCTTTTGAGGAAAATGACGTTTCAGATACTCAAATAGGTTCCGTTTCAGAAAGATTGTTGAGGAACTCTAACGTCCCAGTATTATTGGTTAAATAATACTTTTAAACTTTTTATTTTCTTTTTTTATTCATTTAATTACTGTTTTTTAACTAAACTTTTAAATATAATAAAAATCTAACTTAAAATAACATAAATTGTTTATATTAAAGGAGATATTTTATGATTGTTAAAGATTGGTGCTCATTCTGCGGAGAATGTGCCGGAGTTTGTCCAAGAAATTTAATACAAGTAAGAGAATACGCTTTAGTGTTCGATGATGATGACTGTAAAGATTGTGATACATGCATAAAAGCATGTCCAATTGACGCTTTAGAAAAAGAGGAATGATTATATGATTGAAACTGATGTAATTGTAGTGGGATCAGGACCTGCAGGTTCTAGCGCAGCAAAACACGCTGCATTAGGTGGAGCAAAAGTTATTTTAATGGATAAAAAATCTGAAATTGGTTCTCCAAAAAGATGTGCAGAAGGAGTTTCAATTGAAGGGTTAGAAAAATTAGGAATCGAACCATCCCCTCGTTGGGTTACCCAAAAAATCGAAGGTGTAAGAATCCAAACCCCTGACGGAACTGACGTATGGTTAACCGAAGACGAAGTAAAATTGCCTGAAGCAGGATACATCTTAGAAAGAAAAGTATTCGATAAGCATATGGCAATGGACGCTGCTAGAGCTGGTGCGGAAATCAGAATCAAAACATTAGTTACAGGCGTTGAAAAAATAGACAACGGTTACATTGTCGAAACCGAATGCATGGGCGAAAAAATTGATTACAAATGTAAAATCCTAATCGCTGCAGACGGTCCTGAAGGTCACGTTGCAAGATGGGCAGGTTTAAGACCAGCTGCAAAAGCAAAAGAAATGGAATCAGGTGTACAATACGAAATGTGTAATGTCGAATTTGAAAAACCTGGAATCATTGAATTCTACTTAGGTTCATGTGCACCTGGTGGTTACGTATGGATTTTCCCTAAAGGTGATGACATTGCAAACGTCGGTTTAGCAATATTACCTCACAAAGCCGAAAAAACCGCAAAAGAATACTTAGACGACTTCATTGCTAAATGTCCATACACACAAAACGCTCAGGCTGTTGAAATGAATGTCGGTGGTGACCCTGTCGGTGGAATGACCAAAAAACTTTATGCTGATAACATAATGGTTGTAGGGGACGCAGCAGGACAAGTAAACCCATTGACCGGTGGAGGAATCATTTCCGGTATGACCGGTGGAATGTGCGCAGGTCAAGTGGCTGCTCAAGCTATCAAAGAGGACTGCTCTAAAAAATTCCTAAAACAATATGACAAAATGGCTCACGAAGCTTTAGACCATGAAATCAAAAGGTATAAAAAAGTGCAAGAATACTTATTAACTTTATCCGATGATGAACTCAACAGTATTGCACACGCATTTGAAGGAGAAAGCTTTGATAAAATCTCAACAACTGAAATCGTACAGAAATTAATTAAAGTATCTCCAAAAGCATTACTCAAATTAGGTAAATTTATCTAAGGTGTTAACATGATTTTAGTTACTGGTGGAGCAGGTTACATAGGATCACATACAAATAAGGCCCTACATGCTGCAGGTTATGACACTGTTGTAGTGGACAATCTGTGCAAAGGTTATGAAAACTTTGTAAAATGGGGATTTTTTGAAGATTGCGACTTCGGTAGTGGCGATTTAAGAGAAGTCTTTAAAAACTATGACATTGATGGTGTTATCCATTTTGCTGCTTTTTCATCAGTGGCAGAATCAGTACAAATGCCTCAAAAATACTTTAAAAACAATTATAAAAACACTCTAAATCTTTTAAAGATTATGAGGGAATTCGGTGTAGATAAATTCATTTTATCATCAACCGCTGCAGTATATGGAAATCCTAAACAGATACCAATAACAGAAGACAGTGAATTAAAACCAATCAATCCTTACGGACACTCCAAATTCATCACTGAAAAGGCTCTTGAAAGGGAAGCTGAAAAAGGTGATTTCAATTATGTATCTCTAAGATATTTTAATGCGGCAGGTTGTGATTTTGATTGTGAAATTGGGGAATTGCATGACCCTGAAACTCATTTGATTCCTTTAGTATTGGATGCTGCTATCGGAAAAAGGGACAGCATTTCCATCTTCGGAGATGATTACGACACTCCTGATGGAACATGTATCCGTGATTATATTCACGTAAATGACCTTGCAGATGCACATATTAAGGCATATGAATACTTATGCAATGAAAATGAATCAAACATTTTCAATTTAGGTAATGGGGAAGGTTATTCCGTACGTGAAGTAATTGACATGTGTAAAAAGGTTACCGGACGTGATTTTGAAGTTAAAATCGATGAACGTCGTGAAGGAGACCCTGCTGTTTTGATAGCTGATTCAACCAAAATTCATGAAAAGCTAGGCTGGACCCCTCAATATGACCTTGAACAGATTGTTGAGTCCGCCTGGAAATGGCATGAAAAAATTAATAAAATTTAGGTAATTTTCATGGAAAATGAAAATCACGAATCAAAAATAGATGTTAGAATAATAGTACAGGATTTGAATATTGCACAGCTTGTTTCAAAAGCTGTCAATAATATTCAACTTGAAAGGGATTATAACATTATTGTTTCATCCATAATCCCGACCAATGAAATAAGCATCGTTAAAAAGGTAGCCGGCGGTGCGGACATTTTACTGATCGGTGGCTATGGTCAGGATGAAACATACAACATTCTTTTTAATGAATTGAAAACTGATTTTAATCATATTGGGTTATTTGATTACAATAATATTATTGTTGATGATGAATCCGTAGATTTCAGATTGGCTGAAAAGGAGATTCTAAATTCAATAATAAAATCAACATTGTCTTATTCTTTAAATTTAATTAACATCCACACTTTGGAAAACAAACTGATGAAAGTAACTCATAATTACAATAATTTGCTTGATGATTACAATAAGCTAATAAAAGAAAGTGAAGTATTATCTCAGCAAAACAGGGAACTGATAGAGGATCTTGATGAGGTAAAATCTGATTTTTCAGACTTTAAATTACGTTATGAGGACATATATTCCAAAGATATTTTAGAAATTTTTAATCTTGAAGAGCTTTGGCAGGAAACATTCAGGCAGGATTTGTCTGATGAGGATAGAATAGTAATCGCAACAAACAAGTTCAGGCCTGAAAACATCATTGTCGGTCAAAACTATATTGCGGCAGAATCCAAATCAAAAGCTGTTGAATGGCTGAATATTGTCAGAACCGCTTTGATATTTGTAGATGATAATGCTGAAGACTTGAAAAAAGAATTGAATGAACATAAAGAAGAGGAAATTCCTGAAGTTAGACAGGATTATGATATGAACAACACATTTGAAAATTTCTGGGATTGAACATATTAAAAACAATTATTATTTTATACTAGTTTTTAGATAATTATTATTATACTATTTTATAGGGAGTTTAATAAATGCAAGGTGAAATGGAAGATAAGTGTGGTATTGTTGGAATTCATTGTAATGATGAATCCAAGGATGTCGCATCTTTTGTTTATTATTGTTTGTATGCTTTACAGCACAGAGGTCAAGAATCAGCAGGTATTGCTACTTTTAATCCAGAAAATGGTCTTAATCACTACTGCGGAATGGGTTTAATCACTGACGTATTTAAAGATGATATAATCCACAGTCTCAAGGGCAGTATGGCCATAGGTCATGTAAGATATTCCACCACCGGCCAGTCAAAACTGGAAAATTCACAACCGTTTGTAACTGATTTTGGTGACGGATTTATTGCAATGGCTCACAATGGTGACATTGTCAACTCTGATGAGTTAAAAAAAGAGCTTATTGATGACGGATTCTATTTCAAATCAGACAGTGATTCTGAAGTAATCTGTTACATGCTTAAAAAAGAGCACTATGACAACAAAAAGAGTGTCATTGAAGCTATTGAAGCTGTATGTAAAAAACTTGTCGGATCATATGCATTGACAATTCTTGTTGACGGTGAATTGTATGGTGTAAGAGACCCTATGGGAATTAAACCGCTTGCCGTTGCAAAAAGAGATGACGAATTTATTTTAGCCTCTGAAACTGTTGCTTTTGATGTTATTAATGCTGAATTTATAAGAGATATTGTTCCAGGTGAAGTCGTTTACTTTGAAAACGATGAAATCAACTCCCACATGTTAGAAAGTGCAGGAAAATGCAAGCTTTCACATTGCATGTTTGAATATGTTTACTTTGCAAGACCTGACAGTACAATTGATGGTATTAACGTTTATGAAACCAGGATGAATATTGGCCGTCAGCTGTATGAGTTATATCCTATTGACGCTGATGTTGTAATTCCTGTTCCGGATTCATCAATTCCTGCAGCTATCGGATATTCCAGAGCATCAGGAATTCCATATGGTGAAGGTTTAATCAAAAACAGATATGTTGGAAGAACATTCATCATGCCGACTCAGGAAGAAAGGGAACTTGCAGTCAGGCTAAAATTGAATCCTATTAAGGAAGCCATTAAAGGCAAAAAGATTATTTTGATTGATGACAGTATTGTAAGAGGAACCACCTCCAAACAATTGCTGGACCTTGTAAAAGAATCAGAACCTGCTGAAATCCACTTTTTAGTGGGATGTCCTCCTGTAGTTGCTCCATGTTATTACGGTGTGGCAATGGCAACCAAAAAGGAACTGATTGCAGCAAATTATTCTGTTGAAGAAATCCAAGAGCAGCTTGACATTGATTCTTTAGGTTACATTACCCTTCCGGCTTTGGTTAAAGCTATTGGAATGGATGAGGATAAGTTATGCTTAGGCTGTCTGAATGAAGATTATCCTACTGAAATTCCAGAAGGTCTTGAAGCTGAAACCTATTATAAACCTTAGATAATCATGGTTGAATTATTAGCTCCTGCCGGAAATTTCATTTCACTTCGAGCAGTTTTGGAAAATGGTGCCGATGCTGTTTACTTTGGCCTTGATGATTATAACATGAGGGCCAATGCTAAGAATTTTTCCTTGGATGACTTAAGTCAGGTGTCTAAGACAGCCGGTGAATATGGAGCTAAAACTTATTTATGCACCAATATTATTTTAAATGAAAAGCTGGCTTGTGAGCTGGAGTCAAATTTGGAAAAAATATCATCATCTGAAATAGATGGACTGATTCTATCGGATATCGGTTTGATAGAGGATACCGTTTCACATGGTCTTGAGGCGCACATTAGCGTTCAGGAAAACGTAACTAATTCTTATACTCTTAAAACTCTTAAAAAGCTGGGTGCAAAACGGGCAATTCTCTCTCGTGAGCTCTCCCTTGCTGAAATAACTGATATTACTCGGAAATCGCCGATTGAAACTGAAATATTCGTTCACGGTGCAATATGCATGGCAATTTCAGGAAGATGCTTTTTGAGTTACGGATTATATGGGAGAAGTGCAAACTGCGGGGACTGCCTGCAGCCTTGCCGCAAGAACTGGACACTGACATATGAGGAAGGTGATGATAATGTTGTCAATTTCTCTGAAGTGGAGGATGAAACATTCATCGTTACCGGAAGTGATGATGTAAGCTATAGAACCAACTTCTTCTCACCAAAAGACATGTGCATGATTGAATACATTCCAGAGTTGATGAAAAGCGGCGTTGCATCATTCAAGATTGAAGGAAGAGCCAGAAGCCCTGATTATGGTGCAATGGTAACCGGAATCTATCGTGAGGCCATTGATGATTATGAGAGGGATCCTCTAAACTATAATGTCAGGGATGAATGGATGGATGAGCTGACAAGTGTATTCAACAGAGGATTTGACACTAACTTTTACTTTAACACTCCTTTTGAGGTAAGTGAGGACAACCAGGCAAAATACATTAAAAAGGACATCGGTCAGGTTGTCAACTATTACAATAAGGTCGGTGCCGCTGAGCTGAGGATTTGGGATGACTTGAAAATAGGCGATAAAATCATCATTCAGGGCCAGACTACAGGCTCAATCACACATACTATTGATTCTATGCAAATCGAGGGAGAATCTGTGGAAAATGTCAGTAAAAATTCCAATGTGGCCATTTTGATTCCAACAAAGGTTCGAAAAAACGATTTTGTTTATAAATTGATTGAGAGGGAATCAGTTTAATTAATATCAAAAACTTCAATCAATTATTTTTTTCTTGAGGTAATATCGTGAACAGAAGTATTGTTAATGCATTATCCGTTTCAAGAATACTGTTTGGATTTTTCTTTTTAATTGCAGTAATTTTGGATTATAACATTGCTTGGCTGATAATCATATTCGCTTTAGCTATCCTCAGCGATATTATGGATGGATACTTAGCCAAAAAATATGGTCTGATTGTTGATAACGGGTCTAAAATCGATGTTATCTGTGATTTTTTATTCATCATATTTTCAACATTTGCAGTTGTCTGGATTGATTTGGCACCTGCATGGTTTTTATTGGTTATCATTTTGAAATTAATCGAGTTTTTTGTCACTTCAGGCAAAGGTGCATTGAAATACGACAGATTCGGAACTTTTGTAGCATACATGTTTTATGCGTTTCCTATTGTCGCAATGTTAATAAATTCTAAAAACATAACATTAGTATTGACTATAATTATAACTATATGTGCAATAACATCTTCACTTTTGAGAATTAAAAATACGAGAGAATTAAATGATTAAAAAAATAGCTATTTATGGAAAAGGTGGAATTGGAAAAAGTACTACAGTGGCTAACCTGACTGCAGTATGGGGTAGTGACGATTTGAACTGTCTGGTTATCGGCTGTGACCCAAAAGCGGATACCACACGTACTTTATATGGTAAAAGAATTCCTACAGTTGTAAATACACTAAAGGATAACAGGTCACCTGAAAAAGAGGATTTGGTTTTCACAGGTTTCAAGGGCATTCAATGTGTTGAAAGCGGAGGGCCGGAACCTGGTGTAGGATGTGCAGGCCGTGGTGTTATTGTTGCAATGAAAAGGCTTGAAAAGATAGGAATATTCGATGATGATTTGGATGTTGTCGTATATGACGTTTTGGGCGATGTAGTATGTGGTGGTTTTTCAGTGCCTTTACGTGAAAAATACGCTGATGAAGTGTTGATTGTTACATCAGGCGAATACATGTCACTTTACGCTGCAAACAATATCGTTCGTGGTGTTAAAAAGCTTAAGGGTAACTTGAGCGGTATCGTGTGCAACTGCAGAAATGTCGACAATGAAGAGCAGATTGTCAATGACTTTGCAAAAAAGATAGGAACACATGTAGTTGGTACAATTCATAGGAGTAATTTAATTCAAGATGCTGAATTAGATGCAAAAACCGTTGTAGAAAAATACCCTGAAAGTGAAGAAACTCAAGAATACATTAAGCTTGCTTCAAGCATTATGGCTAATGAAAACATATCAACTCCCGAACCTATGAGCGATGAGGAATTCGAGGACTTCTTCAAGTCATACCTCTAGATAATATGATTTCACTTAGAAAAATAAATAGCATATTAATAGTCATTCTAATCCTGATGCTGGTCTATCATGCATTGCTGGCCACTTTATATTTTTTAGGCATTATAGGTTATATGCCGGATTTCAAGATCACCGGAAGACGACTGTTCTATCCTCTTGTTTTGCATATAATAATCAGCCTATATCTTTACCTTAAGGAAAAAACAAAATCAAAAAGGTACTCAAATCTGATAAAGGAAACAAATCAGCAGCTGATAACAGGTATTTGCATCATAATATTTGCTGCACTCCATATTGTTAATTATTCATTAGGCAGTGTAAGCGATAATGCAGACATTTTCAGGACTTTAAGCCATATTATTGTAGATAATCTGTTGATTGTTTCAATTGCACTTCATTTGAGAGTGTCAATTCCAAGACTTATGATTTCATTTGGATTTTTAGAAGGCAAAAATGATTATGCAAATGCCAAAAGCAAAATTAACATGTTTATTTTAGTTTTATTGATTATTATTTTCATGGCGGAGGCAATATTTTACATTGGAGGAATATTATGAGTGAGATAATTGTTGTTGGAGCTGGGATAGCAGGTATGACCGCAGCAATCAAGGCAAGTGAATTGGGCTCTCATGTCACTCTCATTTCTCCGGATTACTCGGAGCGCTCACAATCAGTAATGGCTATGGGAGGAATAAACGCCGCATTAAGCAAAAACGATTCTGTAGAGGAACATTTCGCAGACACCATGAATGGGGGATGTGGGATAAATGACGTTAAAGCGGTGAAAAGGCTTACAGACGATGCTCCACAAATCATTAATTGGCTTTCCAGTATAGGAACGACATTTACAAGAGACGGTGAAGGCAAAATTGACCAAAGATACTTTGGAGGTCAAAAGAAAAAACGAACCGCCTATGCAGGTGCAAGAACCGGAAAGCAAATAGTTACTGCACTGATAAATGAATGCAGGAAAAATGAAGCTGCAGGCAGTATCACCAGAGTTATCGGCTGGAGATTCCTATCATTAATTATAAAGAATGGAAAATGTTTAGGTGCAATCTGCATTAATGAAGACACTTCAGAAATCATGGAATTCATATCTGACAGTGTCATTATTGCTACCGGCGGCTTGAATAAGCTGTTCGGAAAAACCTCAGGTTCCATCCATAATGACGGTGTTGCAACAGCAAGGCTTTTCATGCAGGGTGTAGAACTGGCTAACCTTGAAATGATACAGTATCATCCGACCACTGTAAATACTCCGGTCAAGAGAATGCTGATAACCGAAGCCGCCCGTGGTGAAGGGGGAAAGCTATACACTATTCGTGATGGCGAGAAATGGTATTTCATGAAGGAATGGTATCCGGAACTTGCCGAGCTGATGCCAAGGGATGTGGTGTCAAGAAGCATATATAAAGCTTCAGAGGCAGGTAAAAATCATGTTTATCTTGACATAAGCCATTTGGAGGAGAGTATTATTAAAACCAAATTGGATGAGGTTTATGAAATATGCACAAATTACCTTAATCTTGATCCGACTTCAGATGCAATTCCTGTCTATCCTGGTGTGCACTTTTTCATGGGAGGCATAAAAACAGATGAAAATCACAAAACCAACATTCAGGGTTTATATGCCGCAGGAGAATGTTCAGTGCAGTATCATGGAGCAAATAGACTTGGCGGAAATTCCCTCTTGGGTGCCGTTCATGGAGGGTGGATTGCAGCCGAAAATGCCATAATGGATTCAAATGATGATTATATGAATCAGATTGGCGATGAAATTGAAGCATTCAATAAGTTTGCAAAAAGTGGAAAATCAGCAGATGTTGAAGATGAGCTGGCCGGAATAATGGCGCAATGCATGGGAATATATAGAAATGAAGAGGATTTAAAAGAGGCATTGGCGAAACTGGATGAACTGAAAGTAAATGCCGATAGCTATTATGATCATATCAAGCTGGAATCATTAATATTGCTTGCAAAAGCATGTGTAATTTCAGCATTAATGAGAAAGGAAAGCAGAGGAGCCCATCAAAGAACAGACTATCCTCAGACAAGTGAAGAATTTAAAATGACAACATGTGTGACCTATGACGGTGAGATTAATGTTGCCTTCAGATAGTTGGTGGGAAAATGAGCATTAAGGTTAAAATTAAAATCGATGGGAAATATCAGCTGTTTGACTATGACGGCGATTTGAATATCCCTGTGACAACACTCCTTGAAAGACTTGACTATCCTATAGAATATTCCTGCAGCTGCCTTCAGGGACTTTGCGGAGCATGCGCAATGGTAATAAATTCCCAGCCAAAACTTGCATGCAAAACCTTTGTAAATGAAGAAATAATGGTTAAGGAGTATGGAATAATTACAATTGAGCCTTTATCAAAGTTCCCACTTGTTAAAGACTTGAAGGTTGACAGGTCCATTTTGCATGATGTTATGATTGACTGTGAACAATGGCTTGAAAGCGATGCAAGAGTCGGTGATGATTTGAAATTTGATTATGAGATGTCAATGTGTCTAATGTGCGGATGCTGCACGGAGGCATGTCCGAACTATGGCTTTGATGATTTTGTAGGAACACAGGTTGCCGTTTCAGCATCCAAACTGATTTCACAGGAAAGCGACAGGGACCATTCAAAATCAATCAAAAAGAAATACAAGGACAATTTTTATCCTCATTGTCTAAAGACTTTGGCTTGCGAGGATGTATGTCCTATGAAGATTCCGACACAAAGGGCAATATCAAAAATGAACAGGAAATCAGTATGGAGAATCTGGCAGATTTTAAGTGGAGATTAGATAATGTATTTTTCAACAGATTATGATTCTCCATTGGGTAAAATGCTGATTGTAAGTGACGGTGAAGCTATTTGCGGTGTTTGGTTTTACGCCCAGAAACACTTTCCGTCATTAAATCTTGAATTCAAAGATGACTTGACTATTTTTAAAGAGGTAAAGAATTGGTTTGACGATTACTTCAACGGTGAAAATCCGAAAATCAATTTCAAATTGAATCCTAAAGGGACTGATTTTAGAATTAAGGTCTGGAAGATTTTATCAGGGATTGACTACGGTGAAACATTAACGTATGGTGAGATTGCTTCAAGAATCTCTCCTACAATGTCTGCCCAGGCTGTGGGCGGTGCTGTAGGCCACAATCCGATTTCAATTTTAATACCCTGCCACAGGGTTTTGGGCGCTGACGGGAAATTAACCGGTTATGCTGGCGGAATTGATAGAAAAATTAAATTGCTTAAATTGGAAGGGATTTCTTTTGACGATGGCAATTAAATTTAAATTAATAAAAAGTCAAAATAAATAATTATGTCACGACAGGATAAAATCGTAAAGACAAGTATAATTGGTATTGTTGTTAACCTTATACTGGTTGCATTTAAGGCTGTTGTTGGTATTGTTACCAATTCCATTGCAATTACCTTGGATGCAGTTAACAATTTAACTGATGCATTATCATCCATTATTACAATTATAGGAACTAAACTAGCAGGCAAGGCTCCGGATAAGGACCATCCATACGGATATGGCCGTATTGAATATTTTTCATCTGTAATCATTGCGGCAATTGTGTTGTGGGCAGGTGTCACCGCATTCATGGAGTCATGGCCAAAGATATTCACACCTGACGTTACAAATTATACGACTGTTTCTCTTGTAATTATTGCAGTTGCAGTCGTTGTCAAATTTGTTTTGGGCCAATATGTAAAGAAGGTTGGTGAAGACATTAACTCCCAGGCTCTTGTTGCTTCAGGAAGTGACGCATTCTTCGATGCAATTTTATCACTTTCCACTTTGGTTGCAGCTATAATTTCAATATTTTTCAATATTTCCCTTGAGGGAATTCTTGGGGTCATTATTTCAATTGTCATTATTAAGGCAAGTATTGACATGTTGAGGGAAACATTGGACAGCATGATTGGTGCAAGGGTTGACTCTGAATTGTCCCGCAAGATCAAGAATTCCATTCTTGAAGTCCCTGGTGTTTACGGTGCATATGATTTGAGCTTGCATAATTACGGCCCTGAAGATATGCAGGGATCCGTTCATGTTGAAATTGATGACTCCCTAACTGCACTGGATATTCAAAAGCTGTCAAGAAGCATTTCCGCTAAAATATTCAAGGAGTTCTCAATTATCTTGACTGTTGGAATTTATGCGCACAATGACACATTCAGTGATGTCCGTGATGATTTGTACCACATTGCTTCAAAATATCCGGAAGTCTTGGAGATACACGGTTTCATTGTTTATGAAGAGGAGAATCTAATCACCTTTGATATCATCGTTGACTTTGATGCGGACCGTGAATCAGTAAAAGAGAAAATTTTAACTGAAATTAAAGCAAAACATCCTGAGTTCAATTATGTGATGATTGACGATTATGATGTCAGTGATTAAAAGGATGTTAAAGTGATTTTTAATTAAAAAATCATTTTATTTTTTTTATTTTTTTATAAAATTCAAAACGAAAATATTTTAAATTTGTTTTAACTATTTTTAATTAATGAATGCTGGGGTAGACGAAGACAGGATATTTACAAAATCATTTTTTCTAGTTTTTGGAGCTTTACTGTTTACGGCTCTTGTGATGTATGTGCTGATGTCTACCGTAACTGAGTATGCCACTGCAATGGGCTCCTCGGCCATGATTGCAGGGCTTGTTTCTGGAATTTATATTTTTGGCGGACTGTGTTCCAGAATATATTCCGGAAATGCGCTTGAAAGAATCGGTTGGAAAAAGACTGCACTTATTTTCATGAGCATCCATTTCATCTCATGTCTTTTGTATTTTCTCGTCAGTGATGTGACTCTGCTTATCATTGTCAGATTTATTCATGGAATAGGTTTTGGAGCTTCTGCAAATGCAATTGTGACAATAGCTTCTGATGTGCTTCCTAAAAAACGTTTCGGAGAGGCATTCGGATATTTCATGCTTGGAACCACATTAGCGGTAGGTCTTGGACCTTTCATTGGAGGATTTGCATATGATTTTACAGGTTCCAACGGATGTTTTCTTTTGGCAAGCATATTTTCAGCTTTAGCCTTGATTTCTATTTATTTTGTTGATGTTTCCGCACATGATCCTGGAAATAATCCTAAAGATAGTGAATCTTCTTTTGGGATTGACAAGGTATTTGAAGTCAGTGCGATACCTGTTTCACTTTTTACAGCTCTTACAAGTCTGGGATACATTTCAATATTATCATTTAATAGGCTTTATGCAGCAGAGATTAACTTGACAAGCGCATTTTCATGGTTTTTCATAATATACTGTGTTGTTTTAATCATATCAAGACCGATTGCAGGTAAAATTCAGGACAGGGGTGGTGATATGATAGTATGCATCACCGGAATTGTTGCACAGGCAATTGGACTCTTTTTAATAGCTGTTTATCCATCAACATTAACAGTCATAATCTGTGCAGTGTGCGCAGCTTTAGGATTTGGAACACTGAACTCAGCATGCACAACAATCGTCACTAGAAACGTATCTGAAAACCGCAGGTCTTATGCCGTTTCAACATTTTTCATATTCTGTGATGCTACAATGGGTTTTGGACCAGCACTTTTAGGAATATTTGCAGCAAACGGTTATGCGCCTGTTTATTTGATATCTTCAGCAATAACTCTATTGGCTCTGCCGGTCTGTATTTTTGCTCTTCGAAAATAATTTTTAACATGAAGTGTAAAATATTCTAATATGGATTGGGCAATAAATTTAGTCATTGGTAACATCATATCATTGATTGCGGGAATTTTCATAATTCTGAGCATGTGGGTCAATGATGAGAAGAAAGCCTATTTTTACCAGTTCTTAAATGCTTTTATCTTAATGATATCATCAGTTTTTTTCTTTTCATGGACTGGTGTCGTTACCATGGCCATTGCCGCTTCAAGAAATCTCATGGTTTATTATGATAGGCTGACCATGAAATGGACAGTATTTTTTATAATACTTTCAGTTATTTTGGGTGTTGCGGTAAACACTTTAGGCTTTGTCGGATTATTGCCTATAATTGCAATAATTCAGATTACATTATGCAATTACTATCTAAAGACTATCAAGCCAATTAAAACAAGTTTCATTGTAAACAGCGGAATCTATATTGTCTACTTTTTGGCGATTCTTGATTTCTCATCAGCAGCTATCGAAAGCATAACTGCCTTGATTGGTGTGGTTTCACTTATAAAACTGATTTTGGATACAAAAAAGGAAAAAAAGATAAATTAGTTAAAATTTAACTAATCGTTTGCATGAACGTCAAATGCATTCAACAACATCTCACCGACACCGGGAGCGTCAGGGTCATGTGATCCTTTACCGGTATCCAATGCTCTGATTTGTAAAATTTCATCTTCTGTTAATTCAAAGTCAAAGATATCCATGTTTGATTTGATGCGTTCGTCTTTTGTAGATTTTGGAAATACTATGATTCCTTCCTGATTTTCAAACCTTAAAATGATTTGGCCTGCATCCTTGTTGTACTTTCTGGCAAGCCCTACAATTACATCATCAGTTAAAAGGGAATTGTTTCCCCTTCCCAATGGTCCCCAGGCCTGGATTTTAACATTATCCTTAGCCAAAATTTCTTTAAGTTCATTTTGTTGGAAGTATGGGTTGAATTCAACCTGATTGACACTTGGGATAGTGTCGAAATCGGGAACCCATTTCATCCAGATTTTAGGGGTCATGTTGCTTACACCGATTGATTTGATTTTGCCTTCATCTTTTGCCTCTTCAAGTGCCCTCCATGCTTCATCCACTTTTCCGTAAGGTTGATGGAGAAGATATAAGTCCATGTAATCTGTTTGAAGCTTTTCCAAAGAAGTGTCAATAGCTTTTTTTGCATCCTCATAAGCATAATCCTGCAGCCACATTTTAGATGTAATCCATATGTCTTCACGATCCACTTCACTGTCTTTTACCGCATTTCCAACTTCCTGTTCGTTGAAGTATGCTGCAGCGGTGTCAATGTGTCTTATTCCAAAGTCCAATGCTTTTTTAACAGTTTTATATGTTGTTCCGTCTGCTGGAATTTCAAATGTTCCAAATCCTATTGCAGGAATTTCATTACCGTCGTTTAACTTAAAGTTTTTCATTTTATCACGCAATGTACAGTTTTATATACTATTAGTATGATATTAGTATATATAAATCTTTCCTAATAAAAGAGTTATCTTATGAAAGTGTTTGTGTGATACTAATGAAAAATGAAAATTTGATAATTTATATTATGATGCTTGGTACTTTTGGGGTTTTAAGTACTGAAATGGGAGTAGTAGGCATTTTGCCTCAAATTGCACAGTATTTCAACGTGGACATAACCCAGGCAGGTTTGTTTGTAAGCTTATTCGCACTGACAATAGCAATTTGCGGAATATTCATGCTCTTGTGTTTTCAAGATTTGACAGAAAAAAGAGTTTCATACTGGTATTGGCAGTCTTTACCGTATTTTCAACAGTCGGTGCATTCGTGACTGATTTCAACATTGCTTTAATCTGCAGAATTATTCCTGCAATTTTCCATCCGATCTATTGTGGCCTTGCATTAACTGTAGCTGCAGAGATTGTTGAGCCGGAAAGGGCACAGGATGCAGTCAGTAAGGTTATAATGGGAGTTTCTGCAGGTATGATTGTTGGAGTTCCGATTACAACATTTGTAGCATCCAACTTCGGATACCAATTCGCAATGCTTTGGTTCAGTCTGGTAACATTCATTGCCTTGATTGCAACAGTAATATTCTTCCCATCCCTTCCTGGAAAGGAACAGTCATATGGAGGCCAGGTAAAGGTTGCAACAACAGGGGTTTTCATAGTCTCAGTTTTAGGTGTGATTTTTCTCAATGGTGGAATGTATACTGCATATTCATACATTTCCGAGTTTTTAAATGCATTGACAAACATCTTTGGAACAGAATTGAGCATAGTGCTTTTCATATATGGTGTTGCTTCAATTGTTGGAAACTGGCTTGGAGCGAAACTGCTAAACACAAAAACAAAACTTACAGTTTTGACATTTCCGGTGATATTCTCAATATTGATGGTGGCCATATTTGTTGTTAGTGGTCTTAAAATCCCAGTGGTCGCTTTAATGATTGTATGGGGATTGCTTGCAGGAATAGGTAATGATATTGCTCAGTATTGGATGGTGTCAGCCGCACCTGAAGCACCTGAATTTGCAAATGGAATATTCCTGAGTATGGGAAATGTTGGTGTCACTTTAGGAACCACCATTGCAGGAGCGGTTGTTTTGGGAATGGGTGTTCAATACGTGATGCTTGCAGCTATTGTTGTAATGATTGTGGATTTGGCATTAATATTTTTAAGGACAAACAGATATAATATATAGGGGATAAGTATGGCATTACCAAGTCAATTTAAAAAGGAAAACGCTCAAAACATTTTCATTTATCATTATGTTGAGGAAATGATTGCAAACTATGGGCAATACATAAGGGAGGTATTTGACGAGTCTGAAATTACTAGAAGTGAGGTTCCGTTTTTGTTAAGAATCAGATTCAGCGAAAACACTACTCAAAAGGAATTGGTTGAGCTGTTCAAGGTAAGTGAAGGCTACACTGCAAAGATTTTAAGAAAATTTGAGGATGCAGGATACATTGAAAGGCATGAGAATCCATCAAACAGGCGCATAAAAATAGTTGAGCTTACCTCTAAAGGAATTGAAAAAACAGATGAGCTGATTAATATTGTTTCCACATGGGAAGAAAATGTCACATCAAATTTCACTGATGATGAAGTCGAAACATTGAAAAAATTGTTGTTTAAAGTGGTTTCAGATTAGTTTAATAAAGTGGTGTTTTAAATGATATGAATAATGTTAATTGTTTTTTAACATTATTCTGACTCGTCTTCTTCTTTTTGTTTTTTTAGGTTTTCGATACCAATAATCATATTTTTACCTCCGGTTTTTATTAGTTCACTTAATCTATTATTATATTTTTATCATATATAAATATTTAGGTATGCCTAAATTTTTTATTCATAAAGTGAAATATAATTTTCAAAGCTGAAATAAAAAAGAAGAGAGTTAATTAAATTAACTCAGTAAGTTTTATAGTAAACCAAAGCCTTGTAAGGTGTATATCCGCTAATCAGGTTGGTTCTGATGTGTCCCCCGTTACCGGTTACTGTTTTTGTTTTGATCTTTTTAGAGTCCTTGTTGTTTTTGAAGTAGAATTTCACTTTAACGAGTTTTGTGTGATGGGGCACGATATCTCCATTGATACCGTTTCCTATGTACCATGCGCTTACACCGGTTCCCTTATCAAACTGTGAGTTTCCTGTATATGTAACATAGCCTGCAATTGCATCGCCGTTCTTGAGTTTGGTAGCCTTAGGTCCCCATAAAACGCCAGGCTTGAAGTTATTGATTTTAACGGTAACTGTTTTAACTTTGTTTTTTGTAACTTTTTTAACGATATTTGATGTCTTTAAAGCGCCGCTGTCATGGATGTCCTGAGCATAAACTCCTCCGACAATGGCCAGTGCGCCAACCAATATCAAAAAAATCAATATGTTTTTTCTGTTCAAAAGCATATTATCACCTAATTAATAGTATTGATTTTTAGATATAAATATTAATTATTGAATGACATAAATTAAAACATGAAAAAGCTTGCAATTTTTGATTTTGATGGGACTCTATTCGATTCAATACATGATGTATTGATATGTTTTAACAAAACATTGGAATTTTACGGTTTTTCGACATTGACAAGGGAAGAGCTGATTCCGTGTTTGGGTGGAAATATTGATGAGATTACCTCACTGGTTTTAGGTGAAAACTCATCTCCCGAAAACGTAGAAAAGGTAAAGGAATCCTATTTAGAATTATATAATCCATCAAAAAAGGAACTGACAGTTCCGTTTGAAAATGCCCATGAAGTCTTGAAGAAATTGCAGGACAATAATATTTTACTTGCAGTTAATTCAAACAGACTGACCTATTCTTTGGAGGAACTGGTGGGAAAATATTTCTCAGACATTGATTTTATTGCAATTGAAGGCCACAGTTACGGCAACCCCTCAAAACCTGATCCTTACGGTGCAAAGAGGATTATTGAAAAGGCAAATGTCGATGATGATGAGGCAGTTTATATTGGAGATTCCATCACTGACATCATGACGGCTCAAAATGCAGGAATCGATTGCATACTTGTTAAGTGGGGCTATGCCAAAAAAGAAGACTTGCAGAATGATTATCCTTCCAAAATAATTGATGACATTAATGAACTGGTTGAAATATTATAATATCATTATTGATTTTATTTTATAATATTCATTGGCTTTATAATTAATGTTAAAGAAATTAACAATAGTTTTATATGTAATAAAATTAATACAGTAATTTAATTAAAAAATTGCTTGTTTACATAGTTTTTAAATCAATTTTACTAAATAAGAGCAATTTTTCAAAATGAAATCAATGATGTGATTTTTTTGTTTGAAGATTTAACATTATTGAGCAAGAATTATTTGATTTCTTTAAGCTGGAGATGTTCATAGTAATGGGGTGGAATATGAGAGATTATAGTATCGAAGAAGCAATTGAAATAATCAATAATTGTGATGAGTCTTTTAATCCTGATACTAGGCATTTTGATGTACGTAATGTTCAAAGAATTGGAGATTTTGGATTAATATTCAAAACATTTTTATATAATCCTTTGATGGGTATAATTAAACAAGATTACAATAAATTCAGATTATATTTTGAACATGATAGAAAGCCATCAAAAGATATATCATTGGTGATTGGGATAAATGATAATAGAATTGTGAATTTTGTTACAGTAATTTTGACTGATAGAAGTAAGAGGGTGGGATCATGAACAAAAATAATGTTGTGTATGATTATGATTATCAAAACGATTCATTATTTATTCATTGTGTTGATTCCTATGATTATGAAGTTTCACTTGAATTAGATAATGATGTGATACTTGATTTGGACACTAATGGAAAACCTGTGGCATTTGAATTTTTAAATGCATCTAAAGTGTTTCATTTAGATAAAAGTTACTTTAAGAATCTTGTTAAAATTAGTATTCAATCATTAATTGATGAAGAGTCTATTAAATTAAATGTAGAATTGAATGTTTTAGTTCACAATCGAAATCAAGTGTTTAATGTTAATTGTATTGCTAGCAATTTAAATAATATTCCATCTATGGAGACTGAATTGGTTACTGCATAATAGGTGTTAATATGTTATTCGTACAATATCCGAAATGTTCAACTTGCCGCAAGGCTAAAAACTGGTTAGATGAGCACAATATAGAATATGAATCAAAGCACATCGTAGAAGACAATCCTGCTGCTGAAGAATTGCGCAAATGGTGGGAAATATCTGGTCTGCCTCTTAAAAGATTTTTCAATACAAGCGGTATGAAATACAGGGAACTGAAATTGAAGGATAAGCTTCCTGAAATGTCTGAAGACGAGCAATTGGACTTGCTTGCAACTGACGGCATGCTTGTCAAAAGACCAATCGTCGTTGATGATGATACTGTTCTGGTTGGTTTTAAAGTAAAAGAATGGGAAGAAAAATTGTTGTAGTTGTTGCACGACACCTACTTCAAAACCATTTTTTTTAAATTGGAGATGGCTAGAATTTTTTGATTTTAACCATATTTTAGGATTGTTTGGATTTAGGGGATTCGGAGAATGGTGACAGCTTAATGCCGTCTCAAAAAATTCTTTTTTTTGGAAATCCGATGAATTCCTGTGACTTAATATGGGTTCGATGTTAAATCGCTTTTGTGTTTTTGGAGTGAATTTTTGCTTCCGGGTTGTATCGATACGTGGATATCCTAACATAACTCATGTGGGGTCATGAGTTAGCTTGTATCAACACATTTTTTGGTTCACTTCTGCTTTCAGTGCATTTCAACAGCAGGTCTGAACATTATTTTTGTTCGCATTGTTTCGAATAACATTCTGTTCAATTTTTTGAAGGGAAAACTTTTCATTTTCATTCCAATCGTTTATTCTATAAATTTTTGCCATCTCTTGGATTTTGAAAGCCACATGGGAGTAACTTTCAATACAGACTTGGATTAATGATATATAAAAGATTTTCGTAACTGTTTGGTAACTTGAAAAAAACGAAACATTTATATGTAATAAAAACAAGTTATTATAACCGACTGATTTTTAGGAGGTCACTCTTATGGAAATAAATAAACATATTAAATCATGTCCTATTGAATTGGTTGTAACATTAATAAGAAAAAAATGGGTTATTCAGATAATTCGGGATTTGTTTTATGGCAAATCAAGATTTCATGAATTTTTGGAAGGAAAACCTGATCTTTCAAATAAGGTGTTAAGCGACTGCTTAAAGGATATGGAGAAAAACGGTTTAATCCATAAAATTGTTGACAAATTTGACAAGAAGAACGTAAAATACAAATTGACTGAAAAGGGCAAATCATTAAACAAGGTTTTATATGAAATTGCCATGGTAACTCTTGAGAGTGAAAACTACTCAGAAAAGCTTAAAAATGACTTAAAAGAAAGTTTCAAGGAAAACTTATTGTAATTATAAATCAACTATTTGGGTTTCGGTGTGGACCCTAAACAACTATTTTTTTAAAATCCCTATTATTTAGGCTAAATCTTTTCAATTTTAACATTAACTTTAAAAAATAGAAGAATCATATTTTATATTGAATAAAATATTTTAGGGGACAAAATATTGTTAGATATAAAATTATTCAGAGAAAATCCAGAAATTATCATAGACTCTGAAAAGAAAAGATTTAGAGACACAGAAAACGTAGAAAAAGTAATAGAATATGACACCTTATGGAGAGAAGGTGAAAGGAAACTAAATTCCTTAAGATCTGAGAAAAACAAGTTATCAAAATCATTCAAAAAAGCAAAAGAGGAAGGCAATTTCGAAGAAGTCGTTAAAAGATCAAAAGAAGTTGCTGCAGAAATCAAGGAATTGACTGCAAAAAATGCTGAATATTTAAAACTCAGGGATGACTACAGATACAAGGTCGGAAACATCATTGATGAAGATGTTCCTATTTCAGACACTGAAGACGACAATGTAGTTGTGAGAACCTACGGTGAAATTCCTGAATATGATTTTGAGCTTTTAAATCACGTTGACTTAATCAATAAAATCGATGGTGCTGACCTTGAAACAGCAGCAAGCATTGCAGGAGCACGTTTTTATTACTTAAAACGTGACATATTGCATTTGAATTTGGCATTGATTCAGTTTGCTCTCTCTGAACTTGAAGCTGAAGGATACATTCCAATGCAGACACCGTTCTTTGTTAAAGGAGAGGTTGCAGCGGAAACATCCGAGCTTGGTGAGTTTGAAGAAACACTATACAAAGTGGATGGTGAGGACATGTACCTTATTGCAACCGCAGAGCAAACATTGGCTGCACTTCACAGGGATGAAATCATCTCACCTGACGAATTGCCTTTAAGATACTGTGCACTTTCAACCTGTTTCAGAAAAGAGGCAGGTTCACACGGAAAAGACACTTTAGGTATATTCAGGGTTCACCAGTTCGAGAAAATCGAACAGTTCATCTACTCAACACCTGAAGATTCCAGAAACCAGCATGACCATCTTATGGAAGTCACTGAAAGAATCTATCAGAAACTGGGCCTTCCTTATCAGGTAATAGCTATCGTATCATCTGCCTTAAATGACAATGCTGCTATTAAATATGACCTTGAGGCATGGTTCCCAGGTTCCGGTGCATTCCGTGAACTGGTATCATGTACCAACTGTAAAGACTATCAGGCACGTAAGACAAAAACTCGTTTCGGAAGAGCAGGTTCTGGAGATGCTCAAATCCTACACACTCTTAACAGTACAGCTATTGCAACAGAAAGGACAATGTGCTGTATTTTGGAAAACTATCAACAGCCTGACGGCAGCGTTAAAGTTCCTGAAGTGTTAGTCCCTTACATGAACGGAAAAACTGTCATTGAAGCTAAAAAAGAGTAGATTTATCTAGGAGATGCAATATCTCCACAATATCTTTTTTTTAAATTTTTTTAAGCCGACACATTGATGTATGCTCGGTTATATCCTAAAATCGGACTGTATTCTGCATTACCGTCTATTGCACCTAACTCATCGTTGTTTTCCTCATTAATCGGATTAATTAATTTTCCTTCATAGGTTAGGGTAATGGTTATCACATTTTCGAGGTATGTGACTGTTACATCGACACTTTCAATCTCTTCATCTTTTAAGATATTATCGCTGATTTTTCAAGTGTTTCCATGGCTTTCGGCGATTTTTCCTTGAGCAGATTCTCCATTTTCTTCATGAATTTCATGTTTTCTTCATTGAAGTAATCTTCAGGGTCGTCATGGCCTCGGATATAGGTCCATGAAGCGGCATTTGTTTCGTTAAGTAGCAGAATTGAATTGATTCTATCTTGATTATTCTTCTTATAAATCCATGAAAATGATACATATAATACTAAAGGCACAATATCAGCCAATACAAGCGCATACCAGATTCCCACACCTCCAAACATTGATGTTAATATGTATCCTCCGGTAAATGCCATTATGAATTCCTCCAATAGGTTCATTACTGATGCAAGCCTGTTTTCTTCTATTGCTTGGGCATAGTTTGAAAGCAGCATGGATAAACTTCTTCCGATAAGGCCGACAGAGGTGATACGAAGTGCCGAACAGATTGCCTCAAGTTCTCCAGGATCATCAATGGTAAAAATAAATACAAAAATTTCAGGATACACTGCAAAGAGAATGCTTATTGGTATTGAAATGAGGAGGACCTGCTTTAGGGACTTTTTAATAATGTATGCAACTGCCTCATAATCCTTTTCCTTATAAAATACAGTAACGATTGGGCTCATGACCTTTGCAATTGCTGATAAAAACATATATACCACTGTTCACTGTTGTCATAGACAAGATATGCCATTAAACCTACGGTGCCTAAAAATTCTGAACATAGGACTGTGTAAAAAAATGACTTTTAATGTTATGAAAATTCTTGAAATAATTTCAGGAGTGTTCATTATGAAATCATAAACGGTTTTATATATCTCTTTTATTTTAATTTTGTGGACCCAGTGGAATGAACGGTCTTCCTTGCGGAAATATCTTGAAATATAAACTGCCCCGAGGCCATAACCTATAACGCTACCCAGTGATGAACCTTCAACACCCAAATTAAAGACTCCCATTAAAATAATGCTTGTAACCAGGTTTGTAATATTTGCAATCAGCAATGCTATGAAAGGCATTTTAGGATAGCCGTCTGAACGCACGAAGTAACCAAGAGTCAATATATAACAGTTAAATGGGAAATAAAAGACAAGAATGTTGAAATACACTAAAAATACTTTATAAATTGTTAGTGGAGGACCATAAAGGGCCATAATTAAATTGTCTCCAAGAATTAGACTAACTATTATATAAAGGATATTTGCTATGAGCACTCCTCTAATTGAAGCGCTAAAGTAATAGTTTGCCTTTTCATCATCCTGGTCTGATTTTGCCCTGAGCGCCAATAAGCTCCCACCTACACCAAATAATGTGTATAAAACACCAGTAAAATAGATAAAAGGGCTGGCAAGATTTATTGCAGCAAGCAATGTTGAATCAGGTATGAAGAAACCTATGAGTGCAACATCTATGATAAAGTATATTTTATCCGAAAGTAGCATAAGTAATGTTGGAAGTAACAGTTCTCAGTATTTATGCTTTAAAAAATCAAAATTTCTTGCTAACATGTTTACTCTTGCAATATTTTTTTTATACTTATATATGTGTTAATTTTTATATAAAGTATTCATTTTTTCAGCTTTGATTTTTGATGGGGGTTCAAAAGATTAATTGAAAAATTGTTGGTGTTGCTAAAAAATTGGTTCGATTTTTAAATTTTTTTAAAACTTTTTTCCACAATTCTTCTTTAAAATTAGATTTAATACTTAATTTTATTATAAAATATTTTTAACGGAATTTGATTCTTATTTAGGAAAAATACTGGATTTAATATGTAAATTTAAATATTAAAGCTTTCATATATATTTACATGTCTTTTGATTAAAAAGTAGTTTTTAAATTAATTGCTTTTATTTCACAAGAGATTTAGCTAAATCGGGTAATGGGAGAATTTTTAAGAAATTCTTTTAAGACTAAAATGGGTTGTTAATTTATGAAATACAAAAAGATAATGCTAGTGGTCCTTGTGCTACTGGCTATTTTAACATTGGGTGCAGTCAGTGCATCTGAAGATATTGTCTCAGATGACTTGGCTATAAGTGTGGAGGCAGCAGATGATCAGCTGTCTTTAGAAAATGATGTAAATGATGTATTGAGTGATGAAAATTCTACTAATTTTGAGGATAATGATGATGAGGGGGACAATCCTTATTTTCTTTATGTAACTGACAATGATGAAATCATCACTGACAGTGAAAGTGAAGATTATGATGAAAATGCAATTATTGGAGGAATAATTTTACCTCCTAATACTGAAGATGGGCATCTGGATATCTTTACAGATGATGATGTGGAAATTTATAGTCTTATTGTTCGGGCTGTCGGTGAAGGTGATTGGCATATAGATGAAAACGGAAATCTGAAATCCCATATATTTTTGAAGGATTTGGATTTAACAAATGTCAATGACGGAGATAGAGTAAATTTCATTTACTTTGATGAAAATGGAGATAAGGTTGATGATTATGCCTGTTCAAGAACAATTGAAATTACTGAATCATATATTAAATTCATAGATGAAAACAGCGATGAAGGTGATGATGATGCTGAAGATGGTGTAATCATCAATGTCCTTGATGGTGATCAGAAGGAATTTGATTTAAATAATGATTTAGAAGAGACTTTTGCTTTCATTTCCGTTTCTGATGAGCTTCAGGGATTTATCAGGATTTACACATATGATGAAGAGAAAGATGAATGGAATATCTTCTTTGAAAAATCATTATCTGAAATAACAAATCAGGAAGCTGATGAGGAAAATGAAGGATTCACTGTTTATTTCATTAGTTTGAGCGATTTCGATGAAAAATTAACTGAAGTTCTTGAAGAAAGATACTTTGAAATCGGATTTTGGAATGATGAGGATGATAGGATAGATAATCGTGCATATAATATAGAGTATTATGATGACGGCGGTTCTGTAAAATTCTGGGAAAATAATGGTGATGATGAAGGTGATGATGAAGAAGATGGACCTATAGTAAGTATTTTTGTGGACACTTCAAAAGATTATCCTACTTCAGGAGATGGCGATGAAAGTTTAATAACTGTTTACGCTCAAAATGGTGAAGAATATCATGTAGCTGTATTCAGCAGCAAAAAATTTTTCTTCGATAAGAATTTGACAGATTTCGAAAATATAGTTCCTGTTGAAGGTGATGAGGAACTTGAAGGGTATTATAAATATGAGATTACTCCTAAAGATGTTGATTTCTTTAATGGATCGGATGATGGGGATAAAATCTGGATAGGTGTTTATAAGATTGAAGACGGATTTAAATGGATTGATGCTAGTTCAACATACAATGTAATATTTAATGGCAATTCATCATTCAGATTATTGGATGCTCTCGACATTCGTATTTTCTACGGAAATTTAACCAGCGGTGAAACTGAAGAGGGTATGATTACTTTCACCACAGATAAATTTATTGAAATAAATATTCCAAGTTCTTCAAGTGCTGTTGGAGTAAATGTTGCAGTTGATTGGGGAGATGAAACTATAACCTATTCATTAGATGATTTTGACTTTGAAGAAGTGTCAGATGAGGAGTTTTCAGGTAAAATTTACTACATTGAACTAAATGATGAAATTAAAAATATTATTCGTCAGCATGAAAATCAAAATATAACTTTCAATTTAAGTTACGGATTTAATGGAAAAAGTATCTCCTCATCATTTAAGCGCATTTTAATTGGTGATGTTTTCTATAAAATAAATACTATTTCAGATTTGAATTATCTGTTCGATTTTAACATAGCGGGTGATGTTTTAAACAGCAGTGATAAGGAAGCTGTAAACATTTTCTGCTTTGATGGTAATTGGCATTGGGCCCACAATGATTTGGGAGGAGGTTATTTTAAAGTTTATGTAAATGATAATTGTGTTGAATCACTTGAATTACATAGCCAGCTAGTTGATTATTCTCCACGTGGTGTTTCTTTCAGTTTAGATGATTTGGGAATTTCCACATCAGGTAACTATACAATTAAAATAACTCAATTGCCTGACAATGAAACTGAAATTGATGAGGAAACTGGCAAAATAATGCCTCAGTATAAATTAACCAGTGAAAATGAAATTATCAGTAAAGATGTGGTAGTGAACTTTGAAGATGTTTATGAACCAGTTGATCCTGAATTGACAGTAGAATTGTCTAAAGATGAATATGAATTTGAAGAAATAATTGAAATAACAATCAGATCACTGGCAAGTCCTGTCACTGTTAGCGTTGATGGGAAAACATACACTATAAATATAGTTGATGGTGTTGGCATTCTTCAGATTCCTAATTTAAATGCAGGAACTTACACTGTAATAGCAATATCCGAGAAAACAGACTTATATCATGCCGGTGAAGTTAATAAAACATTCAGTGTCAATAAAGTTGATGTTCCTTTAACACTCAGTGTTGCAGATATTGAAGTTGGCCAGACTGCTGTTTTAAACATTGAAATGGGAAAAGCAATCAATGATGTTGTTTTAGTTAGCTTAGCAGGCAATAACTACACCGCATCTCTTACAGACGGTAAAGCCAGTCTGGATATTTCAGATTTAAAAGCCGGTGATTATGAGGCAGTTGCAATTTATGCGGGAAATATTAACTATAACTCTGTATTAAACACCACTTCCTTTAAAGTATCAAAATTAACTCCTTCTGTTGAAGTGACTGTTGGTGAGGCTGTTGAGGGCAGTGATTTGGATGTGACTGTTGAAGTTCCTGATGCAACTGGTAGTGTTGTTGTTAATGGTGTGAGTGTTGCTTTGGTTGATGGTAAGGCTGTTGCTACCATTGAAAACTTGGTTGCTGGTGATTTGACAGTTGAGGTTAATTATGCTGGTGATGACAAGTATTTAAGTGCTTCTAAAAATGTTACTGTGGTTGTCAAAGCTAAAGAAAGTCCTGATTTGACTGTTTCTGTTGAAGACATTATTTTCGGCGAATCTGCAATTGTTAACATCGTCATTAATGCAGATGTAACTGGTAAGGTTACTGTTGATGGTAATGAGGTTGAAATTGCTGATGGTAAAGGAACCTATACAATTTCTGGTTTGAATGCCGGTAATTACACTGTTACTGTTTCATTTGATGGTGATAAATATTTCAATGCTGAAGAAATGACTGCTTCATTTAAAGTTTTAAAATTAACTCCTTCTGTTGAAGTGACTGTTGGTGAGGCTGTTGAGGGCAGTGATTTGGATGTGACTGTTGAAGTTCCTGGTGCAACTGGTAGTGTTGTTGTTAATGGTGTGAGTGTTGCTTTGGTTGATGGTAAGGCTGTTGCTACCATTGAAAACTTGGTTGCTGGTGATTTGACTGTTGAGGTTAATTATGCTGGTGATGACAAGTATTTAAGTGCTTCTAAAAATGTTATTGTGGTTGTTAAAGCTAAGGAAAGTCCTGATTTGGAAGTTTCTGTTGAAGATATTATTTTCGGTGAATCAGCAACTGTTAACATTATCATT
Source organism: Methanobrevibacter sp. (assembly GCF_045539575.1). Taxonomy (GTDB): domain Archaea; phylum Methanobacteriota; class Methanobacteria; order Methanobacteriales; family Methanobacteriaceae; genus Methanocatella. The sequence continues at coordinate 48,254 of NZ_JAZQFM010000014.1, forward strand.
AACGCAGGTGTAACTGGTAAGGTTACTGTTGATGGTAGTGATGTTGAAATTGTTGAGGGTAAAGGAACCTACACAATTTCTGGATTAAATGCAGGTAATTACGCAGTAACTGTTTCATTTGCCGGTGATAAATACTTCAATGCAGATGAAAAGACTGCAGCATTTAAAGTAAATAAGGCTGATTCTTCAGTCAGTGTTTCAGATGTTGTATTTGATTATGGTGACAGTGGTGTTTCTAATGTTGTATTGGCTGGTGCAGACTCTTTTGATGCCAGTGTTGATGATGATGCTGCCGTTGTCAATGTTGAAGGAAATGTCATCACTGTTTCTAATTTGGATGTTGGTGAATACACTTTGACTGTCACTACAATTCCTGATGAAAATCACAATGAAATTACAAAAACTGCAAAAGTAACAGTCAACAAAATCAAATCCACACTTGCTTTAACTAATGATATTGCTTTCACTTATGGTGAATCAGGCTCCACAAATGTTTCATTTACAGGGGCAAGCGATATAAATGTCAAAGTAATTAACCAGTCTGGTGCTGTTGTTACTGTTAATGATGGTGTAATCACCGTGGCAGGTTTGGATGCGGGCAGTTACGTTTTAGAAGTTACCACAGTTCCTGATGAAAGTCACTCTGCTGTGACTAAAAGAGTTAACATCACTGTTGGCAAATTGGCTACTAAACTCAGCGCTTCTAAGGTGACAACTACATATGGAACAAGCAAAAACATTGTTGTAACTTTAAAGGATGTCAACGGCAATGTCTTGGCTAATCAAAAGGTCAGCGTTAAACTAAACAATGTGGTATATACCAAGACCACTAACGCAAAAGGACAGGTTTCAATTGCAGTTCCAAAAACTTTAGCCGTTAAAAACGCATACACTGCAACAATAACATTTGCAGGTGACGATAACTATGCCAAATCAACAGGATCTGTAAAAGTTGTTGTAAACAAGGCAACACCTAAATTAACAGCTAGTGCAAAATCTTTCAAACGCACAACAAAAACCAAAAAATACACTGTTACTTTAAAAACAGATAAGAAAGCTGCAATGAAAAATGTGAAAGTTACCATCAAGGTCAACGGTAAGACTTACAAGGCAACAACCAATTCAAAAGGTCAGGCTACCTTCAAGATTACCAAACTGACCAAAAAAGGCAAATTCACAGCATTAGTCAAATTTGCAGGTAACTCAAAATATAAAGCAGTTAGCAAAAAGCCAAAAATTACAGTTAAATAAGTGGATTGATTTTCACTTATTTCTTTTTTTATTTTTTAATAATTCATTTTGACAAATACTTTTTTTAATCATTAATTCAAATATAATTAATTAAATTAGTTATATGGGGATTTTAATGAAAACTATTGTAATAAATGCAAGTCCAAGAAGAAGATTCTGCACTGCACAAATCATGAAGGAAGCTGCAAAGGGTGCGGAATCAGTAGGGGCAGAAGTAGAATACATTGATTTATATAAATTGGATTTACACGGATGCATGAGCTGTCTGATTTGTAAAAAGGCTGACCAAGAGAGATGCAAATGCTACTGGAAGGATGAACTGTCTCTAATAATCGAAAGAATCCTTGATGCGGACTGCCTTTTGATAGGCTCACCAATATATTTCGGCGAGCCGACAAGCCATTACAGGGCATTGCTTGAAAGGCTGATATTCTGTGTTCTTTCATATGACGGTTTCGGTTCATATTATGAACGCAAACTGAATGTGGGTCTTTTTTACACCATGAATGCTAACAAAGAGTATTATGAAAACATGATGAAAAATGATCTGGAATCTTCAGCGGGCGTCTTCAACATGCTCAACGGTGAAGTGAGGATTTATCCTGTATTAAATACAGTTCAGGTTAAGGACTATTCCAAATATGCAATGGGCGCCTTTGACGGGGATGCTAAAAAGGCATACAAAAAACAACATTTCCCGATTGATTTGGAAAATGCATTTAAGATTGGTGCGGAGCTTTCAAAATGAAAACAATCGTAATCAATGCAAGTCCAAGAAAAACATGGAACACCGCTGAGATAATGCAGTCAGCCCAGAAAGGAGCGGAATCAGTAGGTGCCGAGACCGAATACTTCAATTTGTATGATCTTGTTTTCAAGGGATGCAGGAGCTGTCTTGCATGCAAGCTTAAGGAAAAGACAAAAGGTAAATGCTACTGGAGAGATGACCTGACTCCTGTCATTGAAAAGATTTTGGATGCGGATTGCCTTTTGATAGGCTCACCGATATACTTCGGCCAGCCTACAAGTGAATTCAGGGCACTCATAGAGAGGCTGATATTCTGCATAATGTCATATGATGACGGTTCAAGCTACTTTACAGGCAAGGTCAATGTCGGAATATTCTACACCATGAATGCTCCATTGGAGTTTTATGAACAGGCAATGAAGGACAGCCTTTCAACAACCGAGTATCTTTTCTCATTTTTGCATGGTGAAATTGTTACTTACCCGGTCTGCGATACAATTCAGGTCAGCGACTACTCCAAGTTCAACATGGCCGGATTTTCACAGGAGATGAAAGAAAAGCAATGGATTTTGCAGTTTCCAAAAGACCTGGAAAAGGCATTTGAGATTGGTGCGGAGCTATCTAAATTAAAACAGTCGTAATCAATGCGGATCCTAAAAGAAAGGGAATCTGTGCTCAGATTATGAAATCCGCACAGAGTGGTGCTGAGTCAGTTGGCTGTGACGTTGAATATGTTGACCTTTATCTTAAAAATGCGAGAATACCTCGACTTCTTAAGTCGAGGATGAATCGCAAGTTTGGGTATACTGTTGTAAATACCTTTTTTTTAAGTGTTTATTTGTTTCAATATTGCTTATTTCTATTTTTTTTGTTCATCTTGGCTTTAGGTGTACATTTTTATTATAATTTTCTTTCGAGTGAATACTCTTCATTTGCTCTTGGTATGAGTTTATATGCTATTACATTAGATATAGTATAATATCATTTGTAAAAAATGAAAAATTGTATTTCTGGT
>NZ_JAZQFM010000015.1:0-18544 GCF_045539575.1 Methanobrevibacter sp.
CCACATTCAAATATATCTGGTTTTTTCTTAGGTACGCTAGTTACTTTTGGATTTGTGTGTACTAAGACTCTAATTTCTTCTGTGTTTTCTAATGCACCTTGTATTTTTGCAATAGCTTCAGATTTATTGTATTCTTTAGGAAGGGAAATCTTCCTTGAAAGTTCTTGATCTAAATTGTCTGCAAGTACTTCGGTGATTACTTTCAAACCACGAGAAGTTTTTTCATAAGCTCTAATTCCCATTACTACGACTGGAGGTACTTCCAATACAGTTACTGGAGTGAAAACTTCCATACCATTAGTTGGAGAGTTTTTATCAGTATCAGTGACTAAAGCGTGAGTCATACCGACTTTATAACCTGCGAGGCCGAGTAATTTTGGTTCATCAATTTGAGGCCAAGATTTTACTCTAGGGGTTTCTTTAGCTGCTCTTTTTCTTGGACTAAAAGCAACAGACCCTTTTCTTGGCTGGTGATGTCTTACCATTTAATTTAACCTCCTTATTAATATTTTTTCCTTATTTTTCAATTAATTTTAATTTTTTGACGCAAATAACTAAATGAATAGCTATTATGCAAGTTGACAAGAATTATAATGAATATAACCTCATCGAAATAATAAATAGCCGTAAAACTAATTACAACTAGATAAATATTATATTTTTAATATATTCCATTGAGTTTTTCATAATTGAAGCACAATGAAGAACATATTCAATGTATAAATCATTCTGCGCTAAGTTAATTTTTAGGAGAGCCCTAAAAACATTAATGTATAAAAAGTTGAGCAAGTTATCTATTAGCGTGATAAGACTAATAAATCAAAGAGAATTAAAATCTCATAAAGTTAAATAAAGAAAGTGTAGCGACAACTGCCTCTTCAGTTCTGACGGTTTCAGTTCCTTGGTCAGGAATGGTATTTACTTTAAATAAATCCCAATTGACATTGGAAACATCTTCCTCGATTGAAGAATAAGGGCCACCAAATAAAATAGCAATACTTTTACATTCATCTACTTTATGTTTTAATTCATCAAAAATAGAATCAATATAATCTCCATATCTTGTAGTTTCCACAACAAGATCAGGTTTAATTAATTTTAAGCTATTTTTAAGACTCTTATTAGAGGATATTACATTATATCCCCAGTAAACGTCATCTGGTTTATCAGGTGTGACTATTACTTCTTTCTTAGCAATTTTAGTAATCTTAAAGTCAAAAATTCTTTTAACTGAAAGTTGCTCTTTACAGAATGCAAGTTTATCCATACCTATATCAACAAAAGTTCCTTTCTTATTTCTTTTCACAGTGAAACCTTGTCTATAATCACCGACGTCAGGTTGATTATTAACAGGATGATGAGGAGTCCTAAGCGGTGGAAGAATTCCAACATGCTTTAATTCAGGTCTTATAGGAAATGCTTGTTTCCTCAAATACTGAGGAGTATTCATATAATCCAAAACTTCAGCAATAAAATCTCCATCAAGTTCTCCATCTTCATTTTTAGCATGATTATCATTATAAATAACCACATTATCTGCTTGAAAAATAGCTAAAGCTCTTCCTAAAATTCCGACTTTGTAAGTACGAATTTTGAGATCTTTAGACTCAGAAAGAAATGAATTTGGAATAAATATAGATAGCTCATCTTTATACATTACTAAACAATATGTTAAGCAAAGTATATAAAGATTACCCTACATTTATATAGCTATCACTAAATAGACTTACACATTTACAAAATATTATATCACTTATAATATCCGTAGCTTCTTTTTATGCTACCAACTTTTTTATACTCAGAGAATATATTAATATAAAATATGTAATAACCACTATATAAAGGTATTGTTTTATAATGTAAAAAAATAAAAAATTAAAGATTAAATCGAAAATTAAAAATCAGTCAACGCCCTGAACACAATTACATTGACATTCTGTTTTTCTTTTGTGTGAAACTCATAAATTTTAGGAATTGGAAAACTGTACCTGAATATGTGAGTAATATCCAAATTGTTTTCCCTATAGAAATTTATTAAAAACTCCTCTGTGGACGCCATATGAAATGAATATAAAACTTCAGGACTGCAGTCAATGGCCTTTTTGATAAAATTCAAGTCTTCACCATGCTTGGCGTTTCTTTGAGATCCGAATGGAGGATTTTGAATGACAGTATCTGCATCAAAGCTGCAATTAAAATCACAAACATCACTTAAAATGTAATTTACATTGTCCAGTTTTAACTTTTGTGAGGTTTCACCAGCCAAACGGATTGAATCCTCATCGACATCTACACCACATGCCATATTTGCACCCATTAAAGATGAAGCTATAGTGAAAATCCCGCTGCCGCAGCCCAAATCAAGAACATTCCTGTTTTCAATGTCTCCAAGAGAAACTGCATTCCAGATCAAATCAGAAGCTATTACGGATGGGGTTGAATACTGTTCCAGGCCAACTTTTGGATTTGGATGTGGAGGTATGGATTGAAGTTTCATTTCCAGATGCTTTTTCTTAGTAATTCTCATAAAAATCAACAAATTTAATAATTATTTAATATATAATATTATATTATTATAAAAAAATTACTTTGAGGTTTTCACATGTTTGAAAAAGTATTAATTGCAAATAGAGGAGAAATCGCAATAAGAGTTATGCGTGCATGTAGTGAACTTGGTATAGACACTGTAGCTATCTATTCTGATGCAGACAAAACTTCTCTATATACTAAATATGCTGATGAAAGTTTCCCGTTAGGAAATCCATCTCCAGCAAAATCTTACTTGAATATAGAGAAAATTATGAACATAGCAAAAGATTGTGGAGCAGATGCTATACACCCAGGATACGGATTCTTAGCTGAAAATCCGAAACTTGGAGAAGAATGTGAAAAAAATGGAATCAAACTTATCGGACCATCCGGAGATGCAATTCATAAAATGGGAGATAAAATCACATCAAAAGCTCTCATGAAAAAAGCTGGAGTTCCAGTAATTGAAGGAACCCCTGAAGGAGTAACTGACATTGAAGAAGCAAAAGACATTGCAAATCAGATCGGATATCCTGTTATCGTAAAAGCTTCCGCAGGAGGTGGAGGAATCGGTATGCGTGCAGTATACAGTGAAGATGAACTTGTGCAAGCTATTGAAAGCACACAATCCGTTGCTGCAACCAACTTTGGAGATTCCACAGTATTTATTGAAAAATACCTTGAAAAACCACGTCACATCGAGTTCCAACTCTTAGCAGACGAACATGGTAATGTAATACATGTTGCAGACAGGGAATGTTCCATTCAAAGAAGACATCAAAAGCTCCTGGAAGAAGCACCGTCCCCTATCATGACCGAAGAACTTAGGGAACAAATGGGTAGCAGTGCAGTAAAAGCTGCCGAATATATAGGATATAAAAGTGCTGGTACTGTAGAATTTTTATACGACAATGGAGAATACTACTTCCTTGAAATGAACACACGTATACAAGTAGAACACCCTATCACTGAACTCGTCACAAACACTGATTTAATCCAAGAGCAAATTAAAATTGCTGCAGGTGAAGAGTTAACATATCAACAAAGTGACATTAAAGTTTCAGGACATGCAATCGAATGTCGTATTAACGCTGAAGACCCATTGAATGACTTTGCACCAAATCCTGGAAGAATTACAGGTTACAGATCCCCAGGGGGACCTGGTGTACGTTTAGACAGTGGAGTTTACATGAATTATACTATCCCAACATTCTATGATTCAATGATTTCAAAATTGATTACCTATGGAAGAACCAGAAATGATGCAATCTCAAAAATGCAAAGGGCATTGAGAGAATATGTTATCTTAGGTGTAAGAACCACCATTCCGTTCCACAAGGCAATTTTAAGAAATCCAAATTTCCTTTCCGGAGACTTGAACACACACTTCATTGACCAACACAAACAGGAAATTGACGTTGAAATGGTGAATGTCATTGAAGAAGATGCTGAATACATCAACAAATTGAAATCCACTTTCATGCCTAGTAAAAAAATGGCTGCAATTTCAGCTGCAGTCGGAGTATACCAGAATGAAATTAAACATAGGAACGATTTGAAAAGACAGCAAAACCAAAACTAAATTTGGAGATTAATCAATGCATGATGAAATTAAAAAGCTATTGAAAAATGAAAAAATACTTTCACAGGACGTGATTAATCAAATCGGAAATATTGATGCTGATGAGTTTTCAGCAATTGTCAAGGATTTAGGCAAAAAGGAAACTCAACATATAAAGGCATCCGAAATTTCAAAAGAGCAAAGCACAACATACATCGGTGAAAAATTATATGTTTATGATGAAGTTGGCTCAACAAACACAATAGCAAAATTTCTATCAATGCAAGATGACGAAAACGGAACAGTAATCATATCTGAAAAACAAACCAAGGGAAAAGGCAGAACTGGAAAAGATTGGGAATCCCCATTGGGAGGAATATGGTTATCAATCATAATAAAACCTGATGCGGATCAATCCAAACTTCCATTAATCACATTGGCTACTGGAGTTGCTGTTGCAAAAGCTTTGGAAAAGATTGGCGTTGAAAATCCTGAAATCAAATGGCCGAATGACATAATGATAAACGGCAGAAAAGTATGTGGAATTTTAACTGAATCTGTATCCAAACTCGACAAAATAGAAAATGTGATAATTGGCGTTGGCATTGATGCCAATATAGAAAGTTCCCAACTCCCTGATGAATTACAAAAAATAACAACAACCATTAAGGACGAACTTGGAAGAGAATGCGATGAAAATCTTTTAATCAGAATATTCTTGGAAGAGTTTGAACAGATTAATGAACTTTTCAATCACGAAAACTATGAGAAAATCCTTAAAGAATGGAGAAAACGTTCATATTCAATTGGAAAAAAAGTTGAAGTGAGAAAACCATTCGACACTCCCTTTGACGCTTATGTCATAGGCATAAATGAAGAAGGTACACTCATTGTTGAAAAATTTGATGGAACCTTAGAAAAAGTAATTTCCGGAGAATGTATCATCAAAAACTAAAATACAATCTCCTTACATTTGTCTTCATTAATAACTACTTCCTGTAGCTTATTAAATGAAGATTCTATTTTTTTATACAAATCATTTAAATCCAAATTAAATGCATCATTTGTGGATAAATCAAATCTTATTGTAGCTGATGCACCGGGCATTGATACAGCAGGTATTGTAATAATGCCGTAATCCTTCAATAATATGAATGAAAATACGAAAGCCACATCATTATCAGACAAGTCATGTGAAACATTCAATTCACTGGCCAGCCCTTCAGGTGAAATCATTACCCCTGTAGGTGTGGTTTCAAAATTGTCAAATTTCTCATTTAATAATTCAAATAATTGATCTTTTCTAGAGAAACTATCGATTAAATTCTGTTCATCGAAATTTTTAATACCGTTTAACATAGCAAGAACTGCCGGCGGTTGAGCTTCAAGACCAAATTGACTGACTTTAACCTTAATGGCATCAATTAAATCTTTACGACCTGCCATCAGTCCGCCTCTTGGACCCGGCATTAATTTATCAGTGCTTGTTATTGCAATATCTGCACCTAAGTCACAGGCTTTATGTTGATTGAATACAACAGTTCTAAGTCTAGCTCCTGAAGCATCATCAACCATGACAGGAATATCCTTTTCATGAGCCATTTCAATAACTTTTCTAAACTCATCTTCATCAATTACCTTATGGTCCATTGTGGAACCTGTAATAACAACCAATGAAGTATTTTCAGGTATTTCAAAGTCATCAAAGACATCGGTTTCAAAATAATTAGCGCCCACTAGCTTACAACTTCTAGGGATTGAAGGGTGTGCGGGCAATTTGGCCAGATAATGCACAACATTAGAATCTTTACTAACTAATGTCAATATTGTAGCCAATATTCCGGATGAAGTCCTGTTTAATGGAAGGACTTTCTCGCCCCCCATATGTTCTATTCCGACTTTCTGAAGATCTTCTTCAAAAATTGCAGGCCCAACATAGGTCTCCAAAAGACTAAGTTCAGAAGGGGATGCAATGAATCCTCCTGACAGGCCAGTTAAATCAAATAATGAAGATCTGCCTTTACTTTCAACTATATCTTTAATAATTGAAAGAGCCTTCTCTCTTTTTTTAACTTCATCCAAGGAATTATCAATAATCATCTAATCAGAGTCATCTAATTGTAATTTGAAATCTTCAAAGAATTCTAAAATTGATTTTAATTGTTTTTCAGTAACAGGAACGGTAGTGTATTCCTCTTCTTCAGGTATTCCATAGAAATATTCAGCGAATAAAACTTTACCTTCAGGACTTGTGATGATAGTTATACCATCTGAAAGCTTATCAGGATTTTTGTTTTGGAATTCCATCTCAAAAGAAACACCGAATTTTTCTGAAAATACTTCTTTTTCTTCAGGTTCCCTATTACATTTTCTAATTTTTGTCATTCTAGATTTCAACTTTTTTTCTGCTAATTCACTAATATCAGCCATTTGTAACACTTCCAAATAATATTCATAAATTCATTTTAAATTAAAATATACTATATACAGAAATTATATATAAGCATTAGGTTTTGAGCAATACTCAATCATATAAACTATTTCCATGACTATCCATTGCAACTATAAGAGGACCAAAATCTTTTACTTTTAAGTTCCACATTGCTTCAGGCATTCCTAAGTCCAACCAGTCCACACTTTCTATTTCTTCAACTGCATCAACATATAATGCTGCGCATCCGCCAGTAGCGACAACATAAAGTGCATTATTTCTTTTTAAAGCTTCTCTGACAGTGTCATCCATTCCACCTTTACCGATGACTATCTTTGGACCCATATCCAGAACATCGCTTTGGTAAGGATTCATTCTCATGGATGTGGTAGGACCTATAGCAACCATTTCATAATCTCCATCCTTTTGAGATATAATTGGTCCCGCATGGAATAATGCTGCTCCTTGAATATCTAAAGGAGCGCCTTCTTCCAAAAGACGTTTATGAGCTTGGTCTCTGGCAGTTAAAATATTACCGGTTAAATAAACTACATCACCAGCATTTAATTCAGTTAAGTCTTCATCTTTAATCGGAACATCTAATTTTTTTTCCATTTATACACCTTTAATATAATAATTTATTTTAATTAAAAAAAATATAATCTAACAATATATAAAATTTTTAGATTTAATAAATTTAATGGGTAACAATAATATTGGAGAAAAACATGTCAAGTATGAGTAGCGTTGCAGGATTATCAAAATATATAAAAACCCTGCCAAAAACTAAATATTCAATCATAGGAATGGTAATCATAAGTTGTTTAATGGGCAGCACATATTATTTAATCGATTCGATTCCCTCATATGGAATATTGGAAGATATTTTCTATGGAGGATTATTTGGTTTAATGGTTTTCGGATTCACATCCATTATGAGCGGTGCATTAAATCAGCAAACAATCAGTAGCATGGGCGGAATAAACTTAAAAATAAAACATTCAATGTTTTTATCAGCACTTTCAATGACCTTTTTATGTTTGGTCATCGTTGCTGGAGGAGTTATATCCAGAGTTACTGGTTGGGACTTGTTTATAAATTCATTATTGTTCGGTTGTGTGTTAATCTATGGATTCAACACATTAGTGTTTTGGGCAACATCCAAGGTAAGATTTACAATAGCTGCCGGAACTGCTATCATCCAGCCATTAATCATTTTAGCAATGTATACTCTTATCATGTTCATTTCTGCCGACACCAGTTTTATTGGCCCTGTAATTCTTCAAATTACCCTTAAAGCAATAATTGCGGCAATAATATTTGTACTTGCAATTTACGCATTTATCAAAATCATTGCTTCCCCATTTAAGAAAAACTTGGGAATTGGTGTTTTAGACTTATTAAGCCTGTTTATTGCACACATGAACGAAGGTTCAAACTCCCTTGAAGGATTATTTGAAAATATGAGTGAAGCGATTGATACTGTTGTCACATTTGTTAGTTTCAAAACTTCAGAAGGAATAAAAGCATTGTTTATTTCTCCATCAGTTCACCCAGGACCTCTCGGAGATTTAGGAGGATCCAATATGCCAACAATCCTTGCTAATAAGTTTGATTTCTTTACAATGGTTGCACATGGACCTTCAACTCACGATTTCAACCCAATTGCGGTTTCAGAAATTGATAAAATTGAAGACAGTGTGAAAAAAGGATTGAAACATGTTGAATATTCACCAAATGCAAGTAAATTTGTCAGATACCAAGCTAAAAAAGCAAATATTGGAGTGCAATTTTTCAATGACGGTATGGTCATCCTATCAACATTTGCACCGGAAGCGGTAGACGATATCGAATTTGGTGTTGGTTTAACAATGATGGCTCAAAGCAGAAGCAAATGTAATGTTGAAGATTCAATAATTGTAGATTGTCATAACTCATTTGCTCCTGAAAGCGGTGAAGTTCTTCCTGGAAATGCAGAGGTATTCCATTTAATTGAAGTAATAGATAAAATTGATCCGAATCAATCCAAAGGCTCAATCAAAGTTGGATGCTGGCAAGATTCCATGTCCACATTAAATAAACAAGAAGGTATCGGTGAAAGCGGTATCAAAGTCATGGTTATTGAAGTTGACGGACAAAAAACCGCATACGTCCTATTTGATTCCAACAACATGGAAATTGGTTTCAGGCAAGAGATAATCGATGCCGTAAGCGATATGGATATTGATGAAATTGAAGTAATGACAACAGATACCCATACAGTAAATACACTCTCAAGAGGTTATAATCCTGTTGGTATTGCAAAAAGAGATGAAATCATAGAATATGTAAAAATAGGTATTAATGAAGCAATTGATGATTTGGAAAAAGTAGAAGTTGGAACTGGAACTGAAAAAATTGAAAACCTTAACACATTCGGTCCGAAAAACTCAACCGAATTAATCTCCACAATCAGTTCAGTTGTGGCCGTAAGTAAAATTATAGCTCCAGTTTTATTGATTACCGCATTATTAATAGTATTTATATGGATTTTCTATGGTGGCTTATAAATACATTACAAACAAAGTGTATGAAATAACCCAAGTAAAGAAGAATGGTGCAATTCCATCCCATAACCATTGGGAAAATCCGCTAATCTCTTCACCAGCTATTTTTTGGCAAAGTTGACCAACAAAATACAATATAATTAATGCTGCAAATCCTGCAAAAATTTCATTTTTAAATCCGAACCAGCCTACAGTCAAACCGGTGGAAATTAAAGCTGAAATAAGAGCAAAAATAATATGAATACTTGTAACTTTAATAGTTGCGTCCATTGATATCCTCCATAAATTAAATAGATTAATATAATTTTAGTGATTATAATATATTAAAGTATTGATTAAATGAAAGGTGTTTATAATGAAGTCCATGTCTAACGTAGACATTTATACAATAAGTGATGAATTAGATAATTTGTTAAGTGGTGCACGGGTAGATAAGTCATTCCAGCCTACCAAAGATATTGTTGTGGTAAGATTTCATGTTCCAGGAACCGGAAGAGTTGATTTGGTAATGCAATGCGGTTCCAGAATTCACACTAGCCAATATCCTCTTGAAAATCCGACTACTCCACCAACATTTCCTATGCTTTTAAGGAAAAGAATCAAAGGGGCGCATGTTGTAAGTGTTAAACAGCACAACTTCGATCGTGTAGTCGAAATCAAGGTTAAAAAGGACAAATATTATACATTGATAGTGGAGCTGTTTGACAAGGGAAACATAATTCTTCTGGATGAAGAAAACAATATCATTCTGCCACTGAAAAGGAAACAATGGAGTGACAGAGACATAAGCTCCAAAAAAGAATACAAGTTCCCTGAAGAAAGAGGAATCAATCCAATATCTGTCAGCGCCGAAGACTTTAAAACACTATTTGAATCCGACAGCGATGTCGTAAGAACCCTTGCAATCAACGGTCTGGGCAGCCTGTATGCTGAAGAAATTATTGAAAGGGCGAATGAAATCACTGAAATACAAAAAAACACCCCAAACAATGAACTCAATGACAATCAGATTGAAGCATTATATCAAAGCCTAACAAACTTATTCGATACTTTAAAAAATAATTCCATCAAGCCGCAGATTGTTAAAAGCGAAAACAAGGAAGACGTTGTTCCACTTGATTTAATCAAATATGAAGATTTCGAAAAAACCAACTATGAAACATTCAATGAAGCCTGTGATGAATTCTACTCAAAAAAGGTAAACACAAGCATTAAAGATGTCAAAGAAGCGGCATGGAATAAAAAAGTAAACAAGTTTGAAAAAAGGTTACGTTTACAACAAGAAACACTTGATAATTTTCACACTACCATTGAAGAAAGCCAACATAAAGGAGAGGTAATCTATTCTAATTACCCTACCATTGAAAACATCATTAATGTTGTAAACACAGCAAGGAGTAAGAACTACTCTTTTAAAGAAATTGGAAAAACATTGAAAAATGCCAAAAAACAGGGCATGGCCGAAGCACAAATTTTTGAGTCCATAGATAAAATGGGAGTTCTCACATTAAGGATTGACGACACTTCCATAAACATTGATCCGAAAGTACCTATTCCGGAAAATGCTGAAGTTTACTATGAAAAAGCTAAAAAAGCGAAAAGAAAAACAAAAGGTGCCCTAATCGCAATTGAAAATACTAAAAAACAATTGGAAGATGTCAGGGCGAAAAAGGACATAGCCATGGAGAACATTTCCACCCCTAAAAAGAGAGTTAAGAAAAATCTCAAGTGGTATGAAAAGTTAAGATGGTTCCTAAGCTCCGATGGCGTTTTAGTGATTGGAGGCCGTGACGCTAACACAAATGAAAACATTGTTAAAAAATATTTGGAACCAAATGACATTTACTTGCATGCAGATATACATGGTGCGACATCAACCGCAATAAAACTAAATGGAACTGAATTAAATGACAATATCCTTAAAGAATCTGGTGAGTTTGCAGCATCATTTTCATCTGCTTGGTCGTTGGGCTTCACATCCCAGGACGTATTTTGGGTCCATCCGGACCAAGTTTCAAAAACACCCGAATCCGGTGAATTTTTACCAAAAGGATCATTCGTTATAAGAGGTCACCGCAACTATATCCGAGGTGCAAGAGTTAAACTGGCTATTGGAATTGTGGATTATGAAGGAAAAAGAATAATGGTAGGTCCTATAGATGCACTTGAAGCGCATTGTGAAAACTTTGTTGTTTTAAAACCAGGATTTACAAAAAAAGAAGCAATAGCTAAAAAAATCATAAACAGAATAAATGAGGATGACTTGCTCACACTCGATGACATAATAAGGGTGCTACCATCTGGAAAATGTGACATCGATGAGGAATATCATCAAAGAAAAAAATATGAAAAAAATTAATCCTGATAATCTTCAGGATTAAATTCAAAATATTCATCCGGGTTCATAACCACAACATCAATGTTTGGGTTAAATTGACTTACAAAATTAGCAAAGATAGCAGGATCTTGCTCAATTGGCGGGAAAGTATTGTAATGCATTGGAATAACCACTTTCGGATTTATCCACATGGAAGCAAGAGCTGCTTCAAATGGACCCATAGTGAACTTATCACCGATTGGAAGTAAAGCTACATCAGGTTTGTAGATACCTCCAATAATATCTTTCATATCACCAAATAAACCAGTGTCACCGGCATGGAAAACTTTAGTACCATCTTCAAAAGTTATTAGAAAACTTGCAGCGCTACCGCCAGGAACTGTTTCTTCAACTATATCAATATCAGATGAATGTTTTGCATCCAGCATTGTAAATTTAATATTTCTAAATATAAATGAACCGCCAATGTTTACACTGATATTTCTAATACCCTGTTTAGCTAAAAAGAGTGAAATTTCATGGATACAAGCTATAGGTGCATTAGTACTGTTGGATATCTCTAACGCATCCCCAAAGTGATCAGAGTGACCGTGGGTAAGTAAAATAATATCAGGATTTAGTTCTTCCACCGGAACTTGGCAAGCAGGGTTATTGCTAATAAACGGGTCAATTAAAATTTTTACATTATCGTCACTGATAATTTCAAAAGCTGAATGGCCTAACCATCTAATTTCCATTATGCTCCTCCCACTGCACCAATAATTATACTTTCATCTAAATTAGAAGCAATGTCCCAAGTTTTCTCAAAGTTTGCGCGGATGTTTGAAATGGAATTTCTATCTTCGTATATAGCTCCATATTCAAAGTCGTTTTGACCTTCTGAGATAATCATTGCATGAGAGTCATCGGTAATTAAATTTACAGTATGAACTTTAGGAACTGTTTTAATATGAACTCCTTGTTTTAAAAGAGAAGAAATTAAAAACATGTAGGACATATCAGAAACATCGAATTCATCAATGATTACTCTGGAATAAATTGTTGGAACATGTGATAAAAATCTGTCAGACAAATCATTCAATGATGGAATTTCCAGCATGATTTCTTTATTTACGTTAATAGCCAATTGATCAAAAGCTTCCTGTGAAGTTACCACGCCATTATCTGAAATCACATAACTTTTAAGCAATTTTGGAACTGGTAAACTTTCAGGATTGTTAACATCAATTTTAATCTCCCTAGGCTCTTGAACTTCCTGAACTACAGGAGCTACAGGAGCTGCCGGTTCTTCAGCATGTACTGGAATAATTGGATCTTCTTTTAAAACACGAATAATTTCATCGGATTTGTCATTTTCAGGAGTAAATTGAGGAATTTCTTCGACAAAATATCCATCTTGACGTTTTTTAGGAACCCTAGTAACTTTTAATGGCTTAGCATAATGAGGTTTGAAATTTAATTGCCTGTCAAAGTCAACGTTAACTTCTTCTTTTGGAGCAACGTTAAAAACAGCTTTGGAATCGTCCTCATAATCCTCTCTTAAAAATTGACTGGTATCATATTCCTCATAATCGTCTAAAACAAGATCATCGTAATTTGTATCATCATACTCATTAAAATCTCTACTGAGTCTAATTGGACCATCATTATTTTTAGGTTTTCTTTCAAAACCACCATTTAATGACGGAGTATTAATTTCATTTGACTTTAAAAAGTCTTTTAACATGTTTGTAGTTCTATCAGCATTATATTCGACAAAATAACTGATAATTAAAATGATTCCTACAATAGAAATAATCAGACCAACTATCAATAAAAGGTCCAATAAATTATACACACTTGTCTCATATGCTATGAGAATTCCTATTACAAATAAAATAAAACCTGAAACTAATTTTATTGTATTTCCCATAATTTCACCCTTAGTATTTATTAATCACTCTATTATTTTAACTATTATAGATTATCTACAACACCATTAATAAATTTAATGGAAAAAAAGCAAGAAAAAACGAGAAAAAAATTATTAGTAATACTATTTTACAAAATAGTAATATTCATATAGAGAAAAATCCAATATAGATTTAGGTGAAACTATGAAAAATTTGAAATTATTCATCAATGAAAATTCAGGCCAAGGTGCCGCAGAATACATTCTCCTATTTGGAGGAGTAATAGTAATTGCTTTACTGGCACTAACCATATACAGAACCTATATGGAAACAAGTGACACCAGTTTAAAAGCAAAAGACGATATCATGGATGTTAGGAACACAATTCTTGACAACAGGACCCATGTTTAAAGAAAAACTAGATAACAAAGGGCAAGGAAGTGCTGAATTAATCCTCATTATCGGTGGATTACTTATTATAGTGCTCTTTGTTGGAAGTTATATGTCAAATATAACTCAAAAGACACAACAAAATATAAATAATTTGCTAAAAGTAGAACGAGACTATATATTAAATAAAATTTGAAAATGGAGAGTGAAACTCTCTATTTTCCACTTAACATTATATTCAAAATTTCTTTCCAGGAATCAGAATTAATATTTTGTAAATTCATTGCAGTCCTGGTTAAAACTCTAAGATCCTGTGGACATGCAGTTACACAGGCGCCGCATAAATTACAGAAGTCCAAATTGGTAACTGATTTTCCATCAACGATAGAAACTGCATTACATGGACATACATCCTGACAAGCGTGACAGGAGTTGCCTTTACAAATCTTTTCTTCTGCCTCATTTTCAATTAATTCCAATTTACCTTCAAATGGTTTAGTAATAGAAATAGCATCCACTGGGCAAATTTCTGAACACCATGAACAATTTACACAGTCATCCTCAACAATAAATGTTTCTCCAGTAATTTCAGGAGTAGGAATTTCTTCTCTAAGCATACATGTGGAACAAATTTGCTTAATTGCATTTTCAGGACAAACCCTTTTACATACTCCACATTGCACACATTTTGAAAGGTCCACTTCAATAGTATTATTTAATAAATCAACACTTGATGTTGGTTTATTTTTAATAACAATTGCATCTGCAGGACATAAATCAGCACAGAAAGAACAATAAATACATTTTTCTTTATCAATCTCAATTTCCCCTCTAATTAAAGAAACAGGGTCTGGAAGATTTCTTTCAAAGAGAATTGAGTCTCTAGGACAAACTGAATAACATCTGCCACAATAAATACATTCTTCATCATCCACTTTTGATTCAACATCCCAAAATGGATAATTGCCCATGTCTTTAATATTTTCCCCATTAATTTCTAAAGATAAGGAATCAAACGGACATGCTATTGAACATAAACCACAAAATACGCAAGAATCTGCATTTACAGAAATTAAATCCATTTCAATTAAACCCCTTGCAATAGGGACAAGAGGACCTAATCTTAAGGATGAAGTTGGACATACATCACTACAAATTCCACAACCAACACATTTTGCATCACTGTAGGACAATTTACGGTGTTCTTCACCATCTCTCTCTATTTTAAACATAAAATCAACCTCATGCTTTGGAAATAGCTTGATTAGGACAATTCTGTATACACAAATCACAATCATCACAATTTTCAGGAACTATTTTGACGTCCCCATCTTCTTCAATGATTGCGCCTTGCTCACAAAGTTTAATGCATAAACCTTGAACAGGACAATTTTCAATATGTCCGCATACATCAGAATTTATCTTTACTGCCATATAACCACCTCAAATAAAAACATGAAAATTATCAATAAACAATTTACATGTTCAATTCATATTTTATCGAAATGAACATATAAACATATCGATTATTTTCTCGCAGTTTGTAATACATCACCTTTTTGATTGATTTCACCGCTCCTAATTCTAGTGGATGAAATAGGTGTGCCGTCATATGCTAAGACAAAACTAACAACAACAATATCTATGGGATCCATAGCTTTTGATACCCTAATTTTATTTATTTCAACTGCAGTTGGCTCAGTTTCCTCACTAACGACAATTGCATCAAAATCAGCATCGTGTATAGTGGTTCCATACGGATCTTCTAACGGAACAATTATAAAATTAGATTTGTCACTGAAAAAAGATTTAAGATTTCTCATCCTTTCTTCACAAGAATCTATATCTCCCTTCAAACCGCCGAAAGCATCGGAAGTTACTCCAATTTCAACATTTTCAGCAATTTCAAAAGCAGTAGATAATAATTTTTTATGACCATCATGGAATTTGTCAAAAGTTCCACCAACAGCTACTTTATTATATCTCTTTGAATTCATAATATTGTCCTTAATTAGTTTTCTGTTTAAACTTTTATTAGAACTATTATAAATTATTAGCTATTAAAAAAAAGAAAAAAAGAAAAAAATAAATAAAAAATTAGAATCCTATACTTGCATAGTAACCTTTTAAACTATAACTGTTAGCATTCCAATTTACAACGTTTCCGAACGAGTTTCTAGGACTTGTTGCATCACTGACTGTCCAGGTATCTCCAATCAATACCTGAGTCCATACATGACCGTATGTACCACTTGAAAAGGTACATGTTCCATGAGCATATCTTGCTGCAAGACCTGCAGTCCTATACATTGCAACGAGCAAGTGTGAGTGATCAACACAATTTCCTGTTTTAGCATTTAAAGTACCGACAGCACCATATTTAGTATCATAATAGAAACTATATGAGACAGTATCTCTTACATAATTAAATATTGCAGTTGCCTTATCTTTTTCAGAAGTAAGTCCTTTGGTCAATTTTGTAACTAAAGTCTTAATTTTACTATTATTAACTTGACAGTTAGTAGACGCTGCTAAATATGCAGCCAAGTTAGATATAGTATTTTTTGAGTTTAGTTTACTAGTTGAGGAACTACTGGTTAAAGATTTAATTGCTACATAGTTTGGCATGATATCATTGTCGCCATAAAATGCAACTACACGAGCAAATGCATATACGAGACCTTTATAACCTATAGAACCAACGTCAGAACTTGCAGAGTTTGGCATTTTACCATTAGAGTCTGCAGTTTTTATGACACTTTTTGCAACTGAAAGATAATCATTTAAATTACCTTGATCTGCTGCAGAACCTGGTTTTGAAGGATTTTTAATAGATTTAAATGCAACATCTGATTTTTTATTTGCATCAAGATTTACAATAGCTTTTGAAGCTAAATATAAATATTCAGCAGTTGAAACTGTAAGACTACCAACTTTAACAGTTGACGGTAATTTCTTATTCTTTTCAATGTAATTTTTTACAGTTTTAGATGCTTTAATAATATTGTTAATTGAAAATTTATCAATTACTTGAATCTTTGAAGAATCAACAGTGTCATCATACTGATATTTGATAGTGTACTTACCTGCAGCCAATTTTCCTAAACTAACGGTAGCAATACCGTTTGAATTAGTTTTCTTAGTGTAAGATTTACCATTAACGGTAAACTTAACTGCTGCACTTTTAATTGGTTTGGATTTACCATCAAGTAATTTTACTGAATAAGATACAGTTTCACCATTACCATAATACGCATTGCTAGCCTCAAATTTAGAACCATTAACCAACACGTGTTTTGTTAAGCTTCCTTTATAATTTCCACTAGCAACAGATGATTTAATTGAGTAATAACCAACAGGCAATGTAATTTTTAATTTAGCAACACCTTTTGAGTCAGTTCTTTTGCCATAAGTTTTTCCATCAATAGTGAATTTAACACCTAAGTTTTTAAGGACTTTTCCTGAAGCGTCTTTTACGGTTGCTTTGAATACGGAACCGTCTTTATACTCCATGACCAAGTCTTTTGCACTTACTTTTGCAGATGCCTTATTGATGACAATATTTTTATATTCATAGTTATAGTCACTAGCACCCAATTTGGAATGCATGTATTTAACTTGATATGTGCCAGCTTTTAAATTTCCTATGGCTAACTCAGCAATACCTTTTGAGTTGGTTTTGGCAGTGTAAGTTTTACCATCCAACTTGAAAATAATTGTTTTTCCAGATAAAACTTTTCCATCATTATCTGTTAATTTAACAGAAAATTTAGATCCGTCTTTGTAGGTCATTTTTAAATTGGATGCAACTAATTTATTTGCAGCCTCTTTAATATATATTGTTCCGGATGAAGATGATGAATACAATCCATCATTACCTTTAAAAGTGTAGGTTATTTTGTAAGTACCTTTTGCAAGAAGAGGAATAACAGTTGATGCTTTCCCTTTTGCATCAGTTTTGGCAGTAACAGTTTTACCGTCATATTTGAAGTATACTTTACAGTTTTCTACAGGTGCGCCATGAGCGGATTTTAAAGTAACATAATAAGTATAATAATTATACGGAAGAATATATACTTTTGATTTACCTGATAAACTGGTTTTATCTTTATTAACCTTAACTTTCTTTGAAAGTGATGATGCTGAAACAGCAGAATTACCTGCATAAGAAATAGCAACGGTATAAGTTCCTACAGCTAATGCAGTAGTCTTAATGTTTGCAATACCTTTGCTGTTGGTAGTTCCAGTATATGATTTACTGTTAACTTTCAAGGTAATTTTTTGATTTGCTAATGCTTTACCGTTAGCGTCTTGCAAGGTAACCTTGAAACTTGTGGCAGATTCATCGTAATATGTATCAGATACGGATAAGGAAGATAAAACCTTACTAGCTTTAAGTACATCATCATTAACCGGAGCAGATAAAACTGACTCTTCACTAGAAACAGATACGACATCACTGCAATTATTTGCAAGAGCTAATTTTTGATCCCCATTATCCTCATAATAAGAAGAACTACTTTGCAATAATCCATCTTCAGGATAATCATCTAAATTATCATCATGAGAATTAACTAAATTAGTTTCTGAGATAGAATCCTCGTTAGAAACTTCCAATTTTTCTTGAGATAATGCATTCACATTATCAGTAGTTAAATTTGAATCTTCTGTATTTGAAGCATTGCCGATATCAACTGCGCATACGGTTCCTAAAACAACGAAGAACATAAGCACAACAGATATGAAAAATGCTTTATTTTTTATCGAAATTTTTCCACCTCTTGGTTCTCATTACGAAAATTTTATAGTAAAATATGATTATACTAACATATAGTATTTCATAATGAGTGGATAAAT
>NZ_JAZQFM010000016.1:0-14643 GCF_045539575.1 Methanobrevibacter sp.
GTTCAAGTCCAAAATCTCATTGACCGTGTCCTCTACGATTGCGCATGTCTGCTCGCAGTTTCCGGGAATGACATTGACGTCTCCGAAATCGTAGAATGTGGTTGTTAATTCCTTGTTAAAAATAGTATTGTATTTTTCAAAACCAAATGAAGCTTCTCTGACTACAATTGGTCCTAAACGTGCACCGGAGTGATAAGAAGTAGTGCTGTCAAAGGGAACTCCGATTATCCCAAATGAATTTTCTTTAATGTTCTCAGTATCTTGTGAGAATGCAAATTTCCATGGTTCGTAAGTATTTAAAAGCATAATTGTCTAAAAAAGGAAAATAAATAAGAGAAAAAGAATCTAGTTAGATCCTCTGGTTCTCATTATTTTCATGTTTCCTAAAGCGACAATGTATTCTACTTCAATACCTTCGACGATTGCGTCTTTTAAGTCTTCAGGCATTGGTAAGTCAATGGTATCGTAGTTTTCCATATCCATAATTTGAACCATGTCACCTTGGATTGAAATAACTTGTCCTAATCTTTTATCGATGATAGGAATGTCAGTTTTACTGTCTACAGGTTTTACAAGACTTCTTTTTTGACCATCGAATACTCCGATAGCTTCGATTCTTGCTTTTGCTGCTCCGTGTTTACCAGGGGATGAAGTTGAGTAACTGACGATTTTACAAGCTTCTCCTCCTAAAACGATGTATTTTCCAACTTTTAATGTTTTAATTTCTACAACTTTTGTTGACATTAATTTTCCTCCATAAATTTAAAAACCGGTTTTTAATCTTATAATAAGCATTATTATTAGATTAGTATTAACTATATATTCTATTTTATATAAAGTATTCGTTTAATCTGGAAAAAATCAGAAAAAAAATAAGATGGAAAAATTAAATTCCACCCATATTATGATAATACAGGAGAAGTGAAGCCGCTGTTAAAATGAGTATCACGAAAATCCAGACTATGATGAATATCTTTTTTGAGTCACGTTCACCCTTAATCCAGTATTTCTCGCCTTTCATATCTGACTTGTGCCTTCTGGTGTTTTTGTAGAAATCGTCATTTCTCAGATAATTATAGAACGCCCTTGCAATGAAATAATAGATTACAACAAACACCACACCAATAAACGGAATTGACCCTCCGTGGAACACTGTCAGGACAATAACTGATGTTAGAAGCATCAGAAACATGAAAAGACATGCTGATATGAATATTGAAATATACTTATTGAAAATCATTAGGTACACCTAAACTTATATTATAATTCATTATTTAAATATGTTTTACCAAATAGAATAGTAGTGATATAATGAAAATTGCTATTGTTAGTGGAAAGGACGAAGGTCCTACAAAATTAAATGCATTCGATAATGCCCTAACCGATGCCGGAATAGGTGATGTCAACCTGATAAGAGTTTCAAGCATGCTTGCGGGCAATGCTGAAATCGTAGACTTGCCGACCCTTAAACCGGGCTCAATGGTAAACTGCGTCCTATCAGAAATTACCTCAGACGTTCCCGGCGAGGAAATAACTGCAGTCGTGGCATTGGCTATCGGTGAGGAACTGGGCTGCGTCGTCGAGACAACCGGGCGAAACCAAAAGCTTGAGGATTTAATCGACGAGGCAAAGCTCATGGTCGAATACATGATGGACGTGAGAGGAGTGGAAATAAAAGATCTGATAGTAAAACCTTCCACTACAACCGTGAAAAACATTGCATCAGTCGTTGCAAGCGTAGTTTACGTTGAAGAGTAATTAAAATATTATCCACCATTAATGAGGTGAAAAAATGGATGCCCGAGACAAGAAGTTAGCCACAGACCTGGCATATGAAATCATCAAGGAAGTAAGCAGAGCCACAAGACCATACATAGGAACACCCGAAGCAGGGGAAAAAGTCAAGATGGGCGCTGACGGAACTCCTACATCATTGATTGATGTGATTTCTGAAGAGATAGTCGTTAACATCCTAAAGGAAGCACCAGTATACTCATATTTAGTTAGTGAAGAGATAGGTGAATTGAGACTGGGTAACGGAACCAAAAGAAGCATTACACTTACCCAAGAACTTAGACGTGACGATTTAAGCGAAGATGAAAAGCCAAGGTTCATATTCCTGGTTGATCCGATTGACGGAACAAGCAATGCAATTAAGGAAATTCCTGCATTCGCAATCTCAATAGCTGTTGCAAGCGTTCCTGACGGAAGAGTTGCAACACTCAACGACGTTGAACTTGCATTCATTTCAAATCTTGCAAACGGTAACTTCTTTGAAGCTGAAAAAGGCAAAGGATGCTGGCTGAACAACAAGAGAGTGAAACCAAGCGATGAAGTTAAAATCAGCAACATGACACTTGGAGGATTTACCAAAAGTGGCACTTCACAGGCTTCCCAGCTTGTCGACAACGCAAGAAGAATGAGAGTGCTTGGAAGCGTTGTTCTGGAGCTTTCATATGTTGCAAGCGGAAGATATGACGCATTTCTCGACCTCAGGGGAAGCAGAATAATAGACATTTCCGCCGCAAAGCTGATTCTTGAAGAGGCAGGAGGAATAATCACCGACAAATATGGTGAAAAACTAAACACAACCTTGAGCATTTATGAAAAGTCAATTGTCGTTGCCGCAAACAATGAAGTGCTCCACAAGCAGATGATCGATATCCTAAACGACAACCAGACAGATTTCATCGGCAAGATAGGAATAATGGGAAGAATCGATCAGGACAGAAGCACACTGTTTTCAGCTAAAATCGTCGATTATCTTCTAACCAACGGAAGGGAAGTGCAAATTGAAAAAAGACTTGCACAAAATATAATGGAGCTCAAGCAGAATCCCGACCTTGAAAAAATCATTGAAAAGACAAAGGAAAACTATCCCGAAATGGGAGATATGCTTGACGATATAAACTTCAACATTGACTTTGAGAAAATGTCCAAATTCCTTCATGACTTTGACTGTGACATGGCAGTGATTCTGGGAGGTGACGGAACACTTCTGAGAGCGGAATCACACATGAATCCTGAAATACCGGTATTCGGCATAAACATGGGAACAGTCGGATTTTTAACAGACACTGAAATACAGGACACATTCATAGCCCTTGACGAGGTTCTGAGAGGAGACTACTATAAGGAAAAACGTTCAAGACTTGTAGTTTCACACGAAAACAACCACTATTCCGCAATCAACGAGGTTGTCATCATGACAAGCAAGCCTGCAAAGATGCTTCATTTCCAAATCAAGGTTGACGGGGAAATCATTGATGAGGTAAGGGCTGACGGACTGATCATTTCAACACCGAGCGGTTCAACAGCTTATGCGATGTCTGCCGGAGGACCTATCATGGATCCTAAAGTGGGCGGATTCATCATCATACCGATATGTCCGTACAAGCTTGGAGCAAGACCGTTTGTAGTGTCCGACAACAGTGAAATTGCAGTTAAACTGCTTAAAAAGGGTAAGAGTGCAGTGTTTGTTATGGACGGCCAGCGCAATGAGGAAGCGGATTACGAAGAGGAAATCAAGTTCAAAAAATCTGACAAGGACGCTTATTTCATAAGAACATCCACAAAATACTTCTACAAGAAGGTTAAGGACAAACTGGGTGAAGGCGGCGTCAGCAACCCCAACAGGTGTATAAATGAATAATCTAGTTATTGACATGACTCATGGCGGAGTGAAGATAGCCATCAGCCTTGCAAAAAAAGGCAGGAATGTCCTTGCATATGACATCTACAACACACTGAATGTCATTGACAGGAAAATGCTTGAGGTTTATGACGTTTGGCTTCTGGATGACTTGAGCGAACTTGCAAAATACAGGGGCGAGATGAGGATAATCTATCCGGTCCACCTCCCGCTGACATGTGAAGACATAACCGAAAACAATCCTGAGCTTAAATACTCATTCATAACCCATCACGCAGTAGTCAAGGAGCTTCTCGAGGACTGGGGAGATGACATAAAGAAAATTGAAATCACAGGAGTCAAGGGAAAGACAAGTTCCGTTTTCATGCTTA
This sequence comes from Methanobrevibacter sp., assembly GCF_045539575.1. Classification (GTDB taxonomy): domain Archaea; phylum Methanobacteriota; class Methanobacteria; order Methanobacteriales; family Methanobacteriaceae; genus Methanocatella. Next base: position 4,024 of record NZ_JAZQFM010000016.1, read on the forward strand.
AAGAGATTCTTATTGATGAAAATCCTTTAATCCTGTCAAGCCTTGGAGCGCTTCTTTATGAGGATGAAAAGGAGATTGTCCTTAAAAGGGACATTTCAATAACACCTGCAAACATCAAGGAGACAATTGACCTTGCATACAAGATTGCAAATCCGATCTGCAAAATTGCTGACGGCGTTGTCGAAAGCGAAAACCTGAGAAAGTACAACTCAGCAATCTTTGAATCCTCACTTGGGGCAAGCGGAATCGGAGATGTCGGACTTCTGACAAACATTTCTGAAAACTACCCTATTGCAAAGGACAGAATGACCGCAAGCGAGGCCAAAAGGCAAATCTTCAGCTGCCCTACAGTGGTGTGCAACAAGGAAAGCCTTGATGAGTACTACAGTGACGTGCCCCATCCTAAAATCAATACATTTTCCCTCAGCGATGAGGATGCAAACCTGTACTGCGAAAGCGTTTCATACTCACTGGACAGGACAGAAATAACCGTAAAGTACAAAGATGTCAAGACAGTAAATGACAATATCTTAAACGGCACAATGACCGTCGAAACATTTGCACCGGGACGCCATCACGTATTGAACGTATTGGGAGTCATCCTGACAAGCCTTGCACTTGAAATTGATGAAGATAAAATAATTAATGGATTGGCTAATTTTAATGGAATTACTGGAAGGACCACAAAAAGAAGTAACGGGAATTTCACAATAATTGAAGAGATAAATCCCGGAATCAATACCGACGCCATAAGGCAATCCGTTGAAATGATCGACAATTTGGACGGCTGGTATGTTGCAATCGGAGGAGATTACGGAATCACCTGTGAAGAAATCGATGAAAACAAGGTTGCGGAGTATCTGGAAAGCCTTGAGTGTGAAATCATACTTACAGGAGATGTAGGCTCTTCAATAGCTGACAGAATGACTAAGGAAATATCATTGATTAAAGACTACACTGAAGTTTATGATTTGGCTTTAAAAAATGATAAGAATCTTCTGTTCATCTACAGGTCCGATTACCGCAAAGTTTCACAAAGATGATTCAAACTGATTTTTCAACTAAAAATTGAAACATTTAATTATTAAAACCTATAAAAATTAACAATGTAGAACTAGTTATAAGTATAGACTTATTTCTAGTAAAAATTAATTTTTCTAGAAAAGAAAAATTCGGAGATTTAAATAATGATTGTTGGAACCCGTGGGAGTCAATTGGCACTTGCTCAGACAAATCAGGTCTGTGCGACTTTGTCTGCATTAACCGGCAAGAAAATTGACGTTGAAATTATTAAAACTAAAGGAGATAAAATTACAACCTCCCAACTGTACAATATGGATTCAAAAGGTCTTTTCACCAAGGAACTGGACATTGCACTTTTGGAAGAGGAGGTTGATTTTACAGTACACAGTTTTAAGGATTTGCCTACCGAACTTGACGAGGATTTGGAAATCGTCGCTGTTCCAAAAAGAGAATCTCCAAATGAGGTCCTTATTTCAAATAAAACCTGGGACGAGCTAGGTCCGGGTTCCAGACTTGGAACCAGCAGCCTTAGGAGAGAAGCGTTCTGCAATCACTACGAAAAGGAATTTGAACTGAAACCTATTCGTGGAAATATTGAAACCAGAATCCAAAAGGCTTTAGGTGATGATTTGGATGCCACAATAATGGCTGAAGCGGGATTGAAAAGATTGAATCTGACAAAATACATCAAGACCGTATTTCCAATAGACTACATCACACCTCCTGCAGGCCAAGGGGCGCTGGCCATAATCACCCGTAAGGATTATGAGAAAAAAGAGACTATAGCTAAGTTAAATGATTACATTTCAATGCAAGAAGTACTTGCGGAAAAAAAGGTGCTTGAGGAGCTTGGAGTTGGCTGTCAGTGGCCGATCGGTTCCATTGCACGTATGAATGACAAAGAATTTAATGTTTATTCAATATTATTGACTAAAGAAGGAGAAATCCTTAAAGAGCAAAACGAAAAAGGTTCTATTAAAGATGCACTTGAACTTGGCGGGCGCATTGGAAGACTTTTTGCGGATTATATATAAACGGAGGAATTTAAGTGAAAACTGTTAACGTAGGAGTTATCGGAGTAGGAGCTATGGGTGAAAACCATGTCCGTGTCTATCACAAGATGGAGGAAGCAAATTTAGTCGCAGTTTCCGACGTCAGTGAAAGAGCTCTCAAGAAAATAGAGAAAAAATACGGGGCTAAGGGATACACCGACTATTGCGAACTACTCAAAAATCCAGAAATTGAAGCTGTAAGCGTATGTGTTCCAACCACTTTCCACCACGCAGTCGTAATGGAAGCAATCAAATGTGGAAAACACGTACTCGTTGAAAAACCAATCGCATTTACCCTGAATGAAGCGGAAGAAATGATTGCCGCTGCTAAAGAGGCAGGCGTGCTTCTTGCAACCGGACATGTTGAAAGGTTCAACCCTGCAGTTCAAAAAGCTAAAGAACTTATTGATGACGGAGTAATTGGAGACATAGTGTCTGCTTTTGCAAAAAGAGTAGGACCGCTCCCACCAAGGATTAAGGACGTTGGTGTATCAATCGATTTAGCTATTCACGATTTAGACATTATGAACTACTTATTCGAAGAGGAAGTCACTCAAGTTTACGGAACAATGAACAGCAGTTTCGATGATTCAGAATTTGAAGACCACGCTGAGATTATGGTAAACTTTGACAACGAATCAACAGGTATCATTGAAGTAAACTGGTTAACTCCTTACAAACGTAGAGAATTAGAGCTTACCGGTACCGCAGGAATCATTTCCGTGGACTACATCAAACAGAGCATTGAAGTGTACGGTAAGTTTGCTCAGGACATTCAAATCAAGCATGAAGAACCTCTTAAAGGAGAATTATACTCATTCTTGAACGCAGTTGTAAACAATACCGAACCAGAAATTACTGGTGAAGACGGACTTAAAGCTCTTAAGATGGTTATTGCTGCTAACAGATCATCCAAAGAACACAAACCGATCAGTTTTGAGGAATTATAATTTAGGTGATAATGTGAAACAAAAATTAATTCAAAAAGCTCAAGAACTAAGAGAACACGGATTCACCACCGGTGAAATTGCTGATGAACTTAATGTAAGTATGGACACAGCAAGATGGTTGACACTTCAAAAGGCTGAAGAGACCAAAGCTGACGCTCCTGTCGACTTTGCAATTAACTGGAAAAGCATTGGTGGAAACTCAACTCGCTTAAGTTATGTTTCCGGCGCTTTAAGCGACATGGCTTTAACACACGGTGAAGCTGATGTTGTATGCGGTATTGCAGTTAGTGGAATTCCATTTGCAACAGTAATGACTGAGTTTTTAGAGGACATGACTGGAATGGACACATCACTTGCCATTTACCACCCTAACAAACACAGAAAGGACAATGACCAGACTGACGACGAAGGTACCATCAGTACCAACTTCGGAAGCGTTGAAGGCAAAAAGGTCGTCATTGTCGACGACGTCATTACCAGCGGAAAAACCGCTAAGGAAGTTATCCACACAGTCAAGGATTTAGGTGGAGAACCTACCTGCGTTACTGTACTGATTGACAAGGCAGGCCTTTCAGAAATTGAAGGAATTCCTGTTGAATCTTTAATTAAAGTTAGTAGATTATAATCTACTACCCTTTCTCTTTTTAAACTGCTTTTAGCTCAAGTAATTGACAATACCATAAACCTGCCATATCAGAAATTTTCATCTATCGCAACGGAAAAACTGCACGATAAAAATCCATGATTAAATCACAAACCGCTATAACCAAATACCATTTACTTGATGAAATTATAATTTTAATCAATCGGATAATTAATTTAATAACATATGTAAAACAAATATGATATTGAAAAATATAATATGTAGATGAAAACATGGATATTTTACTACTTCAAAACATGTCAATAATTTTAATCACCGCAGTGATTGTGCTTCTGATTTTCAACAAGCTGAAACTGCCGACAATGATTGGACTGTTCATTACCGGAATCGTTCTGGGCCATGCAATCAATGACACAACACTGATATCAAGCCTTTCTGAGCTAGGAGTGATATTCCTGCTGTTCATTATAGGCCTTGAGTTTTCAGCAGAAAAGTTCTCTGCAATCAAGCGCTATGCACTCATCGGAGGTATCCTGCAGGTGGTTCTAACCACAGTTCTGATATCCGTTCTGGGCCTGGTTTTAGGCCTTGACCCTAATGCTTCACTATTCTTGGGATTCCTTGTTGCATTCTCATCAACAGCTATCGTAATGAAAGTAATGCAGCAAAAGCACATCACACACTCAGTTCAGGGAAGGGTAACCCTGGGTATTCTGATATTCCAGGACATAGCAGTAATCATAGTAATCTTAATCACCCCTCTTCTCGGAGGCCAATCCCTTGAGCTGCACACCCTGCCGACACTTCTCATCAAGGCAGTCGGCCTTGGCGCAATAATATTTGCAGGAGCAAAATGGTTCATTCCTCTGGCATTGAGGGATGCCGCCAAGACCAAAAACAGGGATCTGTTCCTTCTTTTGACACTTTTCATATGTATGGGAACAACCTTTGCAACCAGCCTTATCGGAATCGGCCCCGAACTGGGCGCATTCATAGCAGGGCTTCTGATTTCAAATACCGAATACTCCCATCAGACATTAGGATACATCCAGCCTTTCGAGGACGTGTTCATGAGCCTGTTTTTCATAAGTATTGGTCTGATGGTGAATCTGCATCTCTTTCTGGACAACATCGTCATAATTATCGCACTGACAGCAGTGATACTTGCAATCAATTTCATGGCCACACTGATTACTGGAATGGTGCTTAAGCTTCCGACCAAGGTTTCCATAAGCATTGCAATCCTTTTAAGTCAGATTGGGGAATTCTCATTCGTTCTTGCCAAGGAAGGTATGAAATACGGCCTCATGACAAGCGAGTTTTTCTCAATATTTCTTGGAGTGAGCATCCTTACAATGTCCTCCACTCCGTTTCTGGAAAAGCTGACTCCAAAAATCGTCAGGGCATTCTCAAAGATTGACTACTTCAATGTGGACAGCGAGCTTAAAAGCCTGCCTGAGGAGCTTGAGGATGCAGGAGAGATTGAGGACCACGTCATTCTTGTAGGTATGGGCCTTAACGGAAAGCAGATGGCAAAGGCATGCAGCGAGTTCAACATTCCATACCGTATCGTCGACATGAACCCTACAATCGTTGAAAACCAGCAGGCTCTCGGAATACCGATCATCTACGGAAAGGCATCAAATGAAAGCGTCCTGAAGGAGCTCAACATCACATCCGCACAGTGCATCGTGATATCCGCCTCCACATATGAGGAGACCCTGAAGACAATCGATGCCGCACGCCGTCTGAATCCGGACATCCACATCATAGTGCGTACAAGATATCTGAGAAACATTGACGAGGTCATTGAAGCCGGAGCGGATGAGGTTATTCCTAAGGAGTTCGAGACAAGTATCATGATGTTTACACGCATCATGGACTACTACAACAAGGATGCCGATGAGATAAGCGATGCTGTGAATGACCTGAGGTCAGACAACTATGACGCATTCAGAAACGTCACCTCCGAGGACATCTCCTCATACCTCAACTACAAGTACACAGATTTGGAAATCGATTCCATAAGGGTCAGCGAGGACGCACATCTTGACGAGTTTCCTTTTGAGGAGCACAGCCTGAAGGTTACAGGCGTCGTTCGTGGAGAGGACACATTCATTGAAGTCAACAACGATTTCAAATTCCTGGAGGATGACCTGATACTCTTCATTGGGCATCGTGAAAACATCAACAAGTTTTTTGAAAACATTTAAATAGTATAAACCACAAGATATACACAAGGTGATAATATATGTATATAACAATAACAGCTTTTCAAAACATGCACGGAACAAAACCATTGAAACTTGACGGCATCATCAAGCTCGTCAAGGAGCCGGACAACAAGTACGACACCGAAGCGATAGCATGCGAAATGAGATACTTCGGAAAAATCGGATACGTGGCAAACAGCACCAACACCGTCATTACCGGATGCATGAGCGGGGGAAGATTGTACGATAAGATAAACGATGAATACTTTGCTAAAATCAAATTTGTCACCGGTTCAGCAGCAATAGCAAAGGTAATGACATCAGACGAATACATTGCCGAGGTGGAAAACCCTGAAAGCGACATCCACTACCTCTCAGACAATCTTGGAAAAATAGATGTGGATTTCATATCCAAAAACATCAAGGGTGACGGCGATGATAGCTAGCATGGATGACTTCGAACTTCTTGACGCTCAGGTCCACAAGAACGTGGCAATCGTTCCTATAAAAACACCGGTGAATCACAAAATCGATTTGCTCACACTGAAAAAAGGATTTGAGCTGGGCCTTGTGGCAGTTGAGGAATGCGAACACTCAACAGTAAACACAATCATTGTTGCAAACAAGTCAGTGGTTCCTTTACTCCTTGTAGACGGCGAGGAAATAGTTGGGGGAGACCAGAACCGTATCATTGATGCAACAATTCTCATTGCACCGCAAAGTGAAATGAAAGTGCCTGTAAACTGCACAGAACACGGCAGATGGGGATTCAAACATAATTTCAAACAGTCCTCAAATATTGCAAACATACGCACCCGTGTTGCAAAAATACATGCCCACAGAAACCATGGAAGCGCCCAGCAGGCCGTCTGGGATTCAATAAATGAGCTTGAAATGTCAAGGGACTTCTCATCACCGACACAGGCAATGTCTGAAAGCTATGAAAATGCAAAGGCAGATTTGGACGAATTTTTGGATGCATTTGAAGTGGCTGAAGGCCAGAGCGGTGTTGCAGTATTGATTGACGGAGAGATGAAAGGCTTTGAAATCTTTTTGAATTCCGAAATATACAGGGAATATCATGAAAAGATTCTTAAAAGCTATCTCATCAATGCGGAGATAAATGAAAACGTATTTACCATAAACACGGACACCATTGAAAGCGTCATCGAAAATGCCTTAAACAGTGACTTTGAAGAGTTTAAAAATGAGGGTGAAGAAAAGAGATTTGAGTTTTCAGATGAGGACGGACTTGGAAGCCTTTACACATTCAAGGACCGTCTCATTCACATGTCATACTTCACAGGAAGCGCTGATTTGGACTCACAAAGCCCTAAAATTCATCAAAATGATGTTAGAATCTGATATTCAAATCAGACAACATCATATCTATTTTTTTATTCAGTCTTTTAAGATTTTCGTCAATTTCCTCTTTTTGATATTTGAGATCCCTCAGGGATACGAATTCCCCTTCGAAGGTGTCAACATACCTTGAAATTGACAGGTTGAACTCGTTTTCAGATATGCATTCAAGATCCACGACATTGGAGAACCTTTCAACTGCTATCCTCTTGATTAAAACATCAATCAGCTCATACATTGTTTTGCCGTCGAATACAAGGTTTCTTCTAAACATCCCCGGAACTGTATGTTTGAGTCTTGAGGTTTCATAGTTTTTGGACATGTCGACAAATACGATATCGTCCTTGGATCTGTTTTTGCGAAATACCACGATAATGTCTGAAGGCCTTGGTTTTGAAAGCTCGTCGGGAAGGCTTATGATGGCATCGATGTAGTTTTTCTCAACTGTCAGATATTTTCTGAGTGTCTGGAGTGAGTTTTTGGATAAAAAGCTTTGGGCCATGCTGACCGCCATTATCCCGTCGTCATTCAGGGAGTTTATGAGGTTTATGAGGAAGAGATATTCGCTGTCCTTAAGTGATTCGTATTCCCCCTGGAAATTGAGTCCGGCTTCCTTTTCAAGGTCCATCTTCTTTAATATGTCATCTATGGCGCTGTTGATTACCTCATCGTTCATCAGTGCTTCGCCGTCCATTGCAAAGTCATCTGATAAAACGCCTATGAGCTGTTTTCTTTTGGTGTTTCTGACCCGTTCTATATTCTGGCGTCGGTTGAATCGCTTATAGTTTCTCGGTGTGATTGAAGGAATTCTTGAAACGATAACGTCAAATGATGCATTGTTGATGTCGACTGATTCGAATGGAGATGAATAATCGAGAAATACCTTGTCCAAATCAAAATCACTTAAAAGCATCTTTACAATGCTTGCACAGTAAGTGATGTTATCAGCACATTTGCCGTAGGTGTTTGCCCATCGGGTGTCGTTTTTAAGTGCGATGAGTGATGCCCCGTCATTGAAAAAGGGATTGTATACATCGACTGCATCCATCTTTGCTGATGAGACTATTGCAGAGAGGACCTGAGTTACATATTCGGGGTCATGAGTTGTGCGGATGAGTTTTGAACGGCAGATCTGGTCAAATACCTCTTCAAACGGATATGCCTCCTCCATAACGTCCAGTCTTGAAATGAGAATTATGATTTCCTTAACTATCAGGTGGTTTTCCCCTTCAAATTCGAATTTGTTGATGTTGACTTCCCTTTTGAGCGTGTCGAAAAGGAAAGTGAAGTACTTTTCATAGTTGGAATCCCTGCTGAATTCCAGATGTTGTGTGAATGATGTAAAAAAGCGATGAATGAAGAACCTTTCGGAGTATGACTGGTTTATGACCTCATCAATGAAGCAGTTTGGACTGTCAATGAAGTATCCGAAAGTCTTTAGCGCATCATCTCTTAGATGCTTTCGGCACTCGTCGTTTTCATATGCCTCATCAAATGGGATTGCACTGTCCTCAAGAACCGTCATGAGATAGTCCTTGAGCAGGTCTGATGCATACTTGTAAAGGAATGCGTTGATGATTAAATAGGATATATCCTGTGTGAAATCGATTTGCCTGGTTTGTGAGAGGATGTTTCTCAGTATTTTGTAGTTGCGTGATCTTGATGGTCTCATTTAGAATTCCCCCCATAGCTGGTTCAGGATTCCTTCCTTAAGGTTTCTGTCATAGTCAACAACCTTCAGGTCCTCAGCTATCTTTTCATTTATGGTGTTGAGGAGATGGCCGTATCTTTTTTGGGTTTCCAAATCAGGAATTACAAGTTCCAGTTCCTTGATCTGCTTTAGTGATGCATGAGGAATCCTTTCGGTTGATGAGAGTTGATACAGTTGCTTTTTGATATGTGCGTTGGTAAGCAGGTGCGCTATAAATGAAGGGTCAATCCCCTCATGCGGTCTTATTATAGCTATCCTGTCGCTTATCACCAAACCCTCCTGGCTGACACAAACAACATCATACGGGTATGGCATCTTCATCAAAACGTCCCCCTTTCTGGTGAAATGGTGTGGTTTTAGGTTTTTTGGGTTCAGTCTCAATGAATCGAAATCGTCCAGTATTCCATCCTTTTTAATTGACCTTTGAACAATCACGTCGAACTGCTCTCCGGCATCGTCCAAATATCGCCTGAATGAAAGTCCTGTTGAGACTTCTGCGATATCCTTTAGTTTTGCTTTGTTCATGTTTCGCCTCTTCTATGGTTTTGGTGGTGATGCTGGTTAGACATCACCGGTGATGGTTAAAACAAGCATGCGTATTCGATTTAAATGAATTATACGTCATGATCGTTACTGGTAAAGTCCTTCCACGTCATCGAGAAGCGGGGTTTCCGGCACTTCTGACGGGTCAACCTTTTCGGCGGACACTCCTCCGATAACACCTATGCTTTGGATGTTGTCCTTAAGGACTGCGGTTGATGTTATTCCAGGACCTTGCGGTGAAAGCACAAAAAGGTCAAGGAAGGTTTCATCCTCCCCTACGATGAATGCAGGCTCGATTGCCTCTGCAGCCTTGGTTTGAACTTTAATCAATATGTGTTTGGCCTCGTTTTCACCTTCGATTCCGATTTCATCTCGGATGGTCTTGTCGAGACTCTTTACTTTGTCGCTCCAGTTTACTGAATGGTTATGGTTCACGTTATCACCTACTTTATTTTTTCCACTTACTGTGGTGGCGTTCGACTACATTTTTTAGAAATAAACATTCTTGGTGGAATGCATTTTTCTAAACAAGATACATATTTGCAATTATAGGTAGGTTGTAATAGTATATAAACCTTTTGGTTTTATTTTGATTTTTCTTAAAAGATACAACTTTCCACAATCACAAGTAGTTATATCTTTCAGGTAATATATAAAGGTTGCGGTTTTATTTGCATATTTTAAAAAAATGCACAAAAGTGACGGGATGCAAATGTGAAAAAGTAGGCTGGTGAAATGATTGATGTGTGAAAAAAAATAAAAAAATTGGAAGCTATGCTTCAGCTTCCTTCTTGTCTTTCTTGTCCTTTTTGACGATGACCATTCTTTCGTTTTCCTCGTCAACTTCCATGACAATAGGTTCGCCTTCAACGGCACCAGGATCCTTTTCAACGCATTCGTTTATCTTGGACTGGATAGCGCCGATGTCTTCAGTGTCAATCAAGTCAACGATTTCAAGCTGTTGCTGGAACCTTTCAACACCGTCAAGAGGAACGTTTTCAACGAATGGAATTGCTCCGGTAGCTCCGATAATCTTCTTCTTGTCCGGATCTGCACCGTTTTCGTGAAGTGCCTTGAAGCTCTGACCGGTAATGTGGCCCTGCACTTCAGCGCCTGCCAAAATCAAAAATCTGATGTTCGGATTTGAGATGATGTTCGCAAC
>NZ_JAZQFM010000017.1:0-3868 GCF_045539575.1 Methanobrevibacter sp.
CACAAGAAATAGAAAATTTAACAGAAGATTTAGAAAATTTCTGCGAAAGAGAATCAGTAATGAACCAATTAAAACTCGATGTGACAATATTTTAATTAAAAATCAACAGGTCTGCCAAAAACTAATTTTGGCGGACACCCTTTAAAAAAATTAGTTATATTTTATTCATTACTACTTTTCCATTGACTATTGTCATTACTGGCATTCCAATGTAATTCCAACCGTCAAATGGAGAGTATTCTGCTTTTGTTTTAAATTCATCAATATTGAATTTTCCTTCCCGTTTCAAGTCAATTACTGTAAAATCAGCATCTTTTCCAATGCCTATTTCTCCCTTGTTTTCCAAACCATAAACTTTTGCTGCATTTTCACTTAATATCTTCGGAATAATTTTCAAATCAATATTTCCCTTGTTGACTTCAGTTAACAGTAGCGGAACAACTGTTTCCAAATTTGGAATTCCCGGTGATGATTTCCATACTCCTTTTGTTTTATCTTCTAGGGTATGTGGGGCATGGTCGGTTCCTATTATTGAAGTTTCATCCAAATCAGTAATTCTGACGCTGTCATTTTTTTCTCTAAGTGGGGGATTGGTTTTTACAAATGTTCCATATGTATTGTATGCAGAATTGTCTAGTAATAAATGGTGTGGTGTAAATTCCCAGCTTACTGCCTGTGTTTTGCTTGCATCTTTTGCAAGACTTAATGATTTGGAAGAGCTCAGGTGGCAGATATGCAGCCTTAAATTATTTTTGCCTGCAAGTTCTATAGCCTGTTTTACGGATTCATCTTCTGACCTTGCAGGACGGGCATAACTGTAATCAATAGGTTCATTTTCCTCTTTTTCTTTTAATTTATTGGTTTCTTCTTCCACAATTGATTTTTTCTCACAATGCACTGCTACAAGTCCATTATAGTCGGTGGTTTGTTTTAATTTTCCCAGATTGTGGAATATCTCTTCAAGGGATTCATCACTCTCAAGGTCCATAAACACTTTAAATGATATTGGATTTAGTGTAACCATTCTTTCCATTTCCTCAAGGGAATTGTGTCCTGCCTGAAGTTCAAAATTAATGACTGATTTTTCCTGTGCAATTTTTATTTTTTCTTCAAGCGCTTCGTAAGTATTGGTTTTTGGCATTGTGTTCGGCATGTCGATGACTGTTGTAAAACCGCCATTTGCAGCGGCCATGCTGCCTGTTTTGAAATCTTCCTTTTGGGTCATTCCAGGATCTCTAAAATGGATGTGGGGGTCGATAAAACCTGGCATTATATAATTGTGGTTTATGTCGATTGTTTCATCACCTTCAATCGGATTTTTTGAAATGTCACATATTTTTCCATTTTCAACTTTTATGTTATATTCGCCGATTTCATCTACAAGTTTACAATTTTTTATTACTAACTCCATATTATCCCCATTGATTTTTAGTTAGTTAATTGTTTGTCCGTTTTTAAACATAAGTTTTTTTTAATTTAAGAATTATATTTATTCTTATGTCTCAAGTTTCAAACATTCTTAAGCGTGATATGGAATTATTTTTCAATGACTTGGATGAAAATCCTAAAATTTCAGGTAATGATCCTGATGTTAATTTAGTCGCAGATTTCACAGAGTATAATCCTTTACATAACGGTCATTTTCATTGCATGAAAACTGCAAAACATATGTTTCCTTCATCGTTATTTGTTGCTATTGTACCGGGACTGTTTGAGAGAAGTGGTAGAGGTATACCATATATATTACCAAGACAAATTAGGGCAGAAATTGCTATTTCTGTTGGTGCCGACATTGTGGTTGAAGGGCCTCCGATGGGAATTATGGGTTCCGGCCAGTATTCATTATGTCTTTGTAAAATGTTCAAGGCATTGAACACCGATTATATTCCAAGGGGATACAAGCCTGTCGAAGGAATGGATGAAATCTTGAAAAGAATCAATATGGGTCATCATGTAGCTCCCAAACCATATAAGATCGTTGATAAGACTGCAGGTGATATAATCCTGAAAGGAAAGCTTGAGGAAGATAACTATGTAATCACCTCATTTTCAAATTCACTGAGTAAAATAGGCTTTGACTTTAAGGATAAATTTATTTTCGTCGAACGTATAGGGGGCGTGAGCGGCACATTAATACGCGAAAGCATCATGAACAATAATTTTGATGAAGTAATGGATATGATGCCTTCAAAAACTATTGAGGTATTAAAACGAGAAATAGAAAATGATGCCATAATTTATGGAATTCGTGATGTTGTGACAATTTTAAGCACTGCCAATGATTATAGTTTAGAGGAATTGTCCGCACTTAATTTGTTCAATGATAAATTAGCCAATAATATAATAGAAAACAGGCCGTTCAGTAGCATTGATGAATTGGAAAAAGCTATTCTTCATGGATTTTCATCTCATTTTCGCCAAAGAGTATTGAGCATTTTAGAAAATCCTGTTCCTAAAAAGTTAATTTCACAGTATATTGACAATTATCCTTCTGTAATTAGGGTTTTAGGATATAAAAATGATGAATGTTTGGAAAAATTTAAAAAAAAGGTAAATAATGAAAATATTTCATTATTTAATGACTCAATAAAGCATTGATTACATTTTGTGGGTTTTTGAGTGCAAATACTGCATCCATAAATGTTGGATAGCTTGCATTCAATATAAATAAGTAGACTATGTAGTATAATACAATTAAAATCACAATAATTAATATGATTGTTAATATGATATCTACAACGCCCAGTGGTTCTTTTTCATCTTTGTAATTGATGTTATGGATTCCATTGTCTTGTTCTTGTTTTGGATCCATTTTAATATTTTGCTCCCTTGCAATTTCAGCTCTGATTCTAGCTTCCATTTCTTCAGGAGTTTCAATTCTAGGTTCAGGTTTTCTAGGAGGTTCCTGGGTTGGTCTAGGAGCATATTCTTTTTTGGTTAATGAACCGTATTGTGCTTCATCTTTTGCTAATTGTTCTCCTAATGGTATTTCATTCTCATCAAAGTATAAATCATCTAAATATTTTTCATATTTATCTTCAAGATTTTGTCTTGCGGTTGTTTTTGGTGGTTGGTAATCATGATCTGGATAAATATATTCTGGTTCTTCAGCAACAGGTTGTTGTTGAATTTCTTCTTGAGTGTAATATTCATTTTGTACAGGTTCAGGTTGTGGTTCCTGATAGATGTTTTCCTCTTCACTTAAATAAGAGGATTCTAATCCGCCTGAATATTCAATGGTGTCTTTGATATTGTATGGTGAGTCATCACTGATTACTTTATATTCCTGAGGCTCTTCTGCAGCATATGGTACTTCATATTCCTCTTGAGGTTGGTATATGTTTTCTTCTTGCGGTTGATATACGCTTTCCTCTTGTGGCGGTTGGTATATGTTTTCTTCTTGAGCATATACTGGTTCGCTTTGTGGTTGAGCTTGAGCTTGGGAATTGTCTAAACTGAGTCCGACAATTTTTTCTAAACAATCTTTACAATAAACTTTTCCAGCTATTTCTAATCCACATTCTTTACAAATTGATTTTCCACATATTGCACATTGATCTGTACCTTCTCTTTCAGGATGATAATGACATTGCATAAATTACACTCTCTTGAATAATATTTTATTAAATGTATATATTTATTATTTTTATTTATATAAAACTTTTTATAGTTCCTTGGTTTTGTTGATAATTTTTTCACAAACAATCTCTGAAGCAATTAAATCATCAACGGTGGCTAAAAAACTCCCTAAACTTTCACTAGTTATTTCATAGTTAATGGTGTTATTGTTTATTTTACTTTTCACATAATTGCCATTGTCTACTTCTAATGAATCGTATATTAAGGATGCATCGTCCTTTGTTTTGTA
>NZ_JAZQFM010000018.1:0-20940 GCF_045539575.1 Methanobrevibacter sp.
ATGTTTCCTGATATTCCTGTAATAATTTATTCCAAGTAAACCTGGCATTACCAATATTCTGATTAATTTTATCCCTCATACTTTCATCAGGATACAATTTAACCACAATACCTTTATTAACAGTATTATATTCAGAAAACACATGAATCACATCCAAAAAAGGGTTTTTTAAAATTTTTTTACAAATTATAAAAAACACACAATAATAATATTAAATAATCATAATATAAACAAATAGTGAGAGAGCATTTGAAAACTAATAATATCCATACCCTGTTTTTGTGCAATTCATCCACGACCTAAAAAGAGACCGTGGTATTCTTGCACGATTAAGATAAAATTCGCTGATTTAGATTTAATGATTGGATATTTATCTAAATTTTAAATAATATCAAATAAGAATTTTTTTATTATTCAAATTAAATACTTTGATGAAAGATTGGATTTAAAAATAAATCTTTCATCTGTTTAGTTTTTAAAATAGGATATTATTATATTCTAAAATGGTTATAATATATTACAAGGAATAAAAGGTGAATCTATGGTGAAAAATAAAACAAAATTAAAATCCGAAAATGAAAATAATAAAAAAGTTAATGGTGAATACTCTCTTGAAAATCCCTGCCCTTTAACCGAATCTCAGTTAAATGTTTATTTGGATATAATTGCTCATGATAAATTAGATGCATACCTCATGCCTCTTAACATCAGCATTCCAAATGAATATTGTGCAGAGGATATAGTGAATTCTTTAGAGTTAATGTTTGAAGTCCATCCTATTTTGAAAATGAGAGTCACTGATGAATTTGATGTTCCCTGTTTGATTGAAGGTAGAAAACCTACTATTACCATTGAATCAACTGTCAGTGAGGAGTCTGCTCGTGATTTTGTAGCTAAACCCTTTGATTTAAATGACAGTTTATGCAGATTTCTAATTCTTGAAACTAATGAAACATGCGAGTTATTCTCTGTTTTTCACCATCTGATTTTTGACGGGTTTTCTCGTGTTGTTTTTGAACAGGACTTATTGAAAATTCTTAAAGGAGATTCACCTGATGTTGATGATTCATTTTTAGAAGTATCTGCATTTAATGCTCAAATGGATGAAATGGATGAATTTGATGTAGCAGGTTCATTTTACGAAGCCATGTTAGCAGATAGTGATGAAGTAAACCCTTTACTGAGCAGTGTTTCTAGTGATGGGCATGGAACTTATAGTATTGATTTAGAAGCAGATATTACAGATTTTACAGAAAAATACGGAATCAGTAAAAATATATTGTTTACAAGTGTTTTTGCTTATACCTTGTCAAGATTTGCCGGTGACGATAAAGTCATTTTCAATATAGTGGAAAACGGACGTGACAGATTTGACTGTTTTGACTCCATAGGCATGTTTGTGAATACTTTGCCTTTATTTGTAGATTGTAAAAATCAGAAAATTGATTCTTTTATCAATCAAATATCTGATTTGATTAAAGGTGTAAGAAAATATAATTATTATCCATATAGAACACTTGCAAACGAATATGGGATAAATTCAGATATAATATTCCAATATATTCCGGACTGGCTTTTAAGAGATGATTTAACTTTCCCTAAAAACAATTTTCAAAATATTATTAAGGGAGGAATTGTTGGAGATAGAAATGATTTGATAAATCCTCTCAGTGCTAATGTAACTAAAATTGAGGACAAATATAGTTTGAATATAATGTATTCAGATAAGTTTTCTGCAGATATGATAAAACACTTTGGAGAGACATTTAAATTAATTTTACATGATATTATTAAAGTTAACAAGTTATCCGATATCAATTACATTACTTCCTCAGATATTGAACTTTTAGACAATATCAATAAAACTGAACATGCCTTGGATTATGAGGATATTATGGATGCATTCAATGAGAATCTTGCTAATTATCCCAATGACAAACTTGTCTCATATAACGACAGTTATTACAGCTATGCTGAAGGAGCATTCATTGCCGATAAAATAGCCGAACATTTAAAGGAACTTGGTGTAGAGGCCAATGACAATGTTGCATTTTTGGTTAATCGTTCCGAATTATATGTTTTAAGCATTTTAGGTATTGTTTCTATGGGTGCGGTTTATGTTCCTTTGGATGATGCACATCCAGATGATCGTATACAATTCATCGTAGGGGATACAAAATCCAAAGTGGTTATTGTGAGTGATGAAACTTATGAACGTGGAAAATATCTAACTGACGGCATTCCACTTTTAAACATTTCAGACATTCTTAAAGAGGATATACAAACATTATCCCATTTACCTGTGGTTTCAAGTAATTTAATATGTATTTTATATACCAGCGGTACTACCGGCATTCCTAAAGGTGTGAAAATCACAAGAAAATCTCTTGTAAATTATATCGGTTATTATGTGAAAAAATCAGGCATATCTCATGAGGACGTTTTCGCCCTATATGCATCCATCGGATTTGACGTAGGTGCAATTAAAAGTATTTTCGTTCCAATGTATTGTGGGGCCTGTTTGGATATCATTCCAAAGGACGTCAGACTGGACATGAATACATTAAATAATCATTTCCAAAATCACAATATTACCCATGCACACCTTCCGACACAGGTCGCCAAATTGTTTTTAAACACTACTGACAACCATTCCCTTGATGTGTTATGTACAGGTGGGGAAAAATTGGGCGAAGTGGATTATTCCTGCGATTACCTGTTTGTTGACTCTTATGGACCAACAGAAGCCTGTGTATCAGTGACAGCTATTGAAGAAAAAGACAAAATCGATTCCTCATCAATCGGTTTTCTTCTAGACAATCTTAAAGCTTATGTTTTGGATGATGAATTCAGAAGAGTTCCTGTTGGTGCTGTTGGTGAGTTATACTTATCTGGAATTCAGCTTGCAAGCGGCTACCTGAATCGTGAGGAAGAAACCATCAAAGCATTTTTAGACAATCCGTTTGATGATGGTGACTTCTCTGTTATGTACCGTTCCGGGGATATGGTAAGGATATTGCCTGACGGTTCTTTAGGTATTGTCGGCCGCCGTGACAATCAGGTAAAAATCCGTGGAAACCGTATTGAATTATCAGAAGTTGAACTGGTGATTCGTGAGATTGATTATATCGATGATGTAACCGTGCAGACAATAAAACACGGAACCAACAATGAACTGGTGGCGTATGTTGTCTCATCAAATGACATGGATGAAAATATTTTAAGCGACAATATCCGGGATTATGTTTCTAAAAACAAACCAGATTTCATGATTCCGTCATATATTGTTAAATTGGATGAAATTCCTTTAAATGTTAACGGTAAGGTTGATAAGAGGGCTTTGCCGGAGATTGATTTCGGCGGATTGCATGTTGATTATGTTGCCGCTACAAACGATTCTGAAAAATTCATCATAGATGCATTTGAAAGTGTATTCAATATGGAAAATATTGGTTTATTTGATGATTTCGTTCGTTTGGGTGGAGATTCAATTTCCGCTATTCGGGTCATTACTCAACTTCAGAAAAACGGAGTTTCATGTACTGCAAGAGACATATTAAATTATAAAACACCTTATTTAATAGCACAAAATTTACTGGAATTTGAAGAAGATATTTCTTATGATGCTGTTGAGGGAGAAATTGATTTATTGCCTATTCAAAGTTATTTCTTTGACCAGAATAATAAAAATGAATTCTCACAACAGTTCATTTTGAAATCAAAAGTTGATATAAATGCAGATGACTTGCAGAATGCTGTAGATGAACTGGCCAATATTCATGACATGTTAAGAGTGGTTTACAAATTTGATGATGACGGAAATCCTATCCAGGAAGTTCGTCCGCTAAATACCAGAGTTTGTGAAGTTAATGAACATACAATCACTGATTTAAATAAAGAATTTAACATTATTTTCATCAATTCTGTTAGATCATTGGACATCCACAATAAATTGATTGACATCAACATTATCCATTATCATGGAAATGACTACATCCTATTTGTTATTCACCACATGATTATTGATGGAGTAAGCTGGAATATTCTATTGGTGGATTTGACTTATATTTATTACCGTTTAATTAAATGCAAAGAAATAGATCTTTTAAGACCATATCCCTACAAGGATTGGGTTGAAGATGTGAAAAAATTAGCATATGACATTTCCGATGAGGAAAAAGAGCATTGGATTGAAGTGAATGCTTTGTTGGATGATTCAGATATTAAAGGAAAAACCAACATTTATGCATTCAATGTTGAAAATGACTATGATGCTCATAATCCGTTGATGCTGTCTGAAGAGGAATATTGGGCACTGGCAATAGCACGTGCTTATAAAAAGACTTACGGCAGAGATATTATTTTCAATCGTGAGTCTCATGGTCGTGACGATACAATATCCAACCTTAACAGAACTATCGGATGGTTTACCAGCCAATATCCAGTTCCAATTGAAGTAAGTGAAGATGATGATTATATTTCATTAATTAGAGACATATATAATCTAAAAACCGCTTTTAAAGATATTGATAATTTAGGTTTAAATTATGAGTCCCTGATTTATACTACTGGAGATTTGGATTTTAAGCATTGTCCGGTTACTTTTAATTTCTTAAGTAATGAATTTGTATTTGAAAATCAGTTATTCAAATCAATTAATGATTATTTATCATCCAATGATGAGATAAGTATAGATGTATATGATGATGAATTTTACGGCATCAGCTTAAATGTTACACGTTCAGATGGAATGTATCTGGTGGGTGGTGCTTATGCTCTGGACACATTTATTGGAGATAAATACCAAGAATTTGCTGAAAATATCAGAAATGAGCTAAAGTTCATTGCAAACCATAAATTTGAAGATAATATTGTATGCTGTTTATCTGAACCTCAAATGGGTGTTTATCTGGATGAAAAAGTAAATGACAAAGGTGTTGCTTATTCAACTTCAGGCATTGTGGAGTGCGATTCAGATAAATCTGTTGAAGATATTAAAAATGCAGTTAATACATTAATTGAAAAACATCCTATTTTGAAAGGACGTATACTGGATAACAAGGATATGCCGTTATTAGTCTGTGATTCCCATCCTTTAATTGAAGTTATTGATAATGATGAGACGGACAGTTTAATCAAGCCTTTTGATTTAAATAAAAATTTAGCTAAATTTTATATTATTGATGCACCAGAGCGCAAAGCAATATTTTTCGATTTACACCACATAATAAGTGATGCAACAACTCTTTCCATAATTAAAAGAGATTTAAATAACATTTTAGAGGAAAAAGATGTGGGAGGAGATATTGATCTTGGATTTGTATATAGCAGTTATGACTTTTTCGATGCAAAATTCCAATCTCACTATGATGTGGCCCATGAATTCTTCGCCCGCAATTTTGCTGAAGTTGAAGACATTTCCAGTCTGATAAGCGATATTGATGGCTCTGAAGGAAGCGTTATTCTTCCTATTCGGGGAATCAAAGATAAAATAGAAGATTTTGCACACGAAAATGGAATTACTGTTGGCAATTTATTATATGCAACATTTGCTTATACTTACTCCCGTTTTACAGGCGGAGATAAAGTTTACTTCAATATAATGGAACATGGTCGTCATGAGGATTATGTTCAAGATGCAGTGGGTATTTTTGTTAGAACCATACCTCTGATTGTGGACTGCAGCAATGCTTCCATAAAAGAATTTGTAAGCAATGTATCAGATTTGGTTTTAGATTCAATGACCAATAGTAGTTATCCTTTCAGATTACTTGCCAGTGAATTTAATTTGAACAATAATATTTTCTTTGAATATAATGCCGATTTGAATGATACATCATATATCAAAAATGATATGATATGCACAGATTATGCCATAGATACCGTCGGTGAGTTTTCATGCATTGCAAATGATTTGGAAGATGGTTATTCAATCATGATTAATCACACTGATAAATATAGTCAGGAAACAGCCAAACGTTTTGCTTATGCATATAAAGAGATTCTAACTCAAATATTGGATAAAAATGAGTTAAAACAAATTGATTATGTGTCTCCAGATGATTTGAAGCTTTTAGATGAATATAATAAAACTGACTGCGAACTGGATTATGAAGACATTTTAGATGCATTCAATGACAATCTTTCCATAAATCCGGAAAGCAATCTCGTATCATGTAATAATGTCTCATATACTTATTCACAGGGAGCTTTCATTGCAGATAAAATATCTAAAAAGTTAGCTGATTTAGGCGTTAAATCACAAGATAACGTAGCATTTTTAACAGAACGCTGTGAGCATTATATGTTCAGTATTCTTGGAATATTATCTTCAGGCGCAGTTTATGTTCCATTGGATGACAAGCACCCTGATGAGCGTATAAAATTTATACTGGAAGACACGGCTTCAAAAGTCGTTATTGCCAGTGATGAAACATATGAACGTGTTAAAGAATTATCAAACGCCACTATTTTAAATATTTCAGAAATACTTAAAGATGACATCGGAAGTTTAGACAATTTGCCTGTTGCTTACGGCAATTTGGCGTGTATGCTCTATACAAGCGGTACCACAGGCATTCCGAAAGGTGTTAAAGTAACAAGAAAGTCAGTTGTGAATGTCGCTAAATCATACATAAATAACTATAACTTGAATAACACTGATGTTTATGCATTGTTTTCAGGAATTGGTTTTGATGTAAGCAGTTTCGTAATTACTGTTGTTATGCATGCCGGAGCATGTCTGTCAGTGGTTCCGGAAGACATCAGACTCAACATGCAGGAGTTGAACAATTATTTCATGGCGCAAAACGTTTCTCATGCATTCATTACAACCCAAGTCGGTAAGCTGTTTATGCAAAGTGTTGATGAAACCTCATTGGATGTTCTGCTTGTTGCAGGTGAGAAATTAGGTGAATTTGAAAGTCCGAAAGACTATCAGTTAGTAGATGCTTACGGTCCAACAGAAGCCTTTGCATTCGTTACATCCATCAATAATGAAGATAAACCTGATTACTCCTCAGTGGGATTCTGTAACTGCAATGTCAAAACCTACGTTTTGGATGATGAATTCAGACGAGTCCCAATTGGAGCCAGCGGTGAGCTATATTTGGCAGGTTATCAGGTTGCTGACGGGTATTTAAACCGTGATGATGAAACAGAAAAAGCATTCCTTGACAATCCATTTGATGGCGGCGATTATGATAAAATATATCGTACAGGAGATATTGTAAGAGTATTGCCTGATGGCAGTTTAGGAATTGTTGGCCGTCGTGACAGTCAGGTGAAAATCAGAGGAAACCGTGTGGAATTATCCGAAATTGAAGCAGTTATTCGAGAAATTGATCAAGTTGGAGATGTGACAGTTCAGACAGTAAAACATGGTACCAACAGTGAGTTAATAGCTTATGTTGTTGGAAATGAAGAAGAAAATGTTTTAAATGATTTAATTTGCAGTTATGTCGGTGAATGTAAACCTGATTATATGATTCCTTCATACATAACTAAAATGGATGAAATCCCATTAAATGTTAACGGTAAAGTTGATAAAAGAGCATTGCCTGAAGTAAATATGAGCAGTTTACGTGCTGAATATCTTGCACCAAGTACCAAAGATGAAAAATTAATCGTGGAAGCTTTTGAAAGCATATTTGATCAAAAAAGGATTAGTTTAAATGATGATTTTATCCGTCTTGGAGGTGACTCTCTAACAGCAATTAAATTAGTTTCATATCTTGAGGGTTATAATATTACTGTTGCAGACATTTTAAGTTTACGCACTCCTCTAGCAATTGCCGGAAGCATCAGGCAATTAAGTTTCGATTTGGATATGTATTCCCTGGAAAAAGGATGTCCTTTAACTGAATCTCAATTAAATATTTATCTGGATATTATTTCAAACAGTAAAACGGATTCATTTCTAATTCCGGTCAGCATACCTATTCCTAGAGAATATGGGGTGGAAAAATTAGTTGATGCCTTAGAAAAACTCTTTGCCGCACATCCTATTTTAGAGATGAAAGTCAGTGAAGAATATGATACTCCTTATCTTGTAAAAGGTAGAAAACCTTCCATTACAATTGAATCGGATGTTGATGATGAATACGGTCGTGAGTTTGTAACCAAACCGTTTGATTTACAGGACAGTCTGTCAAGATTTTTAATTGTTGAAAATGATGAAATGTATAATCTCTTTGCTGTTTTCCACCATCTGATTTTTGATGGTCTGTCAGCTTCCGTATTTGAGCATGATTTATTTGAAATCATTAACGGCAAGACTATTGATGTTGACGACTCCTTCCTGAAAGTATCTGCTTTTGACAGTCAAATAAGTGAAAAAGATGAATTTGATGAGGCATCATTATTTTATGAATCAATGTTAGCAGATATTGATGAGGCGGGCGTTTTATTGGAAAGTATTGATGCCGATGGTCCAGGAAATTACAGTATTGATTTGGAAGCAGACATCAGTGAATTTTTAGACAAATATGAAACAAGTGAAAATGTTTTATTTACCAGTGTTTTTGCTTATACTCTTTCCAGATTCATGGGTGATGATAAAGTATCTTTCAACATCGTTGAAAACGGCCGTGACAGATTTAACAATTTCGACTCAATTGGAATGTTTGTAAATACATTGCCGTTACTGGTTGAGTGTAAAGACCAGCAAATCAGCTTATTTATTGATTATATGTCTGATATTATTTATGGTGTGATGGGATACAATTATTATCCATTCAGATTACTTGCCAGTGAATACGATATCACTTCAGACATCCTTTTCCAATTTAAACCTGACTGGTTTACTAAAGGAGATGTCACTTTCATTGAAAATACTTTCGACAAGAACGTCAGGGATGGAATAATTGAAGATATGAATGATTTCATCACTGACCTTGAAGTAGATGTTGTTCAAAAAGGCAGTGAATATAGTTTAAATATAATATATTCCGATAAATACTCCCGAAAATTCATAGAACATATTGGAGAATCATTTAAATTAATTTTACATGATTTTGTTAATGCAGATAAACTATCAGATATAAATTATACCTCTCAAACAGATCTGGAAATTTTAGACAGTTATAATGAAACTGAATATAATTTCAAATATGCAGACATTTTAGATGCATTCAATGATAATCTGGTGGAATTTGAGCACAAAACATTAGTTGGATATAAAAATCGCTCATATACCCATGGAGAATCAGCATTCATTGCAAATAAAATTGCGAACGAATTAACTGACATGGATATTCATTATAAAGATTTTGTTTCCTTGTTTGTTCCACGTTCAGAATTGTTCTTACTGACAAGTATGGGTGTTTTAGCGATGGGGGGAGCTTACGTTCCTATTGAAACCACATATCCTGATGAACGTATTATTTTAATGTTAGCAGATTCCAATTCCAAAGCAGTCATTGTCAGTGACAAGTCAGAACAGAAAATGCTTAGAATAATTACAGAAAATGATTTGGATATCTCTGTTTTAAACATATCAAATATTTTTGAAGAGGACATCGGTAGTTTGAATCATTTAGAGACTGCTGATGTTGAAGAAGATGATGTTGCATGTGTCTTATACACCAGCGGTACCACAGGTACGCCAAAAGGTTCCCTGACTCCTAGAAGATCATTGAACAACTTTGTATCATGGTATGTGACAGAAACCAACTTCACATCCGATGACGTTTATGGAATGCATTGTTCTTATGTGTTTGATATGCATACTCATGCATTATATTCACCAGTTATTACTGGTGGGGCATTATACATAGTTCCAGAAGAAATCAGACTGGATTTAGGCTCTTTGAATAAATATTTCATTGAACATAACTGTACGCATACATTTATTACCAGTCAGGTGGGCAAGCTGTTTGCAGAAAGCGGTATGGACACCAGCATTAAACTTTTATGTTTTGGAGGAATGAAATTAGGTGAATTGAATGCACCTGATTCCATCGGTCCGTTTGAATCTTATGGCCCTTCAGAAAACCTGGCTATATCCACAAGCATATTTGCAAACAGACGTATTCACACATCCAGTATCGGCCGTTTCATAAGCAATGTTAAAGGATATGTTTTAGATGACCAGCACCGCCGTGTTCCTTTAGGTGCTGTCGGTGAGTTGTATCTGGCAGGTAAGCAATTAAGCTTAGGTTACCTAAATCGTGAAGAGGTGAATGCAAAAGCATTCTTTGAAAATCCGTTTGATGATATTAAAGGTTATGAACGCATTTATGCAACCGGAGATATGGTGAGATTCCTGCCTGACGGTACTTTAGGTATTGTAGGTCGTCGTGACAGCCAGGTCAAAGTCCGTGGAAATCGTGTAGAACTGCCTGAAGTTGAATCAGTAATCAGAAAGATTCCATTTGTTGAAGATGTTACTGTTCAAACTGTTGTCAATAAAGGAAACAATGAATTAGTGGCTTACGTTGTTGTAAGTGATGAAGCTGATGAAAATAACCTTAGAAATGATATTCGTGAATATGTCAGTGACCGCAAGCCAGATTATATGGTTCCTTCATTTGTAGTTAAATTGGATGAACTTCCATTAAATGTCAATGGTAAAATTGACAAACGTGCATTACCTGAAGTTGATTTAAGCAATTTAGGCGGAGAATATGTTGCTCCTGAAAACGATGTTGAAGCATTTTTCGTCGAATGCTTTGAAGAGTTACTGGGAGTAACCAAAGTCAGTACAACTGACGATTTCTTTGAAATGGGTGGAGATTCAATGCTTGTAATTAAAATTATTTACAAAGCCCTAAACGAAGGATATACCATTACTTATGCTGATTTATTTGACAATCCAACTCCAAAATCATTGGCAAAAATTATCCTGTCAACACAACAGCAATCAGGTGAAGAGAAAAATGATGACTACGACTATAGTCAAATCAATAATCTTCTTGATAAAAACAATATCGATTCATTTTATGGCGAAAAATGTGATGATGAATTAGGTGATGTCCTCCTAACAGGAGTTACAGGATTTTTAGGAATTCATATACTTAATGAATTGCTTGAAAGTGAAAAAGGCAATGTTTACTGCTTAATTAGATCCAAAAAAGATTCAACAATCGAAGAACGTTTGGATGGATTGCTGAATTACTACTTTGAAGATGATTTTGCTGAATTTAAAGACAGACTGCATCTTATTGAAGGTGACATTACCAATAAGGATGACTTTAAAAAGCTAAGTTCCATTAATATTGATACAGTCATTAACAGCGCAGCTAACGTAAAGCACTTTGCTCACGGTAGTGAAATAAAAGATATTAATTTGGATGGAGCAATAAACTGTTTGGAATTTGCCAAATCCAAAAATGCGAGATTTGTACAGGTTTCAACTGTTAGTGTTGCAGGTATTCGCATTGAAGACATATCAAATGACATTCTTCATGAAAATGAGCTGTTTATAGGACAAGACTTTATCAGCAATAAATATGTGGAAAGTAAATTTTTAGCTGAAAGAGCAATTTTAGAGTCAGTCGTCAATGATAATGCAGATGTGAAAATAATGAGGGTTGGAAATCTCATGGCCAGAAGTTATGATAGCAAATTCCAGATAAACTATGAAACAAATGCATTCATAAAACTTTTAAAGTCATATGTTACAATTGGAATGATTTCTGAGTCCATTTCGCAGGAGGAAATGGAATTCAGCCCTATTGATTTAACTGCAAAATCAATTGTAATGCTGTCAAAAACACCAAAAGAATGTACTGTTTTCCATCCGGCTACTGATAATCTTGTTAAATTCAGAAAACTGATTGATGTATTCAAGAAAGTGAATTTGAATATGAAAATCGTAGATGATGAAAAATTCAAAGAATCCTTAAACGACATTTTAAAGGATGAATCCAGACAGGAAGGAATGTTCGGTATTGCCACCCTATTAAATGAGGATGATGGCTTAGGAGATGAATATCTTCCGGCTGATAAGGAATATACCAAAAAAGTATTAAGCGAATTGGGCTTTGAATGGCCGCAACCAAGTGAGGAATACTTATCTGGATTTATAAACTTATTGAAAGATTTGGACTTTTTTTAAATCCAATAACACGGTGAAAAATTATGCAATTTGAGAGAAACAATAAATTAATTAAAAGCAAATTTTGGCAGTACTTTTTTCCAACAGTATTGAGCATCTTTGCATCCAACATGGCTGTGGTCGTTGATGCACTGATAGTTTCAGCACTTTTAGGTGTGGAGGCACTTTCAGGTTTGCAGATTATATTTCCATTCATATGTTTCGTTAATCTTTTATGCTGGATGATTGGATTAGGGGGCAGTCTGATTTGTGCTTCCGCTAAGGCAAGATTTGATGAAGATGAAGCCAATAAGATTTTTTCGGTTGCAGTAATATCTATACTGCTTATAGGGATAGTTATAGCTGTTATCGGATTGATATTCCCTAATGTAATAATCGGATTTCTATCCAATTCCCCGAATGTTAATCCATATGCTTTGGATTATTTCAGAATGTATATTCTTGGAGTGCCGTTCTTTTGCTTTATGTTCTGCATGTTTTATTTTGTTGGAACTGACGGTATGCCAAAATTCACATCCACAGCACTGATAATTGCAAGTATTATAGACCCTACATTTGACATTATCTTAATGTATTATTTCCATATGGGCATGGGTGGTTCAGGTCTAGCTACTGCTCTCAGTTTCGTTGGAGGATCACTTTATATTGCAACATATTTCTTTAAATCTAGCAGAACTTTAAAAATCGTAAAAGTCAAATTCACTACAAATATAAAAGATTTTATAAACATCTGCAGATCTGGTTTTGGAGGCGCTTCAACCCAGATATATTTAACCCTAACTGGGCTTATGTATAACGGAGTCATTATTCACCTCATGGGTAATGAAGGACTTGTTGAACAGCAGATTTGTACAAATACATTACTTATAATATCCATATTTTTCATTGGACTTGTGCAAACCGTATCCCCTATATTATCAGTTTATCATCAGGACAGGGACTATACTGCTATCGAATATATCAAAAAAATTTCATTCAGGTTCATACTGATTACAAGCGTATTTTTTACTGCAGTTTTGGTTTTATTCCCGAATGCTATACTAACATTATATTCAGTGGATGCACATTACCATGCAGCAGTCTCTCATGCACTCAGATTATATGGACTGTACTTTTTACCCCTTGGTTTTGTATTCTTTTACATATTCTATACTCAGGCTATTCAAAAAACAAAAGTTTCTAATATTGTTTCACTCTTCTTCAATCTGATACTTGTAGTGGCGATGCTGTTGTTATTGCCGCAAGTAATCGGTTCAGACAGTGTCTGGATTACACCATTCTGTGTCGGAGCACTCTCATTATTCGGAATCTTCAGCTATTCCAAATATCTGAGCAAAAACTCCAATGGAGAATATCATGGAATTTTTATGAACAAAACTCCTGGAGAAAACTTTTGGGAATATACTGTAGATGCGGATGTTAATGAAGTTAAAGAGTTAGTATCATCAATTAAAAATCGATTAAATGATAACAAATTTTCTGATTGCGTTTGCACATCTTTAGAAGAATTCTTAATCAATATAATTGAAACAAATGATAAACTTAACCCTGTTGACATAATTTTGGACGTCAGTGAAGAATCAGTTAAGATTTACATTAAAGATTTAGGGGTTAACAAGAAAGATTTCTCTTTTAAAAATGAGACTGAATTTACAATAACACGAGATTATACTGAAGTATTGGGAATGAACAGTAATTTAATTACAATTAAATAGGATTTTTCAATCCTTTTTTAATTCTTTTTTTTAACATTGAACAGTATGTAATATATTTTATACGCAATTGTTCAGTTTTTTTAGTTTAAAATCGGTAAGTAAGCACTTGCAGTCGAAAACATTTATATATTCTTGTTTGCATATGATTAAACAACGAAGGTGATTTAAAATGAACTTAAAAGGGATATTATTTTTAGTATTGGTATCTTCTCTTTTAGTCGGAAGCGTTTGTGCAGCAAGCGTCAATGACTTTAAGGTAGACAACTCATTTGGAAGTTTATATAGTGGTGAATATTATTCTGTTTATGCTAACGGAAATCAAGATGCAGGAGTTTGCATCTACAAAAATGTAAATGACGACGTTTACGATGATATGGAAAACGACAACATCCTTGATAACGTTATCCACCATGACGGTAGAGAATACACTTACGGTGACGATGACATGGCAGTGAACAAAAATGCTGACAACACTGCAAACTTCACTGACTATGATCACGCAACTCATGGTATTTCTGAAGTTGTAAGTCAAGGAAACGAACAATTCATTGTTACTTTCTGGGCTAAAGACTCAAGCAGCATGGACACCGCTAAATTAGCATCCATGTTAAGTGAATTCAACAAAAACAATAATGTTTCTCCAGTAGCATTCTAAATATGCAAACTGGATCCAATAGGAGTCCCGAACTCCTAAACTCTTTTTCTTTTTTAAAACTTAAAAAATTTAATGGCATATTATTCAAAGTTGAATAATCTATTTTTGATGTGTTTGCTAAATGTGTGAGAATACTGAGACGTCTATTGGTCTTAGATGAATTGCACAAATTGAAAGCATCATAAAGAATATTACTTATACATGCTTTCACTGTTTTTATGAATTATCTAATGCTTGCAGATGTATGCTATGCTTGGTGATAATCAAGGATGGAATGTATGATCATTTGAAATGTTTGAATGTTGGCCGTATAATAATCAATGTGTATCTATATGAGTAAATTTTTCACTAAGATTCACTTAAAACGTATATTTACATTATTTCTCAAATTATTTTCCTTATTTTCTATTTTTAAGATGTAAGTAAGCACTTGCACTCGAAAACATTTATATACTGCCGTTTCCATATAATTAAACAACGAAGGTGATTTAAAATGAACTTAAAAGGAGTATTATTTTTAGTATTGGTATCTTCCCTTTTAATCGGAAGTGCTTGCGCTGCAAGCGTCAACGACTTTAAGGTAGATAATTCATTTGGAAGTATTTATAGTGGAGAGTATTATTCAGTTTATGCGAACGGAAATCAGGATGCAGGAGTCTGCATCTACAAAAATGTAAATGATGATGTTTACGATGACATGGAAAACGATGACGTCCTTGATCACGTCATTCACCATGACGGTAGAGAATACACTTACGGTGATGATGACATGGCAGTGAACAAAAATGCTGACAACACTGCAAGCTTCAAAGACTACGACCACGCAACACACGGAGTCTCTGAAGTAGTAAAACAAGGAAACGAACAATACATCGTAACCTTCTGGGCAAAAGACACCAGCAGCATGGACACAGCAAAATTAGCATCCATGTTAACTGACTTCAACAAAAACAACAATGTTTCCCCAGTAGCATTCTAAATATAAAACTGGAACCAATAGGAGTCCTGAACTCCTAACTTTCTTTTTTTTTTAAACTTTAAAAAATTAAATAAATGATTATTCAAAGTTGAACAATCATTTTTGTGTTTACTCTAATTCTCCAAACCAGTTGGTTTTTTTGCCGATGTAGTACATTAATATTGCGAGCAGTATTTCAAATACTATTGCTATTATAACATCGTTTAATAAAGCTGATGAAGTTGAAGAGGATAAACCGAACATGACGAGTAGGCTGATGGATAAATTGTTTGCAGTATGCAAAGCGGAACTTACTTCTATACCGTTGGTTTTCCAAGTAAAGAATCCGTAAATAATGCCTGCAACAACGATTTCAACGAGTCCTATGGTGTTGTATCCGTGAGATACGGAAAAAATTATTGCCTGGATGATTATTGCCAGGATAGGTATATTAAACCATGACCCTAAAGTCTGCATGATCAATCCGCGATATAAGTATTCTTCAGCTATGCACTGGAGAGGCACAAGAATCAGACAGATAAGTAAAAAACCTATTGAAAAGTGATATGTGCCCTTAGCTCCGTTCATTGCAACGTCAATGCCCTCGAAGATAAGGAATAAAATTAGTGGAATTATCAATGCCTTGAAATAAAGCTTAATGTTCCATCCGCCGCGTGAAGATGAATAGGATGAAAAAGGTCTGTCCTTAACGACTTTTGTCGCAAGATATATCGCAGGAATCAGGATAATAATTCCTAAATCAGAAAGAATTAGTCCTCCTTCACTATTTAAGACTTCATATCCTCCGTTTATTATGGATGTTACAAAAGCTTCTCCATATATTCCATAACTGAATATCAACAGTGCCACACTGAATAGGACGTAAAAGATTAAGGTTACTATAAAAACAAGTAGTGGTTTGTACCATTTATATTTCTCAAAAGCTTTTGGAAATGTTATGAATTCAGATATTTCATTATTTTCTGTCATGATTATTAATTTATTTTCAGTTGCATATAATATTTTACATTAAAAGTGCAATAATGCCACATATCTTTTAGATAGGGGATGAATTGCACAAAACATGTGTTTCCAAGGTTATATTAAAACCTAAATCAATCCTAATCAGATTTTTCCAATAGCTGCTTTTTAAATCCTTCTTTAGCTTTGATTACGGTTTCTTCCTTATAATGGTCAGGGTTATTGTCTAATGTAAATACAACCAAATCATAAATCAGTTTATTCAATGATTTTCCCTTTTCAGTTAAAAAATATTCATCCTCAATTTTTTCAATCAATCCTTGTTCTTCCATAAATCTCAAACTTCTGGACAATGCCTTGTTGGACATTTCAGGTTTTTCCTCCTGAAATTCGCTGAATCGGGTTTTTCCAAAAAACATGTCGCAGATGATTTGCAGAACCCATTTTCTATTGAGTAAATTGAGTGATAATTCTACTGGGCAGTGTGTTAATTCAATAAGAATATGGGAAAAAGAAATGAAATAATTTCTTTTTCATTATTTTTTTAATTAAAACAAAATTATGCAGCTGTAATTTCAATGGTGAAAGTCATTGCTTCAACAATTTCACTTTGACCTGATTTGATGGTGTAAATAGGTGATCCAAGTAAAATCAAGTTGTTGTTGACTTCCCTTATTTTGTTGTCAGCCACTTCTTGCATGTGGGTTCCTTCATAGGTAAATCCTGCATCGGAGTCTCCTTCCAAATCATATGAAATTACCTCACCGCTGTTTTTGTTTGTTGCTTTAATTTTCAATATCATGATTTTCACCTCAAGTTTTGGTATACCTAAATTTGTTCGTTAACATTTTTAAATGATGCGGTTTAAAGTTAAATTATGGAAATTCCCTTATATTTTTACATGGCGTATAAAGATTTGGACAGATTATCTCCGGGCAGTGTTGATACAACCTTAAAATCAATAGATAAAATTGATATTGACGTTAATGAATCTCTCAATATATTGGATGTTGGTTGCGGAGTAGGAACATCAACAATACTTCTTGCAAACCATTTTAAAAATGCTGAAGTGGAAGCAATTGACTTATTCATGCATTATTTGGATGTGTTGGATGAAAAAATTTCCAAAAACAATCTGCAGTCAAGGGTATTCAGCTATAGGATGGACATGAACGACCTTGATTTTGCAAATGAGGATTTTGATATTGTATTTGCAGAGGCATCGGCTGAAATAATTGGTTTTAAAAGGGCATTAAATGAATGGAAGAGATTGTTAAAACCTGAAGGATATCTGATAATTTCAGACTTGTCTTGGATTCAAAAACCCTCTTCAAAAAGTGTTAAATTTTGGAAAAATATCTATGATGAAGTGGACTCAATCGAAAACAAAATCAAACAAATCAAAAATGAAGGTTATGAGTTCATTGATTATGTGACCGTTCCCAAAGAGGATTGGAACAGCTATTATAACAAATTGGAAAAGAATCTTAATAAGATAAGCAGTGATAAGTCTGCAAGGGATTTTGTAGGCCAAATCAAAAAGGAAATAAAACATTATCGCGAAAACAGTAATGATTACAGCTACGTATTTTACATAATGAGGAAGTGTTGAGATGGAATATGTAAAACTTGGAAACTCAAATTTAAAGGTAAGCCGTGTTTGCATGGGTTGTATGGGATTTGGAGATCCAAAAAATGGAATGCACACATGGACATTGCCTGAAAAGGAATCATTAGAGATTATTAAAAACGGATTGGACAATGGAATTAACTTTTATGATACTGCAATAGGCTATCAAAACGGTACTTCAGAGCAGTACGTTGGCCGTGCAGTAAGGGAATATGCCTCCAGAGAGGACATTGTGGTTGCAACAAAATTTTTGCCAAGAACAGAAGATGAAATTAAAAACAATGTCTCAGGTCAGGAACATATTCACAGTTTCGTTGACAAGAGCCTTGAAAATCTCGGGCTTGACTACATTGACCTCTACATTTATCACATGTGGGATTACAACACTCCACTGTATGACATTCTGGAAGGATTAAGCGAAGTGATTGATGAGGGAAAAGTTAAATACATTGGTATTTCAAACTGCTTTGCCTGGCAGCTTGCAAAGGCAAATGCTTTGGCTGAAATGAATGGATTTAAAAAATTCGTATCAATTCAAGGTCACTACAACCTGATTTTCAGAGAAGAGGAACGTGAAATGATTCCACTATGCAGGGCAGACAACATTGCAACAACCCCGTACAGTTCACTGGCTTCCGGAAGGCTTTCAAGACTTCCTGGTGAAGAGTCAAAAAGACTTAAGGAAGACTTCTATGCAAAACTGAAATATCAAAACAGTGAAACACAGGATTTGGAAATCATTAAAAGGGTCAATGAAATCGCAGGCAATT
Organism: Methanobrevibacter sp.; assembly: GCF_045539575.1. Classification (GTDB taxonomy): domain Archaea; phylum Methanobacteriota; class Methanobacteria; order Methanobacteriales; family Methanobacteriaceae; genus Methanocatella. The sequence continues at coordinate 18,768 of NZ_JAZQFM010000018.1, forward strand.
ATGATGTATCAATGACTGAAGTGTCATTGGCATGGCTTTCAACAAAGGTAACATCTCCAATTGTCGGTGCAACCAAAATGCATCATGTTGAAGGAGCGGTGAACTCCGTTGATTTGAAATTGACAAATGATGATGTTGAATATCTTGAAGAGCCATATGTTGCTCATGACCTGGTGGGTGTAATGGCTGACAATAAGGCTACCGCCAGTGATAATGATAAAGTATGGCAGAAACACACAAAAGATAAAATTTAAATTTTTCTTAGAGAGATTAAATGGATTAAAATGTTAATAAAGTTAGAATCATTTGATTTTAACTTTAGTTACTCTTTTTTACCAAAAATCAGTTCATCGATAATTTCCATATCCAGATTCTCTTCAACAATCTCTGCAAGTCTGTTTAGAGAATAATCCTTTTGAGTTTCGTATGGATCTTCACCGTATTTTGCTTCAAGGCCTTTTTTAACTCTTATGTAGTTTAAGAATTCTCTTCTGAAGTTATAGTTGTGAAATATTCCGTGGAAATAAGTTGCAAATACATTTCCGTTGCTTGCTCCGTCTATTACTCCATCATCGTTGTTTCCCTGACCTTTTTTGATATTTAAAAGACCGCAGGAATTGAGAAGTTCTGTTGTACCTTCATGGATTTCATAGCCGCTTACTTCTTCACCTATTATATTTTTAAAGATTTCGCCCGCTATGCCTTCCAATTCTGCCGGAATTGTTGCTGTTGATTGGGTAACGATTTTTTCAGCCCTTGAAAAGCTTGACTCTATATCCAGAAGTCCTAAACCTTTAATGGTTCCATGTTTTGATTCCCTTTTTTCTTCATCATATATGATGTTTCCTAGAATCTGCAGACCTCCGCAGATTCCGACAATCGGAATTTCTGATGACTTTTCTATGATTTTATCTGCAAGGCCGCTTTCATGCAGTGCATACATGTCTTCTGTTGAGTTACGTGTTCCAGGAATCAAGACTGCATCCACATCGCCGATTTCATCATTAACACCAATCATCTTAAGTGCAACATCCTCTTCGTATTCGAACGGATCGATATCTGTGAAATTGGCTATTTTAGGTAAACGAATAACTCCTATGGTAATGTCCTTGTCTTCAGCAAACACGTGTGTTGTAAGGGAAGCGGAATCCTCTTCAGGCAATTTCAAAGTTTCATCATATGGAAGGACTCCCAAAACAGGCTCTCCTGTAATTTCTTCAATCCTGTCAAGACCAGGCTTTAAGATATCCAGATTTCCTCTGAATTTGTTGATGACTGTGGCCTTTAGCCTTGACCTGTCATAATCATCTAAAAGCACATATGTTCCCGCAATTGCAGCAAATACTCCTCCCATTTCGATGTCTGCTATTAATATTACATTGGCATCTGCCATATGGGCTATTTCCATATTTGCAATATCCTGCTCACGCATATTTATTTCTGCTGGAGAACCTGCACCTTCAATTATGATGATGTCATAGTCTTTAGATAGGATTTCAAAACTTTCACGAATTGCATTCAGTGCTGTATCATGGTATTTGTGCTGGTAATCGTAAAAATTCATGTCTCCTATTGATTTTCCCTGAATAATCACATTGGATGTGAAATCGCCTTTCGGTTTCAGTAAAACAGGATTCATGTGTATGCTTGGTTCAATCATTGCCGCTTCTGCCTGTAGCATTTGTGCTATTCCAATTTCCCCGTCCTCTTTTGTTGTATATGAGTTTAAAGACATGTTTTGGGATTTGAAAGGAGCTACCTTGTATCCTCTGTTTTTATATATTCTACATAATGCTGCTACAAGCATACTTTTTCCAGCGTTTGATGAGGTTCCCTGAACCATGATACATTTTGTCATGGTTGAATATATCTAGTTAATGTTATAAATAATTTAAAAATGAGTTAAAATTAATCTAATTTGAGGAGTATGCATAACCTTTGTCTGGGGTTTTACTAACAATAGTAATACTGACTGTGTGAAAATATTATGCTCTCCTGCAAACTCGATTAACAAAATATAATTATCGCAAATTAATTTTGTAATTTTTATTATATTTGATATGATATTTAAATTTTATTAAAATAGTTATGTATTTACTTTTTTTTACTAATTATTTTATAAAAATTATTTTTACATAAATTAAATTAATATTTTTAGTTTTTAAATTAATGA
>NZ_JAZQFM010000019.1:0-8830 GCF_045539575.1 Methanobrevibacter sp.
ACAAATATTTTATAAGTATTCTTTGAAAATAATCAAAAGAGGATTTTATGAGTCAAGTACAAACAATTTTTAAAAATATGAGTTGGTTATTAATTTCACAGATAATAGCTAGTGTTTGTGGTTTTATCTGGACAATATTAATGGCTAGATATTTAGGAGTTAGTAATTATGGTATCTTTGGATTTGCCACATCATTAACTGGAATTTTATCCATACTTATGGACCTTGGAATCAGCACTCATATTGTTAGACATATATCTACAGATTATGAATCTGCTCCAAAATATCTTGGAAATGCAATCCCCTTAAAAAGTATTTTTTCAATTGTCACAATAGTTTTAACATTAATAATATTAATATTAATGAAATCCAATGAACTTGTAATAACAGTTACCATGCTCTTTACAATAGAAATGTTTATAAAAACATACATCTACCTATTTAATGGGTCTTTTCAAGCATTTGAAGAAGGTAAATATCAAGGAATTGGAAATACAATATTACACCTGTTACTACTAATATTTATCCTCATTGCAATTTTTACAGATTTAGGACTTATTGGAATTGCTGTTTCATACATAATAGCTAATTTTGTAGCACTTTCATATGAATATTATGTGTTAAATAAAAATATTACAAAACCTAAATTCGAATTCGATAAAGACTTTTGTAAAAAAATTACAATAATTTCAATCCCATTTGCAGTAAATAGTTTATTATACACATTATATTACTCAATAGATGTTGTTATGCTTGCAAATATGGTTGGAACTTATGAAACAGGAATTTATAATGCGACATATAAACTAATTTCAGTTTTAACATTATTCTATTCTGTTTATACTGCAGTTATTTTCCCAGTTATGAGTAGATTCTTTGAAAATGATGAATCAATGCTTTTAATAAGTTTTGAGAAATCAATCAAATATCTGATGCTCGTGATTATACCTATTGCAATTGCAACAGTATTTTATTCAACTGATGTAATACATTTAATTTACGGACATAAATATGATGCAGCATCATCTGTTTTATCTATTTTAATTTGGACAGTATGTTTACTATTCATAAGTGGTGCAACTAATTCATTACTCAATGCATCCCACAAAGAAGCTGTAGTTACAAGAATTTACACCGTCGCAGCAGCATTTAATATTATTTTAAACTTCTTTATGATTCCACACTTCTCATACAATGGAGCTGCAATAACAACTGTCTTAAGCGATTTACTAATAGTAATAATACAATTTTATATAATCTATAACTTAGGACACAGACCAAATAAAAAATTATACTTTGACATAGTTAAAATAATAGCTGGATCAATAATTTTAGGAATCGCATTATACTTCTTAAACTTAAACATGTGGGTTGCACTTCCTGTTGGAATTATAATTTACTTTGCAACAGTTTATTTATTAAGGGTATTCGATGACGATGATAAATATGTAATTAAAGAGATTTTAGGTAAAAACTAGTGATACTATGGCCATTAAAAAAGAAAGAATATTTTACTATGACCTGCTAAGGGCATTTGCAATCATTGCAGTTATAATCTGCCATGTTGACTTTTATTTCGGAAACATTACAACACCAATCGGAATCATAGCAAAGATGACCTTCCACGACATCGGAAGAATAGGCGTTCCAATATTTTTAATGATCAGCGGAGCACTGCTTTTAAACAGAGACTATCCGAGCCTTGGAGATTTCATTAAAAGAAGATTCACACGTATCGTAACACCGTTCATCTTCTGGATAATACTCATAACACTGACAAACATCCATTTCCACAAATCATACGCCTACATGTGGAACGTTTTTATAGGAAATCCGTCAATCATGTGGTATTTCTGGACATTAATCGGAATCTATCTTGCAATACCTATAATCAACATATTCATAAAGGAATACGGAGAAAAGGGAGTGAAATACTTCCTTGCAATCTGGTTTATAACAATAATCCTAAACACATTCAGCATGTATCCGCTGTTTCCGTACTTCAAGCTTGACTGGTTTGCAGGATTTATCGGATATCCCGTTTTAGGCTATTACCTGTCAACCAAAAAGTTCAATTTCTCAGACAGCAAAATGTGGAAGATTGGCCTTTTGATATTAATCGTTTCACTGGCCGTTTTCGTATTTGCAGACAAGACCTACGGATTTGCATCCCTTACCCTGATGTATCAGAATATCATGATTGTGTTTATGGGAATCGGAATGTACCTATTTATAGAATATCTGGATAAGGAAAATAAATTCAATTCAATTAAAAACAATGCAATAGGAAAAGCCATCAGCTCAATAAGCCTTTGCAGCTACGGAATGTACTTCTCACATGTTATCGTAATCATGTTCATGTCCAAAATCAATCCGCATTCAAATGTGCTCTTCCCAGCAATGTTTGCATTGACAATATTCCTGTCCTGGCTTTTACCTTACGTATTCAGCAAAATCCCATACGTCAAAAAGGTCAGTGGAGTTTAAAACCCTGAAAAATTAATAATTTAAAAAAAAATCATAAAAAAATAGTGTGTTGAAAATTGGAGGACGATGGGGTCAAAATTAGGAAAAACCCCATCATCAGTTACTTATACAATTGAAGTGTTTAAATTGCTGTTTCACAGATGCAATGTAGCAATGTTTTCTAATGGTTGATTGCAGCTTGCCACATGACAGACATCACCTGATCCACTTATATACAATCCATCTACACCACTGGTTGAATCATTATGTGAAACATCTTGAGAAACTTCACCTGCTTCACCGGCATACACTGCTGCAACTGCAAGTGATACAACCAATACAAATATCAATCCTTGAATTAATGTTGCCCTTTTCATTTTAATCACCGTTTTAGTTTTACAAACTCTACTTAATAGTATAAAACCGACCATATATAAAGTTTTTCGAGTGTAAGTGCTCACTTGCATCTTAAAAACAGTTAAAAAAGACCATAATTACTTTAAAATATAAAACAAGTCATTTAAAATTTTATTTTAAAAAAAGAAAGATTTTTATCCAAATAAATATTATGATTTGTCAATATCTGAAATGCTACCAACAATCTGCATTGCACCATAAACGGCCGCCTTTTCCTTCATCTCAGATATGAGAATTTCAGTATTTCCAAATGCGGCTTCACTGAATCCTTCTTTAATTATATCCAAAAGCAGTTCTCCTGCGTTAGAAATTCCCCCTGAAATTATTATGACTTCAGGATCAAATGCACTGCAGATTACTGCCAAAAGCTTTCCGAATCTGAAATAGATATCTCTGATAATCTTTAAGGCCACTTCATCGCCGATTCCTGCCTGATTGAAAATGTCTTCAGCAGTTAATTTTTCAAAATCCCTCAGCGATGAGGAATCGTCATTTGACTTCAGATAGTTTTCTGCGGTTTTTACAAGTCCTCCCGCTGATGCATTTTCCTCGGGAGTTTCCGAATCAAGATAGATATGGCCAATTTCACCGGCCATGCCGTTGTGGCCCTCCACCAGCTGACCGTTGATTACAAGCCCTGCACCTATTCCGGTTCCCAATGTAACTAAAAAGAGACTGCTGTAATTTTTAGACTCTCCTATGGCCTGCAGATTAACATCATTCAAGACAATGACATTTATATTGACTCTGGACTGCAGAATAGCTGCAAAATCACATTCTGACAAATTCAGATTTACTGCCTTCACGACAATGCCATCCTTTACAATGCCCGCTATGCCTATCACAATAGCTTTAAAATCAGTGCTTTTAAGGCCCAGCCTTGCAATTTCCCTTTTGATTTCATCTTCAAGCATGTCAACCAGATTGTCTTTTGGAGTCGGAACTGTCCACTCAGATATTATTTCATCCGAAACGAAAACTGAAAAATTTGTTGTTGTTCCTCCCAAATCAACTGAAAAGGCATAATTTCCCATATTTAATAATTGAAAAAATCTTTTATAAAAAGATATTCTATTCAAGTCAATTACTTCAGGCACATTCAATCTTCAGATTATATCTCAAAGTATGAATATTATTAAATTAAATCAAAATTTTTTAAAAATACTTAAATATAACTTACGAGTTATTACTTTTATGAACAGAAAGTACCTGATTGCCGCAATTGCAATCGTAATTATAATAGGCATAGGTGCATTCGCAATGACAAACACGAACACCTCTTCGGGAGTTGCGTCCGTTAATGTCGATGCAAGTGCACTTGAAGATATGGGAAATCTTTTAGTGAATGCTAGCGAAGAATCAAAAGAGAAAGGATTGATTTCAGCCAGCACAAGTGATTTGAACTCTATTTTTGTAACAAACAACGGAAAATTAACATTGAAAGATTCAATTGTAAACAAGACCGGAGACACTGCCACTTCCGGCGATGACGCTGACTTTTATGGTGTCAATTCAGCCGTTCTGGTTAACACCAACGGTACATTGGATATTTCCAACGTTGAAATCAACACCAACTCCAAAGGGTCAAACGGAATTTTTGTGACTAACTCTGAAGCTTCAACCTCAACAGGAGGAGGAAATGCAAGCCAAGGTGCGGCTCCAGAAGCAAACGCAACCCAACCTGGAGGAGACGGAGCACAACCTCCTGAAGCAGCAGGTGGAGGATCAGGTCAAGGCGGAGACGGCGGACAGCCTCCTGAAATGCCATCAGGCGAAGGTGCAGGTGAAGGAGGTCAGGCCCCTGGAAACGGTGGGGGAGACCCTTCCGGTGCAAGTGACGTCAGCGGAAATACACAGGCAACAGTCAAAAACGTTAAAATAACAACCCATTCAGACAAGTCTAGAGGTCTTGATGCAACATACAAGGGAATAATCAATGCAGAAAACATAATCATCAACACTGACGGTCAAAGCTGTGCCGCTCTTGCTACAGACCGTGGAGAAGGTGAAGTGCATGTCAAAAACTCAGACATCAACACAGGCGTCAGCAAAACCAGCGGCAGAGGATCACCTTTAATCTATTCAACAGGAAACATTACTCTCGACAACTCAAAGGGTACTGCATACGTGTCCCAGATTGCATGTATCGAAGGTAAGAACTCCATTGAAGTTACAAACTCAGACCTTACAGGTTACGCAGAAGGTAACAGAAAGGATGGCGACAATTATGTTGATTTGGGCGGTGTTTTCATATACCAATCCATGAGCGGAGACGCTGATGTGGGAACATCCCTCTTTACTGCAAAGGACTCAAAACTGTCAATAGCTGAAGACTCATCAGTATATAAAGAGGCTCCGATGTTTCATGTAACAAACACCGCATGTGTAATCAGCCTTGACAATACAGAGTTAAGCTTCGGCAGCGGAACATTTTTAGAAATATCCGGTCAGAACCAATGGGGTACAACAGGCTCCAACGGAGGAGTAGCTGAGCTAAATACAAACAACGAAAAAATAGATGGAAACGTTATCGTTGACAATATAAGTTCCCTTAACTGGACCATGAAAAATACAGAGTTTAAAGGTCAGATAAACTCAACCGGAAATACAACCGTTAATGTTGCTGAAGGTTCCACATGGACACTTACTGGTGACAGTTCAGTTTCCTCTTTAGCTGTTAGCGGAAACATCGAATATGGTGAATATTCAATTACAGTGAACGGTCAAAAATACGACAGTTCAAATCCTTATAAAGGATAGGAAAGATTTAATTCTTTCCTAATTTTAATTTTTAGCAGTGAAAACCTGCATCATATGCTTCTTTTAAAAGTTCAGGCTGTGATTTCACATCACCGAATCCTGAAATAACCGCCTTTTCAGTCGGGTTTTTGGAAAATCCTATGAAATCCCTGATGCTTGTTAAAACATCCCCGTTTCTTGAGCCTGCTGCAGTTATGATATAGTAATCCTTGTTTTCCAGGTGTCTGAATATCGGATAGCACCTGTCAAAGAATCTCTTAAGGGTTCCGCACATTGAAAAGTAGTATACTGGTGTTGCATATACTATTACGTCAGCCTCCATCATTTTGTCGAGAACCTCAGCCAAGCCGTCTTCCTGGAAACACTTCATTTCAGGAGTCTTGCATCTGTAGCATGCCTTGCATGCATGGAATCTGATTTCCTCAAGATTATACTTTACAGCCGCATTGTCGGCGTCAAGTGCACCTTTTACAAACTCATCGCATAATGTGTCTGAATTTCCGCCGATTCTCGGTGATGAACTTATTACAACAACTTTCTTACTCATCTTCAATCCATCCTTTTGCATTTGATGTGTTGCCCATGAATCTCATTCCTTTTGTGAAATTGAGTTCAGGATAGCTATCCTGAAGGTCGCTTACGCATTTGTCAACGCCAGATCCTCCGGATGTGCAGAACACTTTGATTGTCTTTCCAGTCAAATCAACGCTTTCTATGAATGTGTTTATGATTGTAGGTGCGGTGTACCACCATACAGGAAATCCTATGGCAACGATGTCATAGCCTGAAACGTCACATGTCTCTGCTATTGGTGGTCTGAATGACTTGTCGTTCATCTCGATTGTTGACCTTGAGTTCTTGTCCATGTAATCCAAATCTGCAGGAGTGTATGCTTCCACAGGTCTGATTTCAAAAAGGTCGTAGCCGTTTTCTTCTGCAATTTTTTCCGCTATGCTTTTTGTTACTCCGCTTGCTGAGAAATATGTTACCAATACATTACTCATCATATCACCTAGTTAAAAATTGTATCTTATTGTATATATCTGTTTATCTTCGCAACAATTCATTTTATGGCCTGACTATTTGCATCATTTTAAATCAATAAAGCACTTATTAAAAGGACTTTGGAAACATTTAGTATAAAATAATTAACTCGCATTTGCATTAACATCAGTCATTTGAAAAATCAGATTTAATTGAAAATGAGAATATATATATATGGAATGGTTAAATGATTTAAAAAAAAGAGAGGTTGCATTGAATAGTATTTTCTAGCTATTCAATGCAGCAGGTGCGGTATCAGGAATATAGCTGCCAATTTCTGGGGAGAATTCATGAACATGTGCGACATCACCTGATCCGCTTAAATATAATCTATCCACCCTATTGGTTGTGTCATGGTCTGTGTGGGTGTCTGCTTCGGCAGCATAGACGCCAGCCACCACGAGCGACACAACCAATGCAATAATCAGTCCTCGTATAATTATTCTGTTGTTCATTTTAATCTGCTCCTGTTTTACGTATTAGGCTTTTGAAATCTATATAATAGTATAAAAAGGCACATATATAAAGTTTTTCGAGTGCAAGTACTTACTTGCATGTTAAAATTAAAAAATAAAGATATATAAAGGATTAAATGTAAAACAAAGTGTTTAAAATGGCACTGTCAAAAATTGTCATGATTTTGCTTTGTTTTTTGTTTAATTATTGGTTTTTAATTGAGGTTGTAAAAAACATTTCTTTGTGTCCATCGTGCTTTTTGTAGTCTTATCCATCGCATTAGTCCTTTTTGTGTTCTAAATGTTCTTTTTAAATGTCTTGGTAGTGTTATTTTGAAGTATCCTTCTATCTTGTTGTTTGTTCGTGGTATTTGTGGGTTTTTGTAGTATTCTGTTGTTTTGTCGAATTTCTTTTCAAGAGTTTTTAAGAAATTCTGGGTTTTTTGTCAAATTGATTTATTTTGTTGTAAATTGTGTTGAATCGTTGTTTTGCAGCTTTTTTAGTGTCTGTATCGTATATTGCCCGTATTCTTTCGTTTATTCTTTCTTGTTCGTATAGTTCTTTTCTTTTCTCAGATAAATCTTTTCTGAGTTGTCTTGTTTGTTTTTCTAATTTTTTTCTACTTTTTATTCTATTTTGGCGTGTTATGTCATTTTTATTTACTTTTCCTTCAATTCCTTTACTTTTGTTTTTTATTTTTTGTATTCGTGCTTCATTTTTGTCTATTTTTGTTTCTAGGCTTTTTATTCTTCTTTGGATTTTGTTGATTATTTTGTAGGATTGATCATACTGGTTTTTGATTATATGGAATATGCAGAGTTGGTGTTTTATGCAAATTCTTTCAATTATTGGGGGATAGGCCATATGGCCGTCTGTTATTAGTATTTTTTTAGGTAATCCTTCTAAACTGTATTTTAAAAAGATTTCCATGAATTCGTTGTTGAAATCTTCTTGAAAAATTATTTGGTCATTAATTATTAAATTTGTTACTGCATCTATTATGGTTAATCTAACCATATTTATTCCATTTTCGTATAAATATTCTTCGTCGTAGTGGTATATTCCGCTAGGTTCGATATTTGTTTGTTTTATGAGTTTTTGAAGGTTTTCTTCTTTTTTGTGATGAATGATTCAGAATATTTTGATTCATGATAATATGCTGTTTGACGTGGTAATTTTATTCCATTTTCAATTTCAATTAGTTCTGCCTTTTTTTGATACGATAAATAAACAATGGACTCATATTCTAATGATTTTTCACAAATGGCACGTGTATAATTTGAATATCGTTTTATAAAATTTTCTAAATTTGTAGTGTGTGTTTTCCCACATTCTGGACAAATATACTGTTTTTTACATATATTTTCCCATTTATTGGGTTTTGCAGGCCTTGAACCATTGTTGTTCATGGAACTATTGCAATTTGGACATAATGGTCTGTCATACTCATAATATATGATTTCCGAATAGTAATCATAATAATATTCCTGGAAAAAGCCCAAATCATCCGGACCGATTAAATTACAAATATTTAACCGATCACAATCAAAAAAATACAAAGGTTTATTTAAAATGTCAACAAAATTATTACTTGTAAAGGGTTTTATAGAGAGCATATATTATAATATACCCTTTACATTATTTATATACTTCTATTTTTAAAATTACAAAGTTTGAATAGTTTGTT
>NZ_JAZQFM010000020.1:0-8799 GCF_045539575.1 Methanobrevibacter sp.
AAAAAATATCAATTTAATTTAAATTCTACGATAATTACTTTATATCAACTTATATTTAAAGATATTTGTCCAAATTTGAAAAATAGAGTTTATTACTGAATATTATCAAAAACTGAAATTGGGGGGGGGGGGAAATTAAAATCAAGGCAATATTAAAAAGTTAAAGATGATTTAAAAGAAAATAATAGAAATAAAAAAGTGAAATTTTTAAGATGAAATTTTCCATAAAACAATCAGCATAGAGCCCAATTTCAATTTAACACTTAAGGAATATTGTTACAACAATAATGATGTCCTGAATTAAATAGTTATTTATTCAAATATATCTGATTAGTATAAACATACCTTTAAATGATTTAGAACAGAACATTAGTTGATTTCTTGATTGTGAATGTATTTTAAAAGAAATCTCACCTCCAAACCTGTTTTTCATTTTAATAATGACACGTTAACCCGACATTGCCTTTCACCATCTATTTTAATCAGCAGAACCTATAACTGTCTTGGCAGTACCTTAACTTTACCGTTGACAACCTCATAGTCATACTTATGATAAAGGGAGACATTGCTCATCACACTAATGTATTTCCTCTTCAGATATTCCGGATCATTTTTATAATAGGTTTTTCTTATTCTGTTACCTCCACGGCCATGCAATGCATCAACATGATTCATGTCCAACAGACTCTCATCCAAAGTGCCCTGATACAAGTGGGAAGCATTGAATTTTCGAAGCATGTGAGGCCTCAGGCGTGCAAATCCTGAAACCTCACCCAAACCCAACTTATCATTAAGGTGTCTGAACTTAATCGAGATATAACTTAGAGAATATCTCAAAAGTGGACTGTCCAAATCAAAATCATTTTGCTTCAGTTTCACCCGTGCAATCTCCTGAACGCATTCGGGATTAAGAAAAGTGTAATAGGGCTTACCTGTTTTCTGCCGGGTCAGCTCACATGTGCAGACAACATCATCTCTACATGCCAAACATTCAAGCGCATCATGAAAATTGTCCTTTTTATGATAAGACCATGTCCCCTCAAAAAATGTCCGATTTGTCATCGATTTGGCATCAATCCGGGATGATCCCGATGAAATCAATACCAGAATCCATAACCTTAAATCATCATCAGCATTTTCCAATGCAAGCCTCAATTCATCCTTGCTCGGCAAGTCCTCAAAATAAACAGGTTCCTTAAATTTTAAATTTTTCACATTCAAACGTGGAATGAAAGGTATATCTACCCTGTTATAGCGATAGAATGTCAATATTTTTGACATTGAAGAAATAACAGTGTTTGCAAGATAGTTTTCTGCTAAAAACTCCCTGAACGTAACAATCCTATCATAAATGCTTAGCCTATGAAGGGGCACTTCCTGTTCCTGCTCTAAAATCGCCTCATCCAAAAGCTCACACAGATCCATATTGTGAAACTCCTTGTACATGTCAAATACGGATTTGTAGGAGTTTACCGTTCCGGGACTATGGCCTGACCTTTTGTGAAACTCGTCAATCAAATCCTCATCACATCTCAAATGCATCTTTAACATCTCCTAAATGAAACAATTTGTATACCTCAAAGGGCAGATATTGGCCAAGAATTAAAAAAATTTCAAAGGCCTTGGAAATATTACAATCCTGCCGTCAACAACCTCATAGTCATACTTATGATAAAGTGAGATATTGCTCATCACTTTAACATATTTCAACTTCATAAAATCAGGATTCTCCTTAAAATATGATTGCCTTGTTTTATTTCTTCCACGACCTTGCAATACATCAATATCATCTCTATCCAAGAAAGCATCTTCCAAAGTACCCTGATTCAGGTAGGAAGCATTGAACTTACGAAGCATGTGAGGCCTCAGGCGTGAAAATCCTGAAACCTCACCAAACTTCAGATATTCATTCAATAACTGGAACTTATAATTGATATGATTCAGTTCATATTTCAAAAGAGAATCATCCAAATCAAAGTCTTTTTGCTTTAATTTAACCTGTGCAATTTCCTGCACACATTCTGGATTCAGGAATGCATAGTAAGGCTTGTTGGTTTTTTTGCGAAATAATCTGCATGTGCAGACCACATCATCACATTCCGCCAGATACTCCAAAGCATCAGGGAAGTTGTCCTGTTCATGATAATATCTGGTTCCCTCAAAAAATGTCCTGTTGGTTATTGATTTGGCATCGGCTCTGGAGCAGCCTGATGAAATCAACACCAGAATCCATAATTTCAGGTTGTCATCTGCAAATTCCAATGCAAGCCTCAGCTCATCCTTGGTCGGCAAATCCTCAAAGCCGATTACATCATTTCTTTTTAGAGTCCTTACATTCAACGGAGGAATGAATGGCACTTCCACCCTGTTGTAGTGATAGAATGTTTTGATTTTTGATTCTGCATTTAACGCAGTATTTTCCTTATAGTTTTCAGCCATGAAATCCCTAAAAGAAAGAATTCTTTCATAAATACTTAACCTGTTAATAGGCAGTCTCTCTTCCTGTTCTGAAATTGCCTCCTGCAAAAGCTCGCTTAAACTCATCTTGTGAAACTTTCTGTACTTATTTAAGACACTTCCGTAAGACTTGATTGTTGAGACGCTATGGCCGGACCTTTTGTGAAACTTGTCAATTAATTCCTGATCGTCTTTGAAATCCATTTTATCACCTGAACTTGCAATCTTTGATTCAAATAGAATGTGTGAATTATCTCATCAATTCAATGAAAATTCACATTAGTAACACCAAAAGCATCAGGCACTGAAAAATAATATCACATCACCCATATTCACTACCTAAAGAAAATTCATGAGAGTTTATGTGAAATTATATCACAAATCTAATTTTTGAAAAGAAAGATTAATACAAGATATATATTTAATTTCAAGATATTTAAATCGTTTAGTTATAAATTAAAGCAATTTAAGATGATAAAAACAAAAATACAAAAAAGTAATAATATATACATCAAGGTAAAAAAATTGCATTTTTACCTCGATGTGATTGAATGAAGTAAAATATCGGAAAAATTTTCTTTTCAAGAAATATCCAATAGGTTGCAAACTATTTCATTTTGTTGAGGTCGGAATTTAAAATAGTTTTAACTTGAAAATATAATTTTTTCCAACATTTTCATACCTGTAAAACAAACATATAAGTTCATTTTACAGTAAGTATATCTATTTTTATCAAGTATATAAACTGATAGGATTGCCAGTCAAATGCCTTTAGAAATCCATTTATATATCATAGACCTAATCATTTATATATTCTTAAGGTGATTTAGCATGAAAAACATTGGTGCAAGAATGAAAACTCTCAGAGAAAATATGAATTTGACTCCTCAAGCAGTATCTTCATATTTGGACATTCCTTCCAAAGATTTGCTTGACATGGAAGATGGCAACAAGAATATTACTTTATCCATTTTAAATAAGCTATGCTCACTGTTCGGATGCAGCGAAAGCTATCTGCTCTGCAAGAGTGAAGAATTTGATCATACAAAATTTGCACTTAGAAGCACAAGCATCGAAGCAGATGACCTTGAGGGCATTGCAAGCATGAACAGAATATACATGAACATGAAATACCTAACAGGAAAAATGGATGATTAGTTAAAATCGACAACTAGCTAATACCGAAGCCATAAATAAGAAAAATTCTCATACAGTTTCTAAAAAGGTATTGTTTAATTCTTTAAAGAGTGAAGAGTTAGTAAAATCAGAAATTACCTTCAATTCGAACGAATCCAATAATAATGGAATCGTTATTATAACTCCCTAAAGCAAAATCACGACCAAATAATATGCCCATGGTGCATAATCTCTGTTATCGTGTAAATATTAAACAGGAAACACTTTTGTAAATAGGCAAGTGCGAATAAAGAGCATATTGTAAAAAGTTTGCATTGGATGATGAATTATTAAAGAAAAACACAATATCTGGAAAAGATTGCTTGACCTAAAACATTTACCGTAAACATCCAATCGGAATAACTTTCACTCCATCAGCTCTGGTGTAAGCCATATCCCCACCAGTAATCACCGCTAAAAAGCTTGGCTCTTCCAAATCAATCTTTTTGTTTTCAACACTTTGCTTAATTAATTTCTTTAATTTCAGCAAGTTTTCTGCCCCTTTTTCAATTTCACGACTGCCCAATTTAAACTCTATCAATGCATATCTTCCATCACTTAAGTATACAATGCAATCCGCCTCAAGACCGCTGTCATCATTGTAATACAATACTTCTCCGTTGAGTGAACTTGAATAAACAAGCAGGTCACGTATGCATAGGTTTTCAAATATGAATCCGAAGGTTTCAAAGTCTTTCAGTAATTTTTCTGGTGTCAAGTTAAGGCTTGCCACTGCTATTGATGGATCAATAAATTCTTTTTTGTGGGATTTTCTGATTGTATTTGCTGGGCGGATGTTTGGTGACCATGCCGGAATGTCCTGAATAACATATAATCTTTCAAGAGCATTGATGTATGAGTTATATGTTGGTGGAGATATATCATATTCTGTTCTTACATCTTTCATGAGTGTTTTTTTAGTTGCCAGTGTGGATATGTTTCTGGCGTATGATTTTAAGATTGCTTTTACTCTTTGAGGGCTACGTTTAACACCATCAACTTCTGAAACATCACTGTTACAGATTATATCGATATAATCTGAAACAATAGCCAGTTGCTGTTTTTTAGTTTTTTTGTTTAGTGATTCCGGCCAGCCCCCTCTGCAGGCGGCAAATATCAAATCAGGTATTGTCAGGTTTGATGTTATTCCATCAATATTTAAATCATCATTGTCAAATAAGTCAATTAATGAGATTTCCCCTGTTGATTCTCCGCTTTCATATAAACTCATTGGACGCATTACAATTCTTTTGATTCTACCTGCTCCGGAATGCACGATTTTATTTCCCTCTACTGTTGTTGAACCTGTTAAAATATATAGTCCGTCTTCATCTGACTCATCAACCAAATATCTTACAGCACCCCACAGTTCAGGTGCCATCTGCCATTCGTCAATCAGCATTGGCTTTTCACCTTTCAATAATTCAAGGGGATTAGTGTCAGCAAGTTTTAGATAGGATTTTCCATGAACCGGATGCTGAAGTTCCTTTAGGCTCTTACATTGTTGTTTGGCTGTTGTTGTCTTACCGCACCATTTTGGACCGGTGATTAAAACAGCTCCCACATATTCCAAGGATTCCTTCAGTTCCCGGTCTGTGTATCTTGGCAAATATTTTTTCATAACCCTCACTTTTTTATATTTTTCACCAAATTTGTTTTATACTTTTCATTAAATTTATTTTATACTTTTCACCATATAAATTTTATACTTTTCATCATAATCATTTGATATTAATCATGAGTGCCCTAGTAGTAATGCTTCACCTCAGCATGTATTAATTATAAATTTAATTAAAAAAATCCAAATATGCTCAATCAAAAATTGAGAATATTGATAATATCATCAAAAGGAAACTAATAAAAAATTTCTTTATATAGTTTTAATGAATAATCAAAACAAGATTAATTAAAATAAAAAAAATAAAAAAATAGTAAAAATATTATCCATCAATTCAATTAAAACATGCTCAATCAAAAAATTGATAATATTGATAATCAGAAATAGATAAATGCCACCAACAAATGACGACATTAATATTTTTCAATTTCTTTTAGACATATTAAACATAGCGCAAACAATAATAACAAATCATTTTTCAAATTTAAAATTAAACTTGAAGCATTAAAATCCTCAAGCCAGCATATTTATTCTGTCTTTTTTGTATGACAATTTCATCAGTTATTTTTCGACCTTGCTTTGAAACTGCGAAATTTCCAGGTCGGTACATTACTATTATTCCACATGCACATAAATTTGAAAATGCCTTTTTATAATTTTTCAAATCATCATTGCTTAATTTCTTCTTTAGGGAATGTTCGTTAATGTTTTTGTTAACTGAAATTCTCATTTTGCCCAAAATATATAGAATGTTCTTTTCAGTTTCGGATAATTCCTTGATTATCTCTTTTGGATCATCATCAATATTTATCATATTGCCTCCAAAATAATCAAAAAATTATTCATCCCCATATTTCTGCAATTCTTTATCAAGCAAGTCCCTTAGTTGTTTTGCAACAACAGGAGACATAGTTATTTCAGTTTTAGCAGTTCTAACCATTCCTACTGCAGAACCATTTAAAATATCATTATTTTTTTCTATTTCATCTTTAAATAAAATTAATCTTATATCAAACGGTGATGATGCAATAGCCCCACCTGTAATATAATATTCAGTTAAATCTTCTGGAATAAATAAGTTTAATTCTTTTTTTTCTTCACTCATACTAACCTCTCCATTATAATGTGGTTATTGAAAACTCTAACATCGGAACTTCATCAAACAATGCTTCAACTTCTTCATAGTTTGAATATTGTTTAACAGCAATAGGATTAACTTCACTGCTTTCGAAAGTCAATTCCTGTTTATGAGACCTTCTTAAAAATTCATTAGCCTCTATTAATCCTAAAGCTAATACTCTTTCATCATTAGAATTTAATTTAAACCTTTTAGCACCTTTTTTTTCAACTTCTAAAATACCTATTTCTTCTAATTGATTCATATGGATATAAACTGTTTTTGATGAAACATCTGCCATTCGAGATATTTCTTCAGCAGTTAAAAATGAATCAGAATATGTTAATAGCTCTTCCAATATTTTTATCCTTGCATTTTCTCCAAATAATTCATTCAATAACATTTCAATCATCTCATAGCTAACTTATACTAAAAGGCATACTATATTTTATCACATGCAATATAAATATTTTTACTTTTACTTCTAAAAAAATTGTAATATACTTCTAAAAATTACTTAGGAATAAAATTACCTCAAGTGTTTATAATACCCAATTAATCTATAACACAATCCCTTCATGACCAATACATAATAACTGAAGTTTAAATAATATTTCAAATATAATCAGAAGTTTTAAAGACATTAATGTGTGAAATAATGCTTTCCATCAGATTAATTGACAATGAATTCATTGTAAGATTTCCAAATGTTTACTAATTGGCGTGAGATAATCATGGAATTATTTTCTTTTATAATGTTAATAGCATTCACAAGTTAAATGCCATCAAATGACCTTACTCTTCACTAACCTTATTAATAATGCCAATAAGCTCTTTTTTCAAACCTCTAACCTCTTCAAGTTCATTCTCATACTGCCCACTTCAGATTTTAACGCTTCATTCTCCTTTTCCATCTGAATAAACTGAGGAGATTTAATAGACAGCTTTTCAACATCAGTATTTATGGTGACGGCAGGCAGGTGCTGGATATACTCATATTTCAAATCGTCAGGATTTGTCATGAAATATGCTGCATCGGTTTTATTCTTGGCCTTTCCCTGCAGATCATTTACCTTGTCAAGGCTCATGCCGTCATTGTACAGTGCAGATGCATGGAACTTTCGAAGCATATGTGATCAGAACCTTCTATATTTTCCAACCCTTCCAAGGCCTAATGTGTCGTTGATCATTTCAAATGACTGAACCATATATGTCCTGCTGATTTGAAACAGCGGGCTTTCCTCACCAATCGGCCTATCTCGAAGCAACAAATAGGCATTGATTGCATTAACGGCTTCAGGACTGCAGTAGGTCATGTAATACTTGTTTGTCTTTTTTCTTAAGATGGTGAAGGTCGGTACCACATCATCAATACCGTTTAGATAATCGATTACATGAAATATGTCCATATTTCTCTTCGGAAGATATTCAGACAGCGCATCTATGTAATCTCCGATTGTCAGGCTCAATGTTTCGGTTCTAGCACATCCGCTTGAACATGAAAATAGAATTATAGCTTACATCAAAGGTGTTGCTATCTTAAAGGCTTCCCTTATAACCGCCTTATCAGGCAAGTCCTTAAAGTATATCGGAGCAGGCTTTTGAATGCTTTTGTCGTTGACTTTAGGAAGTGACAGTATTTCAATGTCATAGAACTTGTAAAAAAAGATGATGCAGTTCATCTCTTTTCTAACAGTCCCAGGAGCATAATTTTGAAAGAGATGATGCCTGTACTCAATCAGTTTTGATTTCAACCTACTGTGTTTCTATTTGACCCCTTTCATCTCATCCTCTTCTGCCTCCTTGAGGAAGTCCTTAAGCTCCATGTCAAAATAGATGCAGTACTTTCTCAAAGCAAGCTCATAATTAAAAGTTGTGCCCTTTGAGTGGTTGCAACTTATCGATAGATTTTTCAATAGCTCGTCATTCATCATGCTTTCACCTATATATTTTAGATATTTAAAATCTTTAGAGAGAGCGCCTGATTAGTAATAAGTATCTGAACTATTCAAACTGTTCGTATAAAACGTATGATAAAGTTCGCATGCTTATCGATTCACAAGTGAAATTAAATTTTTTAAAAGCGTTGCTTAACATTGTAATATTGCTTTGACTTCATAAAATTGCTTTTATTTCAAACAATAACCATATCTACTTTCTGATTTAATAGAAAAATAAATGATTCATTCTTATAAGATAAAAAAAGTAAATTTAGAATAAAAAATATATACTAAAATTTATATTATTATTTTTTGGATTTCATTTTAATTTTTTTATATTTGTCGAAAACAACCTCATATCCTTTATTATAAAATGGACATGCTTTTATACATTCAGTGCAGCCTTCACTACATCCAATACATACATCTTCAATAAAACTCACAGTTTTAGTTTTTTTATCCAAAACTAAAGCATCATTTGGACATGCTCT
>NZ_JAZQFM010000021.1:0-50623 GCF_045539575.1 Methanobrevibacter sp.
CATATCTCAAATTAACATCAGCCAAAAATGGCAAAATCTCAATTGATTATTTAAATTGGAAGAGAGAATCTCTCTTCCCTCCCATTTAAACTAAACATCCTCCAAAATTTTAGAATCAGCACCTGCAATTTCTACAAGATACTCAGCTTCAACAATATGAAGTTTAGAAGGAATTATAATACAATGAAGAGGACCACCAAAATCATAATCAATTAACTCAGAGATTTTACCTGCTTTAACACAAACATCCTGAGAGCCAACTCTTGCAATACCCATTGCCAATGTATCCTCATTGATTAAACCTTCACGTTCTAAATTTTCATTAATATTCATTAAATATTCCAAACCCCGATTAACAGTCATATACCTGTCTTTATGAGCCTGAATATCCAATAAAACTAAAGTATGCAAATCCATTCTCAAATTTTCTTCAATAGCTTCATAAGGAGATTTTGGATAAAAATTATAATCCGGAAATGGAATAGTAGTTACTTTTCCAAATTTATATCCCTGAAGACCTGAAATAGCTGGAGCTGATGATAAAATAGACGAACCATGAATTACTTCATATTCAATCCCTTTTTTAGAGCACTGAACTAGAAAATCACTATGAGTTGTTGCAATTAAAGGATCACCACCAGTAACTAATGCAACATTTAATTCTTTTGCCTCATCAATAAATTTATGCTCCTCTTCAACTTCATTTCTAACTAAAACTTCAATTTTACTGCCAACTAACTCTTCAATAGCTTCAAAGTTAGAACCAAATAATCTTGATGTGAAAAATTCAGCATAAATTTTATCAACATTCTTTAAACATTCCAAACCTTTTAAGGATATGTCCTTATGGTCAAATAATCCTAAACCTACTAAATAAAACATACATATTATATAACATTTTAATCATAATAAATGTTATGAAATGTGTAAAGGTTCCATTAAGACAATTGAATGATACTCGTATAGAACTAATGGAAAAAGGATTAATGAATATGGAATATAGAATAAAGGCTGAAGATGATTTCGGCTATATTCCAATCAGTGAAGATATTGAAGGATACGAAATAGTATGCATGCACTTAGAGCCTCTGAAAAAAGTAGCCCATAATTTCTCCGAACTGCTTGAAGGCGAATTGACATCTGAAGAAATAGAAAACTTAAAAACATCCTTCGATACAATCGGAGACATTGTAATTTTAGAAATTCCTGACGAGTTATACGATAAAAGACAAATAATCGGCGAAGCTGCACATGAATTTACAAAAAGAAAAGCAATTTACATGAAAAAAAGTGCAATAAAAGGAACCATACGCATTCGTGATTTGGAATTTCTGGCAGGAGTGGACGATTCCGTGACAATACACAAGGAGCACGGTGCCCGATTGAAGCTGGACGTGCGAGAAGTCTATTTTTCACCAAGACTTGCAACTGAAAGAAAACGTGTCATGGAAAGCGTTGAAGATGGTGAAAAAATATTGGACATGTTCTGCGGAATAGGACCGTTTCCAATTGTCATTG
The DNA here is from genome assembly GCF_045539575.1 of Methanobrevibacter sp. Classification (GTDB taxonomy): domain Archaea; phylum Methanobacteriota; class Methanobacteria; order Methanobacteriales; family Methanobacteriaceae; genus Methanocatella. The sequence goes on from NZ_JAZQFM010000021.1 coordinate 1,519, forward strand.
CACGAAACAGGGATGTTGAAATTACTGCGGTTGACATAAATGAATCTGCAATTAAATATCTGGATGAAAATATCAGGATGAACAAGCTGAAAGGATCTATTGAAACATACTGCGGAGATGTGAGGGAAGTTTCAAAATCATTTAACTGCAAATTTGATAGAATAATTATGAACCTTCCAGGTCTTGCATATTCTTTCCTTGATGTAGCAGTTGATTTAATTGAAGATGGCGGAACAATCAATTATTATGAGTTTTCTGATTCATATGAACAGGGAATAAAACGTTTAGAAACTGCATGTCATGAAGCCGGGAAAACTGTAAAAATAACCAATACCCGTAAAGTGAAATCAATCTCACCCGATGAGTGGCATGTGGCAATTGACGGTAAAGTCAACTAAACCAATACCTTAAAAGATTCCCAAAACAGATATATTGCCCCGATTATTATTAAGATGGCAAAGATTTTGGGAACATATTTTGTTTTTGAAATTAACTTTTCCAAATCTATTTTTGAAATTAAAAAACTTAAAGCCACCAATGTTAATGTGAATCCCAAACAATACAACAGGATATTGAATATTGCATCAAAACCTCCCTTGGAGCTGACAAGAAGTGATATAAGGGAAATTAAATATCCGCTATAGCATGGAGCCCATGAAACGGATGTAATGAAACCTAATGAAAATGAACCAAGTATTCCATCGCTATTTTTTGGCAGTTTAACCGCAAAGCTAAAAGAATAATCAACCAGCATTAAAATTCCCACAGCCAACAGAATCACGGCGGATAAAATCCTCAAGTAGTATAAATAACCATAAACAAGTGATGTGAAAAATCCTGTTAAAAATATTATAATTAAAAAAATACTTCCAAAACCAAGTGCAAATGAAAATATTTCGCTTTTTGATTTGGTTTTTAAGCTGAAGGCTACGAATATCGGAATGATAGGTAAAATACATGGAGATAAAATTGAAATTATTCCAGTGAAAAATGAAATTAAAGGAAGTATTTCCATCTAAATCTCCTTAATAACCTTTAAAAAATCAACTTTTTCCGGACATCCATCAATCTTGTCAACAGCATTTCCATTGGAATCTAAAAACTGAATTGTAGGAGTTCCATAGACATTGTATTTCTGTGCAATATCAGGATTCTTATTGATGTCCACCATAAGCACAATGAAATTTTCATTTAACACTTTTTGAACATCACCATCGCTTAAAACATTTTCTTTTAGAATGTCACAATATACGCAGCTGTCCTGGTCAAAAATTATTGCAAGAGTTTTGTTTTCGCTTTGTGAAGCATTAAAAGCCCCTTCAATATCGGTTGTAACATTTAAACCTGATATTTGAGTATCATCAAAATCCAAACTGTAAACAGCGGATGTTAATGTTAACAAGCTAATAATCGCTACAATAAAAATATATTTTTTCATACTTGAAATTTTAAGAATCAATACTATTAAATTTTACTAAAAAAAAAGAAAAAAAATGAATAAACATTCATTTTAAATTGGATCAATAATTCCTTTCTCAGTGATGATACCGGTGATTAATTCCTTTGGAGTGATGTCAAATGCAGGATTGATTACTTCAGTTCCTTCAGGACAAATTCTAGCTCCACCGTAATATCTTACCTCGTCACCATCTCTTTCTTCAATAATTGTATCATAAATGTTGATTTCATTATCGAATGTTGAGTAAGGTGCGGCCACATAAAATGGAATGTCATGGTGTTTTGCAGCAAGTGCTACCATAAATGAACCTACCTTATTTACTACACCGCCTTTTGCAATCCTGTCAGCACCAATAACAACCTTGTCAATTTTTCCCTGTGACATTAAGAATCCTGATGCAACATCAGGAATTAATTTTACGGGAATGTTTTCCTGCTGCATTTCCCAAACGCTTAAACTGGCACCCTGACCACGTGGACGGGTTTCATCACATATTACATTAATGTTTTTGCCAGCATCTCTTGCAGCCCTAAATACTCCTAAAGCAGTTCCATAATCCACACATGCAAGTGCACCGGCATTACAATGAGTTAAAACAGTATCGCCATCATCTATGATTTCAGCACCATATTTTCCGATAGCCCTGTTAGTTGCCATATCCTCTTCATACATTTTAAGGGCTTCAGCGAGTGCGTCTTCACTTTGCAATACCCTATCAACTGCCCAGAACAGATTAACAGCAGTTGGTCTTGCAGCTTTTATTTCCTCAGCAGCCTTATTTAAATCGACACCTTCAATATCTGCAAGAGCCATTCCAAATGCGGCTGACACTCCGATTGCTGGAGCTCCTCGAACAGTCATATTTTTAATTGCAACAATAACGTCCTGATAATTTTCACAGTATTTGTAAGTCAGCTCATCAGGAAGTTTTCTTTGATCAATAAGTTTTAGTTTATTATCTTCCCATTCAAGTGTTTTCATCTTAACACCTTTTAAAAAAAATATTTAAAAATAGATAAAAAAAGCATAATTAAATGTTAGTTTCTAATTTTGTTTAATGCATGAGCATTGTTTATAACTATGCTTTTTTTATATTTAAATGCCCATAACGGGTCGATTAGAGACGTATTAAAAATACATCTTAATTATTATTTTATCAATTTATCATTTATAAATATTTATGCAAAATTGAAAATAATGCATATTTTTAGGAATGACTAAGCATTTTCAGTCATTATTGGAACTACCTGTTTCTTACGTGAAACTACACCTTCAAGCAATACTGTATTGTCTTCCAATTTCACATCGTATGCCTTTTCAACTAATGATGCATCTTTACCTAATGCAATAACTTGAGAATTACTGTTAACAATATCGGTGATTAAGAGCATGAACAAGTCTAAACCTTCATCATCAATTATTTTGTTAATTCCAGCTTCCAAATCATCTTTCATAGCCATTACATCAGAAATATCAGCAGTGTTTACTTGATTTACAATTGATTTTACATCCTTAAAGTCAATTTGTTTTGCATCTAAAGCTAAAATTTCTTCAATTGAAAAACTGCTTAAGTCAGTTCCTGCTTTAAGCATTTCCAATCCGTATTCTTCAGCATCAACTTCAGCGATTTTAGCAAGCTTTTCAACAGCAGCCTTGTCATCTTCAGTTGTTGTTGGAGATTTTAAAAGTAAAGTGTCTGAAATAATAGCGGATAGCATTAAAGTAGCTATTTCTTTTGTGATTTCAACACCATTTTCTTCATATAATTTGCATAAGATAGTTTCAGTACATCCTACAGGTTCAAATCTTAAGAATAACGGATATGAGGTTTCCAATGCTAATTTATGATGGTCAACAACTTTTAAAATATTAGCATTTTCCAAATTGTCTACAGATTCAGCAGGAGAGTTGTGATCTACCAAAATGACATTAGCACCATCTTCAACATCATCTAAAAGTTCAGGTGCTTCAATATCCAAATAGTTTAAAATGAATTCAGTTTCCTTATTGATATTGCCTAATCTGTAAGCTTGAGCTTCACTGTTTCCTAACTGATTTTCCAAATTAGCCATTACAATACTTGAAGTGATTGTATCACTGTCAGGACTTTTATGTCCAAAAACATAAGTTTTAACCATATTATCGTTTCCTCTTAAAAATTATATACTAATTTAATTATCTTTTTCATAACTATTTAATATTGCGATAAAATATGAAAAATAGTTGAAAATGATAGCAATATTATTTAAAAAGAAACAAAAAATAAAAAAAAAAAAGTGTTTTAGTAATGACTTTGTGGAGTCATTCCTAAATGATGATCTTCGCTTTTCTTACCAGGTATTCCGTAAGCATCTGCTCTGCATTGAGTACATGCCCTGAATACAGGTATGATTTCTTCCACTTGTTCTCTGACACTTTCCATCATTGAACAGTCAGGACGAGAATAATGTTTCATTTTAGCTAATGGAATTAACGGTAAAATGTTCATTAAAGAAGCGCCTCGTTTTTTAACTTCCTTAGCAATCTCAACAATATGCTCATCGTTTAATCCCGGAATCAATACTGAATTAACTTTAACCACCATACCATTTGCGGCTGCTTTTTCAACACCGTCCAGCTGGTTTTGGATTAATATTTTTACTGCATCATAACCTTTGTAGATTTTTCCTTCATATTTAATAAATGAATAGACATCTACTGCTATATCAGGATCAATTGCATTGATTGTTACGGTAACAGAGTTTACTCCAAGTTCTGCAAGTCTGTCTGCATATTTTGGAAGTAAAAGTCCATTAGTACTCATACATTTGATTAAGTCAGGCTGTTCCTCTGCCATTTTTTCAAAGAATTTGAATGTTTCCTCATTAGCAAGAGAATCCCCCGGCCCTGCTACTCCTACAACAGAAATTGGACCTTCTGCAGTTACGTCATTAACATGTTTAATTGCAGCATCCGCATCCATTACACAACTTGCAACACCTGGCCTGTCTTCCTCATTGTTAATATCTCTTGTACAGAAGTTACAGAATATATTACACTTTGGTGCTACTGGTACGTGTGCTCTACCTACTTTATCATGCATTTTTTCATTGAAACATGGATGTGCTTTTGTTATATGTGCAAATCTTGAACCTTTGTGTTCTGCCATACTATCACTTCTCCGATTATATAACTCCCGTTATTTAGTAATGATACGAACAAATATTTAAAGTTTTCTATTTACCATTCAACTCATCAATATATTCATTAGCTTTTTCAATCCATGCATCTGCAATTAGCTCATCAGTAGCTACTACAGTAATGATGTTATCAGTGGACATGTCCTTAATGATTTTAAATCCTTCAGGCAATATCCTGAATATTGCATCATAGATTCTCCTTTGTAAATTGGAGTGAGGATCATCAATGACAATATTTTCCAGGTCAACATGATTGCCTTCAATTTCAAGCTGGTACCTGTTAGGCTGATAGATTTCCTCACGGGAAAACCTTTTCCAAAGTTGTTTTAAAATGTTTGGAAGGTAATTTTCATTGTCAATGAGGATTCTGGTAATATCATCCGCTTTAACATAACTAAGATTAGCCACTTCACCAAAAGTAACCGCATTTGAAGTCTTTTTCATTTTGATAGCTAAGACAAATACAGGATCATCGGGATTGACATAAGCTCTTAAATCATCAACAGAAGCTCCAAGAACCAAATCCTGAAAGATTTGTTTAATGATGATTTCATAAACTTCAGCTCCACGTTCATCGTAGCATTCAACTAACATTAAATCAACCCTTTAAATTTATTTGTTATCTTGTCTGTGTCCCATTCCAGATACTAAAAGAGCTGCTCCCACAGCACCAATATGTTGGGAATATTCAGGGACAATAACATCAATTCCACCTAAAGTTTCACTTACCGCTTCAACAAGACCGGAAATTAAACTTGTTCCACCTACTTGGATTAAAGGTTCACGAATGTCAATTTCCTGAAGCTGCTGTTCGTAAACCTGTTCGGATACTGAGTGACATGCCGCAGCAGCCACATCAGCTTTGGAACCTCCTGCTGCAAGTGTGGTAACAAGGTCCTGAATACCGAATACAATACAGTAAGAGTTCAACATGGCTTTTCTCCAGTCCCCTTGAACAGCCAGAGGACCTAACTCAGTAATGTCCACATCTAACCTACGGGAAGTCATATCAAGGAATCTTCCGGATGCACCTGCACAAATACCACCCATAGTGAAGTTATCAGGAATACCGTTATTTACAGTAATTACCTTGTTGTCCATACCACCGATATCTAATACGGTAGCTTCTCCTTTCTGACAGTCAGCAAGATATACTGCACCTTTTGCGTTAACGGACAATTCTTCTTGAATGAGTTCAGCGCCAAATTCCTGACCCATTGTAAACCTACCATAACCGGTAGTTCCAATACCGTCCAAATCATCCCAGCCATAATCAGTTTGGGAGAATGCTTCTGCAGCTGCGGTTTTTGCAGACTCGATAATGTCTTTAGTGGATGTCCAACCGGTTCCGATTACCTTGTTGTTTTCCATAAGAACCGCTTTGGTGGTAGTTGAACCTGAGTCTAAACCAAGAGTAAGTCCTTCTTGTTTTTCACGGGCAAGAATACTTCTACGAGTTACAGTAGTAGCCAATGCTTCCATACGGATAAACAATTCATCAGCTTTTGTTCTTTCAGTGAATGAATATGTAACTACTGGGATACGAGTATTGTTTTGGATAAAACGTCTTACTTCATTTCTTACCAAAGCCGCTTCAGCACATCTAAAACAGGTTGCGATAAATACCGCATCAGGTTTGGATCTGCCTTCAACAATAGCCATAGCTCTTGCAATCATTAATTTTAAGCTTGAACTTTGAGCTGAAAATCCGAATTTTTCATAAGACTCGTCAATGTAATCTAAATCAATTTCAGGAAGAACAATTTCTGCACCAAATTTGTTTGCTGCTTTTTCAATTTCCTTTTGAATTCCACTATATTCTGTTCCACATGAAACTAAAGCAATTTTAACCATATTATTATTCCTCCTCAGTAGTTTCTTCTAGTGAATCTACAAACTCATTAATCTGATTCACCATAACATATGTTTCATCTTGATTAGTAGGATATGTAAGTTCTAAAACAGGAATGCCCTTATTCCTAAGTAAAAATATTGATAATTCATTAGTTCTTGCACAACCGATACAACCAAAACCATATGGAGCTCCGTCAACAACAATTGCAGCCTCTGCCTCGTCTATGAGAGGTCCTATAATTGACATTCTTCCACGAACACCTGAAGGAACCTCAATAGCAGCGTATTTAAGACCTTTAATAGGGTCTTCTTCAGAAATGTTCATTGGTGGAGAATCAATCTCCGGGTCTTTGATTTTTTGTCTAATTTGTTTTTGAAGAACTAAAGGAGTATGACCTTTTCTTTCCAATAAATCTGCCAAGATTAATGAATTTGGAGGATAAACAGCTATTTTAACCATATTTTCACCTATTCTTTATTTTCTAAACATTCATTCATGATTTTTTTAAATTCGTCAACGCCAACCGGTTTTTTATCTTCTACTTCAACATCATCTTTAGGGTTTTCCAAAGCTTCTGAAACAAAACCGAGTATTCTATATTCCTTTTCCATTTGGTGGAATCCTTCCCTAGGTCCAAACCTGTGACCTCTGCATCTTCTAGGGTCACCAGGAGCAAAACCTCTTTCTTTTGTGAAAATGTGATTAGGGTCAAGTTTTCTAATCTCCTTAATTGCTTTGTAAACATCTTCACTTTTTCCACTTATCATAGATCCATAACAAGTATTTTTAATTGTAAGCGGCAAGCCTAGCATATGGAATGCAGTGACAACTTCCTGTTCACTTACATGAGCTCCAGGCCCAATAAAAATCATACGAGTAATTACATCAGGATCCCAATCTTCTGTTCCCAAATCAGGACTCATGGTTAGATTCTGTGACATAGACTTCAACTCCCTCTTTTAATTCTTCAAGATACTCATAATCCGAAGTGATATCTCCAATTATATTTGTCGCTTCAAAACTTTCAGCGGTAGGTCCGTATTCCTCATTATCCTCAAATCTGATACCGATTAAACCTGCACTTTTTGAAGCCATGTTTGTGATACCTATTTGGCCTCTGATAACCTTATCGACTGGGTTATTTTCAGGAACCAATCCCTTGGCTAATTTTTTATCCCCCTCGAAAATTACAATATGCATGCCCGGCACGGAGAAATGGACTTTTATTTTACCGATAGGGTTTTCTAAAAGTCCTGAAAGATACTTGAAGTACCTTACAGATCTAGGAGCATTATCCACAAACTTAATTGTGCATAAATCCTCTTTCTTAACCGCCTTAGTGATTACTTGACCTTCTTTCAATATATCAATTGTATGTTTTGGAATTTGTTCGACAATAATGGCATCATCATCAATTAACCCATCAATCATGTGCTCTACGCCAGCTGCAGACAACATTTCTGTAGCTTCTTTTTGAGTCTTGTTCAATAGCATTAGCCTTTGCTGTTCCGCCTTCACGGTAATGAAATCGTTTTCCTTTGCAATGTCAATTATTTCCATACCGTTCACGATATGACCGACAGTAGTGTGATTAGGTGTTAAAACCCTGTTTTCACGGTATATGAATAATCTTCCAACACCCACACCATCGTTCCTGACGGTTATTGTACCCCTGTTCCTTAAGGTAGTGTTCTCTTTTGGCTTATCGATTCCGGCAAGGTCATAAAAACCAATGAATGATTCACTGTCATATGACACCTTGATCCTGCCATCCTTAATAAGGGAGAACAAGTGTTCGACGCAAGTCGGTGAGTCCTCGTCAATGTCAAAGGAAATGTAGGTGAACAGTTCATTGCCTTCCTCGAGAACAGTGCTTAAGTCTGACACTGAAGCACTATCTGTAGTGGTGCTTCTTTCGATGATTGGCTCAATACCGGTCACCCTATCATCGTCAGTCAATTCGTTCAATGTCTTTTTACCACCAATTATTCGGGCAAAGATACCCTTGTTATATGGAGGCACACTGTAAACGTTGGTAGTGTTCTCTTTAAGCATTATCATATGAGTTGACTCATTACTAAAACTAGATAAACTTAAAACAACATCCCCCTCAAAATATTTATATTCATCGGATGTGGGCTCCAAATCAGTTACGATTGGACCGATCGCCACCTCGGTAGGAGTGGACCAGCGAATGTCCAAATCAACGAATTCCTCATGCTGATTTTTCCACACATCAACAAGAGGCCTTGCCTCTTCAGACTCATCCAACTGTATGATTATTGAACCCTTGTTTGTTTTAATTCTATACTTGCTAATATTCTTCTCCAGTTCTTTCTTACCTTTTATTAAGCAAATAATACTTCCAGGAGTATAAGGTGCGTTTGTTTCATCAATTACATCTTGAATTGTTGAAGCATCAGGCACTTCTATTTCTTCTCCATTAATTTTAATTAACATACAATCTCCAATAAGAATTTTTAATATTATATATATTTGAAGTTATCATATAAAATAATTATTTATTTGAATTTGAAAAATTATATTAACACAATGTTATAACATTACTAATAAAGGGAGGGAAACTTATGAAGATTACAAGAAGACATGTAATTTCTTTTCTAATCATAATGCTTATTGCAGTCAGCGCACTGTCAGTAGCCAGCGCATATACTGGAACCGGCTTTACGCACAGCATTCCTGCATCAAAATACCGTGACATGTCTGCATCAGACATTCTGAGCAACTACCACAAGACAGACTGTCACGTGGAAGAAAAGGGAGTGTGTACAAAGGTGGTTGACGGAGATACTATCTATCTGGACAATGGCGAAAAAATCAGGTTCGTGGGAGTCAACACTCCTGAAAGGGGAGTTGAGGGATACATCACATCCAAGAACTTCGTGCAGAAACTATGCCTGAACAAGGAGGTTGGAATCGATGTCGATGACTCCAAGCACTCCGACCGCTACGGCCGTACCCTTGGAGTGGTTATCGTCAACGGCAAGAACGTTAACGAAATGCTTTTAAAAGAAGGATTGGCAGAGGTAATGTACATGCCTCCAAGCGAATTCTACCCTTACGATTGGGCTGACAGTTCAACACACGTCCCAAATTCACAGAACACTTACGTCCACACTTCAGATAAAACAAGCAGCGATTCCGGAAATTATGTTGCCAACTCCAATACCGGAAAATTCCATGAAGTGAGCTGCAGATGGGGTCAGAAAATATCAGACCACAATAAAGTAACCTTTGACAGCAGAAATGAAGCGATAAGTCAAGGATATCAACCGTGCAAGGTTTGCAATCCTTAACTTTTTTTATTTTTTTATTATTTATACTTTAACAGTTCAATATCCCTTTCGAACTTATCCAAATCATTCGGAGTATCCACGATATTGGAGTACAGCATTCCCAGGGAATAATTACCAATACTTTCAAGAATTGGAATTATGACGGCAAAATAAATTATGAAACCGACGTATGGAATGGCCATCACAGTTGATGAAATCGCTGAAACTGCAATCACCAGTATCGCCATCACGACCAGCCACTTGAAAATGTTAACTATTCCAATGTTTTTGATGTCAATGATGACCTTATGGACTTTCAATGCCTCAGGCAGGCTGTTGAGATAAGCCAGTCTGGCCTTTGCAAAAAACAGCAGGAATTCGAATATCAAATAGGTGATCACTATCACCAGAAGCATCAAGCCTAGAGTGGCTAGAAAGTTAGGGATTTTAAAGTCAAAAAGAAGATCTCCCGCTGATGAGCCTAATGTGGATATGGAAATGAAAAATATTACGGTCGGAACGAGCATATAGACAATTCTCAGGGCAAGCACCCTGATGGAATCGTAAATTCGGTTTCCCAAACTCAATGAGGGAAACAGGGAAGATTCAATCGAACCGTTCCTAACCATGCCCAGCATATATCCCGGCACGATTAAAATGAATATGAAAAATGCGACCACTCCAATCATCACAAGATAATTGTTGTCCAACAGCTTGCCGATTGGAATGATGACTATCAAAAGGAAAAGGACAAACATTATCGGTAATTTAGCGATGTTTCTGAATGGATATTTCACTGAATATGAAATGATTTTCGACAATTCCATTATTTATCCCTCACTTAAATATGAATACTGGATTTTTTTCCTGATTGAACAATTCCTCTTGTTGGCCCTTATAATTTAAACAAAGTGAGTTGGAGTCTGTCACCTCACCGACAACCTCCGCTTCAATGGAGTATTTCGCAAGGTATTGCTTGATGAAATCACACTTGTCCTCGCTGGCTGTGAAGACAAAACCTGAACCAGGGTATGACCTGAGCCAGTCAACCCATTCGACACTTTCGTTTCTTGGAATGTCCTCCAAATTGACAACTGCTCCCTTGTTGGAAGTTTCCAAAAGCATTTCCAGTGTCCCCAATATTCCAGGATTGGATATGTCCTTGCCGGATTTTATGCAATCATGCTCCGCCAGGTACTGCACGGCTGTGATTTGGTCTTGAACCAGTTGCGCATCCTTGTCATATGTGGTGTCCCAGTTTAGGCTGAACATTTCATGAGGCTTTCCGTCAAGGTCTATTGCGACTATTACCTTGTCGCCCACATCGGCACCGAAACTGGTGATTATCTTGTCCTTTTGGGCGATTCCAACGATTGCCACTCCAAGGGAGTCGACCTCGCCGTCGGGATGCAGGTGGCCGCCAACCATCGGAACCTTGAATTTAAGGCATCCGTCCCTGATTCCGCTAAGCAGATCCTCATAGATTTCATCGTTGCTTATTGACATTATATTAACCATTGCCAGGGGTTTTCCACCCATTGCCGCAATGTCATTTACGTTTACAAGCACTGAGCAGTAGCCGGCCCAGTAGGGGTTCACATTCATGATGTCTCCCCAGATTCCGTCTGCTGCAATGAGCATTACCTGATTGTTTCCGATGTCAATAGCTGATGCATCATCCCCAATGTCTATCACAACATCTCCGGAAACATTGTATGATTCCTTTAAAAGGGATATCACATTGTCGATTGAGCTTTTACGTGTCACTCCCTTAAATTCCTGAAGTTCTTTCACCAGATTTTTAAAATCCAAAGATTTCATCCCCTTATTTTATTTAATATAATTTATTTTGTAGTTGCAATTAATATTTTTTATTATTTCAACAATCTTTTCCTTGACTTCATCAATGTCTTTAAAGTCATGTGAATCCCGCCTGTTGCAAAAGATTTCCGATTTAATATTTTGACCGATGATGTCATCAAAACCACTTTCAACCTCAAAGATTATGGAATCCTTAACCTTGAATCCATCTTCCACAACCTTGTCCAAGTCGCCATCAGTTATTCCGATTACAGGTATATCAAACCTGTACAGAATATCAGAGGATATCAGTGTTGTGTCATCGCCAACAGTGATGACCAGGCTGGAATCCCTGAAACGGTAAACATCCTCACCGGCATGGTCTAAAAAAGTAACCTTAAAATCATCAGGCTTTTCATCTGAAATCACTCTTGGAGTGACTTTAGCATGCCTTAAAAGACCGGTTTTAATTATTGCACTATCCAAGTCAACCTCACCCAACTTTTCAAGGCCATGGCTTTTAAGCTCCCCTCCGATGATGTCCACAATATGATTGTCCCTCGCAATAAGAGTGAGCTTATCGGAATCTGTCTTTCCTATGACAACACTGTTAACCATTATGTTTTCACCGGGACTGACCCCATGAACTATCCTTTGGTCAACACCTGGATTATCCTGTTTAATATGATTGTCATAAACCTCTTCAGGCCTGACAATGGACAAATCGAGCTTTCGAGACAGCTCATGTGCCAGCTCGAGGTCATTGTTCCAGGGTATGATGCTGCCGTCAGCCTCACCTGGCCTTTCAATCTGGATAACGGGAATGTCATCATCATCGATTTTATCAGCATAATGATTATAAACCTTATATCCGAAAACCTGACCTGTGACATCGGACTTACCGTAATTCAGAAGGAAAATCACATCCACATCACTGTCATGGAATATCCTTAGCGAGTCGCTTGGAACCAATTTTTTTGAAATGTCGATTGTATCCTCCAGACTGGCGTCAATAACAGCAGTCCTGCCCATGGTTCCGCCTAACCTAACCTTAACGTCACCATAGTCCCGAATCATGTTGATCAATTTCAGGGCGTATCCGGAATCAATTATATTCGGCCCATGCACAACAATGCCTATTCTCATCCTGTCACCTTTATGCGTTTCTTGAATATTTTGGAGCCGCAAATTTCACAATCCTCGAAGGGATAATCATCCGGATATTCCTTCTTGCATCCCTCACAGACTTTCTTCCAATTGTAAATTCCCTTAATGCCTTCGGTTATGACACCGGAATATGGTATGTCCATTATTTTCAATGCATTTTGAATTGTGTAGTCATCGCTTATAACCTTGACGCTCTTGCCCTGCTTGTGAAACATGTAGGCAAGCGATATTAATTTTTTATCAGGAACGGATAACCTTAAAATATCACCTGATACAGATATAATATCATTGACACTTGTTATATACATGGAAGGAACATCTTGTATGATGACCTTGCCCTCCTCAAGTGCCATGTCAAATTTTAATTTCGATTCAAAATCCTTTATTTCAGAAGTAATCTCAGGGACTGTGAAATTATTATTACCTCTAATTTTAAATCCGTTTATGAAAGCGGATGCATCCAATACATAATAAGTTTCCATGTTACTATATTACTTCTTATGAATTTATAAATATTAATTTAAAATTTCATCATATTTGGAATAAATTTGGAATAGAATTGGAATAGAATTGGAATAGATTTGGAATAAATTCGGAAAAGATTTGGAATAGAATTGGAATAAGTTTGGAAAGGATTTGGAATAATTTATTTAAATTTAGATAGTTAAACTACTATTACGTAAAAATTTATAGAAATTCACCAATTTCTATCCACCAAAAGGAGTTAATAACATGAATATTAACAATGACATAACCAATGACATCAAATTTCTTGCAAAATCCGAAATCCGATTGAAAATTTTAAGTGAACTCTACAATGAGCCCAACAATATTCGAGGACTCGTTAAACAGACTAAAATAACATACAGTTCTGTTTCAAACAATGTGGGAAAGTTAGAGAAGAACAACTACATTAAAAAGATCAATAATAAGTACTATGTTAATCCCATGGCAAAAGTATACTTCAAAAGCCTGATGGATTTCAAATCCAGCATTGACATGATCAATGACTATAATGACTTTTGGGATAAGCATAATCTAAAGCAGCTGAGCACAGATTCCATTAAAAACATAACCGACTTGAAAAACAGCACACTAGTCGAAGCAACCCCTATTGAAATTTTTAAAACACACAACACTATCAAAAGACAAATGCAAGAATCAAAAACAGTAAAGGCAATATTTCCATACCTCCATCCAGAATATCCAAAATTAATCGAAAATGTTTTAAAAAACAAGGGAACAGTAGAACTGATAATACCTCAAAGCATATTCAAGGAACTGATATTTCGCATTAATGGAAAAACTCGAAGAAAAGCTATTAAAAAAGGCAAATTAAGAGTCTACAATTTCAAAGAAAACCTTAATTTGTACCTGACCATTTGTGACAGGAACATTGGATTAAGCCTATTCAAAACTGACGGCAGTTTTGACCAGAACAGAATTTTAATCTCAAACGACCTGAAATCCTACAAATGGGCGGAAAAAGTATTTGACAATATCAAACAGCAGGTGATATGATGACAAGTACACAGACCAGACAGGAATTGACTAAAGAATTTCAAGGGATAAAATACATCTTAACCTCTGGAATGAGATCCAAGTTACTACTGACAATTTATGAACATCCGAAAAACCTTGACGATTTGCGGACTGAATTGGAAAAACCATCTGCAACAATATTGCACGGGTTGAAAGAACTGGAAACCAACAATCTGATACGAAAGGTGAACAAGTATTATGAATTAACCTCCAACGGATATCTGATTACCACAAACATGGTGAAACTAATAGAGAACTGGTATTCTGTCAACAAGAGCAAGCTGTTCTGGAACAATCATGACCTATCAGACATTCCTGAAGACGTGTTAAAAAACATTTACCTTCTCAAAGACGCCAGATATGTTAACTCAACAACAAGCGACTTGTCAAATGCCTTTAATGCATACATCAAGTTGATTTCAAGAGCAAAACAATTGAAGATCCTACTTCCAATATACTCTGAAAATCATTTCAAGCACTTGATTCAAATACTGAATAAAAAGCAGTTCAAAAGTCTTGAACTTGTGATAAATGAGGAAATCAGGGAGGCAATGCAGAAAAATGACTATCTCAACAAATCCATTCTTGAAAACGAGAAAGTTAAAATCAAATGCATCACCCGAAAGATAAGGATATTTTTAACATTCTCTGAGGAATTCGCTTCCCTGACCCTATTCTTCAAGGACGGACATTATGATGACTCACAGATATTGGTCGCCCATGACAAAAATTCAATAAAATGGGCAGTTAACCTATACAGCTATTTTTAGGAGGTGTCGAAATATGCAAAAATCAATAACAAAAGAATTATGGCAATGTGAAGATAAGAAACTAATAGAATTATTAATATGTAGAAAAGGCGGCAGAACAACCATCGAGATTGTTGACGAAATATTAACTCAACCGTTGAACAAGAATCAGATTGCAAAAAACATCAAGAAGGACTACCATACCGTAAGATACCACCTAACGATAATGTGCAAGCACAAGTATATAGTCAAGGAACCCATTGGCAAAACATCTTATTACTGGCCCTCAAAAAAATTAATTAATAATATTGACACATACAATAAAATTAAAGAGTCATTTGATGAAGAAAAATAGATGGTAATTATTATGAAAAGTGAAACTGCAAAACAACATCAGAAGGAATCCTCCAAAGACATAACCTGCGGATTGATAACCCTTAGCGACAGTAGAAAATCAGAAAAGCTTGACCTTTCCGGAAAATACATTGCGGAGGAAATCGAAGCAAGGTACACATTAAAATCCAGAAGCCTGATACCTGATGAAAAAGAAGATCTGGTCAACTCCATTGACGCCATGGCTGAAGACGGAATCGATGTCATTCTAACCAATGGTGGAACCGGCCTTGCCGCAAGGGACATTACCGTGGAGACCGTCGAATCATTATTTGAGAAAAAAATTGATGGATTTGGAGAATTGTTCAGAGCAAAATCCTTTGAAGAAATAGGTTCAGCGGCATTGCTTTCAAGGGCAACCGCTGGAGTTTATAAAAAAACAATCATATTCTCAATGCCCGGCTCTCCAAATGCCGTGAAAACCGCATTAGGCTTAATAATTGATGAACTGCCTCATTTCGTTCATCATGTGAAATGATGAAAATTAATATTTCATCATAAACTTATTTTTTTTAATCGAAAAATTCATCAACACTGATTAGAGGCTCTAAAGTAATTCCCTGTTTTTCAAATTCTTCAACAGCACCTTCCTGCCTGTCAACAACAACGAACGCCCTTACGACATTGCCGCCATTTTCCTGGATGGCCTTTATTGCCTTTAAAAGTGATCCTCCAGTAGTGGACACGTCCTCAACAACAATGACATTGTCCCCATCGTTGAGTTCACCTTCAATCAACTTGGAAGTACCGTAGCCCTTCTTCTCCTTACGAATCATCAATAACGGCAATTTTGATTCCAGGGAAACTGCTGTGGCTATTGGAACTGCACCCAAAGCAGGTCCGGCAACCTTGTCAATGTCACCATCCTTGATTTTATCAGTGATCAATTTTGAAATGGTTGACAATATTTCAGGTTCGGTGATTGCCTTTTTCATGTTGATGTAATAATTGCTCTTTTTTCCGGAAGACAAAGTGAAATCCCCTTCAAGGAACACTTCATTTTCCTTCAATAAACCAATAAGATACTCTTTTGAAGTCATTATAAATCATCTTCGCCTTTAAGTAAAATTTTATCTCCAATGACCTTTACAAGCTCCATTGGAACAAGGTCTTCGCTTGCCTTGATTTGTTCGGATAACCCTGACCTTTTAAGCACCAAATCAGTGATTTCATAAGTATCCTTGTCAAGAACAACATCTGAAACCTTTCCAACAATCTGAACGTCAGCATCAATGACTTCCTTACCAAATAATTCATCTTTAATTCTCATAAAAATACACCTTTCATCTAAAATTAATTTATCATTAATGATAATTAATAGTTTCTAAAAATGGGAAATTGTATTAAATATAAACAATATAGTAACAATATTAATGTTAAGGTGAATTTATGGAAGATGAAAATCTAACGGTGTCCCAGGTCAATTCATACATCAGTAAAAAAATGAATCGGGATGCGAAATTGAAAAACATATACGTTAAGGGAGAATTATCCAATTACAAATCCTATCCCCACGGCCACGATTACTTCACCCTAAAAGACGAAAAATCACAAATAAAGGGAGTGATGTTTAAAGGTAGGAAACGATTTCTTGAATTCACCCCAAAAGACGGAATTAAGGTCGTGATTAAAGGAAGCGTTGAAGTTTATGAGAAAAACGGATACTATCAACTGAAAGCGAACTCAATGGTTGTTGATGGAATTGGTCCATACCATATCGCATTCGAGAAACTGAAGAAAAAGCTTGAAAAAGAGGGATTGTTCGATCAAAAACACAAAAAGGAAATTCCAAAATACCCGAAAAGGATTGGAGTGGTGACCGCTGAAACCGGTGCGGCTGTAAAAGACATCATAACAACAATTCAACGCAGATACCCATTATGTGAAATACTTGTTTTCTCAACACTGGTGCAAGGTCAAAAGGCAGCGGAGCAAATCGCAAGGCAGATTGAAAAATCCGAAAGGTATGATTTGGACACCTTGATTGTTGGCCGGGGCGGAGGAAGCATTGAAGATTTATGGCCATTCAACGAGGAAATCGTTGCAAGAGCAATATTCAAATGCGAAACCCCTGTAATAAGTGCAGTCGGGCATGAAATCGATTTTACAATATCCGATTTCGTGGCGGACCTGAGGGCCGCAACACCGACCGCAGCAGCAGAGCTTGCAGTGCCGCAGATAAAGGAATTGAAGTTCAAAGTGACACAATTAAATAAACGTGCAAACAACTCCATTACCGACAAGATCCAATACAATAAAAATAGGTTAGATACAATCTGCAAAAAGCAAATCATCCAAAATCCCGAAAGCCTCTATGACATAAAGCAAATGAACCTTGACCATTTGCTCGATAAGCTGAACAACTTTTCTAAAAACATCATAGCCTCAAATCAACACAGGCTAACCATGATTGAAAACTCAAGCATATTGAAAAACCCCGAAGAGATATACCGGCAAAAATCAAACAAGTTAAATAATCTCATAAGCTCAATAAACTACTCCTCAAAAAGCATAATATCTAAAAATAAAAACCGCCTGGAAATAGTTAAAAGCAATAATGCACTGAAAAACCCGAGAAGAATATATGAAAACAAGCAACTCAACTTGAACAGTCAGATAAGCAAGATAGAATACTCCTCAAAAAACATACTCTCAAAAAACAAAAACAAACTCGAAATAATCAAAAACTCAAAAGCACTGAAAAACCCAAGCAAAATATATGAAAACAAGCAGCAGCACCTGAACAGTCAAATAAGCAAGATAGAATACTCCTCAAAAAACATACTCACAAAAAACAAAAGCAAACTGGAAATAATCAAAAACTCAAAAGCGCTGAAGAATCCCAATGATATAAAAATCAAAAAGCAAGATAAATTATTAACGAATATTGAAAAATTAGAAATATTAAATCCCCTCCTAACATTGAAGAGAGGCTATTCAATAACTAAAAAAAGTAATAAAGTGATAACCCATGCAAAAGATGTTAAAAAAGGGGATGAATTAGATATTGAATTTAATGATGGAACAATAAATACCAAGGTGATATGAATGGAAAACTTAAGTTTTGAAGAAAGTCTGGAAAAATTAGAAGAAATCGTGAACAAGTTAGAATCAGGGGACGTGCCTTTAGATGATGCTATTGATGAATTCAACAATGCAATGCAACTTGTTAAAATATGCAATGAGAAATTAAATTCCGCTGAGGAAGCAATAGCAAAAATCGTTCAGGAAAACGGAGACCTGATAGAATTCAAGCCTAGCGAATGAAATAGTTAATCCAATATTCCAATAATGCTCTTATTGGATAACTATTACAATCTTCTTTTATTTTAACCGCCAAATCATAGGCAGCATCCTTTTCAACAAGGTTATTTTCAACCTCATCAATCAGATTCAATACTGAAGTTGCAATAACGACATTTTCCTGTTTTCGAGCGTCAATCCTCAATTGCCTGATGAATTCAAACTTGTCATGGTCCAAATTATCGTAAAACTCATTTATGTCTAACTTATACCTGTTTAGCCTAACTAATGCATTTGACTGTGATTTGCTTGTAATCCATACCTGTTTGGAAATTGCTTTGGGTATTGCCTCAATTACGGCACCGGCCATCAATTCACCCAGTTTTGAATGCTTTCCAGCATTGGTTAAAGTGTCGTCACTATCATTATTTGAAAAAACCGCAACCCCATCGGTTCCGGTGCCTGTTGCAAATCCATTGGAGTACTGTGACGGAATCCTTAAGTTATTAAGCGCAACTGTTTTTGCCTCAGTTATTGTCATGAACGCTTCGGATAGAGTGGATTTGTCCAGGTGAACGTTGGTGAGCAGTATGATGTTGATTGTTCCAAGGTGAAACTCCCCATTCTCTTCCCAGTAGGATGCAGGGTCTCCCGCCCTTGTGGCATTTGTCCTGACGCCCGCAGTCACAATGGCTGTGACTTCAGTATTTTTGAATTTCCTATTGACGATGCTTACGTTTTTCATCTCGGCCAGGGTTATCAGGCCTGTAGAATAGTTTGAGTCAATGCCGAGCGATGCACATTCATTCATCAGGTATTGGCGGACATCGTGATTCACCAGGTAATTGATTTTTTCCTGTGACAGGTGCTGGTTAAAAACAGATTTGTATGAATCATTAGTGCCAGGGTTCAACTCGGATGTTGAAAAGCCGTTGCGACTGACACCGAAGTTAATTAGTATAGTGTCCTTTAAGTAAAAAATTTCATCATCATTTGATGTTTTAAAAATAAGCCTATTTGAGTACATAAAAAAATAAAAAAAAGAAGATGTAAAGTGAATTTACATCATTGGAGGCATTCCGCCAGCCATGGATGGGTCCATACCCATGTCTTCAGGGCCTTTGGTTGATGCGATTACGTCGTCGATTCTTAAAATCATTTCAGCTGCTTCGGATGCAGATTGGATAGCTTGTTTTTTGACACGTTTTGGTTCGATTACGCCAGCTTCTTTCATGTCTGCAACTTCACCAGTGAATACATCTAATCCCATGTAGAATGAGTCTTCTTGTGCTGCTCTTAAGTCCACTAAGGAGTCGATGCTGTCTAAACCTGCGTTTTCAGCTAAGGTTTTTGGTACGATTTCTAAAGCTTCTGCAAATGCGTTTACAGCTAATTGTTCTCTTCCGGAAATGGATTCTGCGTAGTCTTTGAGTTTTTTAGCCATTGCGATTTCAGGAGCTCCTCCGCCTGCAACTACTTTGTCGTCTTCTACGGTTGCTGCTACTACACCGATTGCGTCTTCGATTGCTCTTACGATTTCGTCAACGATGTGTTTGGTGGATCCTCTTACGAATAATGTTACGGATTTTGCGCCGCTGCATTCTTCTACGAAGATCATTTCTTCACCGGAGATTTTTCTTTCTTCTACGGTTCCAGCGATACCTAAGTCGTCTTCGGTTAAGTCATCGAGGTTGGTGATGACGCTTGCGCCGGTAGCTCTGGATAATTTTTCGATATCGGATTTTTTAACCCTTCTTACTGCTAATACTCCAGCTTTGGATAAGTAGTGTTGTGCTAAGTCATCGATACCTTTTTGTGCGAATAATACGTTAGCTCCAGAATCAGCGACTTTTTGAACCATTTCTTTAATCATGTTTTCTTCTTGTTCAATGAATGCCTGCATTTGAGCAGGGGCAGTGAGTCTGATTACAGCGCCAACTTCAGTTTCTTTAACTTCTAATGGAGTGTTGACAAGAGCGATTTTTGCATCTTTGATTTCTGATGGCATACCAGGATGTACTTTTTCTTTGTCAATGATTACTCCTTCAACTAAGTTGGATTCTTCAACAACAGCTCCATCTTTTTTCTCGATTTTAATGTTGTCGATGTCAACTGCGCCGTCTTCTTCAACTGCTTCTACAGCGTCTACGATTAATTTTGCTAATGGTTCACGTGCAGCTTCGGTTCCTTTACCAGTCATAGCAGTCATAGCTACTTTTAATAAGGTTTCGGAATCTACATCGTCGATTGCGATTTCATCTAAGATTTCTTGTGCTTTTTCTGCTGCTTTTCTGTATCCCATAGCAATGATAGTTGGGTGAATGTCAGAATCGAGTAATCCTTCAGATTTTTTCAATAATTCTCCAGCAATGATAACTGCAGTAGTAGTACCATCTCCAACTTCATCTTCTTGGGTTTTTGCTACTTCTACGAGCATTTTTGCTGCAGGATGTTCAATATCCATTTCTTTTAAGATTGTTACACCGTCGTAGGTTACAACAATGTCACCAAGTCCGTCAACTAACATTTTGTGCATTCCTTTTGGACCTAAAGTAGTTCTTACAGTTTCAGCTAATACTTTACCAGCTAAAATGTTATTTCTTTGTGCATCTCTACCGACAGACCTGTTAGTACCTTCAGGTAAAATAAAAATTGGTTGTCCTTGTGCCATTAATAATCACCTTTTTTTAATTTTATAAATAATTAGATCAGTTTAATTATCAACATGAGAAAATAAGTTATAGTGTTGACTAAACCTTTCTACATAATAAATGAGTTTAAGGTTATATAAATACTTTATGGTATAAAGTAAATAAAAGTAAGAAAAAGAAATCAACAGGATTTTGGGAAAAAATTATTGTGCTAATAATGACAATAACGACTGATTATTTTAATGGTTAACATGAAAAGTACAATAATTATTATGGGTTTCGAGCATTAAATGGATAAGTTATGCAAAATAATATCAAAGTAAATGTACTATGTAGATGACCATGAAGAAAAATTAAAATTAAAAAAAATTAAAAAAAGAAAGAGATATTAAATCCCTTTAAGACTCAGAAGCAACTCCAATTAAGGAATTTGAATCAGGTAAAATTACCTGTGTTGTTTTTTCTCTAACCTGAAAGGAGGAGTCCTTTCAATAGTATCATAAGCTTCCTGTTCTTCCTGAAGCTCATTAAAGAAAGTATTGATCTCTTCCAATCTTTTGATTTTATCGTTTTTCCTGCTCAACTCATTTTGAAGATTGAGGAAATCTTCACGAGGGACAGTATTCTGTTTTAGATACCTGAGTTCATTATCCTTATGGGCAACCTCGGATTTGAGAGTGATAAACTCATCACGAGGGACAGTATTCTGCCTTAAATTCTCAAGTTCATTATTCTTGGAAGCAATTTGATTTTCCAAATTAGATTGAAGAGTAATGAATTCTTCACGAGGAACGGTTTTTTCTTTTAAATATTCAATTTGAGTATCTTTTGATGCTAATTCATTTTCTAATTTAGTTTGAAGAGAAATATAATCATCTTTAGGAATGGAATTTTGTTTAAGGGTACTAATCTGATTATCTAAACTAGAAATTTCATTTTCAAATTGAGATTGAAGATCGAAGTAATCTTTTTTAGGGATAGTTTCTTCTTTTAAATCACATATTTCATCAGCCATTTCATTAATTTTAGTCTGGAATGATGATTGAAGGTCTTCATATTCTTCTTTAGGAATATATTGCTCTTTTATAATGTCAATCTGACTATTAGTTTGAGAAATTTCATTTTCTTTAAGCCTTAACTCATTATTCTTAAGCTCAAGTTCTTTTTCAAGTTCTAAAATCTGGGTTTTAGACTCGACATTATTTTCCAGCTTGATAATTTTGATTTTGTATTCATCAATAGTTCTAGAAAGAGAGTTTATTTGAGCTTCTTTTTCAGCTACACTTTTAAAGGATTCGTTTAATCTATCGTTAACGTCTGCTAACTCTTTTTTCTTATAATCTCTTAGTTGTTCAGCAAAATATTCCTTGATTTCATCAAGAGAATTGTTAACATAATCAAGTTCATAGATTCTGTCTTCCTGATTTTTGATTAAACTGTCTTTTTCTTCAAGCTGTCTTTTCAAAAGATTAATTTCATCTTCGGCTTTAAATTTTATTACAGAAACTTCTTTTTCTTTCTCTACAATATCTTTTTCGAGTTCTTTTATCCTCAATGGAGTGGTATCATTTGCTCGTTCAACTTCAAGTTCAGTTAAATCTAATTTTAACTTGTTGAGTTCCAATAGGCAAGATCGAATTAAAGATTGTAAAGTATCTTTTTCAGCATCAATTCCTATTTCCATTCTATCCCTTAGTTTAAATTTTATCCCAATATCGACTTCAAATTACTATCCTATTATGAATTTGAATATGTCGATAGATTGTACAATATAATTCCTTGCTATTAAATATTTCTTTTATACTATTTAAATTAAACCCTTAAATTAATCTAAAAATGAAA
The DNA here is from genome assembly GCF_045539575.1 of Methanobrevibacter sp. Lineage (GTDB taxonomy): Archaea > Methanobacteriota > Methanobacteria > Methanobacteriales > Methanobacteriaceae > Methanocatella. Next base: position 24,695 of record NZ_JAZQFM010000021.1, read on the forward strand.
ATAAAAACAATAAGAAAAAAGATGGAAAAAACAAAAAAAATTAAAAAAAATAAGAAAAATAAATTGATAAAATTAGAGTATTTTATCATTAATTAATTCAGCATTTAATATTGAAGCTCCAGCAGCCCCACGAACAGTATTATGTCCAACAAGAACATATTTAAAACTGTTATCAAATGCTTGGTCTTTTCTTAATCTTCCAACAGTAACAGCCATACCGTTACCGGCATTTCTGTCCATTCTTGGTTGTGGACGGTCATTTTCTTCTTTGACAATTACTGGATTTTCAGGAGCGGAATATAAATTTAGTTCTTGTGGCAATCCTTTGAAATTTGCCATACTATCTTTAACATCCGCAACATCAAAGTCATCATTTAACTCCACAAATACTGCCTCAGTATGACCATCGATAACAGGTACCCTATGACATGACGCACTTAATTTGAAATCTGCATTAACTACATCAGTTCCATCGAATGAACCCAACAGATAGAGGGATTCGCTTTCCATTTTTTCCTCTTCCCCACCAATGTAAGGAACAAGATTATCGATAATAGCCATTGATGGTACTCCATTATAACCTGCACCGGATACAGCTTGCATGGTTGAAACTCTAACGGATTTTACATCGAAATTATCAACAATTGGTTTTAATGTTAAAGCTAAAGCAATAGTTGAACAGTTAGGATTAGTTACAATGAATCCATCCCAGTTATTTTCCTTTTGCTGAGCATCAATCATGTCTAAGCATTGCGGATTGACTTCAGGAATCACTAAAGGAATATTCTTTTTCATTCTGTGCGCACTTGCATTACTTGCAACAACGTAATCTTTAGCGAATTCTTTTTCAACTTTTAATGCGAAATCAGCCGGAAGGGATGAAAATACAATATCAACATCATTATCCATTGCATCAGGACTGGTTTCTACAACTTCAATGTCTTTTACGGATTCTGGCATTTCATTATTCATATACCAGGTTGTTGCATCCTCGTATCTTTTACCTGCAGAACGAGAAGATGCAGCTAAAGCTGTAATCTCAAAATCTGGATGATTTTCAAGTAATTGAATAAATCTTTGACCAACCATTCCGGTTGCTCCTAATACTCCCACGTTTACCATATTACTCACCTATTCTAATCCTAATACATCATTCATACTGCTAACAATACCTTTTTCAGCAGTAGGAACATATCTGATAGCTCTTATAACACCAGCAATAAATACTTCTCTAGTATGAGCTTGGTGTTTAATTTCCAATCTTTCACCTTGACCAACAAACATTACAGTGTGATCTCCGACAATGTCTCCACCACGGACTGCATGAACACCTATTTCTTCAGAGGTTCTTTTGCCGACTAAACCTTTTCTTCCGTAAACACCGACTTCTTCAGGGTCACGGTCGAGTTCTTTAGCGATGACTTCAAATGCAGTCATAGCAGTTCCTGAAGGAGCGTCCTTTTTCTGGTTGTGGTGTGCTTCAATAATTTCAATATCATAATCATACAGTAATGGAGCTAATTTTTTCAAAGTGTTGAAGAACACGTTTACTCCAATAGCCATGTTTGATGAAATAACTGCACCTACATTATTTTCTTTAACGTTGTTGACGTTTTCAGCCATCTGTTCATCTGTGAAACCTGTTGTACCGACAACAACATTAACTCCGCATGAGGTTGCAGTTTTGATTGTTTCAACTGCAGCAGGAGCAATAGTGAAATCGACCAATACTTCTGCACCTGATGCTTTTAAGGTTTCTTCCAAGTTTTCAGAACCTGTAATTTCAACACTAAGTTCATCAATGCCCGCTTGAAGACCTGCATCTTTGCCTGCTAAAGGAGTGTTAGGCATTTCAATAGCTGCCACTACTTCCATATCATCTTGTTCTGTGATTCTTCTAATAATGCCGGAGCCCATTCTTCCTGCAGCTCCAGTTACAGCAACTTTAATCATAATAATACCAACTTAAATTAAATTAGATTCTTTTAATGCTTTTTTAAGAATTTCTAAGTTTTCATCTTTCATATCACATAAAGGTTGTCTGAAAGGTCCTGCTGGGAATCCCATTAATCTCATTGCAGTTTTAACAGGAACAGGATTAGTTTCAACGAAAAGAGCTCTGATTAAATCAAGCATTTCATAGTGAAGCTCACATGCTCTTGTATAATCATCGTTTAAGATACTGTTAACCATTAAGACCATTCTTTTTGCATCAACGTTTGCGGATGCACTGATTACACCGGTTCCGCCGACAGCCATGATAGGCAATGTTAATGAGTCCTCACCGGAAAGAATATTGAAATCGTCTTCAAGACCTTCACGTGAAAGCGCCCTGTAGATATCAGATACTTTATCCACACTGCCTGCAGCTTCTTTAATAGCTTCAACACCATCTACTTTTGCCAATTCAACTGCAGTTTCAACAGCAATATCGCATCCGGTACGTGATGGCACATTATATGCGATAAGAGGAATGTCACATTTACTAGCAATAGTACTGTAATGGTCTACTAAAGCATGTTGTTGCGGTTTGTTGTAGTAAGGAGTAATTAACAATGCGGCATCAGCACCAACATCTGCAGAGAACTTTGTAAGAGAAAGTGCTTCGGAAGTTGCATTACTTCCAGTTCCTGCGATTGTTTGCACTCTTCCATCAACTTCATCTACCAATATTTCAATGACTCTTTGATGTTCTTCGTGAGTGATTGTAGCAGATTCACCAGTGGTTCCTGCACCAACTAAACCGTCTACTCCTTGATCGATTAAATAATTAATGTTGGATCTGAATCCTTCCTCATCAATTTGTTTATCTTTATCAAAAGGAGTTACCATTGCAACATATGTTCCTTCAAATCTCATTCTAAAACCTCGTTAACTAATTTACATGCTTTTTCACCATCGTTCCAATCAACAAATAATACTACTGCTGTTTGAGATGATGTGATTTCAACAATATTAATGTCATTTTGTCTAAGTGGTTCTGTAATACCAGAAATGATTCCTGGGGTTTCAATAATATCTGGGCTAACTAAAGTAATCATTGCAGTGTCTCTGCCTAATGAAAGAGAACTCAATGCTTCAGTTTCCACAACTAAATTATGTAAAATATGATAAGCTTGTTCTGCATCCTTCTTATTTACAAATGTTGTAATAGAATTTTGTCCTGCAGAAATTCCGAAAATATTTATGTTATTTTTAGCCAGACATCCTGTTAAACCAGCAAGAAGTCCAACTTTTTTAAGCATAGCTTCTCCAACGAGAACTATAAGTGAAATAGGGTCCTTGTAAAGAGATACGGATTTTAATATATCTCCTTCAAAGGGTCCTGTGATACGTGTACCCTTTGAACTTAAATCGCCGTTAGCGAAATTAATAATTTTTGCGCTTATTAATGGATCTTTATATTTTAATGCATGAGGATGTAAAACTTGAGCACCATGAGTGGCTAAATCCCTCATTTCTTCAACAGTTATCTCCTCTAATAATTCAGCCTCTTCAATTTTATTAGGGTCTGTTGACATTACACCATCAACGTCAGTGACAATGACCACTTCATTTGCATTTAAACAGTGACCTATTAAAAATGCAGAAATGTCACTTCCACCTCTACCTAAGGTTGTAATTTCACCGCTTGGCCCTTTTCCTAAAAATCCGCAAATAACAGGAATAATTCCCTGATTTATAAGGTTTTCAATACCATTAATCTTTTTATTAGTGGAGCTGAAATCAATTTTAGCTTCAAGAGCATTGGAATCAGTCATAATTGGCCATAATTCATTATAAGGGTCAATAAACTCAGATTTTACACCTAAAGATTCAATAGTTGCTGAGAATACCCTAGCACTGGTTAATTCACCCATAGCCATAATTTCTGCCTTCTGCTTGTCTGTTAAACTTGAACCTATTGCCTCATTGGATAACCCAATTAAGTCATCAGTAGTCTTATTTACTGCAGAAACTACAACTACTACCTGATTGCCTTTCATATACTCATTTACTACGGACTGCGCCGCTTTTTTAATTCTGGAACCATTTCCAACCGAGGTTCCGCCAAATTTTGCTACTACTAAATCCATAAATTCACCTATTTCATTAAAAGTTTGTCTTATTTTTGAACTAACAAAAATATTAATATATATTTATATCGAACCATATTAATAAACTTTTAATTAGATATAAACTGGAAAAATTAAATGCATTTAAATGTTAAAATTAAAAAAATTATACAGTTTATTAAAAATTATAAAACAAAATAAAAATTATAATAAAAAAAGTAGTAAAAAAAATAATATGAAAAAAGCTTATTCTTGGGTTTGTTCTAACCTTACAAGCCTTGTAACATATCCTGCAATTTTATTTCTTAAATGTTTAGTACTTACAGTAGAGTATTCTTGTACTAATTTTTTGTTTTCTTCAAAATCAGTAGTGAAAACACCTTTGTGAGTTTCAATAAGTTCTTTTGCTAAACGTTTAACAAATGAAGTTCTAATATTGCCCATTAACATTCCTCCTTTAAAATTTTTTTCTGCTCATTCTTATTTAATATAGTTAGCATGTCTACGATTTGATCGATAATATCAACATCAAGACCTAATTCTTCACAAATTCCATCTATTTTCTCATGGATTGCCGCTTCCCTAGATTCATCATAAATAGGCATTCCCAAATAATCTTTAGAAAGAGCAATATCCTTTGCAAGAGATGTTCTTTGAGAAATTAAATCAAATAATTCATTATCAATTTCATCAATACGAATTCTAGATTTTTTGAGAAGATCTTCAGCTTCTTGTTTATTGTTAAAAGTTTTTATTTCATAGCTACCCTTCAAAAAATCACCAAATTGATAATAATGATAATAATATAATTTATTATGATACTAGTATATAAAGTATATGATTAAAACCAATTTTATGAAAATATATAATGATATTCTCCACTAACTAATTTCTAGATAATTGCCAGCCATGCAAAATCAGCAACGACGAAATACAATACTATAAAATCATGCACCCGTCATTATCGGTTCTTGTCTCAATAACGCTGCCCTCATATTTGGCCCAAGATTCCTTAACGTCATCAATTGATTCTTCACTGACAACAGCTACAAATGAGGAGCCTGTTCCGGACAAACCTGAAGCAATTGCACCCGCTTCAAGTGCATCGATAGCTATTGAAGAATCGAATCCCAATGTTGCTGAATAGATTAATCCGTTTAAATTGAGAGCCTTGAAGTAATCTTTATTTTTTGCAAAGCCAAATGCGGTTTCGACCAACGGAGCCAGCAGTTTCATCCTTTCAGGATTTGAATCCCCTGATTTTGAATAAAAGTTAGGCATGTAAACCAAAATAGGATAATCTTCCATCTCTTCTCTTATGATGAATTCCCTATTTTTATTGTCAGTTACCACAACACCTCCAAAGTAGGATGCTGTTGCATCATCAAATGAACCGGTAATTGTAACACCAGCATCAAGAGATGCATCGATTGCCATATTGACGACTTCAAGATCATCAAGTGGATTTAAATTAAATTCCTCGGAGATTATTGAAGAGGTTACCTTGACAATGGCATTTGAAGAAGCACTGCTGCTTGACAATCCTGATGCCATAGGCAAACTGGACTCGGTTTTCAAATCAATTCCGAATTCATTTTTATCAATGCCATAATGATTAAAGACCTTTTCGACGCATAACTCCATCAGTGTGTTGTCCGCTCCGACATCGTTTGAGCATGTTATTGAATTGCCTGTTGATTTAGCTTCACACCTGATATTCAAACCAATGCCGAATGCAGAACCGAAGCCTGTTGCAATGGCATTGATTATTGTTGCTGAACCTGGGGATCTTACAGTTTGCTTCATATTAAATCTCCTCATAAGGAATATCTACTTTTGAAAAATTCATTGCGCGTTGCCTTGCATTTGAAGATAAGCTTAGTCTGAACTCCTCATCATTAATGACGTTATCAATTGCACGTGCTATGGAAGATATCTTATTCGGATCCACCAACAGCCCAACGTCATCATTGATTATTTCACTTATTCCGCCAACATTACTGCCTATTACTGGTTTGCCGCAGGCCAACGCTTCAATTAAGACAAGCCCGAAACTTTCTGAAAATGACGGTAAAACTAAAACATCACAGCTCGGAATTATGTTTTCAACATCATCTCTGGAGCCAGTGAATATTACATCACGAATGTTTTCCTCTTCAACTTTCTTGTTTAGCTTTTTGAATAAAGGCCCGTCACCTACAACAACCAGATAATAATCACTATTTGCAATCTTTTTAGCCTCAAGCAATGATTCGACATTTTTCCTTTTAATCAGATTGCCGACAAACATGACTATTGGCTTATCCAAGAGGTTATTCCCATTTTTAAAAGAGTTGTTTTCGCCGTCGGAAAACTTGCCAACATCCACTGAATTCCAGGAAAGCTTGGTTTTTTGTGATATTCCAGTGACGCCTGTGGCAATAATCTCATGTCTTAACGCATTACTTACAGCTAAAACACAGTCGGCTCTTTTCAATACATTTTTAATAGTGGAACGCATCAATGGCTGTTTTTTGTATACTTCAAACATGTCAGACCCATGGGCTGTGACATATGTCTTTATTCCATGCTCATTTCCAACTTCAACGGCAGCCGCACCGGCAGGGAATAAATAATGACCATGGATAATATCGATATCCTCTTTCTGCAAAAGATTTTCCAATGCTTTTTTAGCATTCTTTTTAAACATCAATCCTCTAACTCCAGGAATATTGAGACCTTTTGTTCCGATTACATGGATTCCGTCAATGTCCTGAATATTCTTATGAGGATAAGTGATCACATAAACTTCATGGCCCTGTTTTACCAATTCTTTTGACAATGTGTGTATATGAACACCAACACCACCAACATGTGGTGGAAACTGACCAACCATCGCTATTTTCATAAAATAAACTCTCCACTATTATTATAATATTATATAGTGAGTTTGTAGTTTAAATAATTAATTAACCCTTGAATAATTACCAACTAAAAACTATTTTTCAATATCAAATGGCAAATAATTTATACCAAATCACATCATCATTAATTATGAAAGCAACTGAATTACATGCAGAAATTAAAGAAAATCTGAAGGATTATCCCATCGAATACCTGAGAAATAAAGTTACAGACGACAGATACAAAGACCCATTAACCAAACAGCTTGCCAAGTACAATTCAGAAACATGGGATGAAATTTTCGCTCTTGACATAACCGAAGACTATGACATTAAAGACGGAGTTATAGAAAACCTGAAAAATGACATTAACTTTTATTTCGACACTTATGCCGGTGGGGATGAAGAAACCAGAGAATTTACAAAATACATTTCACTTTATCTTGCATTGATGGCTAAAAAACCATTGCATCCATTTGGAGACAACCCTACAAAAGACCAGGTCTTTTTGGAAAACGGGGAATACAAATGCAAAACCAGAATCATGAGCATCAAGGATGAAAACTCATTATGCCGTTATTGCGTCTGTAAAAATGCCGGTTTTTCATTCGGATTTTAAATGAATTACGGAGTGAAAAAATGTCTGATGAATATTTGGAAATGTGTGAAGATTTTACAAGTCTCATTTTAAACAATGAGGCAATTTCAGGTAATGCTGTTTTTGAAATATTAAAAAAGTATTCATCAACAATTTCCATATTTGATATGATGGCATTTAGCTCACAGGTAATGGAAGAAAACAAATATGTTCAGGAAAATTATAGGGAAGACAGTCAAAAATCATATATAGAATCATTTCTCTATCGGGTAAAAGATATCCCAAAAGATACAAATGACTATTCCAAAAATATTGATAAGGAAACATTGGGAAATGCGGTTGAAACTTTAAAATTAAATCACTCCAATGAAGAATCTGAAAGAAAGAACCTACTAATTTTTTATATTGCCTCATTTTACGCCACATTTATATTGGAAGAACCTATTCATCCTGTTGGGACCCCATTTCCAGGATCTCTAAAAGTTGAAGAAAAAGATGGCAAATTCTTATGCCCAGTAAGAGACGCAAATATTGACACTCCAAAAGCAGTATGTAATATGTGCCGGGCAGAACAATTAGATTTTTAGAAAATAATCCTATTCAATAGGTTTCATGTTATTGTTTAAATAATTCCCTTCCATGTCAACCAGAATCACATTCAAATCCAAATCGAAACGCTGCATGCATCTTTCATGAATAGCTGAAGCTATGCTATTTGAAACTTCAACAGACAAATCAATTTCTTCCAGAATATCCATCATATCATCGGTTGTTTTGGAATCAAATAACCTTTGAAGTGCATTTCTGTCCGCACCGCAAAGTGCAGCATGGGTAACCATTATTTCACGCCTTCCATCTGCAACGGCATGCTTTGTATCGAAAATTCCTCCTGCAACCTTGATTAACTTACCCATATGTCCGAAGTAAGTGAACCTGGTTATTCCTCTTTTTTCAGCCTCTTCAAACATGAATCCTACAAAATTACCTGTCTGAACAATTTGTTCTTTGGTAATGTCCAATTTTTTCAAGGCCAGCTTTTCACCGATATTTCCAGGAACAAAAACCAGATTATCAATATTTGAGGCAAGAGCTACGTCGATTTGTGTCACAATTGAATTTTTATATGCATCGCTGGACATGGACCTTGCAATTCCAGTTGTTCCAAGAACAGATATTCCTCCAACAATCCCTAATTTAGGATTCATTGTTTTTCGAGCAATAGTTTCGCCTTCAGGAATTGAAATTGTAACTTTAGCCACTTTGCCTTCAGGAATTTTATCTTCAAGGTTTTTGACAATCATACGTCGTGGAACCGGATTTATTGCATAATCTCCGACAGGAATCTGAAGGCCGGGTTTTGTAATCTTTCCGACACCAACTCCCCCTGTGATAATAACATTGGATTTTTCAGTGGTTTTATCAAAAAGCTCAACATTAGCAACAATATCCAAATTAACTGTCACATCAGGATCATTGTATGGATTTTTATGAGCAGTTGCCTGAGCCTCATTGGAAGAGAGCAACCTGCATTCATCAATGATAATGTCCAATGTTTTCTTGGGAGTTTCCACCTTAACACATGCAATATCTGCGGAATCTAAAATCGCATCTAAAGCTGCAAGAGAACAAGCTGTCGCCACAGTACCGGTAGTAACACCAGTATAATTATCGTCTGACATTTTACAAAAAAAGAATGAAAAAGGAGAATCTATAATAAAGATTCTAGTTTGTCAATAAGTTCATCAGGCATTGGTGCGCCAACAAAGGTGACTTCACCATCAATTACAATGGTAGGTACAGCCATAATTTGATATCCTATAGCTTTTTCCCTGTTTTCATTACTTTCATCAATTTTAAGGACTTCCACATCAATAGCGTCACCTAATTTGTCTTTAGCTTCTTGAGCTGCTTCAATTGCAGCAGGACAATGTGGACAAGAGTTGGTTGAAAATACTTCTACTTTAATTGCCATTATTAAAATCTCCTTAATTTTAATTTGTAAATATTTTATAAATTAATTATATTTAACTGTTACCACGAATAGATTTCAAATGCTCTCTGGAAATATTTAATATATATTAAAAAAATATAAATTAAATGATTAAAATGGAACATTTACCTCAAGAAATTAAAGAAATAATAAACGATGCATATCCCTACATCAAAGATTTCAATCCCGCTCAAAAGGCAGTTATTGAATCCGGATATTTAGATGATGACTCAAATTACATAATTTGTATTCCAACAGCAAGTGGAAAAACAGTTTTAGGAGTGCTTCCTGCCCTTAAAACAATTCTTAATGGAGGAAAAGCAGTTTATGCTGCACCACTTCTTTCAATACAAAATGAAAAAGTAAAAGAGTTCAAGGCATTTGAAGAGCATGGAATCAGAGTTGGAAAACATCCCGGAAGTGCAGACCTCTCAGTAATGGTTTTTGAATCATTCGATGCACTTACAAGATTTTCATGGGACAATTTGCGTGACGTGGACACATTAATCATTGACGAGTTCCACATGATTGGAGAATATTCCAGAGGCCCAACTCTCGAAGCTGCAATAACAAGAGCTAAAATAATCAATCCATCCATGAGAATAATTGCACTGTCTGCAACACTCAGAAACATTGAAGAAATAGAAGGCTGGCTTGAAGGTAAATGTGTAGAGCATGATTATAGACCTGTTCCATTGAATAAAGAGGTATTGGACGCAGAAATGTTCAACACCAAAAATAAAAATGATGTCATTGTTAAAATAATTGAAAAGGCAATAAAAGACAAATCACAGGCTCTGGCATTCGTATCAACCAGAAGATTCACTGAAAGTTTAGCAACATACGTGTCTGGAAAAATCAATAAGAAAATTAACGTTGAACAGAGAAAACGCTTTAAAGAAGTTAGCGAGAAATTGCTTGAGGTTCCTAAAAAGAAAGGTTCACTTCCAACCACAACATGTCTCAAACTTGCCGAAGCTGCAGAAAAGGGTGTGGCATTCCACCATGCAGGATTATTTAACGAACAAAAGGAAATAATCGAAGATGAATTCAGAAAAGGAAATATCTTAATGATTACTGCAACTCCTAGTTTAATGTATGGGGTTAACTTGCCTTCAAAAACTGTTGCAATCAGAGACCATACAAGATGGACAAGCAATGGCCCTCAGCCAATACCGGTTTTTGACTATGAACAGATGTCCGGAAGGGCCGGAAGGCCTCAATACGATGATGTGGGTTACTCATATCTCATTGCAAAAACCATGGACGAAGCTCAAAACCTGCAGGACTTCTACATTGACGGTGAGATTGAACTGACCAACTCCAAACTGGTTGACAACAAGGACGCAATTTACAGACAGATTATTGCGCAAATCGCTTCCACACTTTCAAAAGACATTGACGAGCTTACAGACTTTTTTGGAAAAACATTATACGGATATCAGATGAGCAACAATCCGTCAATGGCATTGTTTGCAGAAGACAGCTTAAGATACGAACTGGAAAATGCTTTAAGTTTCCTGCTTCAAAATGGAATAATCAGAGCGACACCGGAAGGCCTTAAAACTACTGAATTCGGTAATTTGATTGCAAGATCCAATTATTCCGTTGAAACCGCAGTTAAAATCAAGGAGTACATATCATCAATGGATGAAATGAATGCTGAGGAATTCATTTATGCATTGTCTGAAACTCCTGACTTGCCTTTAATATCATTTAAGGGAAGAAAATCCAAGGATCCTGTGCGTGACAAATTATCTGAAGTAGGACTGTTCGCAGTCGATATCGGAAATCCTGAAGCAACAACAGTTTCACTGATTGAATGGATTAACGAAAGAAGCGAATATGAAATCGAAAACAAGTATCATGTTTATTCAGCATCAACAAGAAGGTCTGCCTATGAAGCTTCACGCCTGGTAAGATTTGCAAAAAACACCTCTGAAGTTCTTGGAAACTATTCAAACCTGCAGGAATTTGATTTCCTATCCGCAAGACTATATTATGGTGTTAAAAAGGATATCATTCCTCTTGTCGTGGGAGTCAAAAGACTCGGTAGAAAAAGAGCTAGAAATGTTGTTAAAATCTTTGGCAACGATTTAAGTGGCGTTAGTGAAAAAGAGCTCCAACAAATTGAGGGAATCGGTCCTAAACTTGCTGAAAAAATCAAGTTATTTGTTGACAGTTAAAAAAAATAAGTTAAGGTGGTTTTAACCTCCACCTTCAGCAACGTTTGAATCCATTTGCATGTCTTCAAATCTGGATGCTTTTTCTTTAAGTTCTTCGATATCGAGTTCCTTACCTGATTTGTCGGATTTTTCTTTTAAATCTTTTTCATCAAGCAATTCAACTAATTTTGCACGATACCATAAGCTTGTTTTGTCGATTTTGACCCAATCAACTCCATCAGTTGTCTTAATATCTAAAACCTTACCGATTGTGCCTGTATCGACATATCTGACATATGAGTCAAGAGTTATCTCTTTATCTCTTGCATCAAAAGCCATAGTATTACCCATATGTTTATTCTTCTTCGTCTTCTTCAACTTCGATGGTAGCTTCAACAGTTTCTGCTTCTTCTTCTTTTGGAATTTCTTTGTTTAAAATAACATAAGCACCAATGGTAGCTACATCGTCAAAGTCAATTTCAAGTTCATCTTTGGAGAAGATGTTTTTTTGTAAAGTTAAAGTGATTTTTTCAATTTTACCGGTTTCTGGATCGAAATCAATATTGTCCACTTTACCTACTTCATATGCATTTTTATCTAAAACGGTACAACCTAAAAATTCTTTAATTTTCATGATTTTCACCTTTTAATTTATTGATTATATAATATTATAAATCATTAAATATTTAAATTAAACCATCATATAAAATTAACTATTTAATCATATGGAGAAAAAAAATGGAAAATGCATGTCGAATAATTATTGAAAATATATTAAGTGGAAAAATATCTACTCGACGTGACCTTGAAGTTGAAAAGAGACAACTTTGCCGAGACTTGAAATTATCAAAATTCATGAGCAATGCGGATATCCTGAAATATGCAAAGTCTGAAGAAAAGGAACTGGTTTCAGGCATTCTAAAGAAAAAGCCAACAAGAACAATGTCCGGTGTGGCAATAGTTGCAGTGATGTGCCATCCTCACAAATGCCCTCACGGAAGATGCTTTTATTGTCCGGAAAGTGAAATTGCCCCTCCAAGCTATACCGGAGAAGAGCCGGCGGCGCTCAGGGGAAGAATGTATGATTTCCACCCATATGTCCAATGTTTCAACAGACTAAAGCAGCTTAAGCAGATTGGACATCCAATCGATAAGGTTGAACTGATCATCATGGGAGGGACATTCCCGTCAAGAGACCTGTGCTATCAGGAATGGTTCGTATCACAATGCCTAAAGGCAATGACAGACTTTGGACTGATTATTGAAAACAAGCCAAATAATTTTGAATACAACATGGACCGTGACGAAATAAGAGGATTTGAAGAGGGTGTTCTTAAAACATATCCTCCAAACGATTACGTTTTAATCAGTGACGTTCAAAATGCAAATGAAAATTCCAAGGTAAGATGTGTGGGTATGACATTTGAAACCCGTCCTGATTACTGTAAAAAGGACCACATCAACAGAATGCTGGATTTTGGCGTTACCAGAGTGGAACTTGGAGTTCAGACATTATCCGATGAATTATACAAAAAAATCAAAAGAGGCCATACCATTGCTGATGTTGTTGAATCCAATCAGCTTTTAAGGGATTCTGCGATTAAAGTGGCAATGCACATGATGCCTGGATTGTTTGTAGACGAAAAGCAGGATTTAAAAATGTTCAAGCAGCTGTTCAGTGATGAAAACTTCAAGCCGGACATGCTCAAGATTTATCCTTGCCTTGTAACCAAAGGCAGCGAATTATACGATTTGTGGGTAGAAGGCAAATATGCTCCATATACTGACGAGGAGGCTGTGGAGCTAATCGCAAAGGTCAAGGAAATTCTTCCCAAATGGGTTAGAACAATGAGAATACAAAGGGACATTCCTGCAACATTAATTGAAGCGGGAGTTAAAAAATCCAACTTGGGAGAGCTTGTCTACAAAAAACTGGAAGAGAAGCATGTTGACTGCCAATGCATAAGATGCCGTGAGATAGGCCATAAAAAAACATCAAGAGAATATGGTTTAGATGACTACGACCTGTTCAGGGAAACCTATACCGCATGTGAGGGTATCGAGCACTTTTTATCCATTGAAGACGTTAATGAGGAAAGCATTGCAGGATTTTTAAGACTGCGTTTCCCATCAAAAAATCATTTCAGAGATGAGATTACAGACACAACCTCCCTTGTAAGAGAGCTGCACGTTTACGGAAACATGATTAAAATCGGAGGTAAGAATCCGAGTATCGGCCAGCACACAGGATTTGGCGAAAGGCTCCTAAAAGAAGCTGAAGAGTTATCCGTTGAAAACGGCTATGATGAAGTTGCAATCATCAGCGGAATCGGATCCAGAAATTACTATCGCAAATTCGGATATGAAAAAGTTGGACCGTACATGAAGAAAAAATTAATATGAAAATATTTATATATGTTCGTATATATACTAACAATTAAGAGAGTGGTAATATGGTAGGTTATAATATTAAAAATTCAAAAGAATTAGCAAGTTGTATAAACTATACAAACTTGAACAATATGATTACTGAAGACGAAATGAAAGAATTTCTCGAAAAGGCAAAGGAATTGAACTTCAATTCAGTAGTTGTATCCCCAACATACGTTCCATTAGCAAAAGAAATTTTAGGTGAAACCGATATTAATATTGGAAGTGTTGTTGGTTTTCCATTAGGATTTGAAGACAGCGACACAAAAAAAGCTGAAGCAACTACTTTAGTTGAAAAGGGAGCAGATGAAATCGAAGTAGTTCTCAACTTAAGCCACTTGAAAGATGAAAAATACCCATTAATCGAAAATGAAATCAAACAGATCAAGGATGCTATTGGAGATAGGATTTTAAAAGTAGTCATTGAAACCAAAGCACTGGAAGATTATGAAAAGGCAAATGCCGCTAAAGCTGCCGAAAAAGCAGGAGCTGATTATGTAAAAACCGCAACAGGATTCATGACTCCAAACCATATCTTTGAAAATGTTAATGATATAAATATCTTCCAAAAACATGCACCAAAAATTAAAATTGAAACCTTTGGTGGCATAAATGATTACAAAACTGCAAACCAAGTTTTAACTGGCGGAGCAGATAAAATTGGCAGTGATTTAGGTTACGAAATCGTTAAAAGATATAAAGATTTAAGAGAAAATACACAAGTAACCCCAAAACCGATTACCTTAACCAAAAAAGATTAGATGGACTGTCCATTTAATCACCAAATTTTTTTTATAAAACCATCATCAAAAAAAAACTTTAAAAAATAATGCTAAAATTATCTTATTTTGAAAAAATCTTAAAAATTAGTAAAAAGAATGCCATGTGCCGGACTTGAACCAGCGACATCTAGATCTTCAGTCTAGCGTTCTCCCATCTGAACTAACATGGCATATGGACCGAACGAGATTCGAACTCGTGATCTCCTCCACGTCAAAGAGGAATCATACCCCTAGACCACCGGTCCTATACAACATTATATTATTATGAAAAAAGTACTATATAAACTTTTCTTAAATTAATAGAACAAGTGGTAAAATTTTAAAAATAAAAAAAAATTGACCAAAGAAATGGCCAATAGATTTTTATATAAAGCGTTTGTTGAAAATAACTAATTAGAAAATCTATTTGATTGCTAATTTGATATCTTCAGCTTTTACAGTTTTTCTACCAGCGTGGCGTGCGAAATTTACAGCTTTTTGTGCGATTTCGTCACCTTTTTCTTCTAATGCTTCAGCTAATGCAATTTTTGCATCGTCACTAATTCTTTGTGCGCCAGCATTTTTTAAGATACGACCGACTGGTGCGATTGGTAATTCACTCATTATTACACCTCCAATTAAAAGATAGTATACAATAGTATATAAAGGTATCGGTAAAAATGAATAAAAATCGCCTATATTATGATACATCACTTATTATAATATGCTTTTCAAAATCAATAAATAATACTAATACTATATAAAATTAAGGCATAAAAATTAAGTGAAAATATGAAAATAAGAAAAAAACAAATAAAAAAAAAATTTCTCTACAATAATTCGCTCTTAAGATAAGTTGCAGTAGCTTCGGTTATTTTGACATCAACAAAAGAACCTAGCTCGACATCATCAACAATTACTGGAATATATGAATCTGTCTTTGCAATGAATCCTCCTTTAGAACCCTCTTCAAGAACCAATACTTTTTGAGTTGTTCCAACCAGCAACTTGTTTTCTTCTTCAGTTATTTCGGATTTAATTTCAGATAAAAATTTTGATCGTTTCTTCATCACATCACGAGGAATTTCACGAAGTGAAGATGAGATAGCACCTTTCCTGTGCTGATATTTTGACAGGTGAATCAGACTTGGCTTGATATTTTTCAGCAATTCCACTGTCAGGTCAAAATCATCATCGGTTTCAGTCGGATAACCTACAATAATGTCAACGGCCAGTGTCAAATCCGGAATTTCACTCCTGAATTTTGATACAATGTCAAGATACTGCTCAATGGTGTGACCACGCCTCATCTCGGATAAAACCTTGTCACTTCCGGATTGAATAGGTAAATGTATAAAATTATATACCTTCGGATGTTTCATCGCATCGATTATTTCATCAACATCGTTTAAAATGTTTTTAGGGTGCATCATTCCAACACGTACACGGAAATCTCCATCTAAATTAGCCACTTCTTTGATTAAATCAGATAGTTTCTCACCACTGTCACGACCGAATGCTGCGGTATCCTGGGCAGTGAGCTGAATTTCACATGCGCCGTCTTCAATAGCTTGCCTTGCTTCTTCAACAATATCCGCAATCGGATAGCTATTTAAAGGCCCACGTGCAAAACGAGTACAGCAAAATGTGCATGCTCCCAAACAACCTTCACAAATTTGAATAATATGAATTAAACTGTCATCAGTTAATTTTGGAACACAAACTTTACTTTCTTTTGAAAATCCGCATTCCCTTACGACCTCTCCGCAATAGGTAGCATTAACGACATCCGCAGACTTATTCAGCTGATGCGGTCCGATCCAGGAAACATTAGGTCCAATCTTGTCCAATTTTTCAGGATCTATTTCAACCATGCATCCGCTTACAATGACCTTTTTGTCAGGATAGTTCTTCTGGAGCTGCTGGATTTGATATGTGACCTTGTTTTCAGTAGGCAGTTTAACATAACATGTATTGACAATAACAATGTCTGCCTCTTCTATGCTGTCCACAATATCAATGTCATTCTCGTTTAAAACGCCAGCCATGATTTGTGCATCGGCCTTATTGAATGTGCATCCGTAAGTTTGAATATATACTTTCATTTTTTTCCACTTTTAGTTTTTTTGAAAATGTTTTTGGTCAAATCATAATCGTAATTATTGAATTTGACAGGTTTTGAATAAACCCTTGTAATGACGTTTGCCTTTGCAAATCCAGAGGTCAATTTTCTTTCCTGGGTCTTAACGACATGGACCTTAACAATATGCTTATCGATTTTTACAACATCACCTGGAGCTATTTCGAAATCCCTTTCAAGGTCCAGTTTATATGAATCAACTTCCCCATGCAAGTCAACGGAAAAGCCGATACGTGCAGGAATCTCTATAGAGTTTGCCCATATTGTGTCAATGTCTTCAATAATTGCCTTGTTTACTCTTGTATCTCCCACTTCAATGCTTGTTACCTCAACCTGACCGAACTCGGAAAGTAAAACATCACCTTTTTCAAGCTCATCGCTAGGCAAAAGGTCAATTGTGGTTTTGCGGGACTTGTCATGCTCTGAGATAATCAGCCTGTATGGCTGTGGCTTTTTCAAAGAGACAACATCCTTGAAAACATGCCCGCAATCTTCACATTTAAATAAATACTCTTCAATTAATTTTTTCTTTGATGATTTCTGCTTTGATTTTAAAACTTCCAAATCATCGCTACCGCAAATCGGACAATCCATTTTAATACCTCAAATATAAGAATTATTCTTTTTCATTTAAATAATGATTGACTAACCCGCCATCTTCTAAAATTTCCAGCATGAACTCCTTGAATGGTTCAAATGTGGCGGATTCATCAGTTGTTTCGTTGATTATGATTCCTTCTGACAAATCAATGCTTATTATATCGCCGTCTTTGGCTTCAATATCTGATACGATTACCGGAAGTCCTATATTAATGGCGTTTCTGTAAAAGATTCTTGCAAATGATTTGGCTATGATTGCATCAACACCAGCTGTTTTGATAGCTACCGGTGCCTGTTCTCTTGATGAGCCGCAACCGAAGTTTTCATCAGCTACAATGATGTCTCCCTTTTGAACATTTTTTGTGAAATCCGGACGTTCACCTTCAAGTACGTGGTCTGCCAAATCCTGAGGGTTGAATGTTCTTAAATATCTTCCAGGAATAATTACATCAGTATCTATATTTTCGCCGAAAGTCCATGTTTTTCCTTTAATAATATCCATTTCTATCACTAAATCAGAATAAATAAGTTATAAAAAAATATTGAAGTATTTGGGACATCCCAAATACAAAATAAGTTGTTGGTGATTTGAAAATTAATTTATTTTAACGGTTGTGCAAATTTTTGCTCCACACCTTCACGATACATTGAATTCATGGTACAGAATGGAATGATTCTGCCGTCTGGGGTTGCATAATGAATAACACATTTTTTAACCCTGTCTTCATCGAAATTGAATGGATCCATGAAGTGCATACATGAAATGAGCATTGCATCTTTTGAGAAGTCTCCTAATGCTTCGTAATCTCCTTTAGCAAATACATTTACTAAAACTCTGACAATGTCCAAATCTTCAGGAGTTCTGCTGGTATGAACCATTTTAGTTAAATTTCCAGTTAATCCAGCTAAAACCCGTTTACGAGCACCAAATTTACCTTTTTTAAGTTTTTCATTGTATTCTTTTAATTTGTCAGCCAAGTCATCAACATCAATAAAGTCTGTGATTGGAATCAGCTTGTCTTTGCCTGAACCTTCAGTTTTTTCCCTGAACACATAGGTTGCAATTCCACAATGTTCATGACAGTTCAAGGTCACTTTTGCGGAATCTTCACCGTCAAGCAGAGAAATGAATTCTGCAATAGGTTCGACAAATGAAGGTGGATAAAATGCATCAACAGGAACCTGACCGTCAGTTACATCCTCAATAATATTGACAAAGTCAGGAATGGTTATTCTTTGTTCTTCCACATGCTCTGAAGGAGTTCTTCCTGCAAATGAAACAGGCTGGAAGTTAACGCCGTAAATGTTTTCACTGTGGTCAAATGCAAATTTAATGATATCTCCTACTTGGTGGTCATTGACTCCTTTAACCAATGTAGGAACAAGTACAACACCTAATCCTGCTTTTCTACAGTTTTCAATTGCCTGAAGTTTGTCAGGAAGTAAATCTCTACCCCTATTGTTGATGTATGGCTCTGGAGTAACTCCGTCAAATGCGAGATAAACAGTATTCAATCCAGCTGCTTTTAATTCCTTAGCCAAGTTTTCCCTTTTAGCTAATCTGATACCGTTGGTAGCAATTTGAACGTGAGTGAAACCTTCTTCTTTTGCCATTTTTACAAGTTCAACAATGTCTTTCCTTACGGTAGGTTCACCGCCGGCATATTGAATTGCAGGACATGGATGAGGTTTTAAATTCCTTAAATTCTTAAGCATCTGTCTGATTTCTTCCTGTGAAGGTTCATATTTGTAACCTGCAACAGCCGCATTAGCAAAACAGACAGGGCATCTTAAATTACATCTGTTGGTAACATCAATCAATCCCAGTACAGTTGAAGTTTCATGTTTGGAACATAATCCGCAATTGGAAGGGCATGCTCCTGTATCCTCAACACAAGGATTTTCCACATGAGTAATTGATGGAATGTAATTTTCCATCTTATCATATAATTTATCGTCGCTCCAGTAAGTGTTTATAAATTCTCCATGTTCATCACAAGTTTTTTTGATGAGGATTTTTCCGTCTTCATCATAAACTTCTGCTTCAAGAGGTTTTCCACACTCTGGGCATAAACTTTTAGTATCTTTAATTTTCAAACAAATCACCCTCTACTAACAATATGAAATCATTAGTATAACTTACATAATGTAATATAATATTTAAATTATAGTACACATCCTATTTAAAGGTATTTAAAAATAGCACTAATTCCTTAGAAATGAGCAGTTCTAGTTTGAACATACTCCCTTGCAGATACATTTTGATTTATAATATACGATAAAAATAGGGACAGCAATGCAAATAATTGAACATCATGCCAATTTAAAAGTGCATTCATCTCCGAGTTAAAAGCCGGAGAATCCCTGCACAATATTGTTAAGAGATCTCAACTCAATCAGTTGAGTTGAGGTAGCTAATCAGGTGTGGCTAATCTCCCCTCAGATTCAATAGAATTATGATTAATACTATTAAAATCTCAGCAATGACAAACCAAAGAATGGATTCATTGCCGTAACAGTGCATAAATATGAAAAGCACGGCAGTAGCTATCATAAATCCTAATAAGGAAAGTATAGGTTTATTTAATTTTGTTATAAGATAGATACTGATTGTACAGACAACTAAACTGGCTATCCCGGTTAAAAATATAGGATAATTATTAAATGAAATAGGTGAAAGTACAATATATATCACACCAATTGTCATGACTATCAATGCTATATTTAACAGTATTTTTTTCAGGGTCTTATATTTTTCAACTCCGCCTTCTTTGATTTTTGCAGTTTCTTTTTCAGATTTGAAAGTTTTAACTACCTCTTTATTTTCGTATTTTTCATCAAAATTCTTGAATAAATATCTTAAAAAGACATAATATACAATCGCGAATATTATCTCAGTAGTAGTTATTCCGATCAGGACACAACTACCATTAGCCAGCAAAATATTCAGTACATATATTAAAGCGGTTTCCAATAGAATCTTTATAACTGTAAATAACAGTGAATACATACTTTTTCCAAAACCGTCCAACATTTTTGAAGAGATAATGGAAAATGGAATTGAAAGTAATATGACTGTTCCCAAAATTGCTATCCAAAATATTTCGGTTTTCATTCCGGTAATGGAAAAAAAGCTAAATGCAAACTCACGCAAGAGTATGAATGCTATCATAACTACAACTGTTGTCATAAAAGATACTTTAAGTGCGTATTTATACATTTCATTTAATTCATCGAATTCATGTGCACCGAATAAATGTCCTGTAACACTCATTAATGCTCTACCGTAACCCTTAATAGGTGCGGACAATAAAGTTTTAAGCTTATTTGATGCGGAATAAAGCACCGGTCCGATATCTCCCATTGTCACAATTAATATACCATTAATAAATGATGCTGAGAAAGCCCATAATCCATCATCCAAGAAATTAGGAAGGGAAACTTTTAAGATTTCAACAATGATATACGGGCGGAATTTAAAGTATTTCATAGATAAAGGAATTTTTGTTTTTCCTGATAAGTATAGAGATACAAAAACGATGAATGGAATCAGTGCGGATAAAACAGTAGCATATGATGCTCCTTTAACTCCTAAATTAAGATTAAAAATAAATATAGGATCCAATATGATATTTAAAACATTTGATGCTATCATGAATAGGGTAGGTATCCTTGAATTTCCCTCTGCCTGTAAAGTTTCAGAGAAAAAATTAACAAACATGAATACATATGCAAAAGTTACAATCGGAATTAAATAATCCCAAACCAAAACATATGAGTCGGCTGAATCTACAGAATATAATACTCCTTGAGTGAAAAAAGCGCAGAGCACTATTAAAATCCATATTATATTAGTTAGAATGATTCCATGAATTAGCGTATTGTATGCGCTTTCATAATCGTCCACCCCCATAAAACGGGACATCATGGAATTGGCTCCCTGACCTATCGAATCCCCGAATGAAAATATAAGAGTAACAAAAGGTATTGAAACACTCACTGCAAAAGAAGCGTGAACGTTTATTTGTGATACCCAAGCCAAGTCGACAATACCATAAATTGCATCAAAAATACAAAAAGCAATTATGGGTATACTCAGATGCCAGAAAGATTTTTTAGGTAGTGAAACCATGTCAATTTTTTCATTCATTATTATTCTTTAAGATATTGTTAATATTTAAATGTAATCTTTATTTTACAACCTATTAAATAATCGGAATCATTGCAGGAGCAGTTTAAGGACAATTCGGCCCGCAAGCATTGATTTAAATTAAAACTGACATTGATTATTCAAATAGCTGAAGGCTAATCTGACTGACATTAACGGCAGCCATTTTGTTATTTGAAACTTGTTTTTGAAAAGTAGTTGATGTATATGCGCATGACGGGAAAAACCTGATTTTTAAAAACCTTACAGTTAATGTTAAAACTGAATTATTAAAATTATAGCTGTGAAATTTGTTTTAATTATATGGTACAGACAATGAATTAAATTGGCCTGTGAAATGATTTAAAAAAAAGAGAAAAAATAAGGAATTGAAATTCCCTATCTTTAAATTAATCCAAGTTTTTTGGCTGTATTTTCATCCACTTTACCCGTTACTTTGAGTCCTTTGTCCTTTTGGAATTCCTTGACGGATCTTTCAGTGCAGCTCTGGAACTTACCGTCAACCATCAGGTAATGGCCATATGCTGTGAGATAGTATCCGTGGTTTTTTAATGCCTGTTGAATCTCTCTGACTGTGGATTTGTCCTTGCTGCCTTTGGATATTGTTTTCCAGGAGGAAATGACTTTAATGTTTGCTTTTTTGGTTACTTTATTGTAGTACTTGTTTCCTGTGTAGGTTATTGTTGCCTTGAATGTTCCTTTTTTGGTAAGCTTTGTAATCTTGAATGTTGCCTTACCTTTGGAGTTTGTGGTGGCTTTGTATGTTTTGCCGTTGACTTTCAAGGTGACCTTAGCGTTCTTGATTGCTTTTCCTGTGTTGTCCTTTAAGGTGATTGTGTATTTTTTGGTTTTTGTGGCAGTCTTGAATGTTTTAGCACTTGCAGTAATCTTTGGAGTTGCCTTCTTGACTACAACCTTGGCAGTGACATTGGATCCGATGTAATTGTCATTTCCCGCATAGGATATTTTTGCAGAGTATGTTTTTGGAACCATGTTGCTGACTTTGATTTTGATTTGACCGTTTTCATCGGTAGTGTAGTTTTTAACGCCGTTTAAATCAACAGTCACTGTAGCATTTGCCAATGGATTGCCCTGACCGTCAGTTAATTTAATAACCAGGTATTTGTTGACCTTATATGTTGCAGTTACGCCAGCTGCAGTCAGATTGGTTGAAACCTTATTTACAGTAATTGTAGCGGTTTTGGTAACTGCAGTGTGATTTTCATCAGGAACAGTTGCAACAGTTAAAGTATGGGTGCCTGCACTTAAATCTGAAATTGAGATAGTGTAAGCATCAACAGCTACATTAACACCGTCAATCTTAGCATCAATGCCTGTTGCTCCTTCACAACTTACAGTAACATTAATAGATTCACCATAATCCAACTCAACATCATCCAATGTTAAAGTGGAATTAACCTTATTGACTGTTATTGTAGCGGTTTCTGTTACGGCAGTATGGTTTTCATCAGGAACGGTAGTGACATTCAAAGTATAAGTTCCGGCGGCTAAACCAGAAACTGTAATCTTTTTGCCATTTACACTAACAACAGCGTTAGGTTGACTGACAACGTTAGCGATGACTTCACTTGCACCAGCGAAGGAAACATTACCAGAACCTTCACTTCCATAATCAAATACAATATCGTCAACAGTTAATGTGGATTTCACTTTGTTTACTGTGATTTTAGATGTTGCAGTTACAGGATTGTGGTCATCATCAGGGATTGTTGTGACAGTTAATGTATGATTTCCTGCTTTTAAACCTGAAATTTGAATATTATAATTATTAATAACAGTCACGTCATTACCATCAATCTTAGCGGTGATTCCAGTAGCTCCAGTAGTTGTTATAGTGACATTTGTGGATTCGCCATAATCTAAAACTATATTATCCAAGGATATTGTTGAATTAACTTTATTGATTGTTATAGTTCCATCGTTGACAGTAACATTATCCAGTCCAACATAGGTTGCATTGACGTTATATTCGCCGTAAGTGTCAAAGGTATGTTCTGCCCACCATGTACCGTTAGCACCATAGGTTGCATCGATTTGGGTTCCGTTTGGTAATATAAATAGTAATTTACCTTTCACAACATCATTTGGAATATTGGATTCTGCAGTGATATTTATTGTCTTGTTAGTTGTTTTTTGAGATGTGACATTCGCATTGAATTTAGTGTTGTTTGAGATTGTTGTTTCAGCTTCAGTGTAGTATGAATCTGCGTCATGGCGAGCGCTTATGTAATAATTATCATCTGCACTAATGTCTAAAACAATCATACCGTTCTCATCTGTGTCCATAACATCGCTTAAAACAAGCTCGTTATTAACAACTACTCCGACAGTGATGTTTTGGCCGGTGGCCTTATTGGATCCAGCCATTGTAGCACTGACTGTTGTAATTCCATTTGCTCCCCAATATGTCACATTGGTAAAAGTAACTTTCGTATCATTTCTAGAATAAATTGCATTTAAAAGGTTATTCCCGCCTGTGAAAGTAATTGTAATATTATTATCATTTTTAGTTATTTCTAAAACTTCTGCATTCGCCCTATTGTTTAAGAAACGAGAATTAAAAACAGTTTTAGTGGATGATGTACTGTAAAAGTTAATTGCAGAACCAGTAGTCGCATTATTGCCAGTAAAATTACAATTTGACACAGTACCAGTACTAACAAACATGATCGCACCACCCCAATCACCTGCAGTGTTATCAGTAAAATTACAATTTGACACAGTACCAGTAATAAAGAAGTAAACTGCACCACCACAGTATGCAGTGTTATCAGCAAAATTACAATTTGACACAGTACCAAAACCTATGTTGACAGCACCACCATAATAGGTTGCAGTGTTGCCCGTAAAATTACAATTTGTCACATTACCAGGATTCAAGAAGTAAACTGCACCACCACAACCATTATCTCCAGTTGCTTTGTTATCAGTAAAACTACAATTTGTCACATTACCAGTACTCTGGAAGAAAACTGCACCACCATAAGTAGAAGCATAGTTATCAGTAAAATTACACTTTGTCACAGCACCCTCACGATTGAAGTAAACTGCACCACCACTTCCAGTTGCAGTGTTATCAGCAAAATTACAATTTGACACAGTACCTGAACTAGTAAAGTAAATTGCTCCTCCATCACCATCATAATTAGCATTTATAATGGTTAGATTTTTAATTGTTACACCAGAAGCACTTACATAAAATGCACGGATGTTTGATCCAGTCATATCAATGACTGCACCGTTACCATCAATGACTTTATTGTCCTCACTGATATCAATGGCTGTTGCATCCTTATCGTAAGTATAGTTTTTATGGGTTAATGTAATGTTTCCTGGCTGGCTAATTTCATTGGCCAAATCAGAATATGTAGCTGAATCCGCACCCAATACCTCAGTATCAGTTTGCGCAATAGCCTCATCATAATCAGTTGAAGCCAATGCCTCGTTTTCTTCACTTGTTTGTAGATTATCCTCAATATCATTATCAGCGGATAACTCGATTGTATTTGCATTTTCACTTGCTATAGTATCCCCTATTTCACTTGCACTAACACCTGCAATGCTCAATAGAAAAACAACAAGCGCCAATAGGATTATTGTTTTTTTGTATTCCATTTTCTCCCTGAACTCCTGAAAATTGTATGCTAAAAAATGTTTTATTTCATTCAAACAATCATAAAAATACATGTCCTTTGTTTAAAACTTCTAAAACATGAATAAAAATCTATCCACCAATATATAAATATATAACGATTTTGAAGAACGGGGGCAGATAAACTGTAATTTTACCAACTAAAAAGTTATTAACTAATAAAAACAAATAATTATACTGAAAATGATTTATAAAGGGGCTTGAAACTCATGGAAATTTATCATGGAAGCACAGTAATCGTTGAAAAGCCTGAAATTAGAATTGAAAAATTCAACAAAGATTTTTACTTTGGATTTTACTGTACAGTTATGGAACAACAAGCAATCCGTTGGGCAACACGATTTGGAGAAGGTATTGTCAATGTTTACGAGTATTATCCTAATGATTCATTGAAAACTCTAAAATTTGAAAAAATGACTGAAGAATGGTTAGATTTCATAATTGCTTGTAGAAGTGGAATTCCACAT
>NZ_JAZQFM010000022.1:0-12768 GCF_045539575.1 Methanobrevibacter sp.
TCAATTTGACTGTATACTTCTTTAATTAAACCAGAAGTTGCTTCTGGTGAAAAGAGTTGTGTTCCTGCATCTAAGGACATAGCAGCAGCTACACAAGGGATACAGAATCCTTTACTGTGTCTGGTTACAACGTGGTTACCGTTGAAGAGACCAGGACCTCCACCACCGTAGATGGAGTGACTGAAGAAGGAGAATCCTACAGCTACACCTTCTGCTCTACCATAGTCGAGACCAGGTAAACCAGTAGCGAATTCAAGGTTGTCATTGTAGTATAATAAAGTAGATGGAATACCTTGAGCAGCACGAGCAGCACCTACGTTAACCATAGTAGCTGCGACAGCACCAGCAGCAGCATATGCATTCCATTTAGCTGCGTCATCAGTGTCGTAAATAGCGAAATCGGTTAATTGTTTTTGAGGAGCAATTACACCGTCAGCTTCTGCACGAGCAATGGTTGCTTGTACGATACTACCAACAGTACCTTCTGCACCGTTTTCTTTAACCATGTCGTATACTAAGTTATCAGCGTTTAAACCTTGGTAAGCTAAACCTAATAAGTGTAATCTTTCAAATGCACCTAAAGCGTCAGCCATTTCAAACATAGCAGTTTGTTCGAAAATAGCAGCTAATGCGGTAGCTTGGAAAGTGTTTTTCAAAGTAGCAGCAGCGAAGTCGTTTGCTTTTACGTTTCTTAAACCGTAACCTGCACCTTCGAGTTTTTGTGGAATGTCTAACATGGTTGCGATGTTGGAACCTTTGTAATCTACAGATTGTGGGTATCTACCTAATACTGCAGCTTTTACGAAGTTAGCATCATAAATATCTACATCACAGATGTCAATAACAGATTGTACTAAAGCTGAAGCGGAAGATAATGGAGCTGTGGAGTATTCAGCAGCAACATCAATTCTTCTAGTTGGTACTTGTACTAATAACCTTTTTCCTCCAGAAATAGGTGTTACAACAGTGTCATCGTCTTCAGAAATTTGGATAATTTCTTTCATTTTGTCTGCGATTGCTTCTGCGTTTGCAACAATATCGAGATCTAATTCTCTTCCTAAAATTCTAGATTTGTCTCCACCAACAGATGCTGTTTTAACAGATTTTTCAAGTCCTTCTAAGTTTACTGCAACAGTTCTTTTTACACCTTTAACGATGTTTTGAATTGCAGGGTTTCTTAATGGACTGATAGCTTCGATTGGTACGTCAGATGCAATTTCGTTGCCTCTATCATCGAATAAATCGATTTTATCATCAAACTTTGCCATTTTTTCCCTCCTAAATAAATAGAGTTTAACTAATATACCACTCTCAATGGTAACTTTTTACCAAATTGAGTATTTAGCTACAAAGCAAGTTTTTGCAATAGCCAGCCATATGGTATACAAATTTTATTTTATTCAAGATATAATATAAAGATTACCTATGAAATATTTTAGAAAAGTTTATAAAGTATAATAAAACATTTTATTTTTAAGAAAAATAAGGTCAAAAGTAATACTTTTTATTTTTAATACAAATCATTATTTTTAAAAAATAAAGGCTGTAAAAAATTAAATTTGATAAATTTAATTAAACAGTAGGAATTACATAAAAATTTAATAAAATAACGGGTATTTTCTTAAAATAACAAGAAAAATAAATTATTACTTTTAGGAGCCTGAGTAATAAATATTACTAAAAGTAATACAAAATTTTCACATACAAAAATATGAATTATCTATATATAAAATGAATTAGGAAATAATATATTATGCAAGTTGTAGCGGATGTTGGAGGAATACCTGGAAAAGACTGTAACGGTTTTTGCAAGTATTGCTACTTTAGGAAGGTAAAAGACATTAAAGTATTTGGCTGTGCTCACTGTTTACCCAACAAAATTGGTTGCGAAAGATGCAGCAAAGGAGTTGCAGAATCTCAAGGAGCTTTTAAATCCCCATTTCAAGTCATGAATGAAGTTCAAAATGCATTAATGATGAGCATGGGAAGAGGAGACATATCCGCATACATCAGCGGAGGAGGGGACGTGAGCTGTTACCCTCACCTTGAAAATTTAACCGCCAATTTAAATCAGTTTTCCATACCTTCAGTTTTAGGTTATACCTGCGGAAAAGGAATAACAGATAGTGAAACCGCTACAAAGCTAATCAATAATGGAGTTGAGGAAGTTTCATTTACAATTTTTTCTTCAGACCCAAAACTTAGAAAAGAATGGGTTAAAGATCCAAATCCGACTGAAGCGCTGAAAGCTTGCCAAATTTTCTGTGAAAATATTAAACTAACCGGAGCGGCAGTAATCATCCCAGGAGTTAATGATGGGGAAATATTGCGCCAAACATGCAACTCCCTTGAGGAATGGGGTGCGAAAGGAATGCTTTTAATGAGATTTGCAAATACCTTTAATGAAGGTTTAATATTGGGCAACGAACCAATCCTTAAAGATTTTGAATCACAACCAGTTGAAGAATTTGCAGAACTTGTCAAGCAGATTAACAAAGAATACAGCTTTAGAGTAAGCGGAACTCCATTGTGTGACCCTGAAACCGGAGGGCCATTCGCCATAGCAAGTGATGAAAATGAGGTATTTTTACAGTTTATTAAACCAATCACTGGAGAAGCGACAATAATAACTTCAAAAATTGCGGCACCATACATTTCAAAAATATTTTCAAAATTAGAGACAGGAGATAATGTAAATATTGTCGCAGTAGATAAAGAAATCGCTTGTTTAATAACCAAGGAAGATTTGGAAAAACTTGATTTGAGTGAAATCAAACAAGCAGTCATAATTCCTGGAAGATCATTTGTACATCAACTTGATGCTGAAAGAATTTTAAGTGCTGATGGTGTTGATAGGCTTGTCGGTCGTGGTCCAGACACATTAACAGTCGACGGCGAATTGAGTATCGACATGACCGATGAAAATGTCATAGAAAGAGAATTGGAACAGTTTAATGACTTGGTTGATGCCATTAATTTCTTTGGAATGAGAATAATTCGATAAAAAAAAGAAAAATTAGTTTGAGTCCTCAATAA
The DNA here is from genome assembly GCF_045539575.1 of Methanobrevibacter sp. GTDB lineage: Archaea > Methanobacteriota > Methanobacteria > Methanobacteriales > Methanobacteriaceae > Methanocatella. Next base: position 3,037 of record NZ_JAZQFM010000022.1, read on the forward strand.
TGGAACTCTCACTATTAATTTTTACTAAAATATAATCATACATGAATGATTTTTTAATTTCAGCAATCTCAGATAATTTTTTACCGTCAATATCGACATTAGCTATTTTATCAGCATATTTATCATAATTTAGTTTTACGCGAACACCATCTAATTGTGAAGTCACAGGTGCTGGAGAAAGCACATCTTTAATTTCGCTAACTTGATTTTCAATTGCATTTTTAACAACAATGGATGGAACTAATGGAGCATCAAGAGCCATTTCACGTTTTTTATCATTTAATATTTTTTCTATGGTTTCTACTAAATTATCAAGTGCACGTATGTCCGGACCCCTTCTGAGCCTCCTAGGAATTCTGCCAAGGCCACCAACATATGCATCTGCACCCGGAAGTTCATTAACATCAATATCTGGAGCGCCTGTTACAATGACAGGAATATCAATATCATCATATAAGAATGCTTTTTCCTTAATGCAGTTTTCAAAACTACCTAACGCAAAAACAGCAATATCATGTTCTTCAATTAAGGTTTTTTCCTCTTCAGTGATGCCTGAAGTACCTTTTCCATCTCCCCTTGCAAGACCAATCATGTTATCCTTTGCACCATACTCACGCAAATATTCAGAAATGTCACATGCAGCATGAGGCAAATGATGTCTTGCCAAAGTTGGTGAAACAATAGCTATCTCAGAACCTGCCATAGGAGCGACAGATAATTTACCTAACAATTCAGAGGACTTTTGTTCAATCTTATCAACATCTTCCATAGGAACTGCTATATTTAAAACCAATTCCATTTGTTGAATACTCTCTTGAAGAATAAATCCTCCTAAATCTTCAATCAATTCCTTAATCTCTTCACTTTTGTGAACTCCACCGTTAAATGTTAATGTTTCATACATATTAACAACTCTCAAAAAATGCAATTTATGATAAATATAATTCTAATTAATATATTATATTAAAGTTTCTAAAATTGCATATCTTTCTTCAATTTTTTCAAATGGGTTTTTAGAAATACTATTGTGAGAAGGTATTTCAACCAGATTTTCAGTTTCTTTTACAGCATCTTTTAAATAATCAGGGTAAATTACATAATCAAAATTATCAGATACAATATTAAAACCCAAATCAGAAACAATATCCTTTAAAAACTCTGAATACACTTTAACGTCAACATTTCGCTTAAAATCAGAATTCAAATATTTTTTAGCCAAAGGGTATTCCTCAAAAAATACCTGAACATCCATATCTGACAGTTCATTTCCAGTGATTTTTGAAACTTTTTTTATGCTTTCAAAAACCTGTTTGGGAGTATTGATCTTTATAGGCATCGCATCCATTTCAACCTTGCTTTCAGATAGAAGAATTGCCAAGTCCCCATCCTCTTCATCGGGAAATTTATTTACAACATAATCAGTAATGCCAGCTAATTTTACAATTTCTTCACACATTGGTGTTGTGATAATTTTCATAATAATAATATATAATGTAATTAATATAAATTACTTCATGAAAATAACATTAAGTTTAGAGAAAACTACAAGCGATGATGTTTCAATCATGGTTGATGCACTAAGAGCAAGTACAACCATAACACTTGCATTGAATAATTTTGAAAGAATACTACCATGTTTAACACCTGAAGAAGCAATAAATATTAAAGAAGAAAACGGCGGAGTCCTTGCAGGTGAAAGAAACGGTGAAAAAATTGAAGGCTTTGATGTCGGAAATTCTCCAAAATCCGTTGAAGAATATGAAACATCCGAAAAGACATTAATACTGACAACAACAAACGGGACAAGGATTCTGGAAAACATGAACTCACAAGTTCTTGTAGGATCACTCGTTAATGCAAAAGCCGTGGGGGAGACTTCCGCAAGAATTGCTGAAACACACATTGATGTTGTCATGGCAGGAGTCAAAGGGGAATTTGCACTGGAAGATTTTTTAGCATCAGGTGAAATTTTATATCAAATCTGTCAAAACTTAGAAGACTATGAGTTAAATGAACTTGCTAAAGCCGCAATAATAGCCAGCAGAGATTACAACTCATTAAAATCAGGATTTTATAACTCAAGATCAGGAAAACATCTCTCAAAAATTGGATATAAAAATGATGTGACATGCTGTTGTCAGAAAAATATTAGTGAAAATGTGGCAGTATATGCAAATAAAGAACTTAAATTAATTAAAGATTAAATTTATATATTTAGAATTAATAAACATTAGATGAATAAAAAAAATAAAGAAGTGTTAGTTTTGAAAAGAGAATGTTTAACTATTATAGGTACTGCACACGTATCTGCAAATAGTGTTGAAGAAGTTAAAGATGCCATATACGAACAACAACCAGAAGTGGTTGCTATTGAACTTGACAGAGGTAGATATGTACGCCTTAAAGAGGAAATGGCTGGAATTGAACATGACGATACTATTTCTGTTTCAAACATCATTAAAGAAAACAAAGTAGGACTATTTTTTACAACAACACTTCTTAGTTATTTCCAATCTAAAGTTGGAGCTGACGTTGATGTCAAGCCAGGTTCTGAAATGGTTGGAGCGATTGAAGCATGCGAAGATTTGAACATACCTGTTGCCTTAATCGACAGGGACATAGGTACAACATTGCAAAGGGCTTTAAATACAATGGGTTTTGTCGAAAAGGCAAAATTCATGTATGGTCTTATAACTTCCGCTTTAGGATTTGGTGAAGAAGAAGACGTGGATATTGAAGAGCTTAAAAATCCTGACAATCTTGATGATTTAATGGAAATGTTCAAGGATGAGGCTCCAAGCGTCTACGAAGTTCTTGTGCATGAAAGAGATGCTTATCTTGCAGGTAGATTACTTCAATTGCCACAGGACCATGTCATTGCAGTCGTGGGTGCGGGACACCAACCTGGAATTGAAAGATACTTGGATAACCCCGAAACATTACCTCCTCTGGAAGAACTTGAAAAAATAAATGATAAAAAAGGAATACCATGGCTCAAAATATTTTTAGCATTAATCCCTATCTTATTTGTTGTGATATTTTTTCTGGCATTTTTTAATGGGATAAACATAACATGGAATATCTATGAATTTATCGTAATAAGCATGATTATGGGTTTTATTGGTTCAATTCTTTCAGGATCAAAAATTCAATCAGCACTCGTTGGAGGGGTTGTAGCTCCATTAACAATAATACATCCATTGCTGGCAGCAGGATGGTTTTCAGGACTGACTGAAGCTAAATTCAGAAAAGTTAGACAAAGAGATATTAAAAATTTAGCAAATATCAAAAGTTTTAGAGATTTATGGGAGAATAATATCTTCAGAATTCTTTTGGTAGTGGTTGGAACCAATTTAGGAGTCACACTTGCAACTTTAGTAATTTTACCATCAAGAGTATTCATACCATTATTCATGAAAATATTTGGCGGATAATGATAATTTATAAATAATATATAAATAAAATAAATAATTACTATTCATTTTATGGAAAAAGTATCATGTATCTTATATTTCGTTGCGACTGCGGTCGTGTATTATATGCAAAGGAAGGAGTAGCAACACGTAAATGTGTTTGTGGAAAAACTTTAAAAGTCAAACAAAGAAGGATATTTAAAAAGGTTGCCACAAGAGAAGACGCTTCTTATGCAGTGCAGCAAATGCAGGATGAGATATATGGTAACACTGACTTTCAAAGAGCCAGTGAGCTATAAGTTTTAATGGTTTGTTAAAAATGATTGGGACGGCATTAAATATAATAATAATATTAATTTTGATAATTATAAACGGATATCTGTCAATGGCCGAACTTGCTGTTGTGTCCGTTAGAAAATCTAAATTACAAAAATATATCGATGAAGGGAACAAAAATGCAATGATTGTTGCTGAACTCGGAGAAGATGCTAACGAATTTTTATCCACCGTTCAAATAGGAATATCACTTACTGCAGTTTTAACTGGTGCATTCGGTGGTGCAACATTATCTGAACCTCTCGCAAAACTGATTTCATTTATACCATATAGTGACGTTATAAGTGTTGTTGTAGTGGTTATAGTGAGCACATATTTAACATTAGTTATCGGAGAAATTGTTCCAAAAGTAATTGCATTAAATGACCCTGAAAGAATTTCATTAAAAGTTGCTAAGTCAATGGCCTTCCTCACAGTAGTTTCAAAACCAATAAGTGTCATCCTTGCCAAATCAAGTAGTTTCTTGTTATGGTTGATGAGAATTGAAAATAAAAATGATGATCTTGTTACTGAAGAAGAAATCGAATTGATGATTAAAGAGGGTAGGGAAGATGGAACTATCGAACAGGAGGAAGAAGATATTATCAAAAGGGTTTTCAAACTTGATGACCAGAAAGTTGAAAGTATTATGACCCCTCGTAATGAAATCATTTGGATTAACCTCGAAGATGACCGTGACATCAACAAGGTAAAAATTATTGAAAGTAAAAGGTCAATCTTCCCAATAGCTGCAGGAGAATTGGACGATTTCATTGGAGTAGTTCAAGCTAAAGACATTCTTTCTGCAATGTTTACTGAAGAAAAATTTGATGTTCATAAAATAGTAAAAGAACCATTAGTAGTATCAGAACATTTAGAAACATTGGAATTATTGAAAGAATTTAAAGAAAATCAAGAATATGTTCACATGTCACTTGTTGTGGATGAATTCGGTAGTGTTGAAGGATTAATAACTTTAAACGATTTACTTGAAGGTATTGTGGGAGACATTCCAGGTATCGATGAAGAGGATGAACCTCAAGCAATTGAAAGAAAAGATGGAACCTGGTTAATCGATGGAAGATATCCGATTGACAAGTTTAAAGAGTTATTTGACTTTAAAGACTCACTACCTGATGAAGAAGAAGACGGATATACCACTCTTGCAGGATTTATCTTAAGTATCAGCGGTACAATCCCTGATGAAGAAGATAAATATGAATGTGGAAGGTTTATCTTTGAAATAATTGACATTGACGGACATCAAATAGATAAAGTCCTTGTAACTGACTTAGGACCGCAAGAAGAACTTGAAGAGGAATAATATGGACGCATCAATTATACTTCAAATAGTTTTATTGATAGTAGGATTTGTATTTTTAATTAAAGGGTCAGACTTTTTTGTTGATGGAGCAAGTAGTATTGCATCCATTTTGAAAATTCCGACCATAATTGTAGGTTTGACAATTGTCGCATTTGGGACCAGTGCTCCTGAAGCAGCAGTATCAATTACCTCCTCATTAACTGGAAGCAATGCAATGGCAGTCAGTAATGTAATCGGAAGTAACTTATTCAACATGTTAATGGTTATCGGTATAGCTGCATTACTCGGCGACTTGTTAATGGAAAAAAGTGTTTTAAATAAAGATTTGCCATTCTTAGTAGCAATTACAGCATTATTTGCAGTATTTATTTTTATTGGAGGAGACATCTCAAGCATTGAAGGAATAATCTTATTAGTAATACTGATTGCATATGTTTTATATCTCATTAGAAGTGCTAAGAAGTCTGAAGGCAGCGATGTCGTTGAAAAACCAAAATTAACCCTCCCAAAAAGTATAATTTTCATAGTCGTAGGACTTGCAGGAATTATTATCGGTGGAGATTTAGTAGTAAACAGCGCATCAGATATAGCAATTGCACTCGGAATGAGTGAAACACTGGTAGGTTTAACTATCGTAGCAATAGGTACTTCTTTACCAGAACTTGTTACTTCAATTACTGCTTTAAAGAAAGGTGAAAATCAAATAGTAATAGGTAACGTTATCGGATCAAATATCTTCAACATACTTTTCGTATTAGGTGCAAGTAGTGCAATAAGTGCAATACCTCTTGACTCAAGCATGCTGATTGATGTAGTATTCATGATACTTGTTACAATATTATGTTTCATATTTGGTAAAACCCAAGAAAAATATGATAAAAAAGAAGGAATTATTCTAGTTGCGTTATTCATTATTTACATGGCTTTCGCAATTATGAGAAATTAACTCTTTTAACTCACAAGCCTTGCAAACATTTGAGGAAGTCGGCTCACCACAGACTTCGCATTCATTAAGGCTTGTGGAAATTTCATTTTCAAAAGTCAATATCTTTTGAAATGATTCCATCACATTATTTTTGACACCCGGATAGTTATCTTCACTGACATTTAGGAATTCTTTAATTTTTGCCCTTAATGACAAATGAGAATAAGGACATTCATCCAAATGAATATCAATATCATTTAATACAGCCCACATGCCCACCTCTTTTTCAGGGGTGTTCCATAAAGGTTTGATTCTTGGAACTAACTTCGGATGAATTACATCCAGCTCAGGGCCGAATTTAGAAAATTTAATGGTATCTCCACGAGCAAAACTCATCAAAAAAGATTGAATTTCATCATCCAAGTTGTGACCTGTAGCTATTTTAACAGCCCCCAATTCATAAGCGGTTTTATTTAAAATATTTCTTCTAAAAACACCACATGGAATGCATGCACTTTTAAAATCATGATAGATATCATCTAGGGAAAATCCCTCTTCATCCTTAAATGACTTTTGAACCAGTTTGACCCCTAATTCCTGAGCATTGTTAACGGCTGAGTCAATACCATGTTGCCTGTAACCTTCAATGCCTTCATCAACACTGATTGCAACCAGATCAAAATCCAAAAACTTTTGATAATTTTTTAGCGCATGAAGTGTCAGTACACTGTCTTTTCCACCGGAAAGTGCAACAGCTATCAGTTCACCTTCCTTGATTAATTCATAATCAGAAATTAAATTGTTAATTCTTGTAAAAATCTTTTCATTGAATTCATCTTTGTTTAATTTGACCATTACTAAATTAATTTATACAAAGATAAATAAATAATTTTACCAGGTGAAAAAAATGATTACATGTGATTTTGCAATATTACCTGTCGGAACTGAAACTACCGAATGTAAAGACTATGTAACTGCTGCAGTACAATCAATTAAAGATTCCGGACTTAATTATCAATTAACTGGAATGGGCACACAAATTGAAGCTGAAAACTTAGAGGAGCTGTACTCTGCAATAGCTAACGCTCAGGAAGCTATTTTTGAACTTGGAATCGGAAGAGTATACACAGTGATAAAAGTGGATGACAGAAGAGATCTGGAAAACAGGACTTTAGACGCTAAAGTTGACACAGTCAATGAAATGTTAAAATAAAAAAAAGAAAGTTAGAATTAATCTAACTCGTTTGAAGCTGTTTTTACAGCTTCGATAACTAAATCTAAATCTTCTTTTGTAAGTGATGGGTGAACTGGAAGTGAAATTACATTGTCTGCTGCAAGCTCTGCATTCGGACAATCTCCAGAAATACCTAATGCTTTGTAAATCGGTTGGTTGTATAATGGAATTGGATAATGGATACCGGTTCCTACGCCACATTCATTAATGATATCAACCCAATCATCCCTATCTCCTTTTTCAACTCTAATTGTATATTGGTGATATACATGTTTTGATTCAGGTGCACAGTAAGGAGTTACTACACCTTCAACATCTTTCAATCCATCATTTAAATATGCTGCATTAGCTATTCTATTATCATTAAATTCATCAATTTTATCTAATTGCGCCAAACCAATAGCTGCTGAAATATCAGTCATTCTGAAGTTATATCCTATTTCATCGTGGTGATATCTAATACTTGCCCCATGTGCTCTGAATACTCTAGCATTTTCCGCCAGTTCCTCATCATTTGTTGTGATTATTCCACCTTCAGAAGTGGTCATGTTTTTTGTAGGATAAAAACTAAAGCAGGACATGTCACCTAAACTTCCAACTTTTTTGCCATTGCAGGTTGCACCGTGTGCTTGAGCAGCATCTTCAATAACAGTCAAACCATATCTTTCAGCGATTTCATTGATTTTTTCCATGTTTGCTGCTTGACCATATAACTGAACAGGCAAAATCGCTTTAGTGTTTTCAGAAATTAGATTTTCAATTGAATCAGGATCAATTGTATATGTTTTTAAATCAATGTCTGCGAATACTGGCTTAGCTCCAGTGTACAATATTGAATTTCCACTTGCAATAAAAGTAAATGGAGTGGTAATTACCTCATCGCCTTCACCAATACCGCATGAAAGTAATGCGACATGTAAAGCAGCTGTACCTGAATTAACAGCTATACCGTAATCTGCTCCAACCCATTCAGCGAATTTTTCTTCAAATTCTGCAACTTTAGGGCCTTGAGCAATCATGCCTGATTTAAGAACTTCAACAACATTTTCTATTTCTTCGTCTCCGATTATTGGTTTTGCGATAGGAACTTTAATATTTGACACATTCATCACCAATTAGATTTAAATTTACTATACTAATATTTAAATCTAATAATATTTAAAACATTACTTAATCAATTAAAACAATTAAGAGTGAAACCAATGGATGAATATAAAATAAAAAGTATTGAAGAAGGTTTGACAAAAATAGAATTTCCCGAATTTGATAAAGTTTCATCTGATGCGCCGGTATTCTACAATCCCCACATGGAATTAAACAGGGATTTGTCAATACTTGCTCTGCAGGTATATCAAAATGAAGTGCAAAGAGACATTGACATTTGTGATTTATTTGGCGGAAGCGGAATTAGAGGAATCCGTTACAAAAATGAAGTTGATGGAGTCGGAAACGTATATATCAATGACATCAGCGAAACTGCAAACCACTATGAAAGACACAACATTGAACTGAATGATTTGGAAGACATTGAAGTTCACCAACATGACGCCAGCATGTTTTTAAGAATGAAAAGAGGGCAATTCGACGTTATAGATATTGATCCATTTGGAACACCTTCACCATTTTTAGATTCTGCAGGTTATTGTGCAGGCAGAAATTCATTACTTTGCGTAACCGCCACAGATACCTCAGCTCTCTGCGGAACATACCAGGAACCATGCATTCGCAAATATAATGCTAAACCCTACAAAAGCGAATATTGCCATGAAACAGGCATAAGGATACTGGCAGGATTTGTTGCATTAACACTTTCAAAATATGCAAAATATATTGAAGTAAAAATGTCCCACAGTACCGAACACTACATGAGGTTATACATCATTGTTAAAAAAGGATCTAAAAAAACTGATGAAAGTTTAAAAAATCTGGGATATATTAGTCATTGTAAAAATTGTTTACACAGACAAATCAGCAAAGGATTAGCAAGCCCGATTGAAGAGGTTTGTCCTGTTTGTGGTGAAAAGTTAGTTCATGCAGGACCTTTATGGTTAGGAAACATTCAAGATGGAGAATTTATACAAAAAATGATTGATGAAGCAGAAAATAAAAAAATCAATACTAAAAATCAAGCATTGAAATTATTGAACAGTTGCCTAAATGAATCTGATGCACCAATAACATTTTACGATGTCCACAGAGTATGCAAATCTTTGAAAATTAGCGCATCAAAACTAGATTTAATCTTTGATGAAATGAAAAAAGAAGGTTTTACTGCAATTAAAACCCATTTCAATCCCCTAGGAATAAAAACTGATGCATCCATCAAAGACCTTGAAAAAATTTTAATTAAATTAGAACCTAAAGATTAATTCAATATTTCAATTGAATATTGAATTCTTTTAACAAAATTCAAATTAATAATAAAATTTCTATCACATAATCAAATCAGCAGGGCAATATAAAAAAATATGTACTAAACAGATTACAATCTTTGAATTTTAATTAAAAATTAAGAAAAATT
>NZ_JAZQFM010000023.1:0-33249 GCF_045539575.1 Methanobrevibacter sp.
GACGAAAAGTTGTTTTTTAATTATATAAAAAATAAATTTGGTGAATTTTTAAAATTCACTCTATATCCATTGGAAATTTTAAGTAATATCCATTTTAGTAATTAGTATTACATAATTAACTAATTTCGGACACTCCCGATACTTTTCAAAGAGCTATTTTCGATGTGCCAGGATGGCAAATATTTTTTTCAATTCCCTTTAATTTTGCCTTTAAATGTCATGTAAATGTTTTTATATGATTTTAAACAAATATTTATAAAAACTAATTTGGGATAATAATATGGTTGAAGCAGTAATGATTAATTGGGTTTATGTAATTCTTTTATTTATTTTGGGATTCATTACCTATTACAGAAAATCTCTGGACATGTTCGGTTCAGCGGTCATGATTATAATGGGTATTATAATTATTTTTTCAGGTGGAGTCAACTGGCTTTTACTTATTGTATTATTCCTTGTAATGTCTCTTTTAGCTACAAAATACTCCAAAAAGTATAAAATGTCATTGGGTGAATTTGAAGGAAGAAGAACTTCTAAAAATGTGATATCCAATGGTGTTGTCGCTTGTTTTATGGCTGCATTCGGTGGATATTACTTGCCATTCGTTGGAGGATTCATCGGAGCTATTGCAACTGCAACTGCAGACACATTGGCTTCTGAAATTGGTGTTTTGGATCCGAAACCTCGCTTGATAACCACTTTCCAAAAAGTAGATCCGGGTACTAACGGTGCAATCTCTCCATTGGGAACCGGAATAGCTATTGTCGGTGCCGCCATTATTGGTATTGCCGCATTTATTCTCGGTGTCCTTCCTGATTTTCTGCCTGCAATTATAGTTGCTGTCATTTCAGGAACTGTAGGATGTTTTGCAGACAGTATTTTAGGAGCGCTTTTCGAAAACCAAGGATGGCTAACAAACGAGCATGTAAACCTTTTCGCAACTATTGTCGGAGCTATTGTTGGAATTTTACTGATGACATTTGTTTTCTAAACTATTTTTTTTAAATAATTATTTTAACTATTAAAAATAAAAATCATATTATTATATTTTAGGTGATATTTATGAAAGGTCTTATTTTAATTATGGATGGTATGGGAGACCGTCCTATTAAAGAACTAGGAAATAAAACTCCTCTTGAAGCTGCACACACTCCAAATATGGACAAGATGGCAGAAGAAGGAATTACTGGAATTATGGATTCAATTGCTCCAGGAATCATTCCTGGAAGTGACACAGCACACCTGTCAATTTTGGGCTATGACCCTTATGAGGTCTACACCGGAAGGGGACCGTTCGAAGCAAACGGTGTCGGTGTTGAAGTTTTACCTGGCGATATTGCGTTCAGATGTAATTTCTCAACTGTCGATGAGGATTTAATCGTTACCGACAGACGTGCAGGAAGAATCAAAGAGGGAACCAAAGAAATTGTGGAAGTATTGAACACAATGGTTTTAGAAGAGTATCCTGACATCAAAATCATTTTCAAAGAGTCAACTGGTCACAGGGCAGTTTTAGTGTTGAGGGGCGAAGGACTTTCAGGCAAGGTAAGTGACGCTGACCCTAAAGTGGAAGGAAACAAGCCTAAGGAAGTTAAACCTTTGGATGACACACCTGAAGCGGCAAAAACTGCAGATATCCTAAACAAACTGGTAGTCAAAACCTATGAAATGACTAAAGACCATCCTGTTAACTTAAAAAGAATTGAAGACGGCGAACATCCTGCAAACATTGTCATTCCACGTGGTGCGGGAGAAGTGCCTGTTGTAGAATCATTAAATGAAAAATATGAAGTCAACTCAGCATGTATTGCAGAAACCGGATTGATTATGGGTATCGGAAGATTCGCAGGAATGGATATCATCGAAATGGAAGACGTAACCGGCGGAATCGACACCAACCTTGAAAATATCCGTGACACTATTGTTGATCAGGTTAAAAACTCAGACCATGACTTTTTCTTAATAAACATTGACGGAGCAGATGAGGCAGGCCACGACGGTCAGACCAAGGAGAAAAAGGAATTCATTGAAAAAGTCGATGAAGTCGTAATGAGTGAACTCATAAAACTTGAAGACGTTTACATTTACTTAACAGCTGACCATTCAACTCCGATTTCTGTTAAAAACCATTCAGGAGACCCTGTCCCGGTATTAATCAGAGGTCCTGAAGTAAGAACCGATGATGTATGCGAATTCTCCGAAAGGGCATGCGCTAAAGGAGGACTTAACAGAATCAGAGGCGCTGACGTAATGAACATCATGATGGATTTAATGAACTATGCTCACAAATTCGGAGCATAATGGTGATAGCATGGCAGCTAAAAAACTTTTTGGAACATCCGGAATCAGAGGTCTTATCGGCTCTGAGGTAACATGCGAACTTGCATTGAATGTAGGTAAATCATTAGCTTATTATCTAGGAAATGAAGGTACTGTTGTATTGGGTTATGACACTCGTACAACAAATAAAATGCTTGATCAGGCTATTTGTGCAGGACTTTTGGAAAGTGGTGTCAATGTAGTTAAAATCGGTATGGTTCCAACTCCATTAGTTGGTTATGCTACTGAAAAATTAGATGCTGACGCTGGAATAATGCTTACAGCTTCACACAATCCGTCTCCCTACAATGGAATAAAGATATGGAACAAGAACGGAATGGCATACACTTCAGCTCAGGAAGCAGAAATAGAAAAAATCTACTCTGAAAAGTCATACATTTCAGTATCCTGGGACAAAATCGGTAAATTGAGTGTAAACGAGCAAATCAAAGGACAGTACATTGACGATTTGGTAAACCTTGTTGATATCAAGGAAGGCTTGAAAGTCGTCATTGACTGCGCATCCGGTGCTGGAAGCGAAATATCACCTTTAGTATTTAGAAAAGCAGGATGCGAAGTGACAACACTCAACTCCCAACCTGACGGATTTTTCCCTGGAAGAAATCCTGAACCTAATGCTGAAAACCTTGGAAACCTGATGAAAACTGTTGTAGCTGTTGGAGCAGACCTTGGAATTGCTCACGATGGTGATGCAGATAGAATGATAACCGTTGATGAAAAAGGTAACATTTCACCATTCGACTCACTTCTTGCATTGATATCAAAAGAATTCGACGGTGACGTTGTAACAACCGTGGATGCCGGACTGTGCATGGACGAGTCAGTAAACGGACAGGTATTCAGAACTCCTGTCGGAGACGTTAACGTTGCTGAAGTAATCATCGAAAAGGATGCCGCATTCGGAGGAGAGCCTTCAGGAACATGGCTACACCCTGACTTCTGCATGTGTCCTGATGGAATATTGTCCGGTTTAAGAATGGCAGAACTTGTATCCAACAAGGGAAAATTGTCAGATCTCTTGGCTGAAATTCCGTCATATCCGAATATCCGTGAAAAGATCACATGCTCTAAAGAGGCAAAAGTCAAAGTCATGGAAAATATGGAGGAACTTTTAAAATCAGCATTCGATGACATCAGCGAAGTCAACTCAATCGACGGCGTAAGACTGACATTCGAAGATGACAGCTGGGTACTGGTAAGGCCGTCCGGAACTGAAGACTACATCAGAATAACTTTAGAGTCCCGTGACGCTCAGAGAGCTGAAGAAATCAAGGATGTCTGTGTAAAAATAATCAATGAAAATTTATAAGATGACTTTTCATCTTAAACTTCTTTTTTTTAAAATTTATTAGTGAAAAATAGCTTTTTTTGTAAAAAATAAAAAAATTTAGAGAAGAAGATTTATTCTTCTTCTGCGATAAATGCGTCAATACCTAATGCAGCGCATTCTGGGCAAGCCCAACCTTCTGGCATATCTGCAGGAGTTGCTCCAGCAGGAATGTCGTAAGCAGGGTCACCTTTTTCTGAATCAAATCTGTATTCACAGTGTAAACAAACATATATTGTCATTTTATTAATCTCCTTTTGTGTTTTTGCTATTAGCATAGCTAATATGGTTTTAGTATATTAAAACTATTATTTAAAATTAGTCATTTGTCATTTCAAATTGCCAAAGTTTTTGAAAGAACCCTCCCTGTTTTAGAAAAATTAATTTATAGGATAAGAGTTAAACATATAATATTATTATATAATTTTTATGGGGATAGAAAATGAAAGCAATTATATTGAGTGCTGGCGAAGGTTCTAGAATGAGGCCGTTAACATTGACAAAGCCTAAAACCATGTTGCCGGTAGCTGGAAAACCGATTATCCAATATAACATTGAATCATTAAGGGATAATGGTATTAAGGACATTTTACTGATTGTCCGTTATAAGGAGGAAATGGTAAGGGACTACTTTGGGGACGGTAGTGAATTCGGAGTAAACATCACTTACGAAACCCAAAAGGATTTCCTTGGAACTGCAAACGCTATTTCATACGGAAAAGACTTCATTGAAGACAGTCTGATTGTTCTTAATGGAGACATTATCTTGGACAATGAAATCATCAATGAGATTATCAAGAAATTCAATTATATGAAACCTGACACACTTATGGTTCTCACTGAAGTGGAAGACCCTTCAGCATTTGGTGTTGTTGAAATCGAAAACGGCAATATTAAGAAAATCGTTGAAAAGCCTAAAAAAGAGGAAGCACCAAGTAACCTTGTCAATGCAGGTATTTACATATTTAACGCTGATATTTTTGAAAAGATTGCAAAAACAGAAATTTCCGAACGTGGAGAATATGAAATCACTGATTCAGTAACCCTTCAGATTGCCGACGGCAAAAAGGTTATCGGACATAAGACCAACAAGGATTGGATTGATGTAGGTAGGCCTTGGGAACTGATTGAAGTTAATGAAGAGCTTATAAGTCATCTTAAAACAGAAATCAAGGGTACAATTGAGGACGGAGCTCATATCCATGGTGAAGTGTTCCTCGATGAGGACAGTATCATCAGGGCAGGAGTATACATTGAAGGAAACGTATACATCGGCAAACACTGTGATATTGGACCTAACTCATATATCAGAGGCAATTCCTACTTCGGAGACCATGTCCATGTCGGAAACGCTGTTGAAATCAAAAATTCAATCATTATGGAAAATACCAATGTCAGTCACCTGAGTTATGTCGGTGACTCAGTAATAGGTTCAAATTGTAATATAGCAGCAGGAACCAACATCGCAAACCTGCGTTTTGACAATAAGCCTGTTAAGACCAAAATCAAAAATATGATGATAGATAGTGGAAGGCGTAAGCTCGGATCCATTATTGGAGATTCCGTAAAAACCGGTATCAACTCCAGTTTCTCACCTGGTGTGAAGGTTGGCCACAACTCCACTATCGGTTCAGGGGTTTTATTGTATGATGATGTACCCTCCGATACTCGCGTATTGGTAAAACAAAATCATATTATCCAAGATAAAAATAAAAAGAAAGAATAATACGGCGATATTATGGAAAATAAAAAAGACTCTATTGTAATATGCCCAGGCGCACAGGTAATCGGAAATGTTGAACTTGGAGAAAATGTATCCATCTGGCATGGTGCCGTCTTAAGGGGAGATACTGACTCCATCACTATAGGCAACAACTCAAATGTGCAGGACAACTGCGTTGTTCACTGTACCGACGGATTTCCTGTAGTTATCGGCGATAATGTTTCTGTCGGTCACGGCGCTGTAGTTCATGGATGCAAGCTCGACGATAATGTTTTGATTGGAATGAATGCAACCGTCTTAAACGGCGCACACATTTCTAAAAATTCCATTGTAGGTGCGGGTGCGGTTGTAAGTGAAGGAAAGGAATTCCCGGAAGGCAGCCTTATTTTAGGAGTTCCGGGCAAAGCTGTCAAACAGCTCACTCCAGAGCAAATCGAGCATATCCAACATAATGCTGATAATTATGTAAAACTTTCCAAACAGTATAAGGAAGATTAAGGATGAAAGCAAGAAAAATTGTAGATGAAATGGATTCATATGTTCCGGGCAGGTCTCAGGATGAGATTGCTCAGGAATTTAACTTAAAAAAAGAGGATATTATCAAATTGGGGTCTAATGAAAACCCATGGGGTCCGTCTCCAAAAGCCATGGAAGCCATTAAAAATGAAATAGCTTCAATCAACAGATATCCGGAATCACAGCTTAAGGAACTGGTTGCGGAAATTGCCAAATACTCCGGTGTAGATGACAGTCAGGTCATCATTGGAGGGGACGGCGCTGACGAGATTATTGACGTGCTTGCAAAGACATTCATAGATGAGGGCGACGAGTTCATCGTGCCTTTGCCGTCATACATGTACTATGAATATCTCCTGCAGCAATATGGGGCTCATCCGGTTTATGCCAAATGGGATTTGGACAAAAACGAGCTCGACGTTGATTCCATATTTGATGCAATCACAGAAAAGACAAAAATGATTTTCTTGTGCAGTCCGAACAACCCTACAGGTACTTTAATCAGAAAGGAAGTTCTGGCAGATATCGCTGAGAAAAATCCCGAAATACTGATTGTCATTGATGAAGCTTACTTCGAATACTCAGAAGTTACAAACAAGGATTTGATTAACGAATACGATAACATATTCATCATCCGTACAATGTCCAAGGTATTGGGCCTTGCAGGTATGAGGATAGGTTACGGTCTTGCATGTGCCGAGATTATTGAATATATGCACAGAATCAAGCCTGTATTCTCCCTTACCAGATTGTCATTCGTTGCCGCACTCAACACCTTTAGGGATGAGGAATACATCAGGGATTCCATTGAAAAGGGAATCGAATCAAGGCAATACCTGTATGATGAGCTTTCAAAAATCGAGTCATTGAATGTTTTCCCATCTAAATCCAACTTCATGCTCATCGGTGTCAAGGATACTGGATTTACAGCTTCCGAACTGGCATTGGAGCTCATGAAAAAAGGAATAATCGTAAGGGATTGCACATCCTTTAAAGGTTTGGATGAATATTGGATAAGAATCAGTATTTGTACTTTAGAGGAAGATAAAAAATTCATAGAAATTATTAAAGAGGTTTTAAGCTAATGTATGTTGGTGGATCTGTAATATCTACTGTGGAATTTCATGGAAACATGTCCCTGGTTCTTTTCATGTCTGGATGCCCTTTAACATGCAGATACTGTCACAATGTTGAACTTTTGGATGATGTCACTGAAAAGTCCTTTGAAGATATAAAGGAAGAAATTGATTCTTCAGCAGATTTTCTAGATGCTGTTGTTATTTCCGGCGGCGAACCTTTGATGCAAACAGATGCATTGATAGAAATATTCACATATGTTCGCCAGATTGGTCTTAAAACTAAACTGGACACCAGTGGAATATATCCCGATAAAATCAAACAGCTGCTTGATTTGAAGCTATTGGATTTCGTTTCACTTGACGTTAAAACAACATTCTCAAAATACAGAAAAATTACAGGTTCAAATGTGGGTTTTCAGGTAAAAAAATCCATGGAACTTATTAATGCAGATGAAAACGTTCATCTCGAAGCAAGAACTACTTATGTGCCAACACTACATACCAAAAAGGACATTATTAATTTGGCTGATGAAATTGAAGCCGATATTTACACAATTCAACAGTTCAGAAATAAAAATGTCCTAGATCCCGCTCTGGAAAAGGTTGAAGTTCCTAATCCTCATGATTTAGCTGATTTAGCTCGTGAAATCAGGCCTTATTTCAAAGGCATACTAAAAGTTAAGTCAGGGGAATTTGGAGAACAGGTTATAGAATAAATTTTAAGGAGGAGTCTGAATATGCCTATTTTGTCATTTTCAAGTAATGATATAGATGTGATTACTGGTAAGAAAACAAGAACAATACGTAAAGCTTGGAAGACTCCGCTTAAAGTTGGAGACAGGCTGTACTGCTACTGGAATCTGGTTTCCAAAGAAAAGATGAAGATTTTTGAAGCGCTGGTAACTGCTGTCGAAAACATTCCGTTTGAAGAGATTAAGGATAATGACGAGCTGGCCGTAAAGGAAGGTTTTAAGGACTCTCATGATATGCTGAGGGAATTTAAAAAGATGTATGGCGGCCAGATTGATGACTCAGACGAGTTCCAGATAATCTATTTTGAAAAATTGAACATTGACGACTGGAAAGGCGACAAGATAGATGAGAAGGCCATGATTACCAAAAGGGCTGACATTCTCTTTGACAGCGGTAAATTCGATAAATCAACAATGTGCTATGATGCCGCTTTAAGACTTGACCCTGCAGATGTTTATCTGCTTAACAAGCAGGGGGACAACCTTTCAAGGCTGGGCAGATTTGATGAGGCCATCGGCTGCTATGACAAGGCTTTGGAATTCGAACCTGATAATGAGTATATCTTAAATAACAAGGCAATCGCTCTTCTTAATGCAGGAAGACTTGAAGAGGCTTATAAGGCAAGCACTATCGCATACAATTTCCGTCCGAGCAGTCCTATTGTTCTTTATTGGAGAGGATTTATTCTTGAAATGCTTGGAAGGTATGAACAGGCTTTAAGGATTTATGACAAGCTGATTGTCATTGACGGTGAAAACCCTGAAGTATGGAACGCACGTGGCAATCTCCTGACTGATATGGGACAGCTTGAAGAGGCAATACAATCTTTTGACAAGGCGGTAGAGGTTTGTTTGGATGATTCTGAAATGGATGCGAGTGCCATAAACAGGATGGGCAATGCATATATCGATTTAGGAAAATTCGATGAGGCATTGGAATGTTTCAATAAGGCAATTGCATTGGAAAAGAACAACATTGACTTTTTATTGAATAAAGGTGTTGTTTTAATGGAATTGGGTAAATTTGAAGAGGCTGTTGACAGTTTCAACAGAGTATTGCTTAGAAATCCTGATAATGAGGATGCATTTTTCTTAAAAGAAGAGTGTTTGGAAAACTTTTAATCATTTTATTTTTTACATGTACGTTACATGATTTTATTTGGTAATTTTAATAATCCAAATTAATTATTTTAAAACTAGCTATTATTTTAATTATATTTTTCAATAAATTACATGTTTTAATTATATCTTCAATCAATATAATTAAAACAAATTCGGTGATGGTTTTTCGTGTTGTTATTTTTTGTATTTTTTGATTAAACTGATTCCCCAATCGGTCATTTCATCAGCTTTTTCCTGTGAGTCGGACTCTGCAAAGCATCTGAAAATTGGTTCAGTTCCGGATGGTCTGATGATTACCCAGCCATCTTCCTTAAGGATTTTAACACCGTCTGTTAAGTCCAATTCGAAATCAGTAGTGCTTTTGATTTCTTCAGCAATACTTGACATTACGAATTCTTTTTGATCGTCAGGACATTCGATTTTCATTTTTTTAGCATAATAAACCGGAAGTTCAGCTACAAGCTCGGACAATGGCTTTTTCTCTTTTGCAACGATTTCCAGGATTTTGGCAACGGTCATGACTGCATCTCTTCCGTAAACGAAATCAGGGAAAATGAGTCCTCCATTTTCTTCTCCACCAAACAATCCGTCTTCTTCTTTGAGTTTACGTGCAACAAGCAAATCTCCTACGGCAGTAGCTATTACTTCACCATCGTATTCTTCTGCAATATCATAAATTGCTTGGGATGTTGCAACTGTGGTTACAATGGTTCCGCCATTGTTTTCCTTAAGCATCTGTTTTTCAACAAGGGTGAATGTCTTGTCTCCAAGGACAAAATTGCCTTTCTCGTCAATGCAGATGGTCCTGTCGGCATCACCGTCGTGTGCAAGCCCGATGTCTGCACCCAATTCCTTTACAACGCTGATGAGTTCCTGCAGATTTTCTTCAATTGGTTCAGGGTCACGGCCTGGGAAAAATCCGTCAGGCTGACCGTTTAGTGTGGTGACTTCACAGCCTAATTTTCTAATGAGGTATGGTGCTGTAAAGCATCCTGCACCGGATCCGCAGTCAACAACAACTTTAAGGTTTGCTTCACGTATTGCATCGACATCCACTTTTGAGATTGCCTCGTCGACATACTCGTCAATGATGTTGTCGTTGTGGTAAAGCTGGCCTATTTCGGAAAACGGCACTCGGTCAGGTTCCTCATCGAAGTACAGCTTTTCGATTGCTAGGTCCATTTCGTCCGGAATTCCAATACCGAATTCATCCAGGAATTTAAGGCCATTATATTTCGGAGGGTTGTGTGATGCGGTAATCATAACTCCTCCGTCGTAGTATTTGCGCACTGCGTACTGAACGCCAGGAGTAGGTAAGATTCCTAAATCTACAACATCACATCCACTTGATAAAAGTCCAGCTTTAACAGCTTCCTTTAACATAACTGTGGAGGTTCTTGGGTCTCCACCAACAGCAACGGTTCCTTTAATCAGTGAACCATAACAAGCTGCAAGTCTTGATGCGAACTCTGGGGTCAGGACGTCATTTGCGGTTCTTCTAACTCCGAAAGTTCCAAATAATCGTTTTTTATCAGACATGTTATTAATTCCTATACATTTTTAGTATTGTTATTTTTGGTTTTTAGTTAATAAATAACTATTTGTTAATTTGTTATTTTTAAACTGTCTCCACTTGATAAAATCAGTTCCAGCTCGGAGTTGTATTCGGTAATTTTGCCTGTAACCTCAACCTTCTTGCCCTTGAAATCCGTAATGTCAAGGCTGTTCGTCTGTATCTCTGCAGCCTGCTTTTCAAATATGATTAAAGACATCTGTCCTGTTCCATCGTTTATGGTTAGAAAGTAGCTGCTTTTCGATGCGGATGATGCGATGTCCATGATGACGCAGTCAATGCAGACCTCTTCATCTATCATTCCTCGGTCAATGTCTTCTATTTTAACTTTTTTCACTTCAATTGTCGGCGTAAAGATTAACATGCCGATTATTCCAATCAGGGAAGTGACTAAAGCTATTTTCAATAATTTGTCGTCTGTAATTTCCATAAGTTTTCATTGGATTTCCTATTAAAAATAGCCGATAGGATTTCAACTTGTAAAATTTATATTGGTTTGAAAATATAGTATTAGTATGTTTGAAAACATGACAAAGACAGAATTGTATGCGATTTTAACCGGTGTTTTCACCGCATCACTGATTGTATCAAATATAATTGCGGGCAAAACCTTTGACTTTTTCTCATTTGTCCTGCCGTGCGGAGTTATAATATTTCAGGTAATATACATTGTAAATGATGTTTTGGCTGAAGTGTACGGCTATAAGAAGGCAAGAAACGTAATCTTGCTTGGTTTTTTAATGAATCTTGTTGCCGTAATCTGCTATAATATTACAATCGCTCTTCCGGCGCCGGTATTTTTTGAAAACTCAAATGCGTTTAGTGTTGTGTTGGGATCTACCTTACGATTGTTGGTTGCCAGTTTTGCAGCATATCTTGTAGGGTCTTTAGTCAATGCTAAAATGATGGTTGTCCTTAAAAATTGGGATGAGGATAAGCTGTTTTTAAGATGTATCCTCTCAACATTGTTCGGTGAAGGTCTGGATGCTCTTATTTTTATCACAATAGGATTTTTGGGAACAATGCCTATGGAAGCATTGGTTTTGATGATTGTTGCCCAAGCATTGTTCAAGACAGTCTATGAGATTATCGTATATCCTATTACAAGATATGTTATTGACAGTGTCAAGGCACTACCAAACTAGTTTCCGGTGTTGTACATGGAAATCAACCTTTCAACGGTGTCCACGTCCATCGGACCCTTATCCTTTCTTATGTTTTTGACAACAGGGAACCTTAAGGAGTAGCCTGTTTCATATTCCGGAGATTCGACGATTTCTGAAAATGCAATCTCCAGGACGATTTTCGGTTCCACTTTTATTTCACGGCCCTTTGTTGAAAGCTCAAGCTCTTTCATCTTTCCGGTAAGATATTCAAGTGTGGCATCGTCAAGGCCTGTTGCAGCATACGCAACGCTTTTGAACTCGTTGTTTTCATCCCTTAGTGCAACAAGATAAGATCCGACGAAATCTCCTCTTTTTCCAATACCGTATGTTCCTCCAATGACAATCATGTCCAGTGTTTCAGGCTCTGCTTTGTATTTTAGCATCTTTTTGCCCCTGAGTCCTGGAATATACGGCGCTGTTGAGTCCTTAATCATTATTCCCTCATGGCCGTCATTGATTGAGGTTTCAAACAGCTGCTGGATTTCATCGATGTTGTCGGGTGTGCCGATTTTCATGGTACTCAGGTTCATCTCGTCGACGGAGGTGTCAACAATCTCTTCTAATGTTTCACGCCTTTTAAGGAGGGGTTCGTCAATCATAGGAACCTTATAGAACAGCACGTCAAAGAGGTACAGTTTCAGCGGAACGTTTTCCATGGCCTCTTCAACATTGTGTTTTCTTCTGACTCTGTGAAGGATGTTCTGGAACGGGAGAGGCTTGCCGTTTCTTGTGGCAATTACCTCACCTTCCACGATGTAGTTTTCATGAGGGAGGTGCTCTTCAAACAGTTCAACGATTTCAGGAAGTGCGTGAGTGATGTTTTCAAGCCTTCTTGTGAATATCCTGATTTCATCGCCGTTTCTGTGAACCTGCAGCCTTATACCGTCATACTTTGTATCGCACACGGCGGTTCCAAGCTCCACAAGGATTTCATCCAAAGGCGGTGCAAGCTGTGCAAGCATTGGTTTGACGGGTGTTCCCGGTGTTAAATTGAGCTTTTCAAGTCCTTCGCTTCCTTCCTCCTTGGCGGTTCTTGCAACAACTGAAAAGTCGTTAGTAAGCATCTGGGCCCTTTCAACAACTTTCTTGTCAATGTCAAAGGCCTGTGCTATTGCGTCCCTGACGACTCCGTCGCCGACGCCGATTCTCAGCTCTTCGGTTATGGTACGGGTCAGGTACTTGGCTTCGGTGGCGCTTGCCTGGCTCAATAGTTCAAGGATAACTGCAATTTTACGATTGGTTGACCGGGATCCGCTTATTTGGGATAGCTTACGCAGACTGTTGAAGACAAAATCAATTGTGAGTGGCTGTGAGAAGAATGTCATCTGGGATTTTTTGGCGTATAGCTTGATGCATGCAAGACCGATGTCTCCCTCATCACGAACCGCATCTTCAACTGCAGCTTGTGTTGTGCCCACGGCTTCTGCAACTGCTCTTTCAACTAATTTTCCACCAATTCCAATTTCCTCTGAGCTCCATGCAGGAAATACAACTCCCAAAATCAGAAGCCCGACTTTTTCAATGGTGTCGGAATCCAGTTTTTTAAGGTATTCTGCAATGATTTCAGTTTTTTCCAGTCTTTTTGTAGTTGCCTCTAAAGCAGAGTATACGTCTACCAGTTCTTGATATTTCATTAGAAATCGCCTTTAGCTATTTTTACTGCACAATATTCTCCGCACATTGCGCACATTTCATCATCGTCAAGTTCACACTTGTCACGGTAGGTTCTTGGTTTTGAATGGTCAAGTGCCAGCTCGAACTGTTTTTCCCAGTCAAATTCCTTACGGGCCTTTGCCATTGCCTTTTCACGGATCCATGCAGATTCAAGTCCTTTTGCAACATCAGCCGCTTCAGCAGCAATTTTTGATGCGATGACTCCTTCCTTCACGTCTTCAAGGCTTGGAAGTGACAGGTGTTCTGCAGGAGTTACGTAACACAGGAAATTGGCGCCTGATGATGCTGCAATCGCTCCTCCGATAGCTCCGGTAATGTGGTCGTAGCCCGGTGCTATGTCTGTAACAAGAGGTCCCAATACATAAAATGGAGCTCCGTGACAGATTGTCTTTTGTATTTCCATGTTCGCCTTGATTTGATTGAGTGGCATGTGTCCCGGACCTTCCACCATCACCTGGACATTGGCGTCCTGTGCCCTTTTGACAAGGCCTCCGAGGTTTACAAGTTCTTGAATTTGAGGGATATCGCTTGCATCTGCCAGACATCCTGGCCTTAGGCCGTCACCTAATGACAGTGTGATGTCGTATTCATAAGATAATTCCAGTAAATAATCGTAATTTTCAAACAGTGGGTTTTCTTCATCGTTGTGGTTAATCCAGGAAGCCATGAATGTTCCTCCACGGCTAACTATTCCCATCATCCTGTTTGCAGCTTTAAGTTTTTGGACCAGATCCTTTGTAATTCCGCAGTGGAGTGTCATGAAGTCCACCCCTTCTTTTGCCTGATTTTCAATGGCCTTGAAAATGTCGTCAGGGTCCATGTCAATTATTTCCTTGCCCTTGTTTAATGTGATGACTCCCGCTTCATAGATAGGAACTGTTCCGATGCACAGGTCCACCGCATCCATGATTTTCTTTCTGAATAGTGTTAAATCGGAACCTGTTGAGAGGTCCATCAGGGCATCTGCACCATATTCCTGTGCCAGTTTTGCCTTGTTGATTTCCAAATCGATATCATCGATTTTTGATGATGAACCGATATTTGCATTGATTTTGGTTTTAAGGCCTTCTCCGATACCGCACGGTTTTGAATGGCCGTTAATGTTTTTAGGAATGACAACTTTTCCAATGTCAATTAATCTAGCTAGTTTATTTACATCTATATTTTCATATTCTGCAACAAATTCCATTTCCGGAGTTATGTTGCCCTTTTGTGCTTCACTTTTTTGAGTCAAATTTATCCCTCACGTGTTGACTAATCATAAATAACTTTGTACCTTAAAGTATAATAAATTAATTTTTTATAATATTATATAACTATGAGGTGGTTATATGCAGGACAGACATGTCATTGAAACACTTGGAAAAGTTAAAGTGGTAATTGAAAACGGAGAAATTGTTGAAGTCGGCTCTTCAGAAATGAAATACTGCCCTATGTTTCATGCAATGCACGGCGTTGATGAGCTGAATGAGGAGTTCATAAGAAAAAACATCAATTTCAGAATTGAGGACTTTGGAATGTGCACACCGCAGAGAGTAATTGAAATGGATGATGCCGTGACAGTGGGCATTTCAGAAATTCTAAAAACAAACATGGAAAAGGGAAACATCGACTGTGTCGTTGGGGCATGTGACGGCGCGGGAACACTGCTGATGACAAATCCACGTGTCGTGCAGGGTGTCGGCGGAAGGGTTTCAGGCCTTGTAAGCACAACCCCGATTCCTGAAGTCATTCAAAATCTGGAAGCTAAGGGAAGTGTCGTCTTGGACCCTGAAACTGCTGAGCTGAACCAGCTTGAGGGCTTGAAACTAGCTCTTGAGAAAGGATATAAAAATATTGCAATAACCATTCTGCCATCCCCTATGGTTGAGGAAATCAGAAACTATCCGGTTGATGATGATGTTAATGTATACATTTTCGTTGCACACACCACCGGCGCAAAATGCGATGAGGTAAAAATGCTGTTTGAAAACGCTGATATTGTAACAGCATGCGCATCAAAGGCGATTTCCGATTATGCGGATGAGCACAAACCTTACTACTATGGTGTTAAAGTTCCTATTTTCTGTGCAAGTGAAGATGGTCGCAGATTGCTCGACGTAAGGCTTGAAAAAATCAACAAACCTCTGACAACTAACGATTATCCAAGAAATAAAGATGATGCGCCTTATAAATTGCTTTAGGTGAAATGTAATGAAGATAATATTTTTTGATACTGAAACTACCGGCTTGAACTTCAGGCATTGTAAGATTATCGAGCTTGCAATGCTGACAGTTGAAAATGGACAAATTGTGGACGAATATGATGAGTTTATTGATGTGGGCAAATCCTTGGATCCGAAAATAACCAAATTGACAGGAATCACAGATGAAATGATAAGTGACTATGGGGTTTATGAGGATATTGTCGCTGAAGATTTAAAGGAAAGATTGACTCCGGGGACTCTGATGGTTGCTCATAATTGCCAATTTGACTTGATGTTCGTATATAATTTGCTTAAAAGACATTATCCTGATGAAGCTGATGATATTGTAGCTAATGTGAATTGGCTGGACACAGTTTCAGTGTTAAAGGATAGAAAGGAGTATCCTCATAAATTAATTGATGCCGTGGAATATTATGAGATAGAAAAAGTTAATTTTCACAGAGCTATTGATGATACAAGGGCATTGTATCACGTTACTCGTGCATTAAAAGATGAACGTAATGATTTAAAAGAATACATTAATATTTTTGGCTATAATCCTAAATGGGGTGTTGGCGGATATAAATTTTCATTCATAAAATACAAGCCTCAATATTATCATAATGGGCCGATGGTTTCTGAAAATGATATTTTACCAAAAAAATAGCATTTGGGGTTGAATGTAAATGCATGTGTCATGGAACCCCTCAATATCTATTTGAAACTGATACGTGACATATTTCAGAAAGTAATTCAATTCCTTCTTTTTTAGCAAAATCGTGCACTTTTAAAGCAATGGGTTCCCATACATCAAATATCTTTTGATTGGACCATTCTTTCGGTGCTTTGATTATAAATGCATTTGAAGAGTTGTTGTTTAAAGGATTTGTTTCCATGAATAATACTTCACCTAATCAATATTCCTTGCTTAATGAAATGACTATTTTTTCAAGTTTAGATAGGAAAATGTCATTTCTAACAACTTCACTTTCAGATGAAGGCATGAGAGTGCCATTGCAGTCAATTCTTAACAATTTTTCACCTTCTTTTATTTTCAGATATTCTGAAAAAATTTACATTTGCCTGCCACAGTAAGAGTATTGTTCTTTAAAATTTATAAATGTATTGTTTTAATCCTTAATTTGATTAATTATGAATTTACAACAATATTATGATGTTAGGGCAATTTTACAAACTCAAATCAATTTTTAATAAGCGATATGAGTATTATGAAAATCTCATGTTAAAAAATAGTAATAATGTTTTGGAGGTTATGGGAAAGATGTCTGTATCTTTCCCATTAAATATGGTTAGAATTTCGTTGTAAGCGTTATAGGGAGGAAAAAGGAAGAAAATCGGGGTTTTCTTCCTTACATGTATTGAACTAATTGTTCTTCTTGGTTGTGTCCAGGCTTCACTTTTTCAATTGCTTCTTTAAAGTATTTGTTTGGAATTTCTTTTGCTTCAAGGTCGTTTCTTAATGTTAGCATTGCTGCTTCACGACATACTGATTCAATGTCTGCTCCGACATATCCGTCAGTTTGTTTGGCAAGTTTTTTGAGATCTACGTCTTTTGAAAGAGGCATGTTTTTGGTATGTACTTTAAAGATTGCAAGTCTTGCTTCTTCGTCTGGCTCACTAACTTGTATGTGTCTGTCAAATCTTCCAGGTCTCATTAAACCTGTATCCAAAATGTCAGGCCTATTGGTTGCCGCAATGATTGCAACATCTTGGAGTTCTTCTAGACCATCCATTTCAGTTAATAATTGGTTTACAACTCTTTTTGTAACACCGCTGTCAGTATCATTTCCGCTACGGGCGCCGGCTATTGCATCAATTTCATCGAAAAAGATTACTGTTGGTGCTGCCTGTTTAGCTTTTCTGAAGACTTCTCTTACGCCTTTTTCAGATTCTCCGACCCATTTGGATAGGAGTTCTGGACCTTTGACTGAGATGAAGTTTGCTTCACTTTCACTTGCTACAGCTTTTGCAAGCAAGGTTTTACCGGTACCTGGGATTCCGTAAAGCAATGTTCCTTTTGGAGGCCTGATTCCTAAACGTTTAAATGTTTCAGGATGTTTTAAAGGCCATTCAACTGCTTCTTTTAGCTCTTGTTTTACATCTTCAAGACCTCCGATGTCGTCCCATTTGATGTCTGGGATTTGGACCAGCACTTCTCTGAGCGCTGAAGGTTGAATTTCTTTCTGTGCGTTTTTGAAGTCGTCTCCGGTTACTACGATTTTTTCCATTACTTCTTTTGGAATCTCTTCATCGTTTTGGATTTCAGGCAAGATTCTTCTGACTACTCTCATTGCAGCCTCTTTACATAATGATTCAAGATCAGCTCCTACGAACCCGTGAGTGGTGGAAGCGATTTTATCTAAATCAACGTCTTCTGAAAGAGGCATGTTTCTTGTGTGAATTTCAAGAACTTCTTTTCTCTCTTCAGTGTCAGGCACTCCGATTTCAATTTCACGGTCGAATCTTCCTGGTCTTCTGAGTGCAGGATCAAGTGAATCAGGTCTGTTTGTTGCACCGATTACCACTACTTGGCCACGTGATTTAAGGCCGTCCATCAAAGTTAAAAGTTGAGCAACGGTTCTTCTTTCAACTTCTCCATTGGTTTCTTCTCTTTTTGGTGCAATAGCATCCAATTCATCTATAAATATGATTGAAGGGGAGTTTTCCTCTGCTTCTTCAAAGTATTCTCTTAAGTTTTCTTCAGATCCGCCCACATATTTGCTCATGATTTCAGGTCCGTTAATTGCAATGAAGTGAGCGTCACTTTCACTGGCTACTGCTTTAGCCAGTAAGGTTTTACCGGTACCCGGTGGTCCGTGCATCAATACTCCTTTTGGTGGTGCGATTCCTAATTTTTCAAAGAGCTCTGGTCTTTTGAGAGGAATTTCAATCATTTCCCTTACTTTTTTAACTTCTTCTTTAAGACCACCAATGTCTTCGTAGCTCACATCAACAAGGTTTCCGACACCTTCGATTTTGCTTACGTCAACAGGACTTTCGTGAAGTTGCACTTCAGTGTTTGGTCCTACAATGACGATGTCTTTTGGATTTGTGGATATGACTGCAAATTTGATTTCTTTCATTGCTGGGGTAAAGTCATTCATCAGTTCGTCAAATAGGCTGTTGAATCCTCTGCTCATACTTGGCCTTGGTGCTCTGATTTGTGATCCGATAATATCTCCTTGGACCATTACTTTTCCAGCAAATAAACCGCGCACATCTCCTTGTACACGGATATTATTTTCAATTGGAGCTAAAACAACTTTTTTAGCTTCTGTTGCTTTAGTTTTTCTGATTTTGACTTCCCCTCCTATGGTCGCTCCGGAGTTTTTACGAACTAATCCGTCAATTCTGATAACTCCAAGACCGATGTCGGTTTGGGAAGGAAGTGCGATAGCTGCAGTTCTTCTTTCTCCGACGATTTCGATTAGGTCTCTTTCTTTAATGTCTAAATCGTCCATGACGTTTGGGTCAAGTCTTGCAACGCCTTGACCGACATCCTTTTGAGAGATTGCTTCTGCAACTTTTAGTGTGATTTCATTTTCTGCCATTATATCATCTCCTTTATATGGCTGTAATCTAAATAATTGTAATGTGTCAAAATCTTTTTGTTACTTTTTGTAACTTTATTGACAAACATATCTGTGTATGTTTTATTATATAAAGGTTTCGGTTTTGGTGTTTTTCAAATTCCTTCGGAGATTTTTTTATTTATCTTAAAATGAGTTATAAATCCCTAATTTTATTTGAAATTTGATTTAAATTTCATAAAAATTAAAAATAATGAAAGTGTGATGGTTATATTCTGATTAAAAATTTAATTACTTTTAGAAAGTTTAACATTTGTTCGTATTCATCAAAACAATTTATCTTATGGTTCCGCCAAATCCGACAAACAATTTTTCAACATTGTCAATCGCTTCTTTTGTAAGTGCTGTAACTTCAAATGTCAGGCTTATGGAATTGTCGGGAATCTGAGGTCCGTTGTATGCATCAATCAGTTTGATGTCAATGATGTTGTGGAAATTTTCAACAGTCTCTTGAATGGTTCCGACATGCACATTCTTGGAAAATATGCAGCTGATTGAGCGAGTAACCTTGTTCATGTTATCCAGTTTCCATTGGTACAGCTCATTATCTTGTAAAATCTGGATATTTGCAATTCTCAGTTTTTTGATTTTGCTTCCTCTTTTCAGTGTTGCTGTTTTATTGTCAACATTCTCAAGGATTCCGACATGAATTTTTCCGGAGTAAATGTGTTTCAGCCCAACTTCCTTGCCTATTGAGTTGATTAGGTAACTGTATTCATTGCTCAGTGCACTAATTGCCTTGTCACTTCTACCCAAAGCGTTTGTAATGTCTCCCATATGTTTGGTTGCCTGTATGGCTATTTCAACAAACTTGTCTTCATCCTTTTCATTGATGACGTCTCTAAGTTCAATCACTGATTCAGCAAATGTGTTTCTTATTTTCGGACCATTGTTGTTTCTGGATTGGATATTATATGTCAGGTATGGATTTTGAGCAACAATACGAGCAATAAGATCAATCATCAGATTGTAAATAGGACTTTCGTAGTCTTCAGTCTCTGACAGGTCCACTTTCAGCTTTTCGATTGCGGAAGCTGTGGAGATGAATGAGAAATGGGTTAGCACCTGCACGATACTCATCATGTAGTCATGCTTTTCGGCTGTTGTCTCGATAATTCTCATGTTCTTGCTTTCCAGGTAATTGTAAACCCTGTCATACCATTTGCCTTTTTTATCAGGGGTTAAAACGATGACCTGGTTGTCAAGCCTTGTGGTTCTCGGACCAAAAATAGGGTGTGTCGGAATATATTCAATTGTCTCTGGCAATGCTTCTGCCATGGTTTTTGAAGGTTCTTCCTTAACGGAGGTCACGTCAACCATGAGTGAACCGTCCTTCATGAACGGGGCCACCTCTCTGATGACGTCTGAAGTGTATTCGATAGGAACTGCCACAACAAGCACGTCGGATATATTTGCAAGACCTGCATTTGACTCGATATAATTAACGTCTAAGTTATTGGCTATTGCTCTGCCTTTCTTGTGGTCTCTTCCTGTAATGTATACGTCAAATTCGTCTCTAAAATAGTATATTAAAGTTTTTCCTAAACCGTCAGTTCCACCAATTATTCCAACATTCATAAAAATTATTTTGTTTTTTTAACTATTTAAGAGTGATTTGTAAAAAATATTTTAGATAAATGCATGAAATGCTTAATGATTAATCTGATTTGTTGTAATATTCGGGACTGCACGGTTTCAAATGGCATGTGCTTGTTCTTTTTGAAATGCAGTTATAGCAGTTCTGACAAAAGCTTACGCCATTGCCCTCAATTCTCCAGTCCACCAGAAAGCTCGGGTCTGCTACAAACGGCTTTTGCATGGAAACGAAATCAATGTCTGTGCTGTTTAGGATATTGTTGATCTGGTTTTGTTTTCTTAATCTTCCTCCTAAAATGACCGGAATGCTGACTTCGTTAATTATTTTTTCAGTTGCATCGGTTAAAGGATTCTTCTCATCGTTTTCGTATTCCTGAAACTGCGGAATGATCGGCTGGGTAATCTGAAGTGAATCAACGCCATGCTTTTCAAGCAGTTTTGCTATTTTTATAGTTTCTTCAAGGGTCATTCCATCCTCAGTTCCGTCAAATGCGTTCAGCCTGCAGTTGATGTGCAGTTTGGTATTCTGTTTCATGACCTTGATTAGCTCCAAAACCATTCTCAATCTGTTCAGGGTATTTCCGCCATAGTTGTCTTCACGCAAGTTTGATGCAGGGCTGATGAAGCGACTTAGAAAATAACCGTTTCCAAGGGCTAACTGAATCCCGTCAAAGCCTGCAAAGTCCATCTTCTGTGCGGCTATGATGTGGTCGGTTTGGATTTTTCTGATGTCTTCAATTGTCAACTCTTCAGGCTTTAAATTCTGTTCTGTTCTTTTGTTGAAATGCACAAAGCCCAATTGGGCAAAAATAGGAACGTCATAAACGTGAACAAGATCTGTCAGGTCTTTTGCTTCACGAACAAAACGGGTATAGTTTACAGTGTGGGAGTTTTTTGAGAAAACGTCCCTTGGATATAATGAAAACAGTTCTGTGATTATCAGTCCGACACCGCTTGCGGCGATATTTTCATATCTGTTGTATATTTCGGGGGTTAGATTTCCTGCTGATTCCCTTTCGGATTCAAACAGTCCTGTTCTAACAATTCTGCTGTTAAGTTTCAGTTCTCCAAATTCGCAAAAGTCAAACAAATCCTTCATGATATAGTATTGGGTTTCAAGAGATATATATTTGAGATGAATGTTGGGTAAATTTCATTAATTAGTAAATATAAAATATTTTTGAAAGTATGAAGATTATAAAACAAGACACTAAGGAAGGGATAATTGAAGTAGTTCCCGAAACATTGGACGACCTGTGGCATTTGTCCCACATTGTTGAAGTTGGAGACAATGCATCCTCTAAAACTACCCGTCGTATTCAGGACAATACTGGAGATAAGCTTAGAAGCGACAGAGGAGTTAAAAAGACCTTTTATTTAGGTTTGGATATAGAAAACATTAGTTTCCATTTGTTCACAGGTAAATTGAGATTAACCGGAGTCATTACAAAAGGTCCTGAAGATTTGATTCCGCTCGGATCACACCATACATTGGAAGTCAAGCTCAACACACCTATAACAATCAGGAAGGACAGATGGCCAAAATGGGCAATCAACAGGCTCAACCAGGCTATTGAAGCTTCTAAAAAATTATCCGCAATCATCGTTGTTCTTGAAGATGACACTGCAACACTTGGTTTGATGAGGCAGTTCGGAATAGAATATTACGGTCCGATTAAAGGGCATGTTTCAGGCAAGAGGATAGTGGATAAAAACAGGCAAAAGAATATCCTTCAATTTTATGAAAAGGTCATCGAGTCAATCGTCAAGTTCGATTCAATTCAAAACATCGTTATTGCAGGTCCTGGCTTTGTTAAAAATGACTTTTATGATTATCTGAAAGAAAAACACAAGGATTTGGCCAAGATATCCATTGTAGAGGCAACAGGTTCCGGAGGCCGTGTCGGCATCAGTGAAGTTCTTAAAAAAGGTACTGTGGAAAAGCTGACCTCGGAAAACAGGGTGGCTATTGAAATGGGTGCCATCAATAAGCTGCTTGAGCAAATCGGAAGAAATTCGTCAAAAATAGCTTATGGTATAAGGGAAGTAAAAAATGCTATTAATCTCGGTGCTGTCGGCGAACTGCTTATTTTAGACACTAAGGTGGCCAGTGAAGACATGGGTGAGCTCATGGACATGGTTGAAAACATGAAAGGAAGTGTCATGGTAATCAGCAGTGAACATGAAGGCGGCAAGCAATTAGAAAGCCTTGGAGGAATGGCTGCTATTTTGAGATATCAAATAACTTAATTTTATATAACATTAATTATTAAATTTATTATTGTTAGATTGAATTTTAAAAACTCGTGATTTATATGTACTCATCGATAATATTTGCATTGATTTTTGTTTTTGTCTTATCTTTGCTGGGAACTGCAGTTTTAGACATAATTTTCAGGTTCCTTGGTAAAAGAGGCTATTTGGGAAATTTGTTTCCTAATGTTCGTGGTGGAATTCCAAGAGGTATTGGTATAATTCCATTTTTGATATTGTCCTTTTTCTTTTTGCCGGGATACAACAGTCTGATTTTAATTATAGGTATATTCGCATTCATCGATGATATGATGGGAAGAAAAAAATCTCCATTCGGAATGGAGTGGGGACAGCTTTCACGAGGTATCGGAATCATTTTAGTGATGGTTGCCGGTTTCATCCAGGGATTGGGTGTTTCTTCAATTTTCATAGCGTTAATGGTTCAGCCGCTTAATATTTCAGATATGCAACCTGGATCCACATGTATCGTTACAATGATAATGTCTGTATTGACAATGATTATCATGGTTCTTGTCGGTTCCGGAGATGCTTCTGAACTGCCGGCATTCTACACTCCATTACTGTTACTCATAGTCTGTTTAGGATACTGTCCGCTCGACTTTGCAGGAAAAATCATGTTGGGAGAAGTCGGAAATCATGTATTCGGAGTAGCATTGGGTGTTTCATTCTACATTGCAGGAGGACTGGCCGGTGTGATAGTCCTGTTCATAATTACCACTGCTTTGATAGCATTTGTCAGAAGAAACAACCTGAAAGTATTCTTCAGGCAAAGATTAAGGCTGCTTGACCCTACATTCGGAGATTACTTCATGGATGTTTTAACAGGAGGAGGTTTAGGAGACTTGCTTAGGAAATTAATTCTAAAAGATACACAGCCTATTGTCACAAATCCTCTATTAATCAGCCTGGGATTCAGACGATTATTATACAATCCGCATGCACTACATCCAAAAGCATACGTTCCAAACGAACCGCCAAAATTAAAGTTAGGTAGATAACATGAAGACGTTACTGGTTGTTACTGGAAGAGGATTAGGTGGAGATGCAGCTATCGCTCTTAATTTAATAAAATCACTTGAAAAAAGAGGAGTTCAGTGTGAAATAGCTCTTGATGAGTCTGCTCCAGGAATATTATTTAAAAAACATGGCTATTCATGGCATAAGATTTCCATTCCTCAGGCAGGAGGACATGCGGCTACAAAACTGTCAGCTGCAAAAGGTGCTTTAAGACTCGTTACTGCAACTTTCAAGGCAAGAAGCCTAATCAGACGTGGAAAGTATGATTTTGTCATAGGTGTGTTAGGCGGTGGCGCAATTGTAGCGTCAGTTGGTGCCAAACTCGCAAGAAAAAAGGCATTTTCATTAGTTTCAACACCGATAGATTCTAAAGTTTGCCCTAAATTCAATGAATGTTTCATTTTACCGGATTTGGATAAGTTCAGATATGACGCTCTTCCAAAAAACACCGATAAATCTTATTATCCTCTGCCTCAGGATGCAGGTAACGGGGATGGAAATATCGGACTTTCAAAGCTGAAAGAATACTCCAACTTCGATGAAAACAAAAAGACAATTGTATTTTCATCAGGATCATCCATTTTCAAAGGAATGATTGATGGGGTCTGCAATGTGGCGGACTTCACAGATGAATATAACCTGGTTTTGGTCGGCCTTCCGCTGCAGGACGAGTATCTCGATGAAATCAAAAAGAGAAACATTATCTATGCAGGTTATGTTGACTGGATAAATCACCTGTTTAAATATGCTGATTTGGCAGTATTGACCGATGACGGCGTATCCCTTCAGGAAGCATTGTGCTGTGAAACTCCAATCGTGACATTGACTCATGTAAAATGGGGAAGATATCAGAACATGGCAGGAGTGTTTAAGGGAGCTATTTATGAGTGCGCTGTCAGTGATGTTGTAAAAGGAATCCAGTATGCATTTGACAATATGGAATCCATGAAGGTAAATGCATCAAAATACGGTAAGCTCTGTATGGAAGCCGGTGATGTTTTAGCCGACAAAATGTTAAAAAAAGTTGAATAGTGGTAATTATAACCACATATTTTTTATAATTTTATAGTTTGAATCTGTAGATGGGTGTATCTCTAAAAAGTCACCGTAATCATCTAAATCATAATCCATTCTCATCAGATAGGACAGGTATGCCACATCGCTTGTAGATGATGGGGATATGGAATTAATTCTGTTTATTTTATTGTTTTTCTTATCGAATTCCACTTCAGTATAACCTGTATCTCCGCTCAATATATGCCAGAATGCGTGAGGTCCGGCAATTCCAGGAATTCCTATTGTTGCCTTGTCATCTTCACTGCATTGGGATTTTTCATTTTTGACAAAACTGACTTCTGTGTTCAGACTTAATGTTTGAGGAATGCAACTGTAGCTTACTTTATTTGCATAGCCGGCCATGTTTCTTGCAGCTGTGATACCTTCCATTCTAGCAACTGGTGTCAGCTGATATCCTCCGGTAACATCTCCTGCAGCATATATATTTTCAACATTAGTTTTCATCATTTCATTGACCTTGATGGTTCTGTCACTGTTCAGCTCAACGATTCCATCAGCTATTTCACTGTTAGGCACCCTTCCGGTTGCAAAGAACGGAACTCCTTCAAGCTCTTTTTCATCATCTGTCAGGACTTTATTTTTAAATGCCCGCTTGATGTTGGTATTCTCGTAGACATTGATGTCAGGAATAATATGTTCTAAAACGTATTTCCTTGCATTGTCTCCAATTTCTTTTAGGAATGATGATCTTGCAAGGACATTGACCTCACTGCCCAA
Source organism: Methanobrevibacter sp. (assembly GCF_045539575.1). Lineage (GTDB taxonomy): Archaea > Methanobacteriota > Methanobacteria > Methanobacteriales > Methanobacteriaceae > Methanocatella. The sequence goes on from NZ_JAZQFM010000023.1 coordinate 25,751, forward strand.
TGTGGAATATATGTTAGCTATTTCACAGGCGATGATTCCTCCACCGATAATATTTAGCTTTTCAGGAACTTTATCAATTTTTAAAATATCCTTGTTGGTCAATCCGTATTCGCTGCCTTCTATGTCTGGAATGAATGGGCGAGCTCCTGTTGCTATGAGCAGGTTGTCATATTCAAAGCTTTCTCCATTTACTTTAACGTTATCTCCGTCAATGGCAGCTTCCCCATAGATAATGTTATTTCCAAAGCTTTCGTTTTCCATTTGGTTCAAATGTCTGAGCTTTTCCTGGGTTTCAACTATTTTTTCAACTATTTTTTCATAGGATATGTCAAGCTGACTTTTTATAAATCCGTAATTGTTGAATCTGTTTGCTGAATCTATAAATTTGGTAATGTCTGTAAGTGCACAAACAACCATACATCCTTCATTTAAACATGTTCCTGCAATATGATTTTTTTCAATTAAAGTAACGTCTTTTCCTAATTTTCCAAGCTCAAGGGAACCTAATCTTCCTGCAGGTCCTGAACCGATAACAATATTCTTCATTAAAACACCTATTTAGATAATTTTATATAATATCAGTTTAGTAAATAGTATATATTAAAATTTTGGAGATGAGATTTATGTGTATTGCAGCACCTGCTCACGTTGTTGAAATTAACAGAGAAGAAAACTGGTTATATGCAGATTTTGGTGGAGCAAGACAACAAGCTAAATTAGACCTTTTACCTGAGGTAGAAGTAGGTGATTACGTTTTAATCCACGCTGGATATGCAATTGAAAAATTAACTGAAGAAGCTGCTAAAGAATCTTTAGAAGCTTGGGAAGAACTTTTAGAAATTCTTGAAGAAGAAGATAAAGAATTAGAAATGGCAAGAAATCAATAAATTGATACTCTTGTTACTCCTTTTATTTTTAAAAATTCATTTATTAAATCACCTTGAACTGGTTCTTCGGTGATTATTGTTAATGACGGTGTCTTTTGAAGCTCTGTGTCTTCAGCATAAGCCTGTCTGATACCAATTCCTTTTTCTGTAATTAATTTTGTTGTTGCAGCAAGTATTCCTTCGCTTTCAGATCCGACTTCAATTTCAATTACGCCCAATTCTAGATTTTTAGCAATGTTTTTAAGAAGTGTTCCTGCCGGAATGATGTTTGAAAATAAGTTGTTTAATTCCTCGTCTTCTTGTATTACTTCTATTGTTGATTTTATCGCTCTTCTATCTACTTCAGCAGCGGTAGCCAATGCCTTATCACTAATTTTCAGATTGCCGCAGTAAATTTTTCCGTCATCACTTATGGATAATCCTAATTCGATCATTTTTTCTGCAACTCTGATACGTGCAGGGTATTTTTTAAATTTTTCATTTATTCTTTCCCACATTTTAATCATCATTCCAACTTTTTGTACATTCATGTTTTTTTATGTTGAAGGTAGTATTTAAAAATTTTGATGAAAAAATGTGATGGGCTTTTCAATAGAATATAAATCTCTCAAAAAATAACGCTAAAGTTGTTAAGTAAAATGAAAATGTCTTTAAAAATAGTTAGAAGTAGGCTAGATGGGATTCGAACCCATGACCTCCCGGTTATCAGCCGAGCGCGCTAACCAAGCTGTGCCACTAGCCTATACAATTTGAATGACAGTTAACTGTCAACACTTATACTTATATTAATTGCTATATATAACTCTTTCGGTTATATATAGAATTAAATAAGATTTTGAAAAATTTATCTATTAATCATTTCGTTAATGGAGTCTGCCATAGCATGTCCTTCAACGATAATTTTTGCTTTTTCAATACCTTCAACGTTTTCAGCTCTAATTTTAGCGTCAGCTGCGATACGGGTGATACTCATACAACCTGGGTTGGTTGGTTTAAGGATAATTTCAGCTTGATCTCCGTCTACGGTAATGTTTTGTACAATGCCCATTTCTACAATACTGATTCCCATGTGTGGGTCGTTAATTACAGAAACAGCATCTTTAATCTCATTTACTAATTCTTCTGACATTTTAGTGTCTCCTAATTTTTTGTATTTATAACTTTTAAACTTATGATATATAAATGATTTGTTTTAGTTATGAAAAGTTACTTTAATCTATGTTTTAGTTTTACGCCAATACCATTGTCGCATTCTTCCATCTCACGACCGGTCATTACAGCTTTTCCGACACCTACTGCGACATCATCCTTAACTACGACTACTTCATCGTTTGGAATGATATTGTGGTCTGCCTTGTCAATTCCAGGCGCAAAAACGGTATTTGTTGTAAGGTCGAAATCAATTTCCACTATGTTGATTCCCAAATCCTTCAATATTTCACCGCCAGGCAGGTTTAACCTGTATAATCCGTGATCCTTATTGAATAGTGCGAGCTGTTTCCCGTCGGACAGGATTCTTTTGTGATACATTCCCTTGGTCTTAACATTATCGGGGATGAACTTGTCTCCGTTTTCACCGAACTGATATTTTGCTATGGACCTTAACTCGTGCAGGGTCTTTTCTCTTCTGTTGACCTTCTGATGATTTTTAAGCTCCATCCTCAAATTGTACAGTGATTCCGGTGATGTTGGCCTTTCATCAACACAGACATTGACAAAGTCGTCAAGATATGCCTCTGCAGACTGCAGGTATCCGCCGGCAAGGTTTGCAACAACCTGTTTTCCTCTGGTGTACTTTTCTATTAGCTTTCCACTTTCTTCAATTTCATCTTCTGACCATTTGCCTGTGGTGCTTACATCATATGACTGGATAGGGAAAGTATTTTCAAGTTCCCTTGGACAGATTCCGAAAGGGGAAGTAACAATAAGCTCCTGATAGGATCTTGTCAGCTTTCTAAATTTCTGATGGGATTTTGAGTTGGAATAAGGCTTCTTCATACTGCATGGCAATAACACTACAGTGTCTCCAAGAGGTTCCATCATTTCCATTCTTTGTCTCCATCTGACCGCTTCGGGACGGTAGAGGGATTCTTCACTTGAACAAATTACTTTCATACTATTCCTCAAAAGATTTAATTAATTCGTTATCCATTTCAATAAGTCGTTCAATATTATCGTCGGGATCTTCAATTCTGCGCTTCCATTTTTCTATAACATACTCAACACTGACTTCCTCGCTGCCGCTCACCAGATTATCCGCATGGGCAACAATCTTTTCTTCAAGTGTCTGGGGAACATATGACTTTTCCGGAAGGCCTAATTTCTTTGATTCCTCTTCAGTAATTCCGGCACCGATGTGTCTTTCGATTATATTTAAAACATCTTGGTCATATCCGTATTTTTTGGCGATTTCAACTCCTACGATTGCATGTGTGATGTCATGAGTCTTTGATCTTCCAATATCATGCAAAAGAGCGCCTTTACGGATTAAATCGGTATCTGCATTTTCAAAATTAGAAGCTATTTTCATAGCTTTTTTATATACTGCTTCACAATGTGAAATGACATTTTCAGGAGTATGTTCTTTTTTAAGTAATTCTTTTTCCATTTTATCTATTTATTTTTTTTATTAAAGGAATTAAAATTACTTTCAACCATTTTTAAATCTTCTTTGATTTGTTTGATGTTAGCAGCATTGTCCTGGAATTCCAGCTCTTCCATACAAACAGGGCAGAGGAATTCATAATCTGATGCGTCATCAAAATCAAATCTTACGTGGCCTTGCGGGCAAATGAAAAACATGTTGTTTTCTTCACGTTCCAATTCCTCATTGAGCATTTTAATGTATTGCTCGGAATCTTTTTTGATATGGTTTATGACTTCTTCTTTTTCAAATTTCCAGGTATATGTAAACCATTGGGTTTCAGGGTCTTTACTTCTTTTATAACTAGCTAATCCCATATCGTAAAGCTTGTAAAGTATTTTTCTAACGATATTCAATTTAATTTCTGTTTTTTTAGCAATTTCTTCATCGGTTTCAACACCATCGATTAATGCTTCAACAATCGGCAAATTACTTTCGTCTTCAACAACATTGGTTAATAAAGTCTTTACTAATGGATCATCTATCATTTAATTTCCCCTAATTGCTTTTACTGGTTTTATTATCAAATTTTTTCTGGAATTGAAAATAAAAAATTAATAAAAGTATGATAATATTAAGTTTAGTTTTGTTTTTAGTATTATAAAAATATATCTATAATAATTACTGTTTTCTGATAATTACTGCCGGTGTGTGGGTAATTGAATCCAGTGCCTCAACTGTGACTTCATCAATTTCAGTTCCGAGAACTGCCTTGACGCTGTGGATTGTCTTCATTTCTGTGGATAGTGACCTTTGATAGTCTTCGGCAATGTTTGCAAATTTCAGTGCAGTTTCAACGTCAATTTCTTCACTGCATCCGAGAGGGGTTGATCCCATATTTTCGGACAGCTGTCCTTTGAAATATCCGAAAAATCCGTTGTCAGCATCAATTCCGTCAATGGCTATCGGAAGGCCGGTGAAATACTTTCCGTTTTTCATGTATGTCGCATCGGTGTCGATAATCATCACGCATACGTCCTTTCCGATTTCCTCCTTGATTTCCTTTGCAACCTTTTCGGGGTTTTCAGGAAGCAGTGATACGAATGTTCCAGGGGCATTGCTTAAATCGATACCTGCTTCTGAAGCTGGCTTAAGTGCATGTTTTAACCCGTACAATTGAAGTACCACTTCCTTATGGGCCTTTGTCTCTTCAGGCAATTTTCTCAGGTTTTTTATAGTTCGTTCCTTGATTCCGAGAAGAGGTCCCAAAACATATCCCCACAGGTACTTGCTCCAGACTGTTGTCAGGAATTTTGCGGTCAGTGACGGTGTGTATTTTGCCTCGTCAACCAGTCTGTTCTGTGAAACGGAAATTGGTGTTTCGGCTATTACCAGATAGTCATCATCCTGCATCAGCCTTTTTGCAGGCTCAATTATTGCACTCAAATCATCATTAGGCTTTATATATCCTGTCTCAATTGGAATTACAATATAATCTTTAATAATCACATGTTTTGTATTTTCTAAACCTGTCATAACAATCTTTAATAAATTAATTACATAGATATATTAACATAATAGAGTTTATAAAAATTATCTATTAGGTTGTGTAATTTATGGCAAGAAAATTCATAACATATTTTGACAAAGAGGGCAATGATTATACTGATGAATTGATTTTGGCTGTTAAGGATAAATTGGATATCTCTGAAAACATTAAATATATTTTAATCGCTTCAACAACCGGTGAATCTGCATTGAAACTTGCTAATGCCATTGATAATGATGAAATCACCATTATTAATGTTTCCCATAATGTTGGATTCAGCGGGGATAATGAATCTGACATTTCCGAAGACATGGTTAAGAAACTGGAAGCTGAAGGAATTAAAACCTATCAGGGATTGCACGCATTCAGCGGTGCTGCAAGAGGAGTCACAAACAAATATGGTGGATTCTCTCCATTGGATGTTGTGGCCGATACCTTGAGAATGTTTTCCCATGGTGTTAAAGTCGCTGCCGAAATTTCCCTGATGGCTGCAGATGCAGGCCTGATTCCTGTCGGTGAGGAAATTATCGCCATCGGAGGAAGGGCTCATGGTGTTGATACTGCAGTTATTTTGACTCCGGTAAATTCCAAAAATATGTTCAACATGCAGTTCCATGAGATCATTGCAATGCCAAGAGATTAAATATATTTTACATTTTTGGAAATTTCCGTAATATATTTAAATATAGGTGCATTTAAATATTAGTTACGATAGAAATATTTAACAATTAATTTTAAATAGCAGAGTAAGTGGGGTTAATTTGTGAAATTTATAGATGATGCAATCAAAGAATCCGAACAAAGAATGGAAGAGAAAGCGCCAGAAAGAATCTCTTCAGACATAGATGAAGATCTTATTAATATTATTCAAGGTGTTAAAACTAATATATTTGTTGTTGGTGCCGGAGGCGCAGGAAACAACACCATTACTAGATTAAATGAAATGGGTATCGAAGGAGCAACAACAATCGCTGTCAATACTGATGCTCAAGATTTATTTTACTGTCAATCCAGCCAAAAAATTCTTTTAGGAAGACAAACTTCCAAAGGATTAGGTGCAGGTGGAGAGCCAGCAGTCGGTGAAGAATGCGCTGAAGAAAGTGAAGATGAAATCAGAGATGATTTAGAAGGCGCAGACATGGTATTTGTCACCTGTGGTCTTGGTGGAGGAACTGGTACTGGTTCAGCTCCAATTATCGCTAAAATAGCTAAAAAATTAGGAGCTTTGACTGTTGCTGTTGCTACCATGCCATTTTCTGCAGAAGGTATCAAAAGAAGAGAAAATGCAGAACAAGGTTTGGAAAAACTCCAAGAAGCTGCTGACACTGTAATTGTAATTCCTAATGATAAATTATTAGAAGTTGCACCAAACTTACCTTTAAATAAAGCATTCATGGTTTCCGATGAAATCTTAGGAAGAGCTGTTAAAGGAATCACTGAATTAATTACTAAGAAAGGTCTTGTAAGTTTAGACTTCGCTGATATCAGAAGCATTATGAGCGGTTCTGGAATGGCTATGATTGGTATGGGAGAATCTGACTCTGGCGACAGAGCTTTAGAATCTGTACATGAAGCTTTAAGCAGTCCTTTATTAGACATTGACATTTCAAACGCTACTGGAGCTTTAGTAAACATTTCAGGTAGTTCAGATTTAACTTTACATGAAGCTGAAAAGATTGTTCAAGTTGTTGCAGACAAATTAGATCCTGAAGCAAATATTATTTGGGGTACTCAAATCGATGAAACTCTCCAAAATACTGTCAGGACTACTGTTGTTGTTTCTGGAATTAAAAGCAACTTCGATGTTAATGTTGAACCGGAAATCAACACTGATGATGATGCTTCAGAACCAGATTCTGCAAGCGATCAATTAGACAGCTTTATTGATGGAATTTTCTAATTCCATTTCAATTATTTTTTTTAAAAATGCAAACATTTATTAATGTTTAAATTATAAATTATTTTATTACTATTTTATTATAATTCATAAAATTATGATTTTTTCATAGTTTTTTTATTTTGGGTATTCAAATGAACGTACAAGAAGAGTTTAATAAATTTATCAAAGACAGTAAAAGAGTATTAAAAGTATCTAGAAAACCTGACGGTAAAGAATACATGGAACTCGCTAAAGTAGTTTCCATTGGTGTTTTAATAGTCGGAGTTATTGGATTTATTATAGTTTTATTAGGTTCTTTAATTGGTTTATAAACCAATTTTTCATTTTTTTTAATCTCAACTTTTATTATAATAAAATTTTGTAATCCACTTTTTTACTTTTAAAAATGTAATTTTTTAAAAAGTTTTATATATCATTACATAGATATATTTTAATATTATAGAAATCTGATTTTCAAGACATTATTTTTCTTGAATAATTATGGCTTTTATAATAACTTTTAACTTAATGTATGAATTTATCTTATTGGATTATTCAAACTAATGTTTTATTTTAGTTTATTAATCAATCAGATGATAA
>NZ_JAZQFM010000024.1:0-4103 GCF_045539575.1 Methanobrevibacter sp.
GTCAATGCGGCAAAAAACATCCTTAATAAAGGTTTAGAAGTCGTTGGGACGACGGCGCAGTAAAAAAAAATTTTCCAAAAAAATTTCCATATTTTTTTTGGTTTGCGAATCCCCGCCGTCTACAACGGTGGGGAAGTTCAAAATAATTTTTAAGTGTTATTTTGAATTATTTTTATATAATATTTTTGATTATTATAAGTATGAAAATATTATACATTTAGTTAATTTATTTTTTACATTTAAAAAGATTTATATATGATTTTTTTAAATAATTACATAGGGATTCAATTATAACAATTGTTAATTTAAAAGTAATTTATATATAATATACATTTAATATTAATAATTGCAATTAATTTAAATTAATTCGGTGAAATAATGAATAAAAAGATTACATTTGTTTTAGTGTTGGCACTTGCTGCATTTTTAGTAATGGGTTCAGCTAGTGCAGGTCTTTTCGACTTTTTAGGTGGAGGAGATGACACTGTAAAAATAGGATATTTACCATCTGATCACGATGCAGCTTTATTCGTTGCTGACGCTCAAGGTTTATATGCTGATAAAAACATTACTACTGAACTTGTACAATTCAACAACGGTGGAGACTTAATGACTGCTATGGCTAGTGGTGAAGTCGATGTTGGATATGTTGGAATTGCACCTGTTTTATCTTCTGTTGAAAAAGGTGTTCCTGTAAAAGTTATTTCTTCTGCTCAGACTGAAGGTAGCGGAATTGTTGTAACTTCCGAATCAGGTATTACTTCAGCAGCAGATTTGAAAGGTAAATCTATTGCAACTCCTGGTGAAGCTTCAATTCAATACGTATTGCTTTCATACTACTTAAAAGAAAATAATTTATCTACAGATGACGTAAACATTTCAGCTATGAAAGTGCCATCCATGAATGATGCTTTAAAAACAAAACAAATTGATGGAATCATTACTTTCCAACCTTATGTATCTATCGCAGCAAATGACAGCGGTAACGTTGTTTTAGAAAACTCATCAGGTATTTTACCAGACCACCCATGTTGTGTAGTTGTTGCATCTGATGACTTTATCAAAAACCATGAAAACACTACTAAAGATATTATAGCTATTCATGAAAACGCTACTAAATTCATTAACGACAACATTAAAAACGGTTCTTCCGATAAAGTTGTAGCATTACTGCCTGAAGACATTGTTTCCAATGCAGATTTAGAAGTTCTTTCACTTGAAAGTTTCCCATTCATTTCCGGCATTGATGACAGTTTCAAATCAGATGTGGATGCATTCCAAAAACTTGAAGTGGACATTGGTATCTTAAACAGTACCATACCTCAAGATAAATTATACTGGGAAGCATAGTTTTACTATGCTTTTACTTTTCTTTTTTTAGATTAATTTTTCACATTGATATTATGCTATTTACGCTTAATTAAAATAGCAATTTAAATCAACACTTATGAAATTATTGATTAATTTTTCAATTTAATGGATTTAAAAAGAATAAAAATAAGTTTTGTTTTAAGTCATGCACATTACAATGCATTAATCATTATCGTTTTTAGGAAAAGCGTCTGCAATTTTGTTAAGGTTACTGAACACGTTCATCAGCTCGCCAATAACATCTTCCAGGGATTCATTTTCAACACTTCCAAGCATTTCAATGAACTGCGGAAATGTCTGTTTACCGTTTTGGAAAAACATGTAATACTCATTGAGATTCACTTCTTCCTGGTTTAGGTCATCCACAATGTCATTGTATAAAGTTTTCAAATCATTTAAACTCTCTTCAAACATTGACTTGACTTCATCTGTGTTTGAGGAATCCAGTTTTTCAAAAGCAGTATTCAATCTGATTATGGATATTGTGTAAAGTTCCAAATCTATTTCGCCGTACATATGAATCAGTAAAATAAAAAAAAGAGAGAAATTTCTCAAAAGAGAAATTATAATTTGATTTTAATATCGAGAGCGCTTGATCCTTCTTCGTAAACGAAGATAGGGTTGATATCAAGTTCTGATATTTCTGGGAAGTCTAAAGTTAATCTTGCTACTCTTTTGATAGCTTCTTTAACTTCTTCAACATCGCAAGGTGCTTCTCCTCTGTATCCTTCAAGTAATTTGGATACTTTGGTTGATGCAATTTGTTCTTCAATTTCTTCAGAACTCATTCCTTTTGCAAGGTTGAATGAAACATCCTCGATGAGGTTTACGTAGATTCCACCCATACCGAATGCAATCATTGGTCCGAATTGTTTGTCACGAATCATACCAACAATTACTTCTTCACCGGAATCCATCATTTTTTGCACTTCTACACCATCAGGGACAATGTCAGGATGTGCAGCTTTAGCGTTTGCAATGATTTCTTCATAGGTTGCTTTTGCTTCTTCAGGTGAGGAAATTCCTACTTTTACACCGCCGATATCGGATTTGTGTAAAATTTTATCGGATGCAATCTTGAGTACAACAGGGAATTCCATTTCTTCAGCAAGTTCAGCTGCCTCATCTGCACTGGTTGATAATTTGATTGGTGCAGCGGAAATTCCGTAAGCTTCAGCAACAGCATATGCTTCACTACCGAGTAAGGTGTCTCTGCCGTCAGCTTTTACTTTATCGAATATTGCTTTGACTGCGTCTTTGTCCACGTCATCGATTTTTTCAATCACATCATCGTAGTTTTTGTCTTTAAGTCCTGCAAATTTAACCATTGCTTCAAGTGCTGTTACAGCGGTTTCAGGGAATACGTAGGTTGGTACTCCATTTTCTCTTAAAGCGTCATTTGCAGCTTCAAAGGATGGTCCTCCCATGTTAACAACAATGACAGGTTTGTCGAATTTCTTTTTCTCTTCCAGGATTGCATTAGCAATTCCGTCCGGATCTGCTGATGCGGTAGGACAAACCATTACGATTAAACTGTCAACGTCTTCATATCCAAGAACGATTTCTAATGATTCTTTGTATCTGCTTACAGGTGCATCTCCCAATACGTCAATAGGGTTTTTTGCACTTCCTTCATCAGTAACGCATTCTTTTAATTTTGCAGTGGTTTCTTCATCAAATTGAACAAGTTGGAGTCCTGCTTTTTCCATTGCGTCAACGGTAAGTACTCCTCCACCACCAGCGTTGGTAATAATAGCTACTTTGTCACCTTTTGGTAGAGGTGCTTTTGAGAATGCTAAACCAAGGTCAAACAATTCAGCCATGGTTTCTACACGCATGATTCCTGATTGGTGGAATGCGGTATCAAATGCCAAGTCACTACCTGCTAGTGCACCGGTGTGTGAGGATGCTGCTTCTGCTCCTGCTGAACTTGAACCGGATTTGAGCACAATAATAGGTTTTTTGTGAGCGGTTTCCCTCATGGTTCTTACAAAGTCATCGTCATCAGAAATGGATTCTAAGTAACAGATGATTACATTTGTTTCATCGTCTTCTGCCAGATATTGTAATAATTCAATTTCGTTTACTCCAGCTTTGTTACCTAAACTGATTACTTTACTGAATCCGATTCCGGAAGTTACACTCCAGTCGATGATAGCTACCATCATAGCTCCACTTTGAGAAATAAATGCCATGTTTCCTGTTGGAGGCATCATTTGTGAAAATGACCCGTTTAATGGAGTGTGTGAGTCGGTTATTCCTAAACTGTTAGGTCCAATAATGTTTATACCGTATTCTTCACCAAGAGCAGTTAATTCAGCTTCTAATTTAGCTCCTTCTTCACCCACTTCTTTGAAACCAGCGGTAATAACTACCATGTTTTCTACGCCAGCTTCACCACATTCTTTTACGGTTGGGTTTACAAATACTGAAGGAATTGTAATTATTGCTAAATCTACTTTTCCAGGTACGTCTTTAATATTTGCGTATGCTTTTTTGCCTAAAATCTCTCCACCTTTAGGATTTACAGGATATATTTCGCCGTCAAACCCATCGTTGATGAGGTTGTCAACAATAATGTATCCTACTTTTCCAGGAGTATTGGAAGCACCAATAACAGCCACGGATTCAGGTTTAAACATTTTATTGAGATCTATCATAAGTTTTTCTCCTTATAACTTTATAATTGCATAATATTTATAATGATAAATAATTAACAATTATTAATGATA
>NZ_JAZQFM010000025.1:0-8949 GCF_045539575.1 Methanobrevibacter sp.
TCCATTGATTTTTGAAATTGCAGGACAAGCAAGTTCACTTACACATTTATCACAATTATTACAATTCTTTTCAACTAAGTTAACCGGAGGTTTTTTGGTTAAACCTTTAATTAATGTACATGGAGCTTTTGAAACGATTACAGCAGTGTCATCCCTTTGGAATGCCTCAACATAAGTCTTTACGACCTGTTCCAAATTAAACGGATTGATTACACGCACATAATCGCAGCCGCATGCAACAGCCAGTTTACGGATTGACACTTCAGGAGCTTCATCCCCCATACCGTCGATTGGAATACCTGGGTTTGGCTGACCGCCTGTCATTGCAGTTATTCTGTTGTCCAAAACAGTCAGGACAAAGTTATGCTTGTTGTGGACCGCATTTATAAGCGGAGAAATACCGCTGTGGAAAAATGTGGAATCTCCAATGAAACTTGCCACCTTCTGATCGGTTGATACTGAAAATCCGCAGCCATCCCCTACGCTTGAACCCATTGACAATAGGTAATCTGCAGCATTGTATGGGGGGTTGATACCTAAAGTATAGCATCCAATATCTGAAGCGAACACTACATCAGAGGTCTTTAAGCCCAGCTCTTCGATAGCCTTGTTTATTCCGTAATACATTGCCCTGTGAGGACATCCTGCACACAATACAGGAGCTCTTGACGGAATGTCTTCGGACAATTTCTCAAGACTTTGTGAGAATTTCATTTCCTCGTCATTAGCAAATCCTAATACTTTATTTAAACCGTCTGCAACAACATCTGAGTTGAATTCATGGTAAAGAGGGAAAGTTCCATCCAGTTTTCCATGAACAGTGACATTCAAGTTTTTAGCTCCGATGGTGGCTAGGGTTTCCCTTTCCATGATCGGGTCAACTTCCTCTACAATGAACACTTCATCCAAATCGCTTAGGAATTCTGCAACCTTTTCCTGTGGGAAAGGATATGAAAATCCTAATTTTAAAATGTCCACATCCAAATCATTGAATTTTACAACATCATGAGCGTAATTGTAAGCACTGCTTGAAGCAATCAAACCGTATTTCTTGTCTTCTGCAAAGTCAATTTCCCTGTTGAATTCACTTTTGTTGGTTGTCTCTTCAAGCTTTTGAATCTTATCCCATAGCCTTACATGCATATCCCCTGCAAATGCAGGAACCGGAACATATTTTGAAGGGTCCTTATTGAAGTGGCCTCTCTTCCAGTGGTCTTCACAGTTTGATGAGTTGTCGTTCACATCTCCAAATTCAACAACTCCTCTCATGTGAGATACACGGGTTGTTGTTCTGACAATTACAGGCAGATTAATTTGTTCGGACAGGTCGAATGCATATTTTACCATGTCCTTTACTTCCTGACAGTTTGAAGGTTCCAAAATAGGTACATTGGCAAGTCTTGCATAGTTACGAGTGTCCTGTTCGTTTTGAGATGAAAACAATGAAGGGTCATCAGCGGATAAAATAACCATTCCCCCATTGACACCGGAATATGCAGTGGTCATGAATGAATCTGCCGCCACATTCATACCGACGTGCTTCATGAATGTAAATGACCTGAGACCTGAAGCGGCAGCAGTTGCTGCAACCTCCATAGCTACCTTTTCATTAGTAGAAAATTCAAAATAAATATTGGCATCTTTAGCCAATACTGACAATACATTTCCAATTTCTGAAGAAGGAGTTCCGGGATATGTGGCTGCAATAGAAACACCTGCTTCTATAACACCTCTTACAGCAGCTTCATTACCTAGTAAAAATTGTTTATCACCAGACACTCCTGTGACTAATTCTTTTAAATTCATTATATTTCCTCAAAATAATCATTAATATAATTTATATTATTACTTCAAAGAATAAATATTATTTTGAAAATGCAAAAGGCCTACAGAAAAAATCAGATTTGACCGCAAAACAACACTTTAAAAATTGTTCAAGACAATATGTTATAGTCACTACTTATTATTGTTTAAATTATGACAAAATGTCAAAACTACATTATATTAGCTTTAAAATTTGACCATAAAATTTTACATCAATAGAAACACTTTTATCTAATTTTTAACTAAAATTGTAAATGTATATATTAATATATTAGAAAAGTTTACCTTTCACGGATAATTTAATCATAAAAAGTTATTATGAATTACAATCTGTGAATCAATTTGAACTTTTAATTCTATCTTAATACTAAAAATCAATTGAAAAGTGAGAATAATGGGAAGTAAAGACATAGGAAATATCGTTGAAATAATGAAAAACGATTTCAAATCAGCATTTTCAAATCCTATTGTAACCCTTGTTTTGATTGGAATAATTATTCTTCCATCCCTTTATGCTCTTTTAAACATACAGGCATGTTGGGATCCTTATGGAAACACAGGAAATGTGGAATTTGCAATAGCCAATCTGGACAATGGTTCTACTTTTGAAGGAACAACTTTAAATATTGGAAATGAACTGGTTAAAGATTTAAAGAAGAATGACAAATTCAAATGGACATTTGTCACAGAAGATGAACTTCGAAAGGGAGTGCATAGCGGAAAGTATTATGCAGGTATAGTAATACCCAAAAACCTGAGTGAGAACATTATTTCGATTACGGGTGATGATCCGCAACAGGCAAAACTGGAATATGTTGTAAATGTTAAATCCAATCCTGTAGCTACCAAATTAACAGATACAGGAGCTAACACCGTTTATACAACACTTAATGCAAAAATTGTTCAGATTATTAACCTTGCAGCATACGGAAAACTTGGAGAACTGCAGGAAGGTCTTGCAGCAGGTGCAAGTCAATTAGCCGGCGGAGGAACCCAGCTTCAAGCGGGTGCGGCGCAGGTTTCATCCGGTGCAGGCCAAGTTTCATCAGGTGTCGGTCAGGTTCAGGACGGTGCCAGCCAGGTTAAAAGCGGTGCCAGCCAAGTACAGCAAGGCGTGAGTGATGTTAAGAGCGGTGCCAGCCAAGTACAACAAGGTTCAAGTGCAGTACAGCAAGGTGCAAGCCAGGTACAACAAGGTTCCGAAGAGTTAGACTCAGCAGTGGACCCATCATTAATTCCGGACGGTCCTGTAAAAGAATATGTTGAAGGCACATCAGAACTTGCAAAAGGAAGCAGTCAAGTAGCTGACGGAGCAAGTCAAGTTGCAGGAGGAGCCAGCGACCTAGCAGACGGATCAGTGCAATTAGCAGAAGGTTCAGGTCAAGTTGCAGGAGGAGCCAGCGACCTAGCAGACGGATCAGTGCAATTGGCAGAAGGTTCATTAAGCCTTGCGGCAGGTGCAGAGCTACTTGGAAACGCAGCTGCACAGGCATTATTCACCGCTGCAAGTTCACTTGGAGCAACAGCAGACCAGCTTTCAGCAATTACAGGTATCAACGAAACAATTCTTGGAGATTACTTCTTCTCACCAGTTAAACTAGACAGAAATGAAGTATTTTCAGTACCTGATTACGGATCCAATGTAGCTCCATTCTACCTTGTATTGTCCATGTGGGTTGGTGCTTTAATTACCTGTGTGATGATGGAACCTAAATCAAGTATAGGAACCAAATACTCTCCATTTGAAATGTATTCCGGTAAACTGTTAATCTACGTAGTTATGAGTATATTGCAGGCCTGCGTAACATTGATTGGGGCTTATCTTTTAGGAGTTCATGTAGATAACTATCCATTGTTTATATTTTCAGCAATACTTGTATCGGTAGTGTTCATGGTTCTGATATATTCAGTGATTTCAGCAATCGGAACTGTTGGAAAAGGAGCCATAGTAGTCCTTCTGGTTCTTCAAATCTCAGCGACAGGAGGAATCTACCCAATCGAAATCATGCATAAGTTCTTCCAGGTATTATACCCTTACATGCCAATGACCTATGCAATTAAACTGATACGGGAAGCACAATTAGGTGTTGTTTGGTCAAATTACTGGCCGGCATTAATTATTCTTTTAGCTATTGGAATAGTCACCGTCATTGTTGCAGTTGCAATTAAGGAAAAAGCAGATAAACCATCAAAATACTTTGAGGAAAAATTGGAGGAAAGTGGATTATTTTAGAAGTTAATTATTAACTTCTAATTATTTTTAAAATAAAAAGGGAGCTAATAACATGAAAAAAAAGTTATTTATTATCTTATTAGTTGCTTGCATATTATTTAGCGCTTCAGGCGTTTTTGCCGCTGACAATGATACTTCCATATCCAGCGATGAAAGTGGCCTGAACAATTTAGAAGCAGTTAGTAACGATGAGAATAAACCTTTAGAAGATGTCGGAGATTTAATTGGCGATGAGGATAACGGAACATTCACTGCATTGCAATTAAAAATCAGTCTTGCTAAAGAGGGAAGTGAAATCAACTTAACAAGAGATTACAAGTATAACGATGAATTTAAACTTACCACTGGAATTTTCATCAACAAAGACATAACAATCAACGGTAATGGTCATGTCATTGACGCAATGGGCAAATCAAGAATTTTCAACATCAACTATGGGGATGGATTGTCACTTCACAAGATTACATTGAAAGACATCACATTCAAAAACGGTAACGCCAAAATCTATGGTGGCGCAATATTGAACTTTGCAGATTTAACAATTGATAACTGCTATTTCACAAACAATAATGCAGGCACTGCCGGCGGAGCTGTAAATTCATTAGGAGCCTTAACTTTAAAAAATTCAAAATTCGATAAAAATTCCGCTGGAGGAGATGCCGGAGCGGTTTTCTCACTGACACTTAAAAAAAGTCCTGAGTTCTATTACACTTATTTTGAAGGTAAAAATGCAACTGAAGACATAAATCTTCTTTTCACCATTGGAATGCAGGCACTTCTTGAACATGGAAAAGACACCATAACCAACTGCGTATTTACAAACAACATAGCTAACGGCCGTGGTGGAGGAGCAGTTTATGCATACTCCCATATAAACATCAATTCATGTACATTCAATTCAAATAAGGCTGGCGAAAAAGGAGGAGCAATATTTGGATGCAAAGACCTCTTTATTAAAAATTCCAAATTTAATAAAAATCAAGTCTCAATGTACGGAGGAGCAGTATACTTCAAATGCCATGAGCAATCAGGACATTACGAGAACGGCACATGGGTTTCCAGCGTTAAATATTACACAAATTCAATTGAAGGATCAACCTTTGCAAACAATGTTGCAGGTGAAAGAGGAGGAGCAATCTACGGATTCAGAACTTCCAGCTCAGATACTGTCCACTGTGCAAAAGCAGTGAAATGTACCTTTAGTGATAATAAAGCTCCAAAAGGTAAAGATATCTATGGCGGAACAGTCAAAAACTGTGTTTACAAAAATACAAAAATTACCATAAAAGCAGTGACTGTTAAAAAATCAGCTAAAAAGCTAACAATACAGGCAACACTCAAAAAAGGTTCCTCACCACTTAAAGGCAAAGTGGTTTACTTCAAATTTAATGGAAAAACATACAAAGCAAAAACCAACTCCAAAGGTATTGCGAAAATTACCATTAAACAAAGCATATTGAAAAAGCTTAAAGTTGGTAAAACCGTCAAATATCTAGCCAAATATGGCAGTTTGACTGCTAAAAAAACTGCAAAAGTTAAAAAGTAGATGCATAAGCATTTACTATTTTATTTTATTACATCCATTATTGACAGAACACTAATTTTTAAAAAAAAAATGAAAATGCTGATTAAAGTAATTTAATATACCAAAAAACGTATTGTTAAACAATAGGTGATTGAATATGGATAAAGAAACCAAACAGCGTTTGGGCGAAATTAGAGCCGCCTTAAAAAAATATGGCTTTGATAAAGTTTTAGGTCAAACAGCGAAAAGTAAAATACGCTCAACAGACGATGATGAATCAAGCAGCCCCCTACTCGATGACGAAATACCTGTAAAGTTAAGACTGATGCTTCAGGAATTAGGAACCACATTCATTAAATTAGGTCAACTGTTAAGTACAAGACCTGATGTTGTCGGTGAAAGAATAGCAAATGAATTGGCCAACTTACAGGATGACAATCCTGCAATAAGCTATGAACAGGTCAAGGCAATAGTTGAAAGAGAACTTCACGGCAATATCGATGAGTTATTCGAAGACTTTTCCAAGGACCACCTTGCAACCGCATCAATCGGCCAAGTACATGAAGCCAAACTGATAACTGGTGAGCGCGTTGCAGTTAAAATCCAAAAGGAAGGCATTACAGATAAAATTGACCTTGATTTAAGGATATTGAAATTTATAGCCAATCAGGCAGATAGATTTAATGAACGTATTAGAAAAATAAACTTGCCAGGAATAATGGATGAGTTTGACCGTTCCATTCACAAGGAAATCGACTACAATAATGAATTCATGAACATGCAGCGCATTGAAATGAACTTTGTTGACAACCCGAATGTCCATATTCCGGCTACCTATGACAGATATTGCTCATCAAAAGTTTTAACAATGGAATTCATAGACGGTACAAAGTTAAATGATGTCTATGCAAGTACCGGAGATGAATTCGACAAGAAACTCTTAGCAAAAACTGTCCTCGATTCATATCTTCAGCAACTGTTCATTGACGGATTCTTCCATGGGGACCCGCATCCAGGTAACATCATGATTTTAGAGGACAATGTATTGTGCTATCTTGATTTGGGCATGATGGGATTCTTTGATGATAAATTCAAACGTGACCTTTCCGAAGTAATGCTTCTGTTTGTAGACCAGGACGTAGACGGATTGATAAACCAATTAATGTATATGGACATCCTTGATTATGACATTGATACAACCACTTTAAGAAGAGATTTGAATGACATGTTTGGAAGGTACTTCGGTGTACAGCTCAATCGTTTTGATGGAGTTTTAGAAGCGCTTCTTAACCTTATGCAAGAGTATGGAGTCATTCTTCCAAATGAGGTTGTTACAATGGCAAGAGGCCTTTCAATGATTGAAGCTACTGCAAAAAATCTTGATCCGGAAATTGATGTTTTCGCATCACTAAAACCTGTTGCAGGCCAAATTGCAAAGCAAAGACTCAGTCCAAAAAGATATATCAGCAGCAAAAAAAGCAGCGCAATCCTTTACGGACACATGCTTCAGGCGTTGCCAAAACTTCTTACAAAAACAATCCACAAAATTGAAAATGAAGAGCTGCAATTCCGATTTGAAGTCGACATTACCGACAAGGTTTCAATTATTGCATTAATCTCAGCACTCATAATTGGTTCTTCAGTTGTTTCTTTCGGACCAAGAGTATTCGATATGCCAGTAATCTCATTAATCGGTTATATAATAGCCATAATCCTAAGTATTATCGGCATTAGAAAATTTGTTTTAAAATAGAACTAAAATAACGGGGAATTAATTTCCTCAACACTTATTTTTTTAAGAACTCCATTTAATTATTTTCCAACCCTATTTTTATCAAACAATTAAAAAGTAATACATTTTCAACAACAATAGTAAGTATAATATATTTGTTAAGATACAAATATTATATTATAATGTTTTATAAGCTTTTGATATTTTTGGAGGGAAATGATGATTAAAGTATATGTTTCAAGATTTAACCCTGAAACTGATACAGAACCGCATATGGAGTGTTATGAAATAGAACAAACTCCCCACATGAAGGTTCTTGATGCACTGCAGGCCATAAACGACAAGTATGATGCAGACATCAGTTTTAGAAGCTCCTGTAGAGCGGGACAATGCGGATCTTGTGGAATTTTATTTAAGGGAAATGGTGCTCTGGCCTGTCAGAAAGAAATAAAGGACGGAGCAATTATAGAACCGCTTAGATTCCCAGTCATTAAAGATTTGATAGTTGACAAATCCAGCATTGAAGCCAAAGTTAAAGATTTGGAATTATCCCTTCAATGTGACCACGCATGCAGCGATGGACTTGACACAAGCATTACAAAAGAAGATACAAAAGACACCAAAAAGGTTAGAAGCTGTATCGAATGTTATTCATGCTACTCAACATGTCCTGTTGTAAATATTGCAACCGAAGAGTTTGGCGGACCATACCTAATGAGATATATGCGCAAATTTGAAACTGACCCTAGAGACAACTACGACAGGCTTAAAGAGGCTCTTGATGAAGGGCTGTACAAATGTACCAGCTGCGGAAAATGTCTCTCAGTATGTCCTAAAAACATCAATACCTTTGGAGATGCAATTGAGAAAATGAGAGCAATTGCAGTTGCCAACGGTTCAGGACCACTGCCTGAGCATGTTGCATTCAAAGAAAATATCCTAAAAACCGGAAGGTCAGTTAAAACAAGCAAAACTCCATTTGTTGAAGAAGCTGAAAACTACACTGGCTCAAAAGTTGCATTCTTTACAGGATGTATGGTTGACTATAAGTTCCCTGAGCTTGGACACAAACTTGTAAAAATCCTTAAAGAAAACGGAATTGACATTGATGTTCCAGAAGGTCAAGTATGCTGCGGTTCACCGTTGCTTAGAACCGGACAAACCGATATTGTTCAAGATCTCGTGGATAAAAACAAAGAAGTCTTCAAAGATTATGATACAGTCATTACAATCTGTTCCGGGTGCGGAGCTACACTCAAAAACAACCACCCAGAATTTGGTTCAAAATTGCATGTCATGGACATCAGCGAGTTTTTAGTCGACAAGCTCGACACCAGCAAATTGAAAGAAGTTGATATGAAAGTCACATATCACGACCCTTGCCATCTGGGCAGAGGACAAGGCATCAAGGATGCACCGCGTGACATAATCGAAATGATTCCCGGCATTGAATTTGAAGAGATGCTATATCCTTGCCAATGCTGCGGTGCAGGTGGAGGAATAAAATCCGGAAAACCTGAAATAGCACTTGATCTTTCAAAATCAAAAGCTGAAATGATTAAAGATACTGAATCTGATGCAGTAATTACAATCTGTCCGTTCTGTCAGCTGAACATTCAGGACGGATTAAATGCA
>NZ_JAZQFM010000026.1:0-4260 GCF_045539575.1 Methanobrevibacter sp.
CATCCAGGTCATCTTCGTCGTCGTAGTCTTCCCAGTCTTCATCATCCAGGTCATCTTCGTCGTCGTAGTCTTCCCAGTCTTCATCATCCAGGTCATCTTCGTCGTCGTAGTCTTCCCAGTCTTCATCATCCAGGTCGCCTTCGTCGTCGTAGTCCTCATCAAGATAATCCTCATCATCTACATAAGAATCATCATCATTGTAAATATCTGAGTCATCATCGACATATGAATCATCAATATCATCAACAATATCATCATCTATGATATTTTCATCAATATATGAATCATCGAAATCATTTGATGCAAAGCTAACACCAATACATGTTATAAGAAGTGCAAAAAGAATAAAAATTCCAAATATTTTATTTTTATTCATATATTTCACCTCAAGTCAACTGTATTATTTATACAATCAACATTATAATGTATGAAATAAATTATATATAAAGATTAGCAAAAAAAAATAGTAAAATGGGAAAATAGGGAAATAAAAACCCCTATAATCCAAAGACCAAGTATAATATGAATACTATGAACAATACCCAAACAAGAGGGTTTAATTCTTTAGCTTTTCCGGTTGCTGCAGCCACAATTGTGTATGTGATGAAACCAAATGCAATACCTAATGAAATTGAATATGATAATACCATCATAATGATTGTCATAAATACGGCAGCAACAATAGCAAGGTTATCCCATTCGATATCCTTGATTTGAACAAACATCAATATACCTACAGTAACTAATGCTGCAGTGGTAACTGATGAAGTGAATAATGCAAGAACGGTAGGAGCAAGGAATACTGAAAGTAAGAACAAGATACCTGTTACGATAGCGGTAATACCGGTTCTTCCACCAAGACCAATACCTGTTGCACTTTCAACATATGCAGTTACGGTACTGGAACCCATGATAGCACCTACTATTCCACCTAAAGCGTCACTTATAAATGCTCTGTTAATTCCTTCGGTTGTTCCGTCTTCATTTTCAAAACCACATTCTTTTGCAAGAGGGATTAAAGTTCCAGTTGTATCGAAGAATGTAACAAAGAGTAATGAGAACAAGATAATGATTAATGTTGGAATGTTTTTAAACAGTTCTCCAAATCCGGACATGAATCCTCCGACAACACTTAAATCTAAATTAAAGGATACCCATTGAGCCGGTAAGGATGGTAATGTTGATTCTGGACCTCCAAGACCTGCTAAAGTCATGATTACACCAATTATAGCAGTTACGAGTAATCCGATAAATACTGCAGCAGGCACTTTACGTACGTATAATATTAAAGTGATTGCTATACCGATCAATGCAAGCAATACTGGAGCGGCTGATACTGAACCTAATGATACGATTGTAGCAGGATCGGATACTACGATTCCAGCATTTGCCAAACCTAAGAAAGCAAGGAAGAAACCGATACCTGCACCGATAGCAAGTTTCAAGTCTTTAGGAATAGCGTTTAAGATTGCTTCCCTTAATCCGACAATAGTAATGATTAAAAAGAGTATACTTGACAATAATACTGCGGCAAGAGCTGCTTGCCATGACAGACCCATACCCAAAACGATAGTATAGGTGAATAATGCGTTCAATCCCATTCCCGGAGCAAGTCCAACTGGATAATTGGACAGGAGCCCCATTATAATACAGGCTATACCTGATGCAATAGCAGTTGCAATAAATACACCTGAAAGTGACATTCCTGTTGCAGATAACATTCCAGGGTTTACACCCAAAATATAGGACATAGCGAGGAATGTTGTAATACCTGCAAGTATTTCGGTTTTAAAGTCAGTATTGTTTTCTTCTAACTTAAACAATTTATTTAACATATAACACCTCATTTTCCTATATGTTAATATTTTAATAATTCAAAAGTAATAAAGTATTCGCTTTATTCAATTAAAATTAATTTTCAATGGTGTTCATTCTATTTACATAATATTTGTTAAAAACTGATAAGAACTTTGGAATTTTTTTTAAAAATTTTTATTTTAAATAATATTATATATGTTGTCTTACAAAAAATTAAATAATGTTTAGTTTTATTTCTACTTTTTTGGTGGCGGTGGCATTGGCCATGGATGCATTCAGCGTGTCCATGACAAAAGGTTTCACTCAAAAGCATCTGACAAATCCGCAAATACTATATTACGGACTGTTCTTTGGAGGCTTTCAGGCGATAATGCCAATAATCGGATACTTCTGCGGCAATGTCATTGCATCATTTGTAACAACACTTGCACCGATAATCGGATTTATCCTGCTTCTTGCAATCGGAGTGAACATGATTCGTGAAAGCCTAAGCGGAGATGATGAGGAAATTACCGATGAGTTTTCATTCAGGGAAGTGACCCTGCTTGCAATTGCAACAAGCATCGACGCATTCGCAGTAGGAATTACAATTGCTCTTTTAAATGATCCGATACTGATATCATCTGCAATAATAGGTATAGTTGCATTCGTATTTGGAATCCTAGGTATATTTATTGGTAAAAAAATAGGCAATTATGTAGGTGACAAATTCCAGATACTCGGTGGTGTTATTCTTATCTTAATTGGTGTTAAGATATTGCTTGGATTTTAAAAAAAAAATAGTTTATCACCAGCTTGAAGCCGGTGAAATTAAAATTAACGTCTTCTGTAATATCTTCTTCTATATCTAAGTACTTTTATGGTATGATATGAGAAGAATGCCACAATTCCAACTACAACCGCAACGATAATCAATATTAGAATGCCCCATATGTCAAAGGAACCTCCAGTTCCATTGCTTGCATCGCTTTCATCAAATGTGATGTTTCCGATATGCTTGTATGATGGAGCTATTGGAATTTCATCAGTTTTAATGTATTTTCCTGTGAAATTGACATTGTCGACAAGACCTCCGGTACTCATTCCCCAGTATGATCCGTCATCGTTGGAGAGGTATACGTCTGTAACGTTGGTTGTGTTGCCGCATTGGAAATTGAATGTTGTAACGTCCCTTCTTGTAAGACCAAATCCGTCGGAAATTGCCAGATTGTTCATGGTTTTTATTTTGTCTGTTGCATTAGGCAAAACATCCCCAGTCCTGATGTATGTTGCCCTGTTAGGAACAGAAATATAATCATTAGGGGCTAATTTTCCGGTATAATGTGTAGTCGCTGTTGCAACACCGTAGTCTCCGTTAGGAGCTTTGATGATTACGTGACCGATTCCGTAAGATGATTTGATCTGTTGAATTTGTTCCAATGTACTTTCAGAAATGGTACTCTGATTTTCAATCATGTTTCCGGTAATGTTTTCAATTTTAACGTTATCATCACCGTCGTCAATACCTCCGTAACCTATTACCCAACCGTCATTGGTAATGATTACCTGACAGAAATAACCTGCTGAAGTTTTATATTGTTTAATAGCTTCTTTTCCATGCCAATCAATCTTTTCGATAAATATGTCCGCCGCATTTCCTGCATCTCTTCTAAAGGACATGATACTGTTGTTTCCATCCTGCTGCAATACCACAGAACAGCATCCAGTCATGTCTGATTCATTATTGTTTTCCAATATGCTTTGCAAGTCATGCACATTGTTTTGTGAAGTATCAGCGCTGACTGCAATGACGGATGAAAAGAACACTATTACAGATAATATTAATAAAGTCTTTTTTAAATCCATATAATCCTCTTTTTATAATAATTTTTTAATAAAATAGATAACAATAAAGTTATACTATTATATTTTGCTAATATAGTATTTATACTATTCTAAACTTAAATCAACTTATTTTTAGGTGCATTTAAATTAGATATAACAATTGTTTAATTAGTTAATTTATGTTATAAGATAGTACAGGTCATCTCCGGATTAAAAAAAAAAGAAATATGCAATTAGTAGATGAATATTTTCAGATGCCAACAATAGGTTAGGATCCACAGATTTTCTACGTATTAACTTAAAATGTATTAAAAATTTTCTATATTACACATCAAATTTTAATGCTGACATCATAATTTGAAGAAATTACTGAATGTCAATAACTACATCTACATGGTGCAGTCGAAAAATGACATTTTTGTAATTTCAAGCGTTAATGTCAAAACCGGAAAATTTTTTATTTTTCACAAGATTTATAAAATTTAATAAATTTCATAATGAAATCAGGCTCAGATTACCCAATATACTCCAATTCTGTCAAATCATTTTTGAGTAATGTTAAGTCATATGTAGATTATTCAGATAAATTAAAAGAAGAATTTATGAATTCTATTTATT
>NZ_JAZQFM010000027.1:0-15320 GCF_045539575.1 Methanobrevibacter sp.
CCTCCAAAAAGGGCAGTACAATTTTCAAATTCAACATTGAAAATAAGTGAATTTGGAGAATCGGCAATATAGATTGCACCTCCAATATCTCCCAATGCATTATCATTTAAAAACCTGGAATTTTTAATTGTGGCATTTGCATCATTTTCACAAGATATTGCTCCTCCCATTAAATCAGCATAATTACCTGAGAAAGTGGAATCTTCAATGTTTAAGACTCCGCCGCTTGCCTGCAGTGCACCGCCTGATATTTCAGCATAGTTATTTGAAAATGAAGAATTGATGATGCTTATCTGAGCATTTCCTCCATAAATCACCCCACCTGAAGATGTAGCGTAATTGCTTGAAAATGAAGAATTATCAATGGTTAAAAGACCATCGCTAACATATATTACCCCTCCAGTTCCAGCATGATTCCTTGAAAATGAAGAGTTATTAATTTCTAAAAATCCGTTGTAAATGTAAATAGCGCTACCGCTGTCTGAAGAGCTCCCCACAAATGATGAGTTTTCAATATTAACATAAGTATTCTTTCCAGATGAATAAATGAAATTACTGGACGGATTTGTAAACAAGGAATTCTTAACTGTCAGATTTCCATAATTTTGAACTCCAAGGTTTACAAAGGTAATGTTGCATAGGGTTAGAGTAGATCCAACGCTCAACATCATACCCTTAGACTTGATAATGGTGTTTTGAGTGTTTTCACCTATGAAAGTAACATTATTGACATAGGAATACCTGTCCAAGTTATATTCACCGTTGGCAAAATGTAAAATTGTGTTATCCTGGAATTCATAGCCGGATAAATCCTTATAAGGATTATATTTTGAACCGTTGCCTGTACTGTTTTCAATACTTGCATCGAAATAAAAATCATTGCTTACGCTGTCAGTGTCATTAACAATGACATCTATATCTGTCTGGTTATCCTCAGCAAAACTTGCTGGAACAATAACAAGTGCAGATATCAATACCAACATTATAGCAAGAATTTTTAGTTTTGACAAAATATTAACCCCCATTATTACCAATTTATACAAAAAATTAGTAAAAAATGATATTAATATTAATTTATAGTTTTTATTACTATAAATACTCAATGGAGCTATATTTAAAAAAAAGTTATTTTAAAAAAAAAATAAAAAATAATTAATTAATGAAATTGAATTGCTCTTCATTAATCAACGGATAATTAATCAAATCGGTTGAATCCAAATCCTCCTTATTCAAGTCCACTGCTGAAATTTGGGAATTCATATAAGTGTTGTAATACAGAATTCCATCCTGAGTATTGTAACAGGAAGTGTAGATAGTATATTCATACAAATCGGGATCATCTATGAATGTACAGCCATTTTGCTGTTCAACTGATTTCAGGATATGGAAAAACTGACCTACACTGCTGGCTTCATCTGCATCGGAGTACGAATTTGCACGGGTAAATGCAACTTTTGCAAATCTTGAGGATGAAGACAAATCGCCTGGAAGTCCAATAGCACCCATTCCCCTTGAATATTCATCCAAATCAATATCTCCTCCAAAGGTATTTTCAGGATTCTTATTTGACAGATGCCTGTAATTGTTTAGGTAAAACAATTGCTTATCAAATGGAGGATTGTTTGTTAAAACACCTACCGGATTGTCATATACCCTAAGACCATCTGCCATCGGTTCAACGACAATCGCATCACCGTTATTATCTGAAATCATCCAGTGAAGAGGGGATAAAGGTAGCTCTTCAGCAAAGTTGATGTTTACCAAATTGATTTCAGCCAATAACTCTTTAGCTTCACTGACAGAATCTGCACATCCGAGTGTGTATGGGATTAATTCAAAAGGAGTTATATTCACCATACCCTCTTCAAATTCTCTGTAGACTGCATTTCCTGCAAAGTTCAATCCTGCCATTGCCAATCCTTTTTCATTGCATGCATCATAATACAATGGATAACCATCAATACCTGCCGCAATTCCTATTATTGCATAATGTGTTTTGATGTCATTTATTTTTCTGAATTTGAATTCATAGTTTCTTGGCGTAATTGTAACTCTTTCATTGTACGAGATTTCATAATCAAAGTTACGGCCAAAATAATGTTTATCGGTTATATAATTGCTTGCAGTACACATCGAATCACTTTATAAAAAATTTGAATAATTTAATGCTCTTGATTTGATATCGCCAAATGTATCATCAACGATTAGCTTACCGTCCTTAAATACTGTTTGAAGACAGTCTTCACCTTCATCATCAATTGAAACTGTTTTGAATGATTTTTCTTCCTTAATCAATTTGAATCTTCCGGTTTTTGATTTTTTACTGGAGTCCAATGGATTTTTAAATATGTCATGCCATTGTCCGTCCCTTAACTGAGCTGAACACTTGAAAGCATTCCTTTGGGTATCACGTGTAACGGAAGAGTGAAGTCCTCCGCCCATACCGAAGATAATGTTCTGGGCTGCCCATCCGCTTGATTTCATTGCAAACAAAATGTCCCTTATCTTCTGGTAATTTAAACCGTCTCCCCATAAAAGACCGATGTTCAAGTCGAATACCTTGTATCCCTTATCTGTCAAGTGGCTTCCGAAACCATCGGAGAGAAGATTAAGACAATCGATTGTTGTGGATACAGGCTCTCCGCTGTCCGGCCTGAAGACTATTTTATTTGTCTCGGAATCCAAGAAGTTTAAAATAGCCTCATTCAGTTCGCCGCCTGATCTTCCGGCTTCAGTCAGGAAGTTTCTGTAGTTATATGAATCGATAACGATTGAGAGAATTCCTTCCTTGGCCTTGTCAATGACATTTAGAATCTGGTCAATTTCGCCTTCAGGACCGAGTGAAGTCATTACGCTGTGTTCTGTGGCCTGGACTGAAAATCCGTATAGATTTGAATCGTTGTAATAGTTTTCAGGTATTGTTAATGCAGGAATTGTGTCGGTTCCTGAAAAGCTGAGCAGATGAGCTGAACCGCACAGCATTGATGATTCTGTTGATGTCGCCCCACGATATCCGAAATCGTGCAGCATGAAATCAAGGTTATCCTTAACTGAACCTGTGACCTCCAAATAGAAGTTTGCAAGTTTCCTTACTTCAGCGGAAAGTGTAGCGACAGTTGAAGGATACCAGACCTGCAATAACAATGACTCGAGATAGTTCGGCAGCCAGTATGATTTTTTATCAGTATTCTCAACAGTCATTAAAACATTGCTGACATCAACGGGAGTTCCCTCAGCTACTGCCTTGATCTCGATTGGCAGGTATCCGTCGTGTTCATCCAAAATATACTCCCAGCCTTCCCTGTTAAAGATGCCTTCACCAATGTGGGCAGCGATAAGGTTGTCTGCCTCATTGATTTTCTCTTCGGTTACTACTTGACCTTCCAAATACTTTTTTAATATATATTGCAGTCCGTAAAAGATAGTCTTGTTGAACTCAGCCCCTACCCTACTTTCAAGGTATGAATATATTTTTTCAGTGCCTTTTGGATAGAAATAGTGATGAGTTACCTTGTAACTATCAGTTAATAGACAAATGTTATTTTCTATCATATTATCAACTTTGTAACAATATTATTCTTCATCACTTAAATATATTGTGAAAAGCTGAATTTAAAAAAAGATTTGACGGGTGTCTGGTTTAAAAAAAAAGAAAAATAAGAAAAAAGATCTAGATGTAGCTAGTATCTTGTTTTCTAAAGTGTGCTTGTGGGTGGTCACATAATGGACATACTTCAGGAGCTTCTTTTCCATAATGGATGTATCCACAGTTGTTACATTTCCATGCGATTTCTTCGTCTTTTTTGAATACTTTGTCAGCTTTGATTTTGTCAGATAATGCATTGTATCTGTCTTCGTGTGCTTTTTCGGTAGCACCTGCTGCTTCAAATAAAGCTGCAATGTCGTCGAAACCTTCTTCTTTAGCGGTTTCAGCGAATTCTTTGTACATTTCGGTCCATTCGTGGTTTTCACCAGCTGCTGCGTCAGCAAGGTTGGTTAAAGTGTCAGGTACTTTTCCACCGTTTAATAATTTGAACCAGATTTTTGCATGTTCTTTTTCATTATCGGATGATTCTTGGAAAATTTCTTTGATTTCAACGTAACCATCTTTTTTAGCTTGAGATGCGTAAAATTCGTATTTTACACGTGCTTGAGATTCACCAGCGAGTGCTGCTTTTAAGTTTTCTTCAGTTTTTGTACCTTTTAAGTCTGCCATAATATCATCTCCGTAGATTAAAATTTAAAATTATGTTATATAAATATTTGGTAATGAGTTAGTAACTTTAAAAAAAAATAAAAAAAGAGAGCTTATTTGAAGTTAGTAGCTCTTTCTTCGAAATGTGCTTTTGGAAGTCCGCATACAGGACATTTTTCAGGTGCGTTAGGTCCTGAGAAAACAAATCCACAGTTTTCACATTTCCATTCGATTTCTTCGTCTTTGTTGAATACTTTGTCTGCTTCAACGTTTGCGAGTAAAGTTCTGTATCTTTCTTCGTGTTCTTTTTCGATTGCACCTACTTTTTCAAATAAGAAAGCAATCATTGGGAAGCCTTCTTCTTTAGCGGTTTCAGCGAATTCTTTGTACATTGCAGTCCATTCTTCGTTTTCACCGTCAGCTGCTGCGTTGAGGTTAGCTACTGTGTCTGGAATTTCTTCATCGTGTAAAAGTTTGAACCAGATTTTAGCGTGTTCTCTTTCGTTTTTAGAAGTTTCCATGAAAATATCGTGGATTTGGACATAGCCTTCTTCTTTTGCTTTTGCAGCAAAGTATTGGTATTTAGTATGTGCTTGGGACTCACCAGCAAAAGCTGCTTGTAAGTTTGCTTCAGTTTTTGTACCTTTTAAGTCAGTCATAATTAACATCTCCAATGATTTTATTATGATTATTATCCTTTAAAAATCTTATTATACAGTATATAAATATATTAAAAATTTAAAAAAAAGAAAAGGTAATGTTCATTAATATTCAATGAACAATAAACCTAAGGCCCTCTGTGAAAATAGTGTTATGAATGCGCCCACTACAAGTTGGGATATGATTATGCCTACGAATGGAATGTATCCGATAAGGGATGAGATAATTCCTGCAACAGCGATGATAATAAACTGAATTATCAAAAACAGAATGATTTTGCCAATTCCGATTTTTTTCACATCACCGTAGACCTCTCTAAAGCTTAATGCTTCTCCAAGGTCATTGGTATCTGCAAATTTGGCCAATGCAATAACTTCAAGAATTCCAAAAATAATGAAAAGGACTATTGCAACAATGGATACCAGACCCAATGCCGCAACTGCATGATCAATACTTGCCCCAATTACACCGAAAACTGCCATGAGAATTACAGAAACAATAACCGGAATAATCAGGTATACAATAGCAATTATCAAAGCATTAACGCCGTCATAAAGATTTGCCTTCAAGTCAATATCGGGAATTTCATCTGAAAGGGAAATTCCGTTTCTTATTACACTGACTCCATAACCTGCAAGCACTAATGAGAAAATAAAACCAATTATGCTTGCAATTCCATATACTGAAAAATTTTGCACTTTAAAACTCATTACAATACTTGACAATCCTGCAAGTAATGCAATAACACCAACAATTAGAAATTTTGTAATGTCAGAAAACGGATATTTGATTGCATCTGAAAAAATATCACCTAAACTCATCTTTTTCACCCTCAATATTTATAAAATTACACTATTACTTTTAAAATAATGATATATAAAAGATGTGTTTAGTTTAAAAAAAAGAAAAAAAGATAGATGAAAAAATCTATTCATCTAAACCAAAGGATTTTTTAAGCAAGTCTGCGTTTACGAATCCTTCTTTGTAAATTTTACCAGTGGTTAAGTCGTTGATGACAACTTCTGCAGGAGCGAACATTCCTTTATCGATTTGGTAGAAGTCAAATCCAGCTTCTTTAAATACATCGAAGAATGGTTTACCGTATCCGTCAGCAGCGGAAGATGGTAATTGAGCTGCAACATCTGCAATGTCATCTCCTTCTTCAGATTCTACATAGTAGTAGGTTCTTCCACCGAATAATACAGCGTCGTTGGTTTTACCCATAGCTTTAAGGCCATCTGGGTCAACAGGTGCGATTGGTGCAATACCTGCAGCGTGTTTTACTTTTGTTACATCGAATTTGATGAATTCTAACATTTTGTAAGTTCCGTTTTCAACAACTCTTCCGGAAATTTGGATAGATCCGACTAAAGAAGAAGTAGGAGCTACAAGCAAGTAGACATCTTTAACGTCGACATCACATTCATCAGCAATGTATTGTGCTACATCGTCACCAGGCAATACATCTGCTTCTAAAGTTAAGATTGCTAATTCAGCACCCTTGTCGTCATATCCTATTTCTTCATAGGTTTCTGCCGGTTTTAATGCAATAGCTCTAGCAGGACCAGAACCTAATGCAAAGAAGTCACCTACAGATACAGACCAACCTGCTTTTTGTGAACCTAAGGTTGAAATAGAAGGTGCGTCAGTTTTAATTTTTACTGAAGGAAGTGCGAATTTTTCAGATAAATCTCCAGGAATTGAAATTCCAACATCTGCAAGTCCACCAAGACAAACTTTAGTATAAAGTTCTCCTGCTTTGAAACTTCCATCTACATTAACACCACAGTCAATAACAGTAGCACCATTGTCTAAAGTTTCTACAGCGATGTTTAATTCATCTGCTTTTTCAATCATTACATCTACGGTTTTTTTAGCTTCTACGTTTACACTTACCATAGTTTAACCTCATATAAATTTAACTTATAAAACTAAGTTATTGAATAAAAATTTATTGTTATTATTATTTAAAAGTGTCTAAATGAATTTTAAAAAAAATACATTGAAAAACATGCCTAAAGAATATTTTCAAATTTCACCACAAAGGCACGGTCAGTTATTTTTGAAAGTGCATTGCGCCTGATTTCCAGACTAAATTCCTCATCACTTGCAATAGCTTTCAGTTCTTCCTGATTACTTTCCAAACCGATTTCATCCATGCGGATGTGGAATAGCATCTTTTCAAGTTTTCCTTCAGCCTCCATTCTCACAAAATAGTTGAAGTCATTGCGTGCCATGTCCTTTAATTCGTTAATGTCCTCGATTTCATTGACCTTGGAGAGTCTATCTTCCCACAGGTCCAAATCATCCAGGGTGGCCTGAGCAATTGAAGATATGTCATTGTCTGACGTTTGAATCAGCCTGCCTAATATTTGCTTATGTTCAATCTGCTTGATGTCCTCAAAAAGTGAATTCAATCTTTTTTGAGCTTCAAGGCTGTTAACATCCTCTCCAGATGCAATTTCATCCAGCAATTCCTTATCCATAATCTTTCCTGTGGCAATTATTCTTACGTCATCGTCACTGTCTTCCAGCGCCATTTCGTTTAATGCGAATTCCGCCGAAGCATCGCCTGAGAGAGGATTTCGAGATTTAAAATAGTTATGGAGCAATCTTTTTTCCCCAATATGTTCTAATGCAGAGATTCTTATGTTTTTTTCACTGCGGCTTTTTGCAACTTCAATGAGGTCATTTCGAATTTTCATTGCAGATACCGCTTTTAAACATATTTCCTCATTGTCTTCTGTCAATGCAATGTCCCTTAAAATCCCGTCAACATCACTAAACTGGGAGATTCTTTTAACCGCTTCAAGGCGTATCCCTGAATCCGGATGAGTTGAGAGATTCCTTAAAAAATCAGTGTCATCAACCCTGGAGATTGCTTTAGAGGTAATCTCATCATGCTGCAAATGATTTAAAATGTAATCTTCCAGGACATCCTGGTTTTCAATCTTGGATATGGCTTCAAAAAGGATTTCAGGGCTTGTTTTAGTGACAATCAATTCATCCAATATCTTTTGGTTAGTGAAGTGAGAGTTTCTTATTGCATCTGCACGAATCCTGTCGCTGGATTTGCTTAAAACAATATTTTCCAATATTTCAGCATCACTAATGAAAGCGGCTGCAACCTGACATGCATATTCATCAGTTCCATCATTTAAAATTTCTAAAAAATAATCATCAGATAAAAAATTGGTGTTTTGAGCTATTTGCGGCAATCTATGGTGAAGAGGCTTTCTCAAAATTATTTCAAGAAGTGATTCCTCATCCGGAATTTTATAAATTGCCATCACTCGATTGAACTCATCACCATCACGGATTATAATTTCGGATATTGTATCCAGATCAGTCAAATTGGGATTTTGAATGGCTTCAAGGCGAAGAAAATTATTTTCACTGTTAAGCGCAAAGTCAGCCAGAATAGCTTCATCAGTGATTTTGCGAAGCAGTAATTTTTTGATATCCTCATTTTCTATTGCAAAAACAGCTTTTGTCAATGATTCCTGATTGTCAAGATACGGGTTTTCACAAACGCTTTTAAGCACTATATCATTAGGATCATTGAATAAGATTTTATCCAAAAGTGAGCTCAAATCTTTTTTTAAAAGTAGGGATTCATCAGATATTCGATTAATCGATGCCAGACGCACATATGCGTCAGGGTGATTTAAGCAAATGTCTGATAAGAATTCTATATCATCAATATGTTCCATGGCTTTAATAGCTACAGCGGAAGTCAGTTCATCATTTACGATGTCTTTGAGGACATTTTCATCATTGATTTTTTCCACTGCAAGCCGACGAACCTGCCAGTCAATGTCATTTTTAGCCGTGTAAATGACTTCATCCTGATTGCTTGAATTTCTTACAGATTCAATTTTAGCATCTCTTGAAGTCATATTGACCTATTCAATATGTAATTGAGCCAGTCTATCCACAGCTGCTTTTTTCACATCAGCATCCTCATCATTTTGGATAATCTTAAGTAAAACATTGTCATTGTTTATTTTATTTAGTGCAGCTATCCTTACATGACTTCCAGGATTATTCAAAGCCAAATCAATTAATTGGTCTTCATCAAATCTTGTTTCAACTTTAATTTTTGCTTTTTTGCTGTCCTTTTCAAAATGCCAGTTGGAGTTTTCCAAAGTCAGAATGTCAAAAAGAGCTTCGCCTGAATCATAATCATAGTCTTCAGGCCTTGTCATGTGAATTTTATTTTCCAGACATTCAGATACGATTTCCTGACCGGACTCATTTCTTTTAATAGACATTTTTACTAAATCAGCTCGCCTTACATCATAATCCATGTTTTCACCTATTACTATAATATATAATCTTTTGAATTAAAAAAATTTTCTAATGTTTGTGAGGATTATCATAATCCGGAAGCAAAAGCTCGAAAAATCTTTCATCATACATGTCGAAATTTCGGGAGTCATCTGTTTTTGGAAGATCTCTTCTCATGACTGCCAGATTGAAGCCCATCCATTGCTTTATGTTTTCAACTGCATCAGGATTCAAGTCATCCTGACAATTATGTTTATAAAAACTAATTAAACTATTAATGTCACCTGCAATATTACCGTCCAAGTTTTTAACCTGTCTGAGCAAATCAGAAACATTTATTGAAGGGTCTTCTCCCTGGTCAATGACATTCCATATCAGAACGCATCTGCAGTTGTACAAAAGCATTTTTAAATCCTTTTTTGTAAAATCGGAATCGTTTCCGGATAGTTTTTTCCAGTTGTTGACGGCAATGCTTGTGTAGTGGTATTTGAGTTTTGCCATGTCAAATTCCTCAAGGCCTTCAAAAATGTTATTGTCCCAGTCAATGTATTTAATCGGACTTAAAAGCCATTCCCTTAAGTTGGGATTTCCTGAATAATGCAGCTTAAGTGCCTTTTTAATGTCCCAACCTACAATATCCAGATTATCGCCGGAATATTCAATCACATCACCTCTGTCTGAAAGGGTCAGATATTCCCGCAGATTATTTCTCCTATAAATGAATCTGACATCGTAATCGCTTTCGACATTGTCAAATCCCCATGCTCTTGAGCCGGATTCGCAGGCATACAATATTGTAATGTCATTTTCCTTTTCAAGGAATCTTAATTTATCGATTATATCAGTCTTCATAATGCTCAAAGTAAAAGTTAAAGTTAAAAAAAAAAGTTAAAAGATAAAGTGATTAAACTTTATCCAAAGCCTGGTCAACATCGATTAGAATGTCTTCGATATCCTCAATACCGACTGAGAACCTGATCAGGTCAGGAGTAACGCCGGTGGACAGCTGCTGCTCTTCAGTCAGTTGGGAATGTGTGGTTGATGCAGGGTGGGTTACCAATGATTTTGCATCACCGATGTTTGCTAAAAATGAAATCAGTTCAACGTTTTCAATGAATTTCAAAGCTCCGTCATAACCTGCCTTAAGACCGAATGAAACAATTCCTCCGTAACCTTTTTCAGCATATTTTTTAGCGACTTCATGGTTTGGAGAGCTTTCAAGACCTGAATAGGTTACCCAAGCCACTTTAGGGTGAGCTTCCAGATGCTCTGCCACTGCCATTGCATTTGAAGCGTGTCTTTCGATTCTTAAGCCTAATGTTTCAAGACCCTGCAGGAGCAGGAATGAATTGAACGGAGAAGGCACCGCTCCGGTATCCCTTCCGACAACTGTCCTGAGTCTTGTTGTAAATGCGGCTTCACCGAATGTTTCGGCAAATACCAATCCGTTATAGGTTTCATCAGGCTCTGAAAGTGTTGGGAACTTGCCGTTCATCCAGTCAAAGTCACCTTTCTCGATTACAATTCCTCCGAGAGTAGTACCGTGACCTCCGATATATTTGGTTGCGGATGAAGCGATAATGTCTGCTCCATGGTCAAAAGGCCTTACAGAACCGATACCGACAGTGTTGTCTGCAATGAGTGGAATGTCATGTGAATGTGCAATTTCAGCCAATCTGTCAAAGTCCGGAATGTCCAGTTTAGGGTTTCCGATTGATTCGACATAAATAGCTTTTGTCTTGTCATTGATAGCTTCTTCAAACAGTTCAGGAGATTGGGAGTCTACGAATGTTACAGTACGGCCCAATTCCTCCAGGGTATTTTCAAATAACTCATATGT
This sequence comes from Methanobrevibacter sp., assembly GCF_045539575.1. Lineage (GTDB taxonomy): Archaea > Methanobacteriota > Methanobacteria > Methanobacteriales > Methanobacteriaceae > Methanocatella. The sequence goes on from NZ_JAZQFM010000027.1 coordinate 10,986, forward strand.
TCCGCCATAGAGGTTATCTGCAGAAACGATATTGTCTCCAACCTGTGTGAGGTTAATGATTGCATAAAATATTGCCGCCATTCCTGAAGCGGTTGCATATGCTGCAGTTCCACCTTCAATTGCAGCCATTCTTTTTTCAAAAGCTTCAGTGGTCGGATTGTTTAATCTTGTATAGATGTTTCCCCCTTCCTTAAGTGCAAAACGGTTTGCAGCCTGTTCGGGTGAGTCAAATACATAAGATGTAGTTTGATAAATCGGTGTAACTCTTGATCCGGTCTCGTCTACTTCTTCCTGACCGGCATGAACACCAATTGTTGAGATATTCTTTTTGTTTTTAATTTCATACGCCATAATAATCACATTATAGATTTGTAAAATTTAATATTTATAGTTAAAAATAAATCTAAAAGCCAAATAAATCCTGTGCATCAAGCATCACATCTACAATGTGAACATTGAAAGGACATCTAGACTCACAGTCACCGCATGCAATGCATTCTGAAGCATTATATTTCAGGTTGTTATAGTGTTCCTGAACGCTGGCCGGAACCTCATCCTTATTTTTAGCCAGATCATACAACTTGTTAACCATTGCAATGTCTATTTCTGATGTGCACGGAGCACAATGGCCGCAGTATGTGCACTGACCTTCAAATGAGTGTTTTGGAGCATTTCTCAATACTTCTGAATAGTCCTTTTCTGCTTCTGTAGCATCGCAGTATTTCAATGATTCCATAAGCTCATCGACTGTTTTCACACCGACAAAAATGCTGTTTACCCCTTTCTGTTCAAGACAGTAGTGAATGCACTGAATCGGTGTCAGCGCCACGCCGAACGGTGAGGTCTCATCAGACAGGAGGTTTCCGCCGGCAAATCCTTTCATTACAGTCAATGCAGTTCCGTTTTCCTCACACAATTCATAGATTTCAGCCCTTTGAGGATTCAAACCGAAAAATGAGTCATCATATGCATCATCCTTTCTGTACTCTTCAATGTCAGTCATCGCACCGAACATGTCATATGCAGGATTGATGGAAAACATCAGAAGTTCAATTTCGGGATTTTGCGCTGCCAGAAGACCGATATCGGGATTGTGAGTGCTTAATCCGATATGAGCTATTGTTCCGTCCTCTTTCAGTTTGCGGACATATTCAATGAACGGCCCGTTCATTATTTCATCATAATCCTCAATCTGGTCAACATAATGGATCATTCCAAAATCAAGTGTGTCAATCTGGAATCTTTCCATGAAATCTTCAAATGCCGGAATTACCTTATCCATTTCACGGGTTCTTACATATTGTCCGTTCTGCCAGGTTGAACCTATATGGCCCTGAATCACCCAGTTTTCACGATTATCCTTAATTGCACGGCCCAAATGTGAACGTACATCCGGTTCGCTCATCCAGCAGTCAAAGAAGTTGATTCCGTTTTCTTCACAGGCCCTGATTAATTCTTCAGTGTCCTCGTAAGGCCTTTCGACTAAAAACTCAGCGCCGAATGCTATTTCTGAAACTTCTATTCCCGTGTTACCTAACTTTCTGTATTCCATAGTAATAATTTATATGAGGTATTACTTTAATATTATCAAATCCAATATATTATACAAGGTGAAATAATGAATATCGCAATACTCGGTGCAACCGGAAAATTTGGAAGACCGTTTACAGCTAAAATGCTTGCAAAACCTGATTATCATTTAACATTGCTTTCAAAATCTGCAGGCAACAGCTATGAAGACGGTTACAGAATTACTGCCAGAAATATTGATGCAACAAATATTAAAGACTTGAAAAAAGCATTGGAAGACCAGGATGTTGTATTTTGCGCTGTTTCAGGTACAGACCAGCCTGTAATAGCCAGAAATCTTGTTGAAATAAATCCTAAAAGAGTGATTTACATGACCGTTGTCGGAATCTACAACGAGCTTTCAGAAGACAACGGCGCCGAATATAATGTCGCAAACGAGCCGGAACAGATTCCAAACAGAAATGCCGTGGCACTCATTGAAAACAGCGATCTTGACTATACAATCCTGAGATGCGGCTATCTGATTTTCGGAAAAGAGGACGATTACGTAATAACCAGGAAGGGAGAGACTCCAAAAGGTTATGTTTCAACTTCAAAATCAGTTGAAAAGATTGCATTCGAAATAATTGAAAATCCTGAACTCTATTCACGTGAAAGCATCAGCATTACAAGAGACATGAGTTAAATGTATACAAAAGAATTCATTTTAGACGAAGTTAATCAAATCCGAGATGAAATCGGGCATGAAAAGGTGGAAATCTTCATTGAAGATATATACCTCAAGAACAATGAGCTGTGGATTATAACAGAAGACCGTCCCGACAAGTCCGCAATAATCGGAAAAGGGGGATGGGTTGTCGGCAAGCTTAGGGAAAAGCTGGGCCTTGACAGCATCCATGTTGAAAGCTACGGCGATTTTTTAAATAAGGAGTATAAGCTGAAGCTATCCAAAAAGACCGTACATAACCTCAATTCTGATTTGATTGGTTTAAAAAATCTGGAAAAAACAATTGATGCAAAAATAGACAATATCTATAGCTTTAACTTTGACAGTTACTTTAGTGAAAATGAATTTGATGAATCTCCCAATACCGAAGCGGTTGTTGCACTTTCAGGTGGTGTTGACAGCAGTTTCTCTTTAATTTTAGCCAAAAAGTTAGGCTTTAACCCTATTGCCGTTACGGTTGACCCAGGAACAATTATTTTGCCGAAACAATTCAAGGACAATATCAGGACAGTTACTGAAAAGCTAAAAATCGACCATGAGTATATTGAAACAGACTACTCTGAAATTATAGCCGAATCATTTACAGGAAAGCTTCACCCCTGCGGAAGATGTTCCAAAAATACCGGCGAGCTTGTAAAGCAATATGCAAAAGATAACAAAATACCTATAATTATCTTCGGTGATATGCTTGCAACCGGCAGCCAATGCATAAATCTGCAGGACGATTCATTATATCGACTGAACCTTCCAGCAAGTTTAAGCGTTGGCAAACAGGAGATAAAATCATTAATCAGAAACTATAATTTAAAGGAGTTTAAAGGATTCGGATGTCCGCTGCTTTATGAGGTTCACAGAAAATTCCCATATCAGAAAAAGTTTTCAATCCAGAGAATATTAAGGGAAACCCGTTCGGGAGCACTTGAACCCGGCGAGGCGCTTGACCTGATATGGAGTTTTTACAAAACCAAACAGTAACCATAAATATTAATAATAAAAAATGAAAGTAATATTATGATGCGAAAAATATGTCCGAGATGCGGTTCCCACAATGTAAAATGGATCATACCCCAAAACTGGTCACAATGGATATGTTACGACTGTGACTATACCGGACCGATCATAGAAGGAAACCAGGAACTGGCAGATGAGATTCATGAAAGCTATCTGGAATCTCAAAAAGAAGAATAAAAAACTCATTTTAACTTTTTTATCAAAAGAAGTTAATGATTAAGCACTTGAGATAAAGTAGGAGCTGAGCTTTACTTATTGAATTCATTGAGGAACAATTTAATAAGTTTCCTACAATATCTCTCGTGTCAATCATGCTTCAGTAACTTATAAATTACATCCACAATAATAGTTTGTTCGTATAAGTATATAAAGTTTAGGTATACCTAAAACAAAATTCAGTGAAAAAAATAAAATTTGAATATTATTCTAGAGAATTAATAATTTCCTTAACAGGACTTTCTTCATAGTCAAGTGCTTCATTTCCATCAGGGTATGAAAATGAAATTACATAAGACTCATTGTTTAATCTAAACAGATAATATTCATATGACATGTTCTCAAAAACGAAATTTTGCTGGTCAATATCCACATTGCTTTCATTATCCCTGAACTTGAGTTCATCTATGAATTTAAAACCCAACTCCTCATGATTCTTTTTGATTGCATCAGAATCCAGAAGGTCATTCACCATGATGGATATGGAATAGCCGCTGCCATTTTCCAAATAACTTGCATTAGCATAGCTTTCATTCAAGGAAAATGAGTCAGGAATGTCAAAGCCGTGACCCGCAATGTGGGCATCATGCGCTGATGCAACAGAAATTCCGCATGACACTATCAGCAGAAAAATCAAAAAACAAATTTTATTGTCAAATCTCATATAATCCCTCAAGATATACTATCTAAAAGGAATTATTTAAATTTTAGAGTCTGTAAAATTTTATAGGCTTCTTTCAAATTTTATTTTTTTACACTTGAAATTTCACTTCGATGTAAATTCGTTCTAATTTTTCTTTAATTTCAAATTAAACAATTAAAAAATAGTAAATTACTTAAATAAGTGAGGA